>NZ_AKIW01000115.1 GCF_000282635.1 Variovorax sp. CF313
GAAGATCCTCGACATCTAAGCCGGACGCAAAGGAATCACCATGGCTACCAAGCAAAAAATCCGCATCCGCCTGAAGGCATTCGACTACAAGCTGATCGACCAGTCGGCCGCTGAAATCGTGGATACCGCCAAGCGCACCGGCGCGATCGTCAAGGGCCCCGTGCCCCTGCCGACCCGCATGAAGCGCTTCGACATCCTGCGTTCGCCGCACGTCAACAAGACGTCGCGCGACCAGCTGGAAATCCGTACGCACCAGCGCCTGATGGACATCGTCGACCCGACTGACAAGACCGTGGACGCGCTGATGAAGCTCGACCTGCCGGCCGGCGTGGACGTCGAAATCAAGCTGCAGTAATCCATTCGGCTTCGCGCCGCGGTTACTGACGAAGCCCGCCTGCAGAAATGCAGGCGGGCTTTGTTTTTTGTCTCACGAATGTGGCATCCTCGCCGGTCTGCGGCCCCCATGGGGCGGGGCGCAATGCAGCTGAAACGAGGGCAGCACAGCTATGAGACAAGGCATCTCTTTTGCGTCCGGTTTGATGGCGTGCATCGCGGCGGCGTTGTTGGCCGCTTGCGGCGGTGGAGGAGGAGGGGGCGGTGGGGGCCTTCCTGTGCTGTCCCTGCCTCCTGCGGCAACAGGAGGCGGCGGTGGTGATGTGTCCGTGCCTCCTGTGGCAACGACGCAAGTCGCTTTGAGCGGTACAGCTACCTATGAGTTTGTGCCCAATCCGAATGGCCCTCTCGTGTACGCCGACACCTCGGTCAAGCCGGTGCGTGGCGCTTTTGTCGAAGTGCTCGATGCCACCAGCGGCAGCCAATTGGCCACGACCTCCACAGACGACGGCGGCGCCTATGCTGTGACCGTTCCGGCGAACACGGCTGTCATCGTACGGGTGCGGGCCCAATTGACCCGCACCGGTTCGGCGCCGAGCTGGGACGTCACCGTGCGCGACAACACCCGGTCGAACGCGATCTATTCCATGCAGTCGTCGGCGTTCTCCACGGGAGGTGCGGCACTCACCCGCAACCTGCGAGCCGGCAGCGGCTGGGGTGGATCGAGCTACACCAGCCAGCGCGTGTCCGGGCCGTTCGCCGTGATGGACACGATCTACACCGCAATGCAGAAGGTGTTGTCTGTGGCGCCGGCTACGGCATTTCCGTCGCTGAAGGTGTTCTGGAGTGTCAACAACACGAACGCCAGCGGAAGTATCGCGCTGGGACAGATCGGCACCACGTTCTTCGTCGGCAGGAGTTCGGGTGCAGAAATCTATGTGCTCGGCAAGGAGGATGTGGATACCGACGAATTCGATGCGCCGGTGATCGCGCACGAGTGGGGGCACTACTACCAGGCCTCCTTCAGCCGGGACGATTCGACGGGCGGCGCCCATTCCACGAGCGAGCTCATCGATCGCCGGCTTGCCTTCTCCGAAGGATGGGGCAACGGCTGGTCGGGCATCGCGCTGGGGCGGAACAACTATGTCGATTCGGGTGGGCCCGGCCAGGCCCAGGGCGGCAGCCTCGACCTCACGAGGGGGCCGGCATCCAACCCGGGCTGGTTCCGCGAATCCTCGATCCAGTCGATCTTCTGGAATCTCAACCAGCAGGTCGGGTTCAAGCCGATCCACGACACGATGACGGGGTTCCAGTTCCGCAGTGGTGCGCCGGTCACGTCGATCCATCCGTTCGCGGCGGCATTCAATGCGACGGCGCCGGGCAGTGCGCAGGCGCTGGCTGCGCTGCTGGCGGGGCAGAACATAGCGGGCAGCAGCGATGCCTATGGCTCATCGGAAAACAATGATGGCGGCTTGCCGATCGTGCTGCCGATGTACAAGCCGGCAGCGATCGGCGGCTCGATTACACAAGCTTGTGTGACGAATGCCGCCGATCCGCAGCGCGATGGCAACAAGCTGGGCAGCTTTGCGTACTTGAGGTTTACGGCTCCGGCCAGCCGCAGCTACCAGTTCGTGGTCTCCCCGCCGGTGGGTGCCAGCGCCAATTTCGCGATCTACAAAGGTGGTGTGGTGAGCCGCAATACCAGTTCGGTCAACCTTTCGGCCGGCGACTATGTCCTGGTTGTCAACGATCTCAATAACTCCGCTGCTAGCACGTGTTTCAACGTAACCATTCAATAGCAGTGAGGAAGGCCACCATGAACCCCCGTTCCAGCTCGATGATTGCCGCTGCGGCATGGCTGACGCTCGCTGCCACGTCGGCGCCGGTTTTCGCGGACGGCGTGCCCGCGCCCCGAGCGGCCAAGCACGTTGCTTCTTCGCGCCATGCGGCCATGACGGTCGCGGCGCGCAAGCCCAATGATTCCGGTGTCGTGATCCAGTACAGGGTCGACGGCAGGGCCCAGATCGGCCGGCCGGTTTCTGTCGTTCTGCAGTTCGACGGCGTGAGCGATCCGGCCGGGGCCACCGCGCGCCTGACGACGGATACCGGCCTGACCCTGACGACGAGCAGCAGCCTGGCTCTCCCGGCCGGCCAGCGTACGACCGCCACCGCCACGGTGACGAGCGACCGCGAGGGCCTTGCCTACCTGAACGTCTTTGTCACGCAGAACGGCGCCATGAGCATCGTCGCGATCCCTGTGCAGACCGGATCGGGGGTGCCGGCCATGAAGGGTGCCGGCGAGGTGAAATCGTCCGACGAGGGCGAAAAGATCATCTCCTTGCCCGCCAAAGAGCCAAAAGAGCCCAAATAGGGCCCCAAACAGGCGCAACAATCGCCCTTGCAATGGGCCCGCGCCGCGGGCTATAATCGCTGGCTCTGCCCTTGGTGCGTCCATGCGGGTGTAGTTCGGGCAGAGATTTATCAACCTTCTTTCGCGGGCCGGGAACCTTGGGGAATCGGCCAAACGCTGTCGCCAATTGAAGTGGCAGCGGCGAAGGAAGTCTTCCATTTTTGGAGAAAACAAATGAGTCTGAGCAACTCCCTCGGGTTGCTGGGCCGCAAGGTGGGGATGATGCGTCTCTTCACCGATGACGGGGACGCAGTTCCTGTCACGGTGGTGGATGTGTCCAACAACCGTGTGACCCAGATCAAGTCCCAAGAGACCGATGGCTACGTCGCCCTGCAGGTGACGTTCGGTTCGCGCAAAGCATCGCGCGTGACCAAGCCCGAAGCCGGCCACCTCGCCAAGGCGGGTGTCGAAGCTGGCGAAATCATCCAGGAATTCCGCGTTACCGCAGAAACCGCAGGTCAGCACAAGGCTGGCGGCGTGATTGCGGCAGCCAGCGTGTTTTCCGTGGGCCAGAAGGTGGACGTGCAAGGCACCTCCATCGGTAAGGGCTACGCTGGCACGATCAAGCGCCACAACATGAGCTCGCAACGCGCGTCGCACGGTAACAGCCGTTCGCACAACGTTCCCGGCTCGATCGGCATGGCACAAGACCCCGGTCGCGTGTTTCCCGGCAAGCGCATGACGGGCCACCTCGGCGACGTCACGCGCACGACGCAAAACCTCGACGTGTTCCGCATCGACGAAGCACGTCAACTGCTGCTCATCAAGGGCGCGATTCCGGGTTCGAAGGGTGGCTTCGTCACCGTGCGTCCCGCCATCAAGGCCAAGCCGCAAGCGGCTGAAGGAGCGAAGTAATGGAACTCGAACTCCTGAACGAACAAGGCCAGGCCGCGTCGAAGTACGACGCCCCCGAGACCGTGTTCGGCCGTGACTACAACGAAGACCTGGTCCACCAGATCGTCGTTGCGTTCCAGGCCAACGCCCGCCAAGGCACGCGCGCCCAGAAGGACCGCGAGCAGGTCAAGCACTCGACCAAGAAGCCTTTCAAGCAAAAGGGAACGGGCCGCGCCCGTGCCGGTATGACGTCCTCGCCGCTGTGGCGCGGGGGTGGCCGGATCTTCCCGAACATGCCTGACGAAAACTTCTCGCAGAAGATCAACAAGAAGATGTACCGCGCCGGCATGGCCGCCATCTTCTCGCAGCTCGCTCGCGAAGGCCGTCTGGCCGTGGTGGATTCGCTGACCGTGGATTCGCCCAAGACGAAGCCGCTGGCAGCCCGTTTCAAGGCAATGAATCTCGAGTCCGTGCTCGTGATCGCCGAAGAAGTCGACGAAAACCTGTACCTTGCCTCGCGCAATCTGGTGAACGTTCTCGTGGTCGAACCCCGCTACGCCGATCCGGTGTCGCTGGTTCACTACAAGAAGGTGCTGGTCACCAAGGGTGCCGTCGACAAGCTCAAGGAGATGTTCGCATGAGCCGCGTGAACCCTACCGCCGCTGAACGTACGTTCGAAGAAGGCCGCCTGATGGCGGTGCTGGTCGCCCCGATCGTGTCCGAAAAGGCCACGATGGTCGGCGAGAAGTCGAACGCTGTCACTTTCAAGGTGCTGCAAGACGCCACCAAGCCCGAGATCAAGGCCGCTGTCGAACTGATGTTCAAGGTCGAAGTCCAGGGCGTGTCGGTGCTCAACACCAAGGGCAAGACCAAGCGCTTTGGCAAGTCCATCGGCCGCCGCGACAACGTTCGCAAGGCCTATGTGACCCTGAAGCCCGGTCAAGAGCTCAACCTCGTCGGGGAAGGCGCTTAATCATGGCCGTCATCAAGATGAAACCCACTTCGCCGGGCCAACGCGGCGCGGTGAAGATCTCGCGTGACCACCTGTTCAAGGGGGCTCCTCACGCTCCCCTGCTGGAACCCCAGTTCCAGAAGGCCGGCCGCAACAACAACGGCCACATCACGATCCGTCATCGTGGCGGCGGTGCCAAGCACCACTACCGCGTTGTCGACTTCGTGCGCAACAAGGACGGCATCCCGGCCAAGGTCGAACGCATCGAGTACGACCCGAACCGCACCGCCCACATCGCCCTGGTGTGCTACGCCGACGGCGAGCGCCGCTACATCATCGCCCCGCGCGGTCTGGAAGCTGGTGCAACGCTGCTGTCGGGCGCTGAAGCCCCGATCCGCGCCGGCAACACCCTGCCGATCCGCAACATTCCGGTCGGCTCGACGATCCACTGCATCGAACTGCAACCCGGCAAGGGCGCGCAGATCGCACGTTCGGCCGGTACGTCGGCCACGCTGCTGGCTCGCGAAGGCGTCTACGCCCAGGTCCGCATGCGTTCGGGTGAGGTGCGCCGCATCCACATCGAATGCCGTGCAACCATCGGCGAAGTGGCCAACGAAGAGCACAGCCTGCGCCAACTCGGCAAGGCCGGTGTGAAGCGTCACATGGGTATCCGCCCGACCGTTCGCGGCGTGGTGATGAACCCGGTCGACCACCCGCATGGTGGCGGCGAAGGCAAGACTGGCGAAGGCCGCCATCCTGTCGACCCATGGGGCAATCTGACCAAGGGCTATCGCACCCGTAACAACAAGCGCACGCAGGTCTTCATCGTGTCGCGTCGCAAGAAGTAAGGGATAGCCAATGACTCGCTCTCTCAAAAAGGGTCCTTTCGTCGACCATCACCTCGTGGCCAAGGCCGACAAGGCCGTGACGACCAAGGACAAGAAGCCGATCAAGACCTGGTCGCGCCGCTCGATGGTTCTGCCCGAGTTCATCGGTCTGACCATCGCTGTGCACAACGGCAAGCAACACGTGCCCGTGTACATCACCGACCAGATGGTCGGCCACAAGCTCGGCGAATTTGCGCTCACGCGTACGTTCAAGGGGCACCCCGCGGACAAAAAAGTCCAGAAGAAGTAAGGAACGACCATGTCTGAAACACGTGCAGTCCTCCGCGGTGTCCGCCTGTCGGTCGACAAGGGCCGTCTGGTCGCGGACCTGATCCGCGGCAAGAAGGTCGATCAAGCGCTCAACGTTCTGCAATTCACGCAGAAAAAGGCCGCTGTGATCATCAAGAAGGTGCTCGAGTCGGCGATTGCCAACGCCGAGCACAACGACGGTGCCGACATCGACGAGCTGAAGGTCAAGACCATCTACGTCGAGCAAGGTGCAACGCTCAAGCGTTTCACCGCTCGGGCCAAGGGTCGCGGCAATCGCATCAGCAAGCCCACGTGCCATGTGTACGTGACGGTCGGCAACTAAGAAGGCCTGGAAGAAATATGGGACAGAAAATCCACCCAACCGGGTTCCGCCTTGCGGTCACCCGTAACTGGTCCAGCCGCTGGTACGCAAGCGACCGCGATTTCGCGGGCATGCTGGCCGAAGACATCAAGGTTCGCGAATACCTGAAGAAGAAGCTGAAGAACGCTTCGGTCTCGCGCGTCATGATCGAACGTCCCGCCAAGAACGCACGCATCACGATCTACTCGGCACGTCCGGGCGTCGTGATCGGCAAGAAGGGCGAAGACATCGAGAACCTCAAGCGCGAACTGGGCAAGCAGCTCGGCGTGCCGGTTGCAGTCAACATCGAAGAAGTGCGCAAGCCCGAAATCGATGCGCAGCTGATCGCCGACAGCATCACGCAGCAGCTCGAAAAGCGGATCATGTTCCGCCGCGCCATGAAGCGCGCCATGCAGAACGCCATGCGTCTGGGTGCCCTGGGCATCAAGATCATGTCGGCTGGCCGCCTGAACGGCATCGAAATCGCACGTACCGAGTGGTACCGCGAAGGCCGCGTGCCGCTGCACACCCTGCGCGCCGACATCGACTACGGCACCTCGGAAGCCAAGACCACCTACGGCGTCATCGGCGTCAAGGTCTGGGTCTACAAGGGCGACACGCTGGGTCGCAACGACCTGCCGGCCGTCGAAACGCCGCGTCCCGAAGAAGAACGTCGTCCGCGCGGTCCGCGCCGCGATGGCCGCCCGGGTGGCGACCGTCCGGGTTCGGACCGTCGTGGTCCCGGCCCGCGCGCCGGTGCCCGCGGCCCGATCGGTGGCAACACCGCTCCGGCCGATGGCAGCGACAAGCCTGCAGAAGCAACCGGCGGTGCCGGTGACTCGAAACCCGCCGTTAAGCGCGTCCGCAAAGCCGCGCCAGCTGCAGCAGCTGACGGTGCCAAGACCGAGTGATCGGTCTTAGAACTACGGAGTAACAAAACATGCTGCAACCTGCACGCAGAAAGTTCCGCAAGGAACAAAAGGGCCGCAACACCGGCATCGCAACCACGGGTAACTCGGTTGCGTTCGGTGACTTCGGTCTCAAATGCACCGATCGCGGCCGCCTCACGGCGCGCCAGATCGAAGCCGCTCGCCGCGCGATCTCGCGTCATGTGAAGCGCGGTGGCCGTATCTGGATCCGCGTGTTCCCGGACAAGCCGATCTCTACCAAGCCCGCTGAAGTGCGGATGGGTAACGGTAAGGGCAACCCCGAGTACTACGTCGCCGAAATCCAGCCTGGCAAGATCGTGTTCGAGATCGTCGGCGTGCCCGAAGAACTCGCCCGCGAAGCGTTCCGCCTGGCCGCCGCCAAGCTTCCGCTGCGTACGACGTTCGTCGCTCGCCAGCTCGGCGCCTGAGAGGAGAACACTGATGGCAACCCGTAAGAAAAAAGAAACCGCGGCTCCGGCCAAGGTGACGAAGGCCGCAACCCTGCGCACGAAGGACGTCGCAGGCCTGCAAGCCGAAATCAAGGATCTGCAGAAGGCCCATTTCGGTCTGCGCATGCAGAAGGCCACGCAACAGCTGTCGAACACCTCGACGCTGCGCGTGACGCGTCGCGACATCGCTCGCGCAAAGACCATTCTTGCTCAGAGGCAGCAAGAAACCCCCGCCGCCAAGTAAGGAGTGAACATGACGGAACCTAAAAAATCCCTCAAGCGCACCTTGATCGGCAAGGTGGTCAGCGACAAGCGTGCCAAGACCGTGACCGTGCTGGTCGAGCGCCGTGTGAAGCACGAGCTGTACGGCAAGATCGTGGCCAAGACGAGCAAGTACCACGCCCATGACGAAAAGGGTGAGTACAAGCTGGGTGACACCATCGAGATCACGGAAAGCCGTCCGATCTCGAAGACCAAGAACTGGGTCGTGACCCGTCTGGTCGAGAAGGCCGTTCTGGTCTGATCTCCCCGGCTCGCTACAGCCCATCCGGAAACGGCCCACAATGTGGGCCGTTTTTCTTTTTCAGGAGCACTTTCAATGATCAAAGTCGGCGACACCCTTCCCTCGGCCACCCTGCAGGAATATTCCGAAGTCGAGGGCGAAGGCTGCAGCATCGGCCCGAACGCCGTGGACGTGGCCAAGGCTTCGGCGGGCAAGACCATCGCGCTGTTCGCGCTGCCCGGCGCCTTCACGCCCACCTGCTCGGCCAAGCACGTGCCGGGCTACGTGCAGCACTTCGACGACTTCAAGGCCGCTGGCGTGGACGAGATCTGGTGCGTGAGCGTGAACGATGCCTTCGTGATGGGCGCCTGGGCGCGCGACCAGAAGACTGGCACCAAGGTGCGCATGCTGGCTGACGGCAGCGCCGACTTCGCCAAGGCCACCGGCCTCACGCTGGACCTGACCGGCCGCGGCATGGGCCTGCGCAGCAACCGCTACTCGATGCTCGTGAAGGATGGCAAGGTCGCGACGCTCAACGTCGAAGGACCGGGCAAGTTCGAAGTCAGCGACGCCGACACGCTGCTGGCCCAAGCCCGCGGTTAAATAAATCCGGATCCTTCGAGGGGCCTCCCCGCCCACCCCCGGCAGGGGGCGTAGCGACACGAAGTGCGCGCAGCCTGGGGTCGAGCTAAAGCTCCACTTTCAGGTAGTGGGCCCCGGCGACGGGGTTGTGATAGTAGGGTGGTACCTCTGCGAAGCCCAGGTCTTCATAGAGGGCGCGCGCCGATTCCATGTCGTCGAGTGTGTCGAGCAGCACGCAGCCATATCCCGCGCTGCGTGCGGCATCGAGGATCGCCTCGGCCAGTTGCCGGCCCAGGCCCAGGCCGCGGAAGCCGGGGCGCACATACAGGCGCTTCATCTCGGCGGCGTTCGCGTAGTCCGCGCTGTCGAGCGGGCGCAGCGCGCAGCACCCCGCCACATGCGCCAGCGTGCCGTCGGCGCGCCGCAGGGTCGGCGCCTCGCGCCCGGCGTCTTCCTTCACGTTGGCCGGATCGACCAGCGCCAGCAGCAGCAGGCCGCGCGGTTCGGCGTACTCGCCCGGCAGCTGCGCCAGTTCGCCGTCGAAATCCTGAAAGTCCAGGTCGATGTCCAGCGAGGCCGCGTAGTCGCGGAAGATCGCGCGTGTGGCCTCGATCTCGTGAGCTTCTTCGGGCGTGAGCAGCACGACCGCCGGCATGTCCGACAGCGGCAGGGGGCGTGAAACAGAAAAGCTCATACGCGCAGCGAGGAAACCCAATACGCCACGCCCGCGCACAGTGCGAACAGCACCAGCGCCAGCCAGCGCGACGCCGCGTCGTCGCGGCTCGGCGCCACCTCGGCGTTCTCGGCGGAAACCAGCTTGTCGCCCGTCACCATCGGCCGCACCAGTCGGTGCCGCTTGACCAGCACGTAGAACAGCACCGCGAGCAGGTGCAGGCTCACGAGGGCGATCACGATCCACTTGCCCTGCGCCTTGTGCCAACCGGTGGCCAGGCTCACGAGCTCGCCCGAGACGAAACGCGTGAGCGGCCCCGATGCCGAGATTTCGTCGTCCGCCATCAGCCCGGTTGCCACCTGCAAGGCCAGGATCGCCAGCACCGCGAACACCGACAGTGCGCCCAGAGGCGTGTGCCCGATCAGATGGTCCGGGCGCGCTCGTCCGCGCAGATAGGCCGCCATCGAACCCGGGCCGTAGACGAAGGCTGCAAAGCGTGACCAGCGTCCGCCCACGAAGCCCCAGAGCAGCCGGAACAACAGCAGCGCGAGCACCGCGTACCCCAGGCGGAAGTGCCATTCCATGGCATCGTTCAACCCGGTGCCGATCATGCCGATGACGGCTGCGGCCAGCGCCCAGTGGAAAAGGCGTGTCGGCAGGTCCCAGACCCGCGTGCGGGCGCTGGAGCCTGAGGCCGCCGGGAAGGCAGCCACGGAAGAATCGGTCATCGAGAAGGGCGCGGGGCGCAATGCTGCGGAAGGCGCAGATTAGCAAAGTCCAGGCCCCGGCCTGCTTCGGGTTGTTGCTATGCGGCTGTCGCAGGCAGCCCCTACACTCGGCCGCTGCGCCGCGCTCGACGGCATTTTCCCCACAATGAGGACCCCCGATGACCCGACTTGCTCCGTTCGCCCTTGCAGCCGCCTGCGCTGTCCTGTCCCTGCCCGCTGCAGCGCAGTTCGCCAAGTCTGAGGACGCCATCAAGTACCGCCAGAGCGCGCTGTTCGTGATGAGCCAGCATTTCGGCCGCCTAGGCGCCATGGCCAACGGACGCGCGCCCTACGACGCCTCGGCTGCCGCGGCCAACGCCGAAATGGTCGCCGACATGGCAAAGCTGCCGTGGACGGCCTTCGGCGCCAGCACCGAGGGCGGCAAGGCCAAGCCCGAAATCTGGAAGGAAGACGCCAAGTTCAAGGAGCGCCAGGAGAAGCTGATCGCCGAAACCGCCAAGCTGGTGACTGCCGCCAAGGCCGGCAATCTCGACGCGCTCAAGGCCCAGTTCGGTCCGACCGCAGCGAGCTGCAAGGCCTGCCACGACAGCTTTCGCAACCAGTAAGCCGTCGCCTCGCGAAAAAAAACAAAGGCGCTCTTTCGGGAGCGCCTTCTTGCGGGAGGAGCGGAAGATCAGGCCTCGGCCAGCAGCTTCTCGATCAGCTTGTGGAGTTCGGCGAAATCGGGCTCGCCCACATAGCGCTTCACGATCTCGCCGCGCTTGTTGACCAGGTAAGTGGTCGGCGTGAGCTTCACGTCGCCCCAGGCTTGTGCCACGCTGCCGGTGTTGTCGATCGCCACCTTGAACGGCAGCTTGCGCGTTTGCGCGAAGTTGACGACATAGCTCGGCGGGTCGTAGCTCATGGCCACTGCCAACGTGTCGTAGCCCTGTGCCTTGTACTTGTCGTAGGTCGCGATGACCTTGGGCATTTCGCCGACGCAGGTCACGCAGCTCGTGGCCCAGAAATTGACCAGGGTGACCTTGCCCTTCAGGTCTGCCGTGCTCTTTTGCGTGCCGTCGAGCAGCACGAAGGTAGAGGCCGGTGCGGCGGTGGCGCCGGAGCCGAGGTACACGCCCACGCCGGCGGCCAATGCGAGGACGACGGCGGCAGCGGCGATGTATTTCTTCATGGCAACACGGAAGACAAGGGCGGCGCGATTTTAGTTCCGCCCGCCGGATCGTGCTCGCGGCGCCTGGGCGCGGCTCGATAATCGTTCTCCGATGCCGTCTCCCGTCCTCCATTCCCGGTTCGTGCTGGCAGCGGCAGCCTTGGTCGCCGCCTGCAGCCCGACCTTCAACTGGCGCGAAGTGCCGGTCGCCGAATCCGGCCTGATCGTGCTGCTGCCCTGCAAGGCCGACCGGGCGAACCGCGCGCTGCCGCTGGGTGCCGAATCGGTGCAGGTCGACATGACGGGCTGCGAAGCCGGCGGTGCGACCTTCGCCATCGCGCACGCCTCCGCCAGCGGCCCCGAGCAGGCCGAGGCCTGGCTCCGCGCATGGCACGCCGCCACCCGCGGCCAGCTGGGCGAGGCGCAGGTGGCGGAAACTCCCGCCAGCGTCCAGCGCGCGACCGCCGCGCCGGCGCCGCTGCGGCTCGATGCCCAGCCGCGGCAGCAGCAGCAGGGCGCATCGGCGCCGGTACAGGTGCTCTGGTTTGCCCAGTCGCAGAAAGACGGCACCGTGGCGCTCTACCAGGCCACCGTGCTGGGCAAGCCTTCTTCGCCCGAAGCATCGAAAACCTTCTTCGAGAGCTTGCGGCTTCCATGAAGGCCGATCTGCTATGGTTCTGATAGCTACCCGGCTGGCGGCACTGTCCGTTTTTCGGGGCTGCTGCGTTGTGTCGTATATCTACTTCCCCTGGGCGCCCCCGCATAATCGATGCGTCGCCCTCCGCCTCGCATGAACAGCATCCTCATCATCGCCCACTCACCGTTCGCGCACGCGCTGCGGCAGTGCGCGCTGCATGTGTTTCCCGATTGCGAGCAGGCCATCGTCGCGCTCGACGTCCTGCCCAACGTGTCGCCCGAAGAAACGCTGGCCGCCGCGCGCATCACGCTCGCGCAGCAGCTGCACACGCCGCGCTCGCAGGTGCTGGTGCTGGCCGACGTGTTCGGCGCCACGCCCTGCAACGTGGCGCAGAAGCTGGTGGACGGCGTCCGGTCGCGGCTGGTGGCGGGGGTCAATCTTCCGATGCTGCTGCGCGCCGTCACCTATCGGCACGAGCCCCTGGATACGCTGGTGCAGCGCGCCCTCGCGGGCGGCACCGCCGGCGTCATGCAGGTGGCGGTGGCGGCTCCCCAGAACCAGGCAAAAAGAAAGCACAGTGATCAAGAAATCCGTGACCATCAGCAATAAGCTGGGCCTGCATGCACGCGCATCGGCCAAGCTGACCAAGCTCGCAGGCAGCTTTCCCTGCGAGGTGTGGCTCTCCCGCGGCGACCGCCGCATCAACGCCAAGAGCATCATGGGTGTCATGATGCTGGCCGCCGGACTGGGCAGCACCGTCGAGCTCGAAACCAACGGCGAGCAGGAAGATGAAGCAATGAACGCCATCGTGCTCCTGATGGACGACAAGTTCGGCGAAGGCGAATAAGGACCGTCCCATGACTTTTGCAGTCCACGGCCTTCCCGTCGCCCGTGGCATTGCCATCGGGCGCGCGGTGCTGGTGGTGTCGAGCCGCATCGACGTGGCCCACTACTTCATCAAGCCTGAAGAAATCGAGACCGAGATCGACCGCGTGCGCACCGCGCGCAACGCGGTGGCCGACGAGCTCACCAAGCTGCAGGCCAGCGTTGCGCAGATGGGCCCGAACGACACGCCGCACGAACTCTCGGCGCTGCTCGAGGTGCACCAGATGCTGCTGCAGGACGAGGTCCTCACCGGCGGCGTCAAGCACTGGATCACCGAGCGGCTCTACAACGCCGAATGGGCGCTGACCACACAGCTCGAGATCATCGCGCGCCAGTTCGACGAGATGGAGGACGAGTACCTGCGCGAGCGCAAGGCCGACCTCGAGCAGGTGGTCGAGCGCCTGCTGCACCGCATGAAGGGCACGGCCGCCGTGCTCGCGCCGAGCCCGCCTCGCCGCAAGCGCGCCACCTCCCAGGACGACGACAACGACAACGACGATCCCACCGCGGGCGACGGCATCGACGTGCCGCTGGTGCTCATCGCGCACGATCTCTCGCCGGCCGACATGCTGCAGTTCAAGAAGAGCGTGTTCGCCGGCTTCGTCACCGACGTGGGCGGTCGCACCTCGCACACCGCCATCGTGGCGCGCAGCATGGACATCCCGGCCGTGGTCGGTGCGCGCACCGCGAGCCAGCTGGTGCGCCAGGACGACTGGGTCATCATCGACGGCGACGCCGGCGTGGTGATCGTCGACCCTTCTCCGATCATCCTGGCCGAATACGGCTTCAAGCAACGCCAGGGCGACCTCGAACGCGGCCGGCTCGCGCGGCTGCGCCACAAGCCCGCCGTCACGCTCGACGGCCAGCGCGTGGAGCTGCTCGCCAACATCGAGATGCCGGAAGACACCGTGGGCGCCGTCAAGGCCGGCGCGGTGGGCGTGGGGCTGTTTCGCAGCGAATTCCTCTTCATGGGCCGCGAGTCGACCACGCGCCAGACCCGCCTGCCCGACGAAGAGGAGCAGTACCAGGCCTACAAGCGCGCGGTCGAGGGCATGCAGGGCATGCCCGTCACCATCCGCACCATCGACGTGGGCGCCGACAAGCCGCTGGACGGCAAATCGGCCAACAAGCAGGAACATTTGAATCCCGCGCTCGGCCTGCGCGCCATCCGCTGGAGCCTGGCCGACCCGGCGATGTTCCTCACGCAGCTGCGAGCCATCCTGCGCGCCGCGGCGCACGGCGAGATCCACCTGCTGATTCCCATGCTCGCGCACGCGAGCGAGATCCGCCAGACGCTGTCGCTGATCGACTTCGCGCGCACCGAGCTCGACAACCGCGGCGCGGTGTACGGCCAGGTGAAGCTCGGCGCCATGATCGAGATTCCCGCGGCCGCGCTCACGCTGCGCATCTTCCTGAAGCACTTCGACTTCCTGTCGATCGGCACCAACGACCTGATCCAGTACACGCTGGCCATCGACCGCGCCGACGAGTCGGTGGCGCACCTCTACGACCCCGCGCACCCGGCGGTGCTGCGCCTCGTGGCCGACACCATCGCCGAGTGCCGGCGGCAGGGCAAGGGCGTGGCCGTGTGCGGCGAGATGGCGGGCGACGTGGCCTTCACGCGGCTGCTGCTGGGCCTGGGCCTGCGCAGCTTCTCGATGCATCCCTCGCGCATCCTCGCGGTCAAGCAGGAGGTGCTGCGCGCCGACACCGGCAAGCTCGAAGCGTGGGCGAAGAGCGTTCTCGAATCGGACGATCCCGCCGCAGCCATGGCGGGTTGAGCGTACTTTTTCATCCGCGTCCGGCGGCGGGTGAAAAGAAACGAAACACGCCGAAACCGCGGCGAAAGGACTTGCGGCAACGCCGCGAGCACGATCAGGTCTTCTCTTCAACCCCGAAAGAAAGACCTGCATCATGAAATCTCTCTCCCTGACCCAGCTCGTTGCCGTCGGCTCCTTCGCCATGCTCGCCGCCGCGGGCGCCAAGGCCGAAAGCTACGAGGGCGTGCAACCCGCCGTGTCGGCCAAGAGCCGCGCCGACGTCAACGCCGAAGCCGTGCGCACCGCATCGGCACCCGACCAGAACGTGGTGCGCGGCTCGCGCGGCGCAGAGGGCATGGCCGTGTCGACCGAGCGCGCACGCGTCGTCGCCGAAGCCGTGCGCGCCGCCGCCGCACCCGACCAGAACGTGACGTCCGGCTCGCGCGTGAACAGCCGGGTCGTCTCGACGATGCAGAACCCGGTCGACGCGCGCGCCGCAGCCGCCAGCGCCAAGAGCAGCCGGCTGTAAGACCTCCCCCCAACGATGCCCTCGGGCGACTCGAGGGCGAGCAAGGAATCATCATGAAGCACTGGATCAAACGCACTCTTTTCGGATTCGCGGGCGCCGCGATGGTCGCCGGCAGCATTGCCGGCTGCGCCGGCCAGCGACATGGCTGGGGCGGCGACAGCGCCGACTTCCGCGCGAAGATGGTCGAGCGCGTGGGCAGCAAGCTCGAACTCGACGCCAACCAGAAGCAGAAGCTCACCGTGCTCGCCGAGAAGCTGCAGGCGCAGCGCGAAGCCATGCGCGGCGCCGGCGGCTCGGGCGACCCGCGCTCGCAGTTCAAGGCGCTGTTCGCGGGCAACAAGCTCGACCAGGCCGGCGCCGCGCGCCTGGTCGACGAGAAGACCACCGCCGTGCGCAACGGCAGCCCCGAGATCATTGCCGCCGCCGCCGACTTCTATGACAACCTGAATGCGGCGCAACAGCAGAAGGTGCGCGACTTCATGGAGCGCGGCGGCCGCCGCTGGAGTCACCGTGGCTGAAACCGGCTCACCCCCAGGCTTTGCGCACTTCGTGTCGCTGCGCCACCCCCCTCTCCGGGGGCGACACCAGTGGCCCGGCGAAGCCGGTTCCACGGTGTCTCCCGAAGA
>NZ_AKIW01000116.1 GCF_000282635.1 Variovorax sp. CF313
GGGCCGCAGGTGTTGCCCCCGGTGAGGGGGAGGGAGAAGCGACACGAAGTGCGCGAAGCCTGGGGGAGAGCCAAGTTCAAGGTTTCTTCATCTTGCACGAGGTCGGCAGTTCGGCGCGCTCGGCGGGAATCGTCTTGACCACACGGAAGCCGTAGCCCGAGCCCTCGACGTCGAACTGCACGCCCGGCCTGCCCTGCCGGTCCATCACGCCGACGACGAGCTGCTGCTGGAACTGATGGTCCGTCGCGCGCATGCGCCCGCGCTGGCCGTACAGGCTCACGTCGGCCTGCTCCAGTGCGCGCGCCATCGGCACCGCGTCGGCACTGCCCGCACGCTCGACGGCCTGCACGAGCGCTTCGATCATCAGCTGCAGCCGCATGTGCACATAGTCGTCGGCCGGCTTCGGAAAGCGCGTGCGGAAGGCTCGGTAGAAGGTTTCGGACTGCGCCGTCTGCACGTTGGGCAGCCAGTCTGCCACGGCGATCACGCGGCCGATGCCCGCATCGCCGATGGCGGCCGGTGCCCCCAGCGCATTGCCGTAGAAGGTATAGAAAGTACCGTTGAAGCCCGCCTCGCGTGCCGCCTTCACGAGCAGCGTGAGGTCGTTGCCCCAGTTGCCCGTGACCACGGCCTGCGCGCCGCTCGCGATGATCTTGGTGGCGTAGGGCGCGAAGTCCTTCACCTTGCCCATGGGGTGCAGTTCGTCGCCCACGATCTCCACGTCGGGGCGCTGCGCACCGAGCTGCCGGCGCGCCTCGCGCAGCACGGCCTGGCCGAAGCTGTAGTCCTGGCCGATCAGGTAGACGCGCTTGAGCGCGGCATCGTCCCTCACCACATCCATCAGCGCAGCCACGCGCATGTCGGCATGCGCGTCGAAGCGGAAGTGCCAGAAGCTGCAACGCTCGTTCGTGAGCGCCGGGTCGACGGCCGCGTAGTTGAGGAAGACCACGCGGCGCGCGGGGTCGCGCTCGTTGTTCTTGTCGATGGCATCGACCAGCGCCGAGGCCGTGGCCGACGAATTGCCCTGCAGCACGATGCGCGCGCCGTCGTCCATCGCGGCGCGCAGCGCGGAAAGCGCCTCCTCGTTCTGCCCCTTGCTGTCGTAGCGGTCGAGCTGCAACGGACGCGCGCCGCCGGGCAGCTTCACGCCGCCGCGCGCATTCACGCGCTCCACCGCCCACAGCAGGTTGCGGAACACGGCCTCGCCGGTGTTGGCGAACGGGCCGCTCATGCTTTCGATCAGCGCCAGGCGAATGGGTGCGGGCGGGGCCGCCTGCGCCAGCGCGGCGAACGGCCTCGCGCATAGCGCCAGCGCCGCGAATTTCAAGGCCTCGCGACGCCAAATAAAGGGGAGATTCATTGTCTTGAAACGCGTGCCGATGCGCCTAGATGAGGTCTCAAGCGGCACTCACGATGGAACGGCCGCGCAGTGTAAGGGACACACATTCCTTGTCCCCATTGTGTTCACTCAGGAGTTCTTCACCATGCTTTTCGCCCCCACCCTTCGCACCGCCCGCTTCGCTCCCCGCGCCTATGACCGCGCCTTCGAACGCTTCGTGAACGATGCCTTCGCCGCCCCCCGCCGCTCCCCGCTGGTGGAACAGGACGACAAGAGCTGGACCCTCTCGCTGGACGTGCCGGGCCTTGCGCGCGAAGACCTCGCGATCAGCATCGAAGGCGCCGTACTGCGCATCGACAGCAAGGCCGAAGCCAAGCGCCAGTTCAAGGCCGCCTACGAGCTGCCGCAGGACATCGACGTGGCCACCAGCGAGGCCAAGCTCGAGAACGGCGTGCTCACGCTGAAGCTCGGCAAACTGGTGCCCGTGAGCCAGGCCGCACAGTTGCAAATCAACTAGCTTGGCCTATGCCCACAAGAAGAAAATGTTGGTAACGGCCTCGTTTTGACTTTAAACGAGCACCTTATTCACAATAGCGCTGAATAACGTCACATGATGTGACGTTTTCTTAGAACTTTTTTCTTCGTGGGCGTCTCGTAACGCACCGAATTCCCTGCCGGTGCGGTTCGGGTGCCCCCAAAAGGCACCATGAAAACGCACCTTCAACCTGCCAATCCCAACGAACAATCCGACACGCTCCTGGTGTTCCTGCCCGGGGCCTACCTGAAGCCCGACGAGTTCGAGCGCGAAGGGTTCATCGCCGCGGTGCGCGAGCGCCATCTGGCGGCGGACGCGCTGCTGGTGGACGCGGACGTTTCCTACTACTACGAGCAAACGCTGAGCGAGCGCCTGCACACCGAGGTGATCGAGCCCCAGCGTGCCAGGGGCTACAAGTCGATCTGGCTCGTGGGTATTTCCATCGGTGGCTTCGGCGCGCTGATCCACGAACTGGCGCGGCCGGGCTCGGTGGACGGCATCGTGGCACTCGCGCCCTACCTGGGGCGCCGGGTGCTCGGCGCGGAGATCAGGAAGGCCGGCGGCCTGCGCGCCTGGCAGGCGCCCACCGGACCGCAGGCCGACGAGGAGCCCGACCGCAAGCTCTGGCCCTTCTTCCAGCAGTACCTGGACGCCAAGCCGTCGAAGAACCTGCCGCCGCTGTACCTGGGCTTCGGGCTGGACGACCGCTTTGCCAGCAACCACAAGCTGCTGGCCGACGCCCTGCCGCCGGGGCGCGTCTTCACGATCGAGGGCGGCCACGACTGGCCGCAGTGGCGCCAGCTGTGGCGCAATGTGCTGGACGTGCTGCCGCTGCCGGCAATCGGCCGCTCGCGGCAGCCGGCTACGCAGCCTGCGGCAGCGGCGCCTCAGCCGACGAGAGCGACGCCATGGGCCATCGCGGCTTGACGTCGAAGGCATAGCGCTCGCTCGCCTGCGACAGCCCGGACTGCAGGCGCATCGCCGCAGCCATGGCGATCATGGCGCCGTTGTCGGTGCACAGGTGCAACTCGGGGTAGTGCACACGCACCTTGCGCTTTGCGCACGCGGCATTCAGCTGTTCGCGCAGATTCCTGTTGGCCCCCACCCCGCCCGCCACCACCAGCCGCTTGAGTCCGGTCTGGTCGAGTGCCGCGAGCGACTTCTTCAGCAGCACCTCGACGATGGCCGCCTGCGTGGACGCCGCCAGGTCGGCCTTGTTCGCCTCGAGCTGGTCGCCGAGCTTCTTGGCCTGCGTGAGCACGGCCGTCTTCAGGCCGGCAAAGGAAAAATCGAGATCGCCGCTGTGCAGCAGCGGCCGCGGCAGCTTGAAGGCCGTTGCGTTGCCGCCTTCGGCCAGCTTCGCGAGCCACGGTCCGCCGGGGTACGGCAAACCCATGAGCTTGGCGCTCTTGTCGAAGGCCTCGCCGGCCGCGTCGTCGATGGTTTCGCCGAGCAGCTCGTAGCGGCCCACGCCGTCCACCCGCATCAGCTGCGTATGGCCGCCCGACACCAGCAGCGCGACGAACGGAAACTCCGGCGGATCGGCGCTCAGGAAGGGCGACAGCAGATGTCCCTCTAGGTGATGCACCCCCAGCACCGGCTTGCCAAGCGCCACGCCGAGCGCGCAGGCCACGCCGGCCCCCACCAGCAGTGCGCCCGCCAGGCCCGGCCCGCGCGTGTAGGCCACCACGTCGATCTCGGCCAGCGATCGTCCGGCTTCGGCCATGACCGTCTCGGTCAACGGCAGCACGCGGCGGATGTGGTCGCGGCTGGCCAGCTCGGGGACCACGCCGCCGTAGGCCTGGTGCATGGCGATCTGGCTGTGCAGCGCGTGCGAACGCAGCATCGGCAGCGCGCTGCCGTGCGACTCGACCAGCGCCACGCCGGTTTCATCGCAGGATGATTCGATTCCCAACAAGAGCATGGCGCCGAGTGTAGGCGGCGCCCCGTGCGGCCGCCCGCGAAGGGGCAAACGGCGTCCTGCAAGGCACGGATGTTGCAGTGAGAGGGTCAGCGCCCCTCCCACCATGAAATCCGGACTGAGTTTTCTGATCGCCGCCCGCCGTTGCGAGATCGACGAGCTGGACCGGCTCGCCCGCACCAGCGAGCTGGTGGGTGTGATCGGCCGCCTCGTCCACGCGCTGCAGCGCGAGCGGGGCATGTCGAACATGTTCCTCGCGTCGCACGGCGGCCGCTTCGCAGACCAGCGCGGCCCGCAGATCGCCGAATGCATGGCGCTCGAGCAGGAGGTGCGCGCCGGCTTCGACCAGCTCGAAGCCGACGACCACCGCGGCGCTGGCGCCGGCCACAGCGCGCGCCTGTTCAGCCGCATCGCCTGGGTGCTCCCGGGCCTGGACGCCCTGCCTGCGCTTCGCCGCCGCATCGATGCGCTCGAGCTGCAGCCTGCGCAGTCCACCGCCGCCTTCGCCAAGCTCGTTGCCGGCCTGCTGTCGGTGGTGTTCGAAGCCGCCGACGGCGCCACCGACCCCGAGATCTCGCGCCTGCTGGTCGCGATGTTCAACTTCATGCAGGGCAAGGAATTTGCCGGCCAGGAGCGCGCCTTCGGTGCCGCCGCACTGGCGCTGGGCCGCAGCGACGAGGCGCAGCGCCTGCAGTGGCAGCACCTGATCGAGTCGCAGGAGCGCTGCTTCCAGGTGTTCACCGATTTCTCTGGCCAGGCCGTGCTCGCGCTCTGGCGCAGCAGCCAGCCTGACGCCGAAGTGGCAGAGCTCGAACGCATCCGCCGGCGCGGCGCCACCTCCGCCCCGGCCGACGTACCGCTGAGCCAGGCCTGGTTCGACTGCTGCACCCGCCGCATCGACGCCATGAAGACCGTGGAAGAGCGCCTGGCCGCAGTCTTGCGCGCACTGTGCGAGCGCAAGACCGCGCAGGCGCGCAGCGAGTTGCAGGACTACCGGCAGCTGCTGGACACGCTGGCGCCGCAGGCCGGCGCCCTGTTTTTCGACGACGCCGACGCGCAGGCCGCCACGCCCGCCCAGTTCGGCCGCCACCTCGAACGCTCGGTGCTCGACATGGTCCAGGAGCAGTCGCACCGCCTGCAGGCCATGAGCGACGAGCTCGAAACCGTGCGCGCCTCGCTCAATGAACGCAAGATCGTCGAGCGCGCCAAGGGCCTGCTGATGGCGCACCGCCGGCTCAGCGAGGAAGAGGCGCACAAGATGCTGCGCCAGACCGCCATGAACCAGAAGCGGCGGCTGGTCGACGTGGCCGAGTCGATGCTGGCAATGGCCGACTACCTGCCCATGCTCGACCGCGCGCCCTCTCGCTGAAGCGCCCCCGGCCGTTCAACTTGGTGCAGTGCACAACAACCGTGCGATCGGCGCTGCGCGGCCCGATCGGGCCCTCGCCCGTGCTGCGCCACTGCATCGAGCTACTTTCTTGATAGCAGCACCCAGGTCCTGAAGGCTGGCACACCGCTTGCAAGCATTTCGTTCACAGGCCCCCAATGGGTCTTCAGGCAGGCGGCACCCAACGGCGGGTGCTTGCTACCGAACCGGACAAAGGCGTCCCCATCCCGCAAGGGCTCGTTTTCGAGCAGCCCCTGCGCGGTGCGGACGCCTTTTTTGTTTTTGTCTTTTGTTTGTTCGCCTTCAACCGGAGCCCCGCCCATGACCGACCTGCTCACAACCCGCCTCAGCCGACGCCGCGTCCTGCAAGCCGCCGCCATCGGCGCCGTGGGCATCGAACCCGCGCTGCGCGCCGCCGTCTGGGCCCAGGGCTCGGACAAGCCCGAGAAGGAGGAAGTGAAGATCGGCTTCATCCCGCTGACCGATTGCGCCAGCGTGGTGATGGCCTCGGTGCTGGGCATCGACAAGAAGTACGGCGTGAAGATCGTCCCCAGCAAGGAAGCCAGTTGGGCTGGCGTGCGCGACAAGCTCTCCAACGGCGACATCGACATGGCGCACGTGCTCTACGGCCTGGTCTACGGCATGCACCTGGGCCTGAGCGGCCCGAAAAAGGACATGGCCGTGCTCATGACCTTGAACAACAACGGCCAGGCCATCACGCTGTCGAAGAAGCTCTCGGACAAGGGTGCGGTCGATGCGGCCTCGCTCGCCAAGCTGATCGCAACGGAGAAGCGCGAATACACCTTCGCACAGACCTTCCCCACCGGCACGCATGCCATGTGGCTGTACTACTGGCTCGCCTCGGCCGGCATCGACCCGTTCAAGGACGTCAAGAACATCACCGTGCCGCCGCCGCAGATGGTGGCCAACATGCGCGTGGGCAACATGGACGGCTACTGCGTGGGCGAGCCCTGGGGCCAGCGCGCCATCATGGACGGCATCGGCATCACGGCCATCACCACGCAGGACATCTGGAAGGACCACCCCGAGAAGGTGCTTGGCTGCACCGCCGAGTTCGCGAAGAAGTACCCCAACACCGCGCGCGCCGTGACGGCCGCCATCCTCGAGGCCGGCAAGTGGATCGACACCGGCCTGCAGAACAAGAACAAGATGGCCGAGACCATCGCCGACAAGAGCTACGTCAACACGAGCGTGGACGCCATCAACCAGCGCATCCTGGGCCGCTACACCAACGGCCTGGGCAAGAGCTGGGACGACCCCAACCACATGAAGTTCTACAACGGCGGCGCCGTGAACTTCCCGTACCTGTCGGACGGCATGTGGTTCCTCACGCAGCACAAGCGCTGGGGCCTGCTGAAGGAGCACCCCGACTACCTGAAGGTCGCTACCGAGATCAACCGCATCGACATCTACAAGCAGGCCGCCGCCGCCACGCAGACGCCGGTGCCCAAGGAAACCATGCGCACCAGCAAGCTGTTCGACGGCTCGGTCTGGGACGGCAAGGATCCGAAGAAGTACGCCGAGTCCTTCAAGCTTCATGCATAGGGAGAACACCATGGTCAGCGCCGTTTTTCATTCACCGCTCGAAGCCTCCCTCCCTCTCCCGCGCGCGGGAGAGGGCCGGGGCGAGGGCAAGCCCCAGCCCCGCGCCGAAGCCGCCCCTCACCCCAACCCTCTCCCCAGAAGGGAGAAGGAGCAGAAACCGAGAGCGCCACTCGACCTGCGCGCCTTCTGGATGCGCGTGCTGCCGCCGCTCGCAGGCTTCGGCCTGCTGCTGCTGATCTGGGAGGTGGTGGCCATGAAGAGCACCACCGGCTTCCCGACGCCAGCGGCCACCTGGCAGCAGGCCGTGACCGTGTTCAGCGACCCGTTCTACAGCAAGGGGCCGAACGACCAGGGCGTGGGCTGGAACGTGCTCTCGTCGCTGCAGCGCGTGGCGCTGGGCTTCGGGCTCGCGGCGCTGGTCGGCATTCCGGCCGGCTTCGCGATCGGGCGCTTCGAGTTCCTCTCGCGCATGTTCAACCCGCTCATCAGCCTGCTGCGACCGGTATCGCCGCTGGCGTGGCTGCCCATCGGCCTGCTGGTGTTCAAGGGCGCCAACCCGGCCGCCATCTGGACCATCTTCATCTGCTCGATCTGGCCGATGGTCATCAACACCGCCGTGGGCGTGCAGCGCGTGCCTAGCGACTACATGAACGTGGCCAAGGTGCTGAACCTCAGCGAATGGAAGATCCTCACGAAGATCCTGTTCCCCGCAGTGCTGCCCTACATGCTGACCGGCGTGCGGCTGGCCGTGGGCACCGCGTGGCTGGTGATCGTGGCGGCCGAGATGCTCACGGGCGGCGTCGGCATCGGCTTCTGGGTGTGGGACGAGTGGAACAACCTCAACGTCGCCAACATCATCATCGCGATCTTCGTGATCGGCATCGTCGGCCTCGTGCTGGAGTTTGCGCTCATCAAGCTCGCCACTGCGTTCACGTTCGAAGAGGTGAAGTCATGATCGATGATTCGAAGTACATCGAGATCCACGGCGTCGAACAGGCCTTCAAGACGCCCAAGGGCCGCTTCGTCGCGCTGCGCGATGTGAACCTGAACGTGGCCAAGGGCGAGTTCATCACGCTCATCGGCCACTCGGGCTGCGGCAAGTCGACGCTGCTGAACCTCATCGCCGGGCTCACCACACCCACCGAAGGCTCGCTGCTGTGCGCCAACAAGGAGATCAAGGGCCCCGGCCCCGAGCGCGCGGTGGTGTTCCAGAACCATTCGCTGCTGCCCTGGCTCACCTGCTTCGAGAACGTCTACCTCGCGGTCGAGCGCGTCTTCGCGGCCACCGAGAGCAAGGCGCAGTTGCGCGCACGCACCGATGCCGCGCTGGCGCTGGTGGGTCTCACGCCCGCCGCACAGAAGCGCCCCGGCGAAATCTCCGGCGGCATGAAACAGCGCGTGGGCATTGCACGCGCGCTGTCGATGGAACCCAAGGTGCTGCTGATGGACGAGCCCTTCGGCGCGCTCGACGCCCTCACCCGCGCCAAGCTGCAGGACGAGCTTCTGGCCATCGTGCAGAAGACGCACAGCACCGTGGTCATGGTGACGCACGACGTGGACGAGGCGGTGCTGCTGAGCGACCGCATCGTGATGCTGACCAACGGTCCGGCCGCCACCATCGGCGACGTGCTGGCCGTGGACATTCCGCGCCCGCGCAACCGCGTCGAGCTGGCCGAAGACCCGGCCTACGTGCACGCGCGCAAGGCGGTGATCGACTTCCTCTACACGCGCCAGGCGCACGTGGAGAAGGCCGCGGCCTGACAGATCGACACAGCGCCCAGGCGCGTCGAGCCATGCCTTCCTTCCAGCAAACACCGCGGAACCGGCTTTGCCGGGCCGCAGGTGTTGCCCCCTGCAAGGGGCTTGGCGTAGCGACACGCAGTGCGCGAAGCCTGGGGG
>NZ_AKIW01000117.1 GCF_000282635.1 Variovorax sp. CF313
CGGAGCCGGCTTTGCCGGGCCGTTGGTGTTGCCCCCGGTGAGGGGGTGGGAGAAGCGACACGAAGTGCGCGCAGCCTGGGGGTGAGCCAATGACTCGCGTGATGCTGCTGATCGACGCCGACAACGTCTCGGCCGACGTGATCGAGCAGGCCGTGCAGCGCACGATGGACGAGTACGGCGCCATCCACGTGCGCCGCGCCTACTGCAATGCCGAGATGGCGGTGAACCGCCAGGCCCTGTTCAAGCGGCTGTCGGTGCGGCCGATGGTGAACCTGTCGACCGGCAAGAACAGCACCGACATCGCGCTGGCCGTCGACGCCATCGACCTCGTGATCGACGAGCGTCCCGACGTGGTGGTGCTGGTCTCGTCCGACTCCGACTTCGCGCCGCTGGTGATCCGCCTGCGCGAGAAGGGCTGCCGCGTCTGCGGCATAGGCCAGCAGGGCAAGACGGGCGAGGAAACGGTCGGCATCTACGACACCTTCATGGACCTCGCGCACCACGGCGCGGGCTACGCGGCGCCAGCGGTGCGCACCGCGCCAGCGAAGAAGACGGCCTCCGCCAAATCGGCCGGCACCAAGACATCGCGGGCGAAGAGCGCCGGCACGACGACCGCAGCCGCACCCGCCCCTGCAGCGAAGAAGGCCGCGGCGAAGAAGACGGCACGCAAGACGGCCGCCAAGGCGCCCACCGCGCCGCAACCGCAACCTCCGTCCGAAGCCGCCGAGTTCATCCTGCAGGCCGCGCCCGCATTGCGCGGCGGCAAGGACGTGCCGCTCAACGACGTGGCGAAAGCCTTGCGCACCGCCGGCCTGCTCGGCAAGCACGGCAGCTCGCTCAAGCTGTTCGACAAGCTCACCGGGGAGTTCGCGGTGATGCAGCACCCCGACCGCATCCGCTGGACGGGCGCGCCCGCGCCTTGATCCTGCCGGCAGTCGACTGGGCGCGGCCCTGGCTTGCGCCCTATCGTTCGAGCGGCGAAGCGGTGGCGCGGGCCGCGCTGCATGGCGGAGTCGCCGCCGCGCTGCAGGGCATCAAGCCCGCGCCGGTGCCCGACTTCGTGCACCAGGACGCGCTGCCTCCAGGCCAGGCCTACGAGGCGCGCATCTTCCAGACCCGCAGCGTGCCCACGCGCGACAACCTGCACGACTTCTTCAACGGGCTCGTGTGGCTCGCGTTTCCGCACACCAAGCACCGCCTCAACGAACTGCAGGCGAGCGAGATCGCGCGCAGCGGCGTCGCGGCCGTGCGCGGTCCGCTGCGCGACGCGCTCACACTGTTCGACGAGAACGGTGCGCTGCTCGATGCGCCACCCGCACTGTGGCGTGCGCTGGCCGCGCGCGACTGGCATGCGCTGTTCGTCACGCAACGCGGCCTGTGGAGCGAAGCGCGCCTGCTGCTGTTCGGGCACGCGCTGCTCGAAAAGCTGGTGACGCCGCGCAAGCCGATCACGGCGCACGTGCTGCTGATGCACGGCGCGACCGGCCCGGAGGCCTTCGACGATGCGCACATCGCACGGGGGCTCGACCCCCTGCAGCTCCAGCGCAAGCCCTTCGTGCCCTTGCCGGTGCTCGGCGTGCCTGGCTGGTGCGCGGGCAACGAGACCGCGGCGTTCTATGCCGACGCGCAGGTCTTCAGGCCCTTGCCGGGCCAGGAAATACGGCGGGCCTAGAACTTTTGCTCCTATCATGGTTCTACCGGCTGCCGCCGTCCGGAGCGCCCCACAACGTAAAACAACACCCAGGACTCCATGCCGCGCACGGCTTGAAGAGGGCCGCGAGGCCCTTATCTGGGTGGCAGATTTCCCCACGGAGAATTCAACTTGAAACGTATCCTTCTGTTCGTCCTGACCAATGTGATGGTCGTCGCGGTGCTCGGCGTCGTCGCCAGCCTGCTCGGCGTCAACCGCTTCCTCACGGCCAACGGGCTCAACCTGACCGCGCTGCTCGGCTTCGCGCTGGTGATGGGCTTCGGCGGCGCGATCATCTCGCTGCTCATCAGCAAGCCCATGGCCAAGTGGACCACCGGCCTGCACATGATCGACAACCCCCAGTCGCCCGACGAGGCCTGGATCGTCGGCACAGTGCGCAAGTTCGCCGACAAGGCCGGCATCGGCATGCCCGAGGTCGGCATCTTCGAAGGCGAGCCCAATGCCTTCGCGACCGGCGCGTTCAAGAACTCGTCGCTGGTGGCGGTGTCCACCGGCCTGCTGCAGAACATGACGCGCGAAGAGGTCGAGGCCGTCATCGGCCACGAGGTGGCGCACATCGCCAACGGCGACATGGTCACCATGACGCTCATCCAGGGCGTGATGAATACCTTCGTCGTGTTCCTGTCGCGCGTGATCGGCTATGCGGTCGACAGCTTCCTGCGCCGCGGCGACGACCGCTCGTCGGGCCCCGGCATCGGCTACTACGTGAGCACCATCGTGCTCGACATCGTGCTGGGCTTTGCTGCCGCGATGGTGGTGGCCTGGTTCTCGCGCCACCGCGAGTTCCGCGCTGACGCCGGCTCGGCCGCGCTCATGGGCAACCGCCAGCCGATGATGAACGCGCTCGCGCGCCTGGGCGGCCTGCCGGCCGGCGAACTGCCGAAGGCGGTCGAAGCCATGGGCATCACCGGCAGCATCGGCAAGCTGTTCGCCACGCACCCGCCGATCGAGGAGCGCATCGCGGCGCTGCAGAACGCGCGCTGAGCGCAGCGGCACAAGGAAAAAGGGGCTGGTGATTCACCAGCCCCTTTTCCATTCACTGAATGGTTTGTCGGTCAGAGATTGAGCGCCGCGACGGCTTCCAGGCCCTGCTTGATGTTGTTGCGCGCAGCACCTTCCACCGACATGCGCAGGCGGGTCGTGCCGACGAGCGAGTCGAACGCACCACCTGTGTAGGTCGACTTGATGACCTGGCGCATGGCTACCGATTTGTCGGAGATCTTGGTGAGCGACCAACCCGCTTCCATGTCGACCGTGAACGCGGCACCGAACATGGGCTTGGTCAGCTTGACGATCGAGACCGACAACTCGTAGTCCCCGCTCTTGCCCTTGACGACTTCCTTGAACAAGGCCGACTGCGTGACCGATTTCTCGATGGCGGCAGCCAGGTCTTCATTGGAGATGTCCGAACTCCACAGCGGATTCGTTTCGTTGCCGCCGCCGGTTTTCACCGACAGGGAGTAAGGAAGCTTCTTGCTCGAGGCGATGCTGGTCGCAGTCATGGCCTCGCGGTTGGCCGACGAGGCGCAGCCCGCGAGCACGACGACGACGGAGAGAACGGCCAAGGCGCCTGCGCGGCGAAGGGTGGTGCTGATCATTTGGATTTTTCCGATTCTTTGAAGATGTTGCCGACCACTTCGTCGACCATTTCCGGTGGCGAGCGGCGTGTGAGAGAGGTGTGGAGCGAATTGCCCGTTGCCAACGGGTAGTCGGACTTGAGTTCGCGGACCGTGACGGTGAGCTCGGACAGGTACATGGTGATGTCCCACAGCCACTTGTCGACGTACGTGACGACGGCATCGACTTTCTCGGGGGGCTTGGCGTCCTCCGACACCTCGTACCCGCGTTTGCGCAGATTGCTTGCGATCAGTTTCTGAATCGTGCCGTCTTCACCCTCGAGCCTTCTGACCTGCACCACGCGCAGCTTGTCGAGATTCGCCGAGGGATCGACGGTGGCTGTTGCGCGGTTGACGGCGCAGCCACTCGCGAACACGGAAACAGCCACGGCTGCGAGAAGCAGCCTGATGACTCTTTTCAAATTAACTTCTCCTCCGCCCGGAATGGGCCGGAGAAATGTAACTGGAAACGTATGAAAATGTTTCTTGGGCGCGAATCCCTAGTGAAAAATTCGCCGCATCGCTGCCGGATTGCACAGCTGCAGTCTTCCGGGCGCTTCGGGGCGTTCAATTGCCGGTGGTGGCGGGCAGGTCGGGTTGGGCCTTGTCGGGTGCGGTTTCTGCTTCCGGTGCTGCTTCTTTTGCCGCTGCCGCGGCTGCCTCTGCCCGTTTCTTGTCGTCGCGCACCCGCTGCAGCGTGCGCGTCACGTCGCCTAGCTTCATGCCGTACATGTCGGCGAACTCCTGCTCGCTTCGGCCGCTGGCCTCGAAGGCGCGCAGCAGCGCCTCGCGCTTGGCGGCCTGCTCGGCGAGTTCGGCCAGGGCTTCGTCGACCACGGCGTTGGCGTTCGCGTCACGCGAGCGCACGAGCACCGCATAGGCCTCGCGGTCGAGGCCCGAAGCCTCGACGGCCTTGGCGATGCGCTCCACCAGTTGCGGTCGCAGTTCTTCGGCGTTGCCGTTGTTGCGCAGCATGCGGCGGCGGTGCAGCTCGAGGATGGCGTGGTGCACGTGCTCGGGCGCGACCGGGTCCAGCGCGTTGCCGTCGAGGTCGTGGCGCGCCAGGCCGGCGGCCACGGCCTCGAGGTAGCGCGTGGAGCGCGCGTGCTGGCCCATGGCGATCTTCAGGTCTTCGGCCTTGAAGTCCTCGGGGTGGCGCGCAAGCAGTTCCTCATACACGCCGAGCTTCAGCGGCACGAAGCGCGCGCCGAAGAGCTGAGGGTACAGCTCGAACAGGCGCTCCAGCACCGGGTTGACCTTGCGCGGCGTGCGCTGCGGTTGCTGCTGCTGCGCCTGCGCCTTCTGCTGCCGGGGCTGCTGCGCACGCGGGCCGCGGCCGGTGTTCTTCTGCCGCGGCGGGCGGGAGGCCTGCTGGGGTTGCTGTTGCTGCGCCGGCGCATCTGCGCCCGCGTCTGTTCCTGCACCGGCCTGCAGCTGCTTCAGCTGGTCGGCCATGTCCAGTTGCTGGCGCCGGGGCGGGCGGGCGTTCGTCTTGGGGGTGGCGGTGGAAGCGTCGGTCATGCGGGGGCGCTGTGGAAAGGATTGGAAAAAAGAAGGCCGGCGCAGCGCGTTCAGCGCGGCCGGAACATCCTGAAGAGATTGTCGGGGCTGACTTCGAAGTAGTCGCCCGGGCCGCCGCCGCGCAGGATGGGCTGCGCCGCGGCGGTGTCGTAGATGCCGTCCTTCAGCAGGTGGCGCGCAATGTGCACGCCCACCACTTCGCCGAGCACGAGCCAGGTCTGCACGGGCACGCCGTCCGCGCCTTCGAGCTGCAGGATCTGCGTGAGCTTGCACTCGAAGGACACGGGGCTTTCGGCCACGCGCGGCACCGCGATGGTCCGCGAGGCGGCCGTGGCGAGGCCGGCGAGCTCGAACTCGTTCACCTCGGGCGGCACGGCCGCGCAGGAGCGGTTCATCTGCTCGGCCAGCGGCCGGGTTGCCAGGTTCCAGCCGAACTCCCGCGTCTGGCGGATGTTATGCAGGCTGTCCTTGGCGCCGATGCTGGCGAAGCCGACGAGAGGCGGCGTGTAGTTGAAGGCGTTGAAGAAGCTGTAGGGCGCGAGGTTGAGCACGCCGTTCGCGTCCTGCGACGAGATCCAGCCGATGGGGCGCGGCCCGACCATCGCGTTGAATGGGTCGTGCGGCAGGCCGTGGCCCCTGGCGGGTTCGTAGAAATGGAAGTCGGCACTGGCCATGCAGGTCTCGATGTCGGGTGGTGGCTCAGTGGCTCAGGGCCGAGGCTTCGGCCAGCACGCCGTGCGCCACGGCCTCGGCCACCTTGATGCCGTCCACGCCGGCCGACAGGATGCCGCCCGCGTAGCTCGCGCCTTCGCCGGCCGGGTAGAGGCCGCGCACGTTGAGGCTCTGGAAATCGTCGCCGCGCGTGATGCGGATCGGCGACGAGGTGCGCGTTTCGACGCCGGTGAGCACCGCGTCGTACGTGTCGAAGCCCTTGATCTTGCGGCCGAAGGCGGGGAAGGCCTCGCGCATGGCCTCGATGGCGTAGGCCGGCAGCGCCTTGTGCAGGTCGGTCGGCGTTACGCCGGGCTTGTACGACGGAATCACGCTGCCGAGCGCGGTCGAGGGCCGCCCGGCGATGAAGTCGCCCACCAGCTGGCCCGGCGCGCGGTAGTCGCCGCCGCCGAGCACGAAGGCGTTGCTTTCGAGTTCGCGCTGCAAGGCGATGCCCGCGAGCGCGTCGCCGGGGAAGTCTTTCGGGTCGATGCCCACCACGATGCCGGCGTTGGCATTGCGCTCGTTGCGCGAGTACTGGCTCATGCCGTTGGTGACCACGCGGCCCGGCTCGCTGGTGGCCGCCACCACGGTGCCGCCGGGGCACATGCAGAAGCTGTAGACCGAGCGGCCGTTGCTTGCATGGTGCACCAGCTTGTAGTCGGCCGCGCCGAGCAGCGGGTGGCCCGCGTGGCGGCCCCAGCGCGCGCGGTCGATCAGGCCTTGCGGGTGCTCGACGCGAAAGCCGATGGAGAAGGGCTTGGCCTCGATGTGCACGCCGCGCGCATGCAGCATCTCGAAGGTGTCGCGCGAGCTGTGGCCCAGCGCCATCACGACGTGGTCGGCGCGCAGTTCGCTGCTCGTGCCCGTGGTCTGGTCGAGCACGGTGAGGCCGCGAAGGTGGCCGTCTTCGATGTGCACGTCGGTCACGCGCTGCTCGAAGCGGATCTCGCCGCCCAGCGCCACGATCTGCTCGCGGATGTTCTCCACCACCTTCACCAGCTTGAAGGTGCCGATGTGCGGATGCGCGACGTAAAGAATCTCGGGCGGTGCGCCGGCCTTCACGAACTCTTCCATCACCTTGCGGCCGAGGAAGCGCGGGTCCTTGATCTGGCTGTAGAGCTTGCCGTCCGAGAAGGTGCCGGCGCCGCCTTCGCCGAACTGCACGTTCGACTCGGGGTTGAGCACGCTCTTGCGCCACAGGCCCCAGGTGTCGCGGGTGCGCTGGCGCACGGTCCTGCCGCGTTCGAGCACGATCGGTTTGAAGCCCATCTTCGCGAGCATCAGCGCCGCGAAGATGCCGCAGGGCCCGAAGCCGACCACCACCGGCCGCGCCGTGCCTTCGGCCGCATTGGCCGGCGGCGTGTAGCGCATGTCGGGCGCGCTCTGGATGTGCGGATGGCCCGCGTGCTTCGCGAGCAGCGCGGCTTCGAGCTTCGCGTCCTTCAGCTGCACGTCGCAGATGTAGACCGTGAGCAGTTCGATCTTGCGCGCGTCGAAGCTGCGCTTGTAGACGGTGTGGGAGGCGATCGCTTCGAGCGGGACGTCGAGCGTCCTGGCGATCAGTGCGGCCAGCGCGTCGGGCGCGTGGTCGAGCGGGAGTTTGAGTTCGGAGATTCTCAGCATGGCGTGGGGCTTGTGGTTATCAAGCAGGCCAGAGATTTTACTCGCCCCAGGCTTCGCGCACTTCGTGTCGCTTCGCCTACCCCCTCCCGGGGGCAGCACCAGCGGCCCGGCGAAGCCGGTTCCGCGGTGCTTCCCGAAAAGTCAGGCGGGCAGGAAGCCTTCCACCGACAAGTACCGCTCGCCGGTGTCGTAGTTGAAGCCCAGCACCACCGCATCGGGTGCCAGCGAGGGCAGCTTCTGCGCGATGGCTGCGAGCGTGGCGCCCGACGAGATGCCGACCAGCATGCCTTCCTCGACTGCGCAGCGGCGCGCCATTTCGCGCGCCGGTTCGGCGTCGACCTGCAGCACGCCGTCGAGCAGCGAGGTGTCGAGGTTCTTCGGGATGAAGCCTGCGCCGATGCCTTGAATGGGGTGCGGCGCCGGCGTGCCGCCGGAAATCACGGGCGAGGCCACTGGCTCGACCGCGAACACCTGCAGCTTGGGCCACTTCTTCTTCAGCACCTTCGCCACGCCCGTGATGTGGCCGCCCGTGCCTACGCCGGTGATCAGCACGTCGATGCCGTCGGGAAAGTCCGCCGCGATCTCCTCGGCCGTGGTGCGCACGTGCACGTCGACATTCGCGGGGTTGTTGAACTGCTGCGGCATCCACGCACCGGGCGTGCCGGCCACGATTTCCTCGGCGCGCGCGATGGAGGCTTTCATGCCCCCGGCGCGCGGCGTCAGGTCGAAGGTGGCGCCGTAGGCCAGCATCAGGCGGCGGCGCTCGACCGACATGCTGTCGGGCATCACCAGGATCAGCTTGTAGCCCTTCACGGCCGCGACCATCGCCAGGCCGATGCCGGTGTTGCCCGAGGTCGGCTCGACGATGGTGCCGCCGGGTTTGAGCGCGCCGCTCTTCTCGGCGTCTTCCACCATCGACAGCGCGATGCGGTCCTTGATCGAGCCGCCGGGATTGGCGCGCTCGGATTTGACCCAGACCTGCTGTTTCGCATTGCCGAACAGGCGGTTGATGCGGATGTGCGGCGTGTTGCCGATGGTCTGGAGGATGTTCTGGGCCTTCATGGAATCTCCTTGGGTGCGAGGGGCGGATGGTCAGCGCGCATTGTGGCGCCCCCTGGGCCGGGTTGCACCCGGCCCGCGACCGTTTCAGCACGAGGGGATGGCAGGCCGTTGCGGTTCAGGCCTCCAGGGCTTCCAGCGGCCCGAAGAACTCGTAGCGAAGCTGCTGCTTCGGCACGCCGAGCGCCAGCCCGTTGGCATACACCGACTGCATGAAGGGCTTCGGCCCGAGAAAGTACAGGTCGACATCGCGGTCTTCCGGCAGCAGCCCGGCCAGCAGCTCGCGGGTGACGAAGCCGGTCGCGTGCGGCGTGTCGCTCTCGCGCGGCGCGTCGTAGACATACAGCGGCTTCACGTTCGCATGCCGCTGCGCGAGCGCGTCGACGCGCTCGCGAAAGGCGTGCGCGCCGCCGTGCCGCGCCGCATGGACGAAGTGCACCGGCCGGCCCGTGTGGGCCACCGATTCGAGCATGCTCATCGCGGGCGTGATGCCCACGCCACCCGTCACCAGCACGAGGGGGCGCGCCTGTTCGCCCGCGGGCTGCAGCACGAAGTCGCCGCACGGCGCCTGCACCTGCAGCCGCGTGCCGGTCACGGCGGCCTCGTGCAGCCAGTTCGAGGCGCGACCGCCTTCTTCCTTCTTCACGCTGATGCGGTACCACGGCTTGCCCGGCGCGTCGGACAGCGAGTAGTTGCGTCGCACCGGCTGGCCGTCGATCTCCAGCACCAGCGTGAGGTACTGCCCCGGCGTGAAGGCCAGCAGCGCGCCGCCGTCCACGGGCTCCAGGTAGAACGAGGTGATGACCTCGCTCTCGTCTTCGCGCCGGGCCACGCGGAATTCGCGCGTGCCGCGCCATCCGCCGGGTTGCGCCGCGTTGGCGCTGTAGACGGCTTCTTCCGCGGCGATGAGCAGGCCCGCCAGCGATTCGTAGGCTTCGCCCCACGCGGTAATCACCTCGTCGGTCGCGGCATCGCCGAGCACCTCCTTCACGGCGCGCAGCAGGTAGTGGCCGACGATCGGGTAGTGCTCCGGCAGCACGCCCAGCGCGGCGTGCTTCTGGATGATGCGGGGCAGGGCGCCGGCGATCGCTTCGAGCCGGTCGATGTGCGCGCCATAGGCGATGACCGCACCCGCCAGCGCGCGCGCCTGCGTGCCGGCGGCCTGGTGCGCTTCGTTGAAGAAGGCCTTCACCTGCGGATGGCCCTCGAACATGATCTTGTAGAAGTGGCTGGTGATGGCCTCGCCGTGGGCCTGGAGCGCGGGCACGGTGGACTTGACGATGGCGATGGTTTGCGGGTTCATGGTCTGGCGCTTCCTCTGTTGAGATGCCTTTGTCTTCTCACGATCCGTGCCAGCCGGAAGGTCGCTGCAAGTGCTTGACGCCATTGGGGATTTATCGGGCGTGGTCAAATTCGCAACAACTTCATCGTTGTACTTATGACCACATTGCGTGTCGATTCGACCACCGAAGCCCCGTCGCCCGAGCCCGAAGCCGAGGCCGCCCGCTACCGATCGCTGCTCGCCGCCGCGCGCGGACTGGTCCGCTGCGATGCCGCCGCGCTGCTGCAGCTCGATGTCGACGTGCTGAAGCCCGTCGCGGTCGACGGCCTGAGCGATGAAACCCTCGGGCGCCAGTTTCCCGTCGCCGCCCATCCGCGTTTCGCGCGCCTGCTCGACAGCGAACGGGGCCTGCGTTTCGCCCACGACTGCAACCTGCCCGACCCGTACGACGGCCTCGTCGCCGGCCAGCCGGGCATCCTGCCGGTGCACGACTGCATGGGCGCGCCGCTGCGCCTGCGCGGCGCCGTCTGGGGCCTGCTGACGCTGGACGCCCTGGAGCCGCACGCCTTCGATGCCGTGGGCCCGGCGCAGATGGAGGCACTGATCGCCCTCGTCGAAACCGGCATCGAGGCCGCCCACACGATCCGCGAGATGCAGGCGCGCGCGATGCGCGAGCAGGCCGTTGCGCAGGCGCTGCGTGCGGGGCGTGGCGCGCCGCGCGAGCTGCTGGGCAGCAGCCCGGCGATGAAGCAGCTGTGCGACGAGATCGACACGGTCGCCGTGTCCGATCTCACGGTGCTGCTGCTCGGCGAAACCGGCGTCGGCAAGGACCTGGTCGCGCAGCGCCTGCACGCGCGCTCGCGCCGCAGCGAGCAGCCGCTCGTGCAGGTCAACTGCGCGGCGCTGCCCGAGTCGCTGGCCGACAGCGAACTCTTCGGCCACAAGCGCGGCGCGTTCACCGGCGCCGTGCAGGACCGCGACGGCAAGTTCGAGATCGCCGATGGCGGCACGCTCTTTCTCGACGAGGTCGGCGAACTGCCGCTGAGCGTGCAGGCCAAGCTGCTGCGCGTGCTGCAAAGCGGCGAGGTGCAGCGCCCCGGCAGCGACCGCATGCGCAAGGTCGACGTGCGCGTGATCGCGGCCACCAACCGCGACCTGCCCGCGGCGATCGCGCAGGGGCGCTTTCGCGCCGACCTGTACCACCGGCTGTCGGTCTATCCGCTCGTCGTCGCGCCGCTGCGCGAACGGGGGCGCGACGTGCTCGTTCTGGCGGGCAGCTTTCTCGAGGAGAACCAGCACCGGCTGGGCGCGCGCAACCTGCGGCTCTCGCCGGCGTCGAAGGCCGCCATGCTGGCGCACGGCTGGCCGGGCAACGTGCGCGAGCTCGAGCATGTGATTAGCCGCGCCTCGCTGCGGGCGTTCCGGGAGCAGCCGCGCGGCTCGCGCTGGACGGCCATCGAGCCGCATCACCTGGCGCTGGACAGTGCTGCCGTCGTGGGAAGCGCCACGGCAGCGCCCGTGCAGGCCCCGGCGAACGAACACGCGGGGCCTGTCATCGCTGGCGGCACGCTGCGCGAGGCGACCGAAGCCTTCCAGCGGGCCTGGCTCTCGGAACTGCTCGCCCGCCACGGCGGCCGCGTGGCCAGCGCCGCGCGCGAGGCCGGCATCGACCGCAGCAACTTCCATCGGACGTTGCGCAAGCTGGGCTTGGTGCAGGCCGGCGACGGCGAAACGCCCGGCTGACGACCGGCGCGCGGCATTGTCTGAAGGGTCATTGATGGGGCGGGCGATAATCGAGCGGTGAAGCACGCCAGACCGCCGCTGGTGCAAGCCCGAAAGGGACGACGCTGCGCCTTCGGGCAACAGCATCGGGTCGAAAGACCGCACTGGAGGAACGTCCGGACTGCACAGGACAGCGCAGGAGTTAACGACTCTCCACCGTGAGGTGAGGATCAGAGCAACAGAGACGAGCCGATTGAGTTCGGGTGAAACGGGCAATCTCTGCGCGCAGCAACACCAAGTAGGCCAGTATCGAGGTGGTTCCGCTGAGCTGGCGGGTAGGTGGCATCGAGCCGTTTGGCGACAAACGGCCCAGAGTAATGGCGGTCACGTCGAAGGCTTCGCAAGAGGCCCTCGATGCACAGAATCCGGCTTATCGGCGGGCTTCACACTTTTCTTCCCTTTTCCTTTTTCGCGCCCTCGACCGCTGAAGGCAGCGGCCGCCTTGCCGCCAGCAGGAGTTGGTAGTTACCCTTATAATAGATAGCATGCTAATTAATAGGCGGCTATCGTGAGCAAATCGAGCAACTCCTCCCCGAAGCGCGAGAACGCGCTGATGCGGCTCGGCATGTCGCTCTCGGTGCTGCAGCGCGGCTACCGCGCGTCGGCGGACAGGGCGGTGGCGCACGTCGGCGTGTCGCAAACGCTGGCCTGGCCGATCGTGATGCTCGGGCGCATGAACGGCGAAGTGCGCCAGGGCGTGCTTGCCGATGCACTGGGCATCGAGGGCCCGTCGCTGGTGCGCTCGCTCGACCAGTTGGTGGAGGCCGGTTTCGTCGAGCGCCGCGAAGATCCGGCCGACCGCCGTGCCAAGACCTTGCACCTCACGCCCGCAGGCAAGGCCGCCTGCGCGCCCATCGAGGCGGCGCTGAGCCTGATGCGCAGCGAGCTGTTCGAAGGCGTGTCCGACGACGACATCGCCGTCTGCCTGCGGGTGTTCGGCGTGCTCGAGGAGCGCCTGGGGCGCCCGGCCCAGGCGCCGCAGTCGCAGCAATCGCCGCAGGAAGGGCGCAGGTAAGAAATGCCTGCGCTCCGTCTTCCGCGCTTCAGCCGCGCGGAGCTTCTCTTTTCCGGCAAGAGCTTCGCCGCCGCCATGCTGGCGATGTACCTCGCCAGCCGTGCCGGCCTGCCGCGTCCGTTCTGGGCGCTCATGACCACCTATGTCGTCGCCCATCCGCTGGCCGGCGCCGTTCGCTCGAAGGCGCTGTACCGCTTCTGCGGCACGCTCATCGGCTGCACTGCGACCGTGCTGATGGTGCCCGCGCTGTCCAACGCGCCGGAACTGCTGACGCTGGTGCTCGCGTTGTGGGTGGGGCTGTGCCTGTGCATCTCGCTGTTCGACCGCACGCCGCGCTCCTACGTGTTCATGCTCGCGGGCTACACGGCCGCGCTGATCGGCTTTCCGTCGGTGCAGACGCCGCTCGCGCTGTTCGACACCGCCGTGGCGCGCGTGGAAGAAATCGGCCTCGGCATCTTCTGCGCCACGCTGGTCCACAGCCTCGTGCTGCCCGCGGGGCTTGCGCCGACCGTGCTGGGCCAGCTCGATCGCACGCTGCTCGACGCGCGCAAGTGGCTCGGCGACCTGCTGCAGCCCGCCGGCCGCAGCAGTGGCGCCGAACCGAAGCGCCTCGACGACGACCGCCGCCGCCTCGCAGGCGACATCACGCAGCTGCGCCTGCTCTCCACCCACGTGCCCTTCGACACCACGCACCTGCGCTGGACCGCCGGCGCGATCCGCGCGATGCAGGACCGCGTTGCCGCGCTCACGCCCGCGCTCTCGGCCGTCGAAGACCGCCTGCAGGCGCTGGAGCAGGCCGAGGGGCAACTTGCACCCGACGTGGCCGCGGTGCTCGCGCAGGCCGCGCAGTGGCTGCGCGAGGAGGCCGAACCTGCCTCCGCCCACAGTGCCGAGCGCCTGCAAGCCCTGCGCCGTGCCATCGACGCATTGAACGTCGCTCCTGCAGACGCGCAGCAGCCCACTCCATGGGGCCGCGCCCTGCGCATCGGCCTCGCCGGGCGCCTCGAAGAACTCGTCGACGGCTGGACCGCCTGCGCCCGGCTGCGCCTGGACATCGACGAAGGCCTCAAGGGTGCCGCGCCGCTGCGCCGCACGGCAGCGCTCGGCAGCCGCGTGCTGCACCGTGACTACGGCATGGCGCTGCTGTCGGCGCTCGCGGCCGTCATCGCCATCTGCCTGTGCGGCGCGTTCTGGATCGTCACCGGCTGGCCCATGGGTTCGGCGGCCACCATGATGGCCGCCGTCTTCTGCTGCTTCTTCGCCACCATGGACGACCCCGTGCCGGCGATCCACGGCTTTCTCAAGTGGACGCTGTGGTCCATCCCGATCTCGGCGCTCTATGTGCTGGTGCTCATGCCCACGGTGCAGGACTTCGGCATGCTGGTCGTCATCTGCGCGCCGCTCTTCTTGCTGCTGGGCTTCTACCTGCCGCGTCCGACGCATTTCATGCCCGCGATGGCGCTGATCTTCGGCGTGGCCGGCACGCTCGCGCTGCACGACACCGCCAGCTCCGACCTCGTGAGCTTCATCAACAGCATGATCGGCCAGATCGTCGGCGTGCTGGTCGCGGCGCGCGTCACGCGGCTGGTGCGTTCGGTGGGCGCCGACTGGAGCGCGCGCCGCATCCAGCGCGCCACCTGGCGCGAGCTCGGCGACATGGCCGCTTCGCCGCAGCCGCAGTACGCGCAGAGCGATGCGTATGCCGTGCGCATGCTCGACCGCATCGGCCTGCTCGCGCCGCGCATCGCGCAGGCGGGCGGCACCGTCGAAGGCGTGGCCGCCAACGACGCGCTGCGCGACCTGCGCATGGGCGCCGACATCGCCGTGCTGCAGCGCGTGCGCGCCCAGCTGCCGCTGGCCAGCTCGGCCGCGCTGCTGGGCGGCATCTCGCGCTTCTTCCGCCAGCGCGCCGAAGGCCGCACGAATCCGCGCCCGCTCGACCTGCTGCCGCAGATCGACGAAGCACTCGGTGCCGTGCTTGCCGCGCGCGGCACCGCTTCTTCCGCCGCATCGCGCTCGGCCGTCACCGCACTGGTCGGCCTGCGCCGCAATCTCTTTCCCGATGCGCCGCCCAGGCTGGCGGGCGCAGCGCTCACCCAAGGAGCTTCCGCATGATCGGTGAAGCCAGTTTCTACGGCCTCTACGTGCCCTGGATCATGGTGCTGGCCCTCGGCGCGCTGCTCGCGTTGTGGGGCGTACGCCGACTGCTCGCGGCCACCGGCGCCTACCGCTGGGTGTGGCACCCCGCGCTGTTCGACATGGCGCTGTACCTGCTGCTGCTCTATGCACTGAGCCGCCTCACTTCCTACCTTCAATGACGACGAGATTCCGATGACAGTCCCCCGTTCCTCCGCAGACAACCCACGGGCCCGGCGCCTCGGGCGCGTTCTTCTCACCGTGGCCGTGGTGGCCGCCGCCGCGTGGGCCGGCCTGCGCCTGTGGGACCACTACGAACTTGCGCCGTGGACGCGCGACGGCCGCGTGCGCGCCAACGTCGTGCAGATCGCACCCGACGTGTCGGGCCTCGTCACGGCAGTACCGATCCGCGACAACCAGCCGGTCGCCGCCGGCACGCTGCTGTTCGAGGTGGACCGCGCCCGCTACGACCTCGCCGTGCGCCAGGCCCAGGCAGCGCTCGCCGCGCAGCGCGCCATGAGCGCCCAGGTGCAGCGCGAGAACGCGCGCAACGCGGGCCTCGACGACCTGGTGTCGAAGGAGTCGCGCGAGCAGACCCGTTCGCGTGTCGAGCAGATGCAGGCCGCCGTCGCGCAGGCCGAGGTGGCGCTCGACTCGGCCCGCCTCAACCTGCAGCGCGCCCAGGTGCGCGCGCCGGCCGACGGCCTCGTCACCAACCTCGACCTGCGCCAGGGCAGCTACGCCGCGGCGGGCCGCCCGGTGCTCGCGCTGGTCGATGCGCAGTCGTTCTACGTCGAAGGCTATTTCGAGGAAACCAAGCTGCCGCGCATCCATCTCGGCGACCGCGTGCGCGTCACCCCGATGGGCGGCGGCGCGGTGCTCGAGGGCGCGGTCGACAGCGTGGCCGCCGGCATTGCCGACCGCGACCGCTCCACCAGCGCCAACCTGCTGCCCAGCGTGAACCCGACCTTCAACTGGGTGCGGCTCGCGCAGCGCATTCCGGTGCGCATCAAGCTCGATCCGCTGCCGCAGGGCGCACGCCTCGTCGCGGGCCAGACGGTCACGGTGCAGGTGCTGGGGAACAAGCCGGCGCACAGCGCCGTGGCACCGGCAGCCGCGCCGCAGAAGGGGTGAACGCCGTGAGCCGCTTCGCATTTCGCCTTGCATCGCTGGCCGTCGCCGCCGGGCTCGCGGCCTGCGCGGCGGTCGGTCCCGACTACCGCCAGCCGCCCGAGGCGCTGGCCAGCCAGGGCGCCGCCGCGCGGCCCTTTGCCGAGGCGTCCGCCAACGCCGCGCCGCTGCCCGCCCACTGGTGGCGCCTGTACCACGACCCGTTGCTCGACAGGCTGGTCGAACAGGCCCTCGCGCACAACACCGACCTGCGCCAGGCCGTCGCCAACCTCGAGCGCGAACGCGCCATCGAAGACGAAGTGGCCGACGCCAGGTACCCGACCATCGGCGTGAACGGCGGCCCTTCGTTCGGCCATGTGTCGGGGCTGTCGCTGCTGCAGAAGGGCTACGAGCCGCCGAGCACCTTCAACTACAGCGCGGGCGCTTCGCTGTCGTACCAGGTCGACCTGTTCGGCCAGATCCGCCGGGGCATCGAGGCTTCGCAGGCCAACACCCAAGCCGCCGAAGCCGCGCTCGACCTCGTGCGCGTGAACGTCGCGGCCGGCACTGCGCGCGCCTACGCCGAGGCCTGCGCTACCGGCCTTCGCCTGCAGATCGCACAGAAGTCTGTCGCCTTGCAGCAGGACGCCGTGAACGTCACCGACCGCCTGCAGCGTGCAGGCCGCGCCGGTGCCATCGACGCAGGTCGCGCGCGTGCGCAGCTGCAGCAGCTCAACGCCGCACTGCCGCCGCTGAAGGCCGAACGCCAGGGCGCGCTTTATCGTCTCGCCACCTTGACCGGCGCAGTGCCGCAGGACTTCCCGCGCCAAGTGGCCGACTGCACCATGCCGCCGCGCGTGGCCGGCACACTGCCGGTCGGCGACGGTGCCGCGCTGTTGCGCCGCCGCCCCGACATCCGCCAGGCCGAGCGCGGCCTTGCCGCATCGACCGCGCGCATCGGCGTGGCCACGGCCGAGCTCTATCCCAAAGTCACGCTGGGCCTTTCAGGCTCCTCCGCCGGCCATGCCGACGACTTCGGCCGCAAGGACACCTTCGCCTGGAGCCTCGGCCCGTTGATCTCGTGGACCATTCCCAATACGGGCGTCGCACAGTCCCGCATCGCCCAGGCCGAGGCCGGCACGCGCGCGGCGCTCGCCAAGTTCGACGGCACCGTGCTCACCGCGCTGCGCGAAACCGAGACCGCACTCGGCACCTACGCGCGTGAACTCGATCGCCACGCCGCGCTGCAAGCCTCGCGCGACGAAAGCGCGAAGGTCGCCGCGCAGGCGCGCCAGCTCTACCAGAACGGCCGCACCGGCTACCTCGATTCGCTCGACGCCGAACGCTCGCTGGCTGCCAGCGAAGCCGCCCTCGCGGCCAGCGAGGCGCAGCTGGCCGACGATCAGGTCGTGCTGTTCATGGCACTCGGCGGCGGCTGGGAACCCGACGACGCGCACCTTGCGCAGGGTGCCGCGCCGGCCACCGCGAAGCAGTGACCACGGCCCTCAGCGTGCGAACAGCCAGCCGCCCTTGGGCTGGCGTACCAGCTCGTGGCGCTTGATGGCGCGTTCCTCACCGTCGTCGCCCACGTAGACCACCTCGAAGCGCAGCAGCTTCGGCGTGACCATCTTCCAGTTCTGGATGCGCTTTACCGTCACGCAGGCGGTCTTGTCGTGGTACTGCATCTCCGACATCGGGCCGCCCTGGAAGCCCGTGGTGTCGAACAGGCGGCCGGGCGCGGCGAAGGGGTTGAGCACCGCGCCATTGCGCGCGGTGATGCAGCCTTCGGTCCGCACGAAGGACTCGATGGTCGGCGAGGCGCTGCGCACCACCTTTCCCACAGCCGGGCTGGGGGGCTTGACGCCGATGGCATCGCGGATGCGCTCGACCTGCTCCTCGGTGATGGGCGCGAGGCCGTCCTTCGAGACGACGGCCGGCGGCGGCGCTGGGGGCGCGGACGGCGGTGACGGCGTGAGAAGCGTGCAGCCCGCCACCAGTGCCAGCGGCACGGTGCAGGCCAGGGCGGTGCTCGGTGTTCCGAACTTCATTGGCTCAGTCTCCCTGTCGGCGGCCCATCGGGGCCACGGCTGAAAATTGCGGGCCGTGAACATGCGGTGCATCGTTGTTCAGAAGCGTTCGTGGGGTGCGAGATAGCGCCACTGGCCAGGCTGCAGCCCCGCCAGCGGCACGCGGCCGATGCGGATGCGCCGCATCGCAAGAATGCGCAGGCCCACGCCGTCGCAGATGTTGGCGATCTGCCCCGGCCGCGCGCCCTTGAGCGCGAAGCGCAGGCCCGTTTGCTCGTCGCTCTGGCGGCCGATGCTCACGCGCGCGGGCGAGCGCTCCAGCCGCGCCAGCACCTCCGGGCTCACCGGGCCGGCCACGTCCACCATCACCTCATGCTCGAGGATGCCCGCGTCTTCCAGCAGCTTGCGTTCGATGCGGAATTCCTGCGTGTAGGCGACCAGCCCGCTGGCGCCGGTCTCGAGCGGCGTCATGCAGTGCTGCGCCTTCGCATGCGCCGGCAGAAAACGCAGTCCGGCGCGCTCGGGCTCGTGATGATTCGCAGCCACCAGCAGGCGGTGCGCGGTGTCGGTGACCATGCCCGCAGGCTTGTACAGCAGCAATGTGACGGGCAGCACGGGCTCGGGCTTCGCGCCGGCCTCGATCTCGACCTGCTGGTGCGGCAGCACGCGCGACTGCGGCAGCATCTGCGGCACGCCGTCCACGCGCACCGCGCCGTTCTCTATCAGCAGCTCGGCTTCGCGCCGCGACACACCGGCCAGCGCCGCCACGCGTTTGGCGAGGCGGATGCCCTCGTCCTCACCCGGAGAGTTCCTGTTGCTGTTGTTCATCGAGCCACCGCCAATTGCCGGATGCGAGCCACGTGCGCGGCCAGCGAGCGGGCCGCCACCGGCCACATGCGTTCGGGTACGTCGTCGTAGGCCAGCGGCAGCCATTGCTCGGGGGTGCCTTCGGGCAGCTTCTGCATGGCGGCTGCGATCCTGGCCTCGCGCTTGAGCCGGTGCGCTTTCAGCATGCCGATGGCGGTGCGGGCAAAGCCGATCACGTAGCCGTGCGCGGGCAGGATGAAGCCGATGCCGCCGGCCGCGCAGGCCGCATCGAGCGTGTCGAGCGAATCGAGGTATGCCGTCATGTCGCCATCGGGCGGATCGACCACTGTGGTGCTGCCGTTGAGGATGTGGTCGCCGGAGAACAGCAGCCCGTCTTCTTCCAGCACCAGGCACAGGTGGTTGGCCGCGTGGCCGGGCGTGTGGATCACGCGCAGCGTGTGGGCGATGGGCTCGCCTTCGGCCGTTGTGCCCGACAGCACGAGCCGCTCGCCATCGGCCAGTTCGCGCTCGGGCGTGAAGCGTGCGCTGGCGCGAGCTGTCGGCTTCGAGGCCAGGCCGAGGATCGGCGGCCTGCCGCTCTTGCACAGCGCCTGCAGCGGCGCTGCGCCCGGCGAGTGGTCGGCATGCGAGTGCGTGCAGACGATCATGCGGATGTCGCCCTGCGTGGCGCCCCACAGCCGGCCGATGTGGCCGGCGTCGTCCGGGCCCGGATCGATCACGATGTAGCCCGTGGCCGCGTCGCCCACGATGTAGCTGTTGGTGCCCGGGCCGGTCATCGCGCCCGGGTTGGGCGCGGTGAAGCGCATCACGTTCTTCAGCAGCGGCACCGGGCGTTCGCTCTCCCAGTCGAGCACGTGCACGGCCTGCCCGTCGGGGCACACCAGCGCGAGTTCGCCGAACGGCGATTCGTGCTCCATGTAGCGCGCGTCTTCGCCCTTGAGCAGGCCGGCGCGCGGGCAGCTGGTCCACAGCGGGGTCTCGCCGGCGCAGGCCGTGAGCAGGGCGTCCACGGTGGCATACGCGGCCATGCGCTGCAGCGTGCGCACGGTCGGGAAGATCATGAAGAAGCTGCCTGCCGCATGGCGCGCGAGCGCATCGGCTGGGCGCACCCAGCAGGGCTCGAACTGTTCGCTCTCGTCGGCTGCGGGCTCCTGGCCTTCGGGCATGCGCGCCACCAGGAAGGGCACATCGAAGCGCCTGGGCAGGTCGCGGTCGGTGATCCAGTGCGCGAAGGTGAACACCCGGTCTGCATCGAGCGTCAGCCCGCGTGCCGCGCATTGGTCGGCAAAGGCTGTGCCCGCCGTGTTGCCGCGGTCCATGGCGGCGATGTCCTCGGCGTTAGCGGGACGCCCGTCGGCATGGTGCGCGAGCAGCACGCCCAGTTCCTCGAAAGCCTCGCGGATGGCCGCGATGGCCTGCGTGCGCTGCAGGCCGCTTTGCGTCGACCGCTGCGTGGCGATGCGCTGGGCCGCTTCGTCGGCGGCGTCGATCTGGCCGCCGGGAAATACATAGGCACCGGGCGCGAAACTGGCGGTGGCCGAGCGGCGGGTCATGAGCACTTCGATGCCGGCGGCGCTGTCGCGCAGCAGCAGCACGGTGGCGGCCGCGCGCGGGCGCGCGGGCTCTCGTGGGGTGTGTAGTTGTTGGGTGGAACGGACCATGGGGCGATTATGGAGAGCAGGCACGCGGCGTGCATGCCGCGCATAAGCTCATATGGAATCGGGCATCAGCGGCGCGCCACAATGCGCGCTTGCACCGCTTGCCTCGCAGAAAGACAGTCATGTTTCATTCTCCCTTCTCTCGAATTGCCCGCCGCGCACTGCTGCTGGCCGCGGCCTCGCTCGTGGCGCCCGCCGCCTTCTCCCAGCCGGACTGGCCGCAGCAACCCGTCACGCTGATCATGGGCTTTCCGGCCGGCTCGGGCGTCGACGTGGTGGCCCGCGTCATCCAGGAGCCGCTGTCGAAGCAGCTCGGCAAGCCCGTCGTCATCGACTACAAGTCGGGCGCCGCCGGCAACATCGCCAGCGAGTACGTGGCCCACGCCAGGCCCGATGGCTACACGCTTTCCTTCGGCACCGCAGCCACGCACGGCAGCAATGCCGCGCTCTACAAGAAACTGCCCTTCGACGTGGAGGCCGACTTCGTGCCGGTGGCGCCGGTGCTCGACGTTTCGAACGTGCTCACCATCAATCCCGACGTGATCAACGTGCGGACCTTGAAGGAATTCGTCGAGCTGGTCAAGGCAAATCCCGGCAAGTACAACTATGCGTCTACAGGCAACGGCGCGGGCACGCACATGGCCTTTGCCGAATTCAATTCGCGCCTCGGCCTGAACATGGTGCACGTGCCCTACAAGGGCGGTCCCGAGGCGATCACATCGGTGGTGCGCGGCGAGACCTGCTGCATCATGAACCAGGTGCAGACCGTGCTGCCGCACTACAAGGCCGGCAAGGTGCGCCTGCTGGGCGTAACCACCGCCGCCGCGGTGCCGGCCGTGAAAGAAGTGCCCACCATCGCCTCGAGCGGCCTGCCGGGCACCAAGGGCTTCGACAGCTCGATCTGGTTCGGCATCTTCGCGCCCAAGGGCACCGACCCGCAGATCGTCGACAAGCTCAACGCGGCCGTGAAGGCGGTGCTGGAGACCCCCGAGATCCGCGAGCGCTTCGAGAGCCAGGGCAACACCGTGCGCATCGAGTCGCCGGCGCAGTTCAGGAAGACCGTGCACGACAACCGCGTGAAGTGGGCCGAGGTTGCGAAGGCCGCGAACATCAGCATCGACTGAGGCTGGCGTTCAGAGCGTCTTCGTCAGCGTCAGGATGAAGCGCGCCTTGTTGGGCGAGTAGGTCGTCTGGCCGAAGGGGCCGAAGCCCAGGTCGACGCCCGGGTTCGCGACCGCGACATAGGAGCTCTTCTTGTTGGCGCCTTGCACCGAACCGGTCAGCGACAGGCCGTTGCCGAAGTCGTAGCTCGCGCCCACGTTGTAGTCGACGTAGCTCTTGTAGCCCAGGCTGCGGATGTCGCTGGACATGTTCGTGTAGCCGACGGCCGCCTTCAGCGTGACCTTGGGCACGATCTCCTTGCTGTACGACAGGTTCAGGTAGCCGGTGTTGGTGCCCTTCAGGCCCGAGCCGGCCTTGTTGCCTGCGTAGCCGAAGTAGTCCTTGGAGACTGTGTGCGAGTACTTGGCGGTGAAGGAGCCGAGGCTTTCATTGGCGTAGGTGCCCGCGACGTACAGCTCGGTGGTGTTGCCCGAGGAGTTGCCCGGGTAGATGTAGGAGAGCGCACCCACGTCCATGTCCAGCGGGCCGGCCTTGAACTTGTAGCCGCCGTACACGTCCATCTCGATGCTGTTGCCCTTGAGCCAGTTGACGCTGGAATTCCAGTTGCCGACGTAGAAGCCGCTGTCGCCGAAGGCGTAGTCCAGGCCGCCCTGGATGGCGGGCTTGAAGCCCTTGGTCTTGGCGTAGTCGTTCTTGCCGATCATGTCCTGGTCCTGGCCACGGAACTTGTAGTTCGTGGTGATGG
>NZ_AKIW01000118.1 GCF_000282635.1 Variovorax sp. CF313
GGCAGGGCGCTCGATGGAGGCGCCGCTTGCCCCCACCCCAGCCCTCCCCCAGCGGGGGAGGGAGTCAAACCAATACTGGGGGGCGATGGGCGGCCCAGCCGCATGCCTGGTCGTACGCATGCCCAAGCCGCAGCACATCGAGGTCCGCATGGATAGGCCCCGCCAGCTGCAGCCCTATCGGCAGCCCGCCTTCGCCGAAGCCGGCGCGCACATTCAGGGTCGGCAGCCCGGCCAGGGTGAAAGGCGTGACGATCTCCATCCAGCGGTGGTACGTGTCGCTCGCCACGCCAGCGACTTCCTTCGGCCAGTGCATTTCCGCGTCGAACGGAAACACCTGCGCGGTCGGCGCCAGCACGAAGTCGAAGCGTTCGAACAGCTTCAGGAACGCGCGATACACGTTCGACCGGTACACCGAGGCCTGGTAGAGCGAGGCCGCATCCAGGTGACGGCTCTGCTCGATCTCCCATTGCGCCTCCGGCTTGAGCTGCGCGAACAGCTTCGGATCGCTCAGGTAGGCGCCCAGCTTGCCGCCCACCAGCAACTGCCGCAGGCGCAGCCAGGCGCTCCAGTTGTGCTCGCGCGGCACGTCGAGCGTGCAGGGTTCGACCTCGCAGCCGATGTCGCGGAAGGTGCCGAGCGCTTTCTCGCCCAACTCGCGGATGCCCGGCTCCAGCGGCAGGTCGGGCCAGATGCTGCCCAGCCAGCCGATGCGCAGGCCTTTGCCGTCGCCTTCGAGTTGCAGTTCGTCGGGCGAGGGCAGGGCATGAGGCGACGACAGCGGCACGCGAGCGTCGAAGCCGGCCTGCACGGCCAGCAGCCGCGCGGCGTCTTCCACGGTGCGCGCCATCGGGCCTTCGCAGCCCAGCTGCTGGAAGAACAGTTCCTCGTCGGGGTTGCCCGGCACGCGTCCGCGCGAGGGGCGCATGCCGATCACGTTGTTGAAGGCGGCAGGGTTGCGCAGCGAACCCATCATGTCGCTGCCGTCCGCCACGGGCAGCATGCCCAGGGCCAGCGCCACCGCGGCACCGCCGCTGCTGCCGCCCGCGCTGCGATCGGGCGCGTAGGCATTGCGGGTGATGCCGAACACGGTGTTGTAGGTGTGCGAGCCGAGCCCGAACTCGGGCGTGTTGGTCTTGCCGATGACCACGGCGCCGGCCGCCCTGGCGCGTGCCACGTGCAGGCTGTCGGCCCGCGCGGCGGAGCGCGGCGACAGCGGCGAGCCCATGGAGGTCGGCAGGCCGGCGGCGTGGCTCAGGTCCTTCACCGCCAGCGGAAAGCCGTGCATCCAGCCGCGGCGCTCGCCGCGCGCCAGCTCGGCGTCGCGCTCGTCGGCCTCGGCCAGCACCTGCTGCGGATCGCGCGGCGACACGATGGCGTTGAAGCGCGGGTTCAGCGCTTCGATGCGGGCCAGCGAGGCCTGCATCAGCTCGCGGCAGGACACGTCGCGCGCGGCGATGCGGCGGGAGAGTTCGGTGGCGCTGAGGTCGAGCAGGTCGGCTGAAGACATGGCGGATGAGGGAAAAAGAGGGGGAGCCCAGTATGGCTCGGCGCTCGCATAATCGCCGCGTATGGAAACAAAGTGGCTCGAAGACTTCATCAGCCTTGCGGAAACGCGCAGCTTCAGCCGCTCGGCCCAATTGAGGCACGTGACGCAGCCGGCGTTCTCCCGCCGCATCCAGGCGCTCGAAGGCTGGGCCGGCACCGACCTGGTGGACCGCAGTTCGTACCCCACGCGGCTCACGCCAGCGGGCCAGACGCTCTACAGCCAGGCCATCGAGATGCTGCAGTCGCTGCAGAGCACCCGGGCCATGCTGCGCGGGCACTCGGCCGCCGGGCAGGACGTGATCGAAATTGCCGTGCCGCACACGCTGGCCTTCACCTTCTTTCCCTCGTGGGTGACCAGCCTCAGGGAGCATTTCGGGCCCATCAAGAGCCGCCTGATCGCGCTCAACGTGCATGACGCGGTGCTGCGGCTGGTCGAAGGCAGCTGCGACCTGCTGATCGCCTACCACCACCCCTCGCAGCCGCTGCAGCTCGACGCCAACAAGTACGAGATGGTCAGCCTCGGCGAGGAAACCGTCGCCCCCTGGGTCAAGGCCGATGCCGAGGGCGCGCCGCGCTACCGCCTGCCGGGCCGGCCCGGCCAGCCGCTGCCCTATCTGGGCTATGCGCCGGGCGCCTACCTGGGGCGCGTGGTCGACCAGTTGCTGAAGGAATCGGGCACCGCCATCCACCTCGACCGGGTCTATGAAACCGACATGGCCGAGGGCCTGAAGGTGATGGCGCTCGAAGGGCACGGTATCGCCTTCCTGCCGCAGAGCGCGGTGCGCAAGGAGATCAAGGCGCGCAAGCTCGTGAGCGCGCTGCCGCCCGAGATCGACAGCCTGGAGGCGACGATGGAGATCCGCGCCTACCGCGAGCGGCCCGGCATGGCGGCCCCGCTCAGGGCCGGTGGCGGCCGCACTGCGAAGGCTTCGACCTCCGAGGGCTTGCAGCCCAAACGCACTGCCGATGCGTTATGGTCTTACCTGGTCGGCACGCAGCCCCAGCGTCAATGACCGGATTTTGTGCAACGCACAATCTATAAATGCCACGCATAGGACCCCCCGCAAACGGCATTGGCGCCCTTGAACCGGCGCCACTACAGTCGCGGCAGTTTTTTTGCCGTTGCAAGCAGCACAGCCCGGCACGCGCCTTGCGCGTGCTTTTTTTTAAGCCGAGGAACCAGCATGAGCTCCAATTTCAGGACTGAACACGACTTCCTCGGCGACAAGCAGATCCCCGCCGTCGCCTACTGGGGCGTGCACACGGCCCGCGCGGTCGAGAACTTCCCCATCTCCGGCACCCGCATCTCGGCCATGCCCGACCTGGTGCGTGCGCTGGCCTACGTGAAGAAGGCCGCCACGCGCGCCAACGCCGACTTGGGCGCCATCGACCGCGACCGCGCGGCGGCCATCATCCTGGCCTGCGAGGACATCGTCGACGGCAAGCTGCTCGACGAGTTCGTGGTCGACGTGATCCAGGGCGGCGCCGGCACCTCGACCAACATGAACGCCAACGAGGTCATCTGCAACCTCGCGCTCGAGAAGCTGGGCCACGAGAAGGCGCGCTACGACGTGCTGCATCCCAACGACCACGTCAACGCCTCGCAGAGCACCAACGACGTGTACCCCACGGCCGTGCGCCTGGCGCTGTGGTTCGCCATCGACCGGCTGCTCGAATCGATGGCGTCGCTGCGCCGCAGCTTCGAGGCCAAGGCGCTCGAATTCAAGGACATCCTCAAGATCGGCCGCACGCAGCTGCAAGATGCCGTGCCGATGACGCTGGGCCAGGAGTTCCTGACCTACGCGATCATGATTGGGGAAGACGAGGCCCGCCTGGGCGAGGCGCGCGCGCTCATCGAGGAAATCAACCTCGGCGCGACTGCCATCGGCACCGGCATCAACGCGCCGCACGGCTATGCCAACCTGGCCTGCCAGTACCTCGCCGAGCAGACCGGCGTGCCGCTGAAGCAGGCCGCCAATCTCATCGAGGCCACGCAGGACACGGGGGCCTTCGTGCAGCTGTCGGGCGTGCTCAAGCGCGTGGCGACCAAGCTCAGCAAGACCTGCAACGACCTGCGCCTGCTGTCCAGCGGCCCGCAGGCCGGCTTCGGCGAGATCCGGCTGCCGGCGCGGCAGGCGGGCTCGTCGATCATGCCGGGCAAGGTCAACCCCGTGATTCCCGAGGTGATGAACCAGGTGGCCTTCGAGGTCATCGGCAACGACGTCACAGTCACGATGGCGTCCGAGGCCGGCCAGCTGCAGCTCAACGCCTTCGAACCGATCATGGGCTGGAGCCTGTTCAAGAGCATCCAGCACCTGAGCCGGGCCTGCAACACGCTGGAGAAGAACTGCGTCGTCGGCATCGAGGCCAACCGCGAGTTCCTCGCCAAGCGGGTGCGCGAATCGGTCACGCTGGTCACGGCGCTCAACCCGCTCATCGGCTACGAGAAGGCCGCGCTCATCGCCAAGACCGCGCTCGCCACGGGCGGGCCGATCGACGTGGTGGCCGAGTCGCTGGGCATCATGACGCGCGCCGAGATGGACGCGCTGCTGGTGCCCGAGAACCTGACGCAGCCGGTGCGCCTGTCGGCCGCGCCAGTTCCACCGGCCGCCGAGCCTTCGGGCACAAAGGCTGCTTAGTGAAAGTCGGACAATGCCAGGAGGCAGGATCGCACCAGGCTGGCGCTGCAATGCGCATGGCCGGTGCAGCGTGGGTGTGAATGCACCGGGTTGGTCCGGGTATCACGCAAAATGTGAATGTCTAGAATTTAGTTGTATCTGTTTCAGTCACCCTCAGGAGTTTTCTGTATGAAAAAACAAGCAATGGCATTGGCAATCGCGGCGCTCGCCACCAGCGGCGTCTTCGCTCAGGCCAATGACACCCTGGCCAAGATCAAGGCTTCGGGCACCATCACCGAAGGCGTGCGTGAATCCTCGGGCCTGTCGTACACGCTGGGCAACGGCCAATACACCGGCTTCCACTACGACGTCTGCGCCAACATCATCAAGGACCTCGAGAAGGCCGTCGGCAAGAAGCTCGAAGTCAAGTACCAGCCCGTGACCTCGCAGAACCGCATTCCCCTGGTGCAGAACGGCACCGTGGACATCGAGTGCGGCTCCACCACCAACAACGCCACCCGCCAGAAGGACGTGGCCTTCGGCGTGACCACCTACGTCGAAGAAACCAAGATCGTCGTCAAGGCCAACTCGGGCATCCACTCGCTGGCCGACCTGAAGGACAAGACGGTTGCCACCACCACCGGCACCACGCCGCTGCAGACCGTGCGCAAGCAGAAGCGCGCCGAGAACCTGACCTTCAAGGAGGTCTACGGCAAGGACCACTCCGACAGCTTCCTGCTGCTCGAAACCGGCCGTGCCGACGCCTTCGTGATGGACGGCTCGATCCTGGCTGCCCTGGCCGCCAAGTCGAAGTCGCCGAAGGACTACAAGATCCTGCCTGACGTGCTGGCCGTCGAACCCATCGGCATCATGATCCGCAAGGACGACCCGGCCTTCAAGAAGGCCGTGGACGACAGCATCAAGGCACAGGCCAAGTCGGGCGAGCTCGCCAAGCTGTACGACAAGTGGTTCCTGAAGCCGATCCCGCCGGCTGGCGTGACCATCGGCCTGCCGCTGGGCGAAGCCACCAAGAACGCCTGGGCCAACCCGAACGACAAGCCGGCCGAAGAGTACGTCACGAAGGAATAAGCGCGCGTCGCAGCGTGATGACGCCCACCTTTCGCGGTGGGCGTTTCTTTTCAAGGGACTGGTTTTCGAAGAGACGGTGAAGAAGGAGTAAATACAAATGGGCAACTGGGATTGGCAGGTGTTCCTGCAAGACCCCGGGGGGGAATATCCGAGCTACCTGCAATGGATGCTCTCGGCGTGGGGCTGGACGGTGTCGGTCGCGCTGCTGGCGCTGATCGTGGCACTGGTGCTGGGCTCGCTGATCGGCATCATCCGCACGCTGCCTGACAGCCCGTGGCTGGTGCGGCTGGGCAATGCGTGGGTGGAGCTGTTCCGCAACATCCCGCTGCTGGTGCAGATCTTCCTCTGGTACCACGTGATCCCGGCGCTGATCCCGGTGATGAAGGGCGTGCCCAGCTTCATCCTCGTGGTGCTGGCGCTGGGCTTCTTCACCTCGGCGCGCATCGCCGAGCAGGTGCGCTCGGGCATCCAGGCGCTGCCCAAGGGCCAGCGCTACGCGGGCATGGCGGTGGGCTTCACCACCGCGCAGTACTACCGCTACGTGATCCTGCCGATGGCCTACCGCATCATCATCCCGCCGCTCACGAGCGAGACGATGAACATCTTCAAGAACTCGTCCGTCGCGTTCGCCGTGTCGGTCGCCGAGCTCACCATGTTCGCGATGCAGGCGCAGGAAGAAACCTCGCGCGGCATCGAGGTCTACCTCGCGGTGACGGCGTGCTACGTGGTGTCGGCCCTGGTCATCAACCGGCTCATGGCATTCATCGAGAAGAAGACCCGCGTGCCGGGCTTCATCGTCTCGGCCAGCAGCGGCGGCGGAGGACATTGACATGATGAATCTCGACCTGTCGTTCTACAACTGGGACGTCATCAGCAACTTCGTCGTCAAGGGCTTCTACTTCAGCATCATGCTGACGATCGTGGCCACCATCGGCGGCGTGATCTTCGGCACCCTGCTGGCGCTCATGCGGCTGTCGGGCAAGAAATGGCTCGACGCGCCCGCGGCGCTGTACGTCAACGGCATGCGAAGCATCCCGCTGGTGATGGTGATCCTGTGGTTCTTCCTGCTCGTGCCGGCGTCGTTCTATTCGCTATTCGGTTCGGTCGGTTCCAACTACCGCTCCGAAATCTCGGCCGTGATCACCTTCGTCGCGTTCGAGGCCGCGTACTTCAGCGAGATCATGCGCGCGGGCATCCAGTCGATCCCGCGCGGCCAGGTGAACGCGGGCCAGGCGGTGGGCATGACCTACGGCCAGAACATGCGTCTCGTGGTGCTGCCGCAGGCCTTCCGCAACATGCTGCCGGTGCTGCTCACGCAGACCATCATCCTGTTCCAGGACACCTCGCTGGTCTACGCCATCGGCGCCTACGACATGCTCAAGGGCTTCGAGACCGCGGGCAAGAACTTCGGCCGTCCGATCGAGGCGTACCTGCTCGCGGCCGTCGTGTACTTCGTCATGTGCTATGCCCTGTCTTGGCTGGTGAAACGCCTGCACAAGAAGATCGCCATCATTCGCTGACCGAGTGGCTGAACCGGAGAGAAAGAAATGTCCGAAAAAATGATTGAAATCAAGAACGTATCGAAGTGGTATGGCCCGGTGCAGGTGCTCAACGACTGCAACGTGAGCATCTCCAAGGGCGACGTGGTGGTGGTGTGCGGGCCCTCGGGCTCGGGCAAGTCCACCCTCATCAAGACCGTGAACGCGCTCGAGCCCTTCCAGAAGGGCGAGATCACCGTCAACGGCATCCCGCTGCACGACCCCAAGACCAACCTGCCCAAGCTGCGCTCCAAGGTCGGCATGGTGTTCCAGCACTTCGAGCTGTTCCCACACCTGTCGGTGACCGAGAACCTCACGATCGCGCAGATCAAGGTGCTGGGCCGCACGCCCGACGAAGCCAAGACCCGGGGCCTGAAGATGCTCGACCGCGTGGGCCTGATGGCGCACAAGGACAAGTTCCCGGGCCAGCTGTCGGGCGGCCAGCAGCAGCGCGTGGCGATCGCCCGTGCGCTGTCGATGGACCCGATCGTGATGCTGTTCGACGAACC
>NZ_AKIW01000119.1 GCF_000282635.1 Variovorax sp. CF313
CATCAACCTGATCGGGCTGATCCCGCTGCCGCCGAGCATGGCGGCTGCACGCATGAGCCTGCGCCCGACGCTTCACCTTGTGAGGCAGGAACTGAAGACCGCAGCCTCGAACCTCGGCGAGGCGATCGTCACGACGCTGGTGGGGCACCTGAACGCCACCATCATGGGCGAACTCGACAAGTTCATCGAGGGAGCCATTGCCAAGCTCGACGGCATCCTGAAGGACTGCGCAGATCTTGCCGACAAGATCATCGACAACCTGGTGGACATCCTGCAGCGGGTGCTGGGACAGAAGGACCTGTTCACGGTGGGCACGCCCGCGGCGGCGGAAACCAAGGTGCACGACCCCAAGACGCAAAGCACCTGGAACCGGATGTGGGGTGCGGCGGTGCGCTACTCGAAGCAATCGGCGAACTACGTGGCCAAGACGGCGGCGAGCCAGCTGCCAGATGGGGTCGCGGGCCGGGTCAACGGTGTGATCACGCAAATGCTGGACTTCAAGCGGCTGCTGAGGGGGCAGCTGTCGAGGCTGGCGGACAAGGAGGCGCAGGCCAGCATCATGTGGCTGTTGCACAAGCTGCGGGATGCGTTGCTGCACAAGAAGGGCAAGCGCGCGGCGATCGTGCCGCCGCAGGCGGGGGCCAAGGCGCAGAAAGAGAATCCCGGTACGCCGCTCGGGCACATCAACAAGCAGGCCGACGCCCAGGGGACCGGGGGCTGCAAGAACTGCCCCGCACCAGCACGCAAGGGCGCTTCCATCAGCCTCAGCACCGGCAATGAGAGCTTCACTCACACCGACTTCGTGCTTGCAGCCCCGCTGCCGATCGAATGGGCGCGCACCTACGCCAGCGACCTCGATGCCTTCGATCGGAGCAGCCTGGGCGCACGCTGGATCACTCCCTACAGCATGCGCGTGGACGTCACCACGCCGACGCGTGGCGCACGCCAGGGCCAGGCCAGTCTGGTGTACCACGCGGCCGATGGCCGCAGCCACGCCTATCCGGTCTTGGCCGTGGGCCAGATGTACTTCGACCCGATCGAGGAAGTCCGCGTCTCGCGCCTGAGCGAGAGCCTGCTGGCATTGGACTTCGGCAAACCCTTGCCCGAGGGCGAGCAGAGCGAGTGGCGCGAAATCTACGAGCACGTCGACAGCAAGCAGCCCCACTTCCGGCTCGTGGCGCAGCAGGCAAAAGACGGCATGTCCATCGGCCTGCGCTACGACCACGTCATTGCAGCGACGGGCGAGCGCGTGCTCAGCGACGTCATCAGCAAGCACGGCGAGGCCGTCATGGCGCATGTGGGCACGAAGCCTGATGCGCAGACCGGGCTCATCCAGTCGCTGTGGGAGCTCAAGGACGGCCAGGTCGTGCGCCAGTTGGCCGCCTACACCCACGATGGCGAGCGCGACCTCGTCGCCGCACAGGACGAAGACGGCGCCAGCTGGAGCTACACCTACAGCCACCATCTCGTGACCCGGTACACCGACCGCACCGGCCGGGGCATGAACCTGGAGTACGACGGCACGGGCCCCGACGCCAAGGCCGTGCGCGAGTGGTCCGACGACGGCAGCTTCGCGTTGAAGCTGGAGTGGGACAGGAACATCCGCCTGACCTACGTGACCGATGCCTTGGGCGGGGAGACCTGGCACTACTACGACATCCAGGGCTACACCTACCGCATCATCCATCCGGACGGGCTACAGGAGTGGTTCTTCCGCGATGACGCGAAGAACGTCACGCGGCACGTGCACACCGACGGCACGACCGACGACTACACCTACGACGAAGACGGCAACCTGCAGACGCACACGCGCGCGGATGGCAGCCGTGTGCACTACGAGTACGACAGGCTCAATCGACTCACGGGCATCCGCGATGCAGAAGGCGGCGTGTGGAAGCGAGACTACGACGCGCAAGGCCACCTCACGGAAGAGATCGACCCGCTGGGCCACAAGACCGAGTACGCCTACGACAAGGCCGGCAGGCCCGTGCGCATCACCGATGCCAAGGGCGGCGTCAAGGCGCTCGTCTACTCGCCATCGGGCCAGTTGCTGAGCTACACCGACTGTTCCGCCAAGACCAGCCGCTGGGAATACGACGAGCGCGGCCGCCTGGTCAAGGCCACCGATGCCGCGGGCAACGCCACCAGCTACAGCTATGCAGCCGGCCAGCTGGAAGAGATCGAACAGCCCGACAGGACGAGCGAACACTTCGAGCACGACGCCGAAGGCCGCCTGCTCGTGCACACCGATGCACTGGGGCGCGCCACGCGCTACAGCTACACGCGCGCCGGCCTGATCTCCGGCCGCACCGACGCCGCGGGCCGTTCGCTCAAGTACTACTGGGACCTGCTGGGTCGCCTGACCGAACTGCACAACGAGAACGGCAGCCGCTACGACTTCCGCTATGACCCTGTGGGCCGACTGCTGGAAGAAACCGGCTTCGACCGCAAGACCACGCAGTACGTCCACGAAGAGACCACGGGCGTGCTCGCCGAAGTGATCGAGGCGGGCCACCGCACCGAACTCGAATTCGATCCTCTCGGCCGCCTGAGCGAACGCCGCGCCGGCGGGCGGTCCGAACGCTTCGCCTACGACCGCAACGGCCGCCTGCTCGAGGCGACCAACAGCGATGCACGCCTGCAGTGGTTCTACGACCCTGCCGGCAACCTGACGCGCGAACATCACCACTACCTGAAGCGCAAGCGCACGGCAGTCTGGCAGCACCGCTACGACGAACTCAACCACCGCATCGCCACCGTGCGGCCCGACGGGCACGTCGCCCAGTGGCTGACCTATGGCTCAGGCCACGTGCACGGCCTGATGATCGACGGCCAGGACATCCTGGGCTTCGAGCGCGACGACCTGCACCGGGAGATTGCACGCGAGCAGGGCAACGGACTGAGCCAGCGGCAGAAGTACGACCCGGCGGGGCGGCTGCTCGAACAGCACATCTCCCGCACCAGGCCAGGCGCCATCGAATCGACCACCGGCATCCAGCGCCGCTATACCTACGACAAGGCTGGCCAGCTGGTGACCATCGGCGACAGCCGCCGAGGCAGCCTGAACTACCGCTACGACCCCGTGGGCCGCCTGCTCGAAGCCAACAGCCGCGTCGGGCGCGAGATCTTTGCATTCGACCCCGCAGGCAACATCGTCGATCCGCCCCCGGCCAACGAACCACTGAGGCACCCGGCCGGCAAGCTGCTGGACAACCTGCTGAAGAACTACGCCGGTACCAGCTA
>NZ_AKIW01000120.1:0-13571 GCF_000282635.1 Variovorax sp. CF313
CGCAAACAGAACTCCTGGGAGGACCGCCTACTCATAACACCCGAAGGCGTTGTCAGCGTAGCCTTCGATTATGCATCGTTTTTGTCCGCATCGTCAACCTTCAGGGATTTTTTCGCTCGGCCTTCAAAGAAGCCTTCCGAAAGTCATCGAGGGCTTCCTCCCCTTCAGTGAACGAGTCCACCTCTCTCCATACAGACAAGAAAAAAGCCGCTCAAGAGCGGCTTTCGCATTCAGCAGGTTGCTGCTTAGTAATAGCGCGAGCTGTTCATGCGGCGCATCGCTTCATACAGCGTGGGCATGCGCACTTGCTGCGAGCGGGCGCTGGTGCGGGCCAGTGCGTCGATCTTGGCAGCTTCGGCGGCAGGCACTGTGCCTTCCGATTGCTGGCGCCACATCGCAGCCTGCAGCTCTTGCATGATGCGCGGGTCGTTCTGGGCAGTTTCCAGGAAGCGGGCGTCGGCACGGGCAGCGGCGCGGCGTTCGGCGGCAGCGCGCCAGGCACCAGCGATGCTGCTTTGGCGCACCGAGCCTGCGAACAGCGCGAACAAGGCAATGGCAGTGAGGCAGAACACGGCCCAGACAGCGAGCAGGCCGCCTTCGTTCCAATTGGAAACGAGGGAGTCGGTCACCACCAGCACCGCCGCCGCGATGGCGACGATCAGCAGCGCGACGAGCGGGCGGGCGCCGTTGACGCCGGCGCGAGCGGCCTGGATCTGGCCGAACATGACTTCGGCGCGACGCACGCCGGGGTGGACAGTAGGTTGGTCAACGTGAACGAAGCTGGTCATGATGCATCCCTCCTGGGACAGTGTGGTAATCAGTGGTGGCGAACAAGGCCGATGCAGTGATATTAGGGCTTACCCTAGTGCGCATCAACTTTATCTTTCTGATGTTTATCATTCACAGGATTGATGGACGTCAACTTTCGCACGCTCGACCTCAACCTGCTTCGCGTCTTCGACGAAGTGATGGCGGAGCGCAACCTCACGCGCGCCGCCCGCAACCTCTCGATCACGCAACCGGCGGTGAGCAACGCACTGAGGCGCCTGCGCGAAGTGCTGGGAGACGAGCTAGTGCGCCGCTCCGGCGCCGGCGTCGAACCCACGCCGCGCGCGCTGGCGCTGTGGCCGACAGTGCGCGACGCTCTGCGCCAGCTGCAGCACACGCTGGCTCCCGGCGAGTTCGATGCAGGGGTTGCCGACACCACCTTCCTATTAGCGATGGCCGATGCCACCGCGGCCGAACTGGTCCCCGGACTGGTACAGATCGCCGAAAAGGAGGCGCCTGCCATCTCGCTGCGCGTGCTCCCGCTGACCACGCGCGACCCGCGCCGCATGCTGGAACTGGAAGAGGTGGATGTGGCCGTCGGCTATTTCCCGGCAGTGATCGCGAGCCTCGCGGCGCGCGGGCAGTCCGGCGCGGGGGTCGCGTTTGAAACCCAGCGGCTCTACCTGGGCCAGTATGTATGCGTGATGCGGCGCGGGCACCCCCTGGCCAATGCGCCCCTTACGCTCGACGACTATTGCGCGGCGCGGCACCTGCTGGTGAGTTTTTCGGGGCGGCCATACGGCTTCATCGACCAGACGCTGGGCGCCCTGGGCCGTGAGCGGCGCATCGTGGTGACGGTGAACCAGTTCTTCACGGCGGGACGGGTGGTCGCCAACTCTGACCTGCTGACAGTGCTGCCGCGCCACTTCGTGACCGTGACCGGCATCGACGACCAGTTGGTGCTGCGCGACCTGCCCTTCGACCAGCCGCCGGTGCATGTGGATGCCATCTGGCACCGGCGCGCCCAGCACGGGCATGCGCACGAATGGCTGCGAACGGCGTTGTTGCGCTCGGCAGCCGCGGCTTTCGCCGGGTCGGTCCTTGGGCAGAAGGTGCCCGGCTGACCGGAGAGATCAGCGAACGACGCTGAGCCAGGCCGAGGCGGCGGCGCGCAGTTCCTGCGCGTGGTGGGCTCCACGGCCGGCGCGCATGTCGGCGCTTTCCATCAGCGCGGCGGCATGGCTGGCCGGGGCGTTGGCAGCGGTGGAACGGAAGAAACGGGCCACTTGGGCAATGAGGCTGAACATGACGGTGCGCGGCTCGTGGCGGCGCTGGAGTGGTTGATGGTTCAAGAATAAGGGTTATCCCTAGTAATTCAAGCCAAGCCTTATGCGCTTCATGCATGGGGCAATTCACCTAGACTGCCCCGACGATGAAGCTTCAACTGCTCTCCGACCTGCACCTGGAGTCCCATCCCCGCTTCCATGCCGAGCCCGTGCCGGGTGCCGACATGCTGATCCTTGCGGGCGACATCGGCTCCTACCAGCAGGGCTCCCGCCTGACCGATGCCGACTTCGGCCTGGGCCGATTTTCGCCCCGCAACGGCTGGCCGGTGCCGGTGGTCTATGTGCCAGGCAACCATGAATACGACAACCTCGATTTCGACGAGACCCACGGCCGCCTGCGCGCACTCTGCGAGGAGCTCGACATCCTCTGGCTGGAGCGCAAAACGCGGGTGATCGACGGCATCCGCTTTGTCGGCACGACGCTGTGGGCTGATTTCGACGCGCTGGCCGAACCCGCCGACAGCCTGGCCGAGGCGCTCAAGAAACGCGGCAAGGCGATGCGCGCGGCCGATTTCTACCTTGAAAAAGCGGCCACCATGCGTAACGGCGAACTCTTCCTCGCCCCCCAGCTGCGGGACCAGGCGCTGGCCTGCCAGGCCTGGCTCACCGAGGCGCTGGCCGAGCCTTTCGACGGCACCACGGTGGCCATCACCCACTTCGCACCCAGTCTCGAGAGCGGCGACCCGCGCTACGGCCTGACGCCCGGCACGGCCGGTTTCTGCAATGCGCTGGACGAACTGCTGCCCCACGCCAAGCTGTGGCTGCACGGTCATCTGCATTGCCCTTCCGACTATGTGAAGAATGGTTGCCGCGTGGTAGCCAATCCGCTGGGCTACGCGCGAAATGGCGAGCAGGAGGGCTTCAGGCCCCACCTGCTGATCGACGTGCGCTGAAAAGAACATCGGCACGCGCTGTAACACGGTAACGGCCGGCAACGTACGCGCCACTGCCGCTGTGTAGACTGATCCGAGCCCATCTCACCGATGGAGGAGAGCGCCATGACGCAACAGCAAGAACAACGACGCACTTTCCTGAAACAGACCGCGGGCGCCGCCGCTGCCACCGGCCTGCTGGGTGTCTGGCCCCGGGCTTTCGCCCAGGGTCCGGGCGAAGGCGCGGGCAAGGCCATGGGTCAGTTGTCGATGGTCGAGATGTCACGCCGCCTCGCCGCCGGCTCCCTCAGCAGCAGTCAACTGGTGGAGGAAGCGCTGGCCGCCATCCAGAACCCGGCCGGCGAAGGCGCTCGAACCTTCATACGCGTGCACGCCGACTCGGCCCGCGCCGCTGCGGCGCAGCTCGACACCGAACGCAAGAGCGGCCGCGCGGCCGCTTCGCCGATCGCCGGCATCCCGATCTCGCTCAAGGACCTGTTCGACGAAGCCGGCATCACCACGCTCGGCGGCTCGACAGTGCTGGCCGGCCAGCCGCCGGCGGCGCGCGATGCCCTCGTGGTCGAGCGGCTGCGGCGCGCCGGCGCGATCATCATCGGGCGCACCAATACAGTCGAGTTCGCCTACACCGGCCTCGGCATCAACCCGAACTACGGCACGCCGAAGAACGTCTACGACCGCGCGACCGGCCGCATCCCGGGCGGCTCGACTTCGGGCGGCGCGATCTCGGTGGCCGACGGCATGGCAGCCGGCGCCATCGGCACCGACACGGGCGGCTCGCTGCGCATTCCGGCCGCCCTCAACGGGCTGGTGGGCTTCAAGCCGACACAGCGGCGCATTCCGCTGGACGGCGTGATGCCGTTGTCGACCTCCTTCGACTCGGCCGGACCGATGGCCTGGACGGTGGAGGACTGCGCCCTGCTCGACTCCGTGCTGGCCGCCGAACTGCCGCGCCCACTGCGCGTGCTGCCGCTGCGCGGCCTGCGTTTCGCGGTGCCCAAGACCTTTTTCCAGGACGACCTGTCGCCGCCCGTGGCCGCGGCCTTCGCGTCGGCGCTGGCCAAGCTCTCGGCCGCCGGCGCCACGGTCACCGAACTGCCCATGGCCGAGTTCGCGAAGGCGCCGACCATCAACCCGCGCGGCATGATCACCGCCGCCGAGGCCTTCGCCTGGCACCGCGATTTCATCAAGAGCGCCGCCGCCAAGTACGACCCGCGCGTGCTCGCCCGCATCAAGACAGGCGAAACCATCACCGCGCCCGACTACCTGCAGCTGCAGGCGCTGCGCCGCCAGTTCATCCGCTCGATCAACACGGCGGCCGCCGGCTACGACGCCATGCTGATGCCCACCACGCCCGACATCGCACCACCGATCGCCGAGGTGCTGAAGGACGACGACACCTACTACCGCATCAATGCCCGCATGCTGCGCAACCCCTCCGTGGTGAATCTGTTCGACGGCTGCGCGCTCTCGGTGCCTTGCCACGACGTCGGCACGGCGCCGGTCGGGCTGATGGTGGCCGGCATCGGCAACACCGACCACCGGCTGCTCGCGGTCGGCGCGGCGGTGGAAGCCGTGGTGACGCCGCGGCGCGCGCTCAGCAGCTGATACGGCACCCGCCTGCGCGGCGGCCTCTTCGCGAGTCCTGGCAGGCGCAGCGGATGCCGACGGATCGGCGAAACAGCCCTTGCCCGCTCAGGCGCTGCGGCCCTTGGACACCAGGCGAATGCCGGGCATCAGCTCGGCCGCCAGCTCCGGCCGCTCCAGCGCGTAGTCGAGGTTCATGCGCGCGATCTCGACGTGCTCTTCGCCCAGCGCCTGCGCCCGCGAGCCCTGGCCGCGCTCGATGGCCTGCACCATCGCGTGGTGCGTGCGGTGCGCCTGACGCATCCACTGCTGGCCCTCTTCCATGGACGACTGCATTGGCAGCATGGCGCTCGGCGCGGCGAAAGGCTGGCCGCCCAGCATGTCCATCACGCGCTTGAGCGCGAGGTTGCCGCATCCGTCGACGATCAGCTTGTGGAAGCGGTCGTTCATCTCGACGTAGGCCGCGTAGTCGTCGATCTCCATGCTGGGCTTGTTCACCGCGCGGTCGCCGGCTTCCAGGCAATCCTTCAGGTCGCGCAGCAGCTGGCGCGGCGCACCGTCCTCGGCCAGCAGGCGTGCCGCGAAGCCTTCGATCACGCCGCGCACGCGAATGGCGTCGGCCACTTCCTGCGAGGTGAAGCGCCGCATCTGGTAGCCGCCCGAGGGCGACTGCTCGATCAGCCCTTCGTGCTCCAGGCTGGCCAGCGCCAGCCGCACCGGCGTGCGCGAGGCCCCGAGCTTCTCGGCCAGCGGGATCTCGGCCAGCCGCTCTCCGGGCACGAATTCGCCCTTGAGGATCATGTCGCGCAGTTGCACGAGCACGCGGGATTGTTGGGAGTCCATCGCCGAATTCTAGGAGACACACCCGCCATTGCACGCAGCATATTTAGCCTGGCTCGGATGTTGCATGCACAACTAAGAGACAAGTGTCAAAAACCGACGATACGCTCAGCATTTACCCTGATTTTTGCCTTCCCAAGCCCCAGATTGGGGCTGAATCGCAGATGAAAGTTTGACCTGGATCGAGGATCACCAAGAGAATGCATACAGTTGCATGCAGTGAATGCAAGCCTCTTTCCACAGTCCCCACGATGGAGCCCGCACGATGATCAGCGCAGAGCAGAACGTTTTTCTCACCCGCGTCGGACCCGGCGCGCCCGCCGGCAAGCTGCTGCGCCGCTACTGGCAGCCGGTGGCCCTGGTCGACGAACTGGCGGGCCCGCGCCCGGTCAAGCCGGTGAAGCTCATGGGGCAGGACTTCGTCCTGTTCCGTGACGAGAGCGGCCAGCTCGGCATGCTCGACCGCGACTGCCCGCACCGCGGCGCCGACCTCGCCTTCGGCCGGCTCGAAAACGGCGGCATCCGCTGCGCCTTCCACGGCTGGCTGTTCGACGCGAAGGGCAACTGCCTCGAAACCCCCGCCGAACCCGCCACCAGCAAGCTGTGCAGCCGCATCAAGCAATCGGCCTACCCGGTGGTCGAGAAGGCCGGCGTGATCTTCGCCTACATCGGCGAGGGCGAGCCCCCCGCCTTTCCCGAGTTCGACTGCTTCGTCGCGCCAGACAGCCACACCTTCGCCTTCAAGGGCCTGTTCGAGTGCAACTGGCTGCAGGCGCTCGAAGTGGGCATCGACCCGGCACACGCCTCGTACCTGCACCGCTTCTTCGAGGACGAGGACACCTCCGGGAGCTACGGCAAGCAGTTCCGCGGCGCCTCGGCCGACTCCGACATGCCCATCACCAAGGTGCTGCGCGAGTACGACCGCCCCGACATCAGCGTCGAGCCCACCGACTACGGCTTTCGCCTGAAGGCGCTGCGCAAGCTCTCCGAAGACACCACCCACGTGCGCGTGACCAACGTGGTGTTCCCGCAGGCCTTCGTGATCCCGATGAGCGCCGAGATGACCATCTCGCAATGGCACGTGCCCGTGGACGACACGCACTGCTACTGGTACGCCATCTTCACCAGCTTCACCGGCCCGGTCGACAAGCAGCAGATGCGCGACCAGCGCCTGAAGCTCTACGAGCTGCCCGACTACACCTCGCGCAAGAACAAGCGCAACAACTACGGCTACAGCATCGACGAGCAGCTCACCGAGACCTACACCGGCATGGGCGACGACATCAACGTGCACGACCAATGGGCGGTGGAGTCGCAGGGCCCGATCCAGGACCGCACGCGCGAGCACCTGGGCAGCACCGACAAGGGCATCATTGCCTACCGTCGCGTGCTGGTGAAGGCTATCGAGGCCACGCTGGCCGGCGAGAGCGCACCGATGCTCATCGACGCCGCACAGGCCAGCGCGATGACCGGGCCGCCCTCCATCGACGGCATCGGCCGCAACATCAGCGACGAAGCCGCCACCGAGGCCTACTGGCAGGACGCCGACCGCGCGCGCCGCCTGAAGTCCGACTGGGCCTCTGCACGGCTCGCTGCCTGAACACGCGCCATGACCAGCCACACATTCGTCGACCGCTTCGGTCTCTGGTCCGACGACCAGCACGCGCAAGCCAGGGAACTGGTGCGCCGCATCGACAGCGGCGAGGTCGACCTCGTCCGCTTCGCCTGGCCCGACCAGCACGGCATCCTGCGCGGCAAGACGCTCGTTGCCGCCGAGGCGCGCTCGGCGCTATGGGAAGGCGTGAACCTCACCTCCACCCTGCTCGCTAAGGACACATCCCACAAGACCGTGTTCCCGGTGTTCACGCAAGGCGGCGGCTTCGCCATCGAAGGCCTGCAGGGCGGCGCGGACTTCACCATCGTGGCGGACCCCGCCACGTTCAAGGTGCTGCCATGGTCGTCGCGCACCGGCTGGGTGATGTGCGACGCCTACATGGCCGACGGCACGCCCTGCCCCTTCGCGACGCGGCAGATCCTGCAGCGCGCGGTGCGCCAGCTCGACGAGCTGGGGCTCGATTTCATCGCCGGCCTCGAGGTCGAGTTCCACGTCTTCAAGCTGGACGACGCACGCATGGGCCTGGCCGATTCGGGCCAGCCGGGCGAGCCGCCGCGCGTGTCGCTGCTGTCGCACGGGCACCAGTACCTCACCGAGCTGCGCTACGACCGCGTCGACACGCTGATGGAGCTGCTGCGCTCGAACCTCATCGCGCTCGGCCTGCCGCTGCGTTCGCTCGAGATCGAGTTCGGCCCGAGCCAGTTCGAGTTGACCTTCGGCCCCACCGCCGGCGTGATGCCCGCCGACACCATGGTGCTGCTGCGCAGCGCCATCAAGCAGATCTGCCAGCGCGCCGGCCTGCATGCCACCTTCATGTGCCGCCCGAAGATCCCGAACGTGATGTCCAGCGGCTGGCACCTGCACCAGTCGCTGCGCCGCAAGAGCGACGGTGTGAACGCGTTCATGCCGCAGGCCGAGGGCCAGACCCTGAGCGAAATCGGCATGCACTACCTCGGGGGCCTGAAGGCGCACGCCTGCGGCGCGGCCGCGCTGGCGAGCCCCACCATCAACGGCTACCGGCGCTACCGCCCCTTCTCGCTCGCGCCCGACCGTGCGATCTGGGCACGCGACAACCGCGGCGCGATGCTTCGCGTACTCGGCGGCGTGGGGCAGAACGCCTCGCGCATCGAGAACCGCGTGGGCGAGCCGACGGCCAATCCGTACCTGTACCTCGCGTCGCAGCTGTTCTCGGGCCTGGACGGCATCCACCACAAGACCGACCCCGGCCCTTCGGCCGACGCGCCTTACGAAACGCCGGCCGAACAACTGCCGCGCTCGTTGGGCGAGGCGCTGGCCTGCCTGCGCCGCGACGAAATGCTCAACGCGCAGATGGGCAAGACCTTCGTCGACTACCTCTGCCACATCAAGGAAGCGGAGATCGCCCGCTTCAACCTCGAGGTCTCGGAATGGGAGCACCGAGAGTATTTCGACATGTTCTAGCCCCGAGACCCATGCCCACGATCCACTACATCCTCAAGGACGGCGCCACGCGCGCGGTCGACGCCAAGGTCGGCGCCAGCGTGATGGAGACCGCCATTCGCGGCAACGTGCGCGGCATCGACGCCGAGTGCGGCGGCTGCTGCTCCTGCGCCACCTGCCACGTCTACGTGGACGACGCCTTCGTCGACCTGCTGCCACCGCCCGACGACATGGAGAGCGCGCTGCTCGACGCCGTCGCCTCCGAGCGCAAGCCTGGCTCGCGCCTGAGCTGCCAGCTCAACATCACCACGGCCTTCGATGGCCTCACGGTGCGCGTGCCCGATACCCAGATCTGAAGCGCGGCTCGGGCATCATCGCCCGCTTTGCACATCCGGTTACACGACAGCGGCGCCCGAGCGGCCGCATCCATTCCACCTGAAAGGCGTTTTCCAATGACGATGACCAAGAGAACCATCCTCTCGACCCTGCTGCTGGCCGGCCTCGGCCTGCTGGGTGCCGCGGCGCAGGCCGCCGACGAGCCGCTGCGCATCGGCCTCATTGCCACCTACTCCGGCCCCTACGCCGACTACGGCCGCCAGTTCGACGCCGGCATCGCGCTCTACCTGAAGGAGCATGGCGGCAAGGTCGGTGGCCGCACGGTCGAGATCATCAAGAAAGACACCGCCGGCCCCGCGCCCGACGCCGCCAAGCGCATCGCGCAGGAGCTGATCGTGCGCGACAAGGCGAGCATCCTTACCGGCCTGGACTTCAGCCCCAACGCATACGCCGTGGGCGCCATCGCCACGCAGGCGAAGATCCCGACCCTCGTGATGAACGCCGCCTCCTCGGCCATCACCAACAGTTCGCCCTACGTGGCGCGCCTGTCGTTCACCGTGCAGCAGGTCACCGACCCGATGGCGCGCTACATGCTCAAGGAAGGCATCAAGGACGCGTACACGGTCGTGGCCGACTACGCCTCGGGCGTCGATGCGGAAACCGCCTTCAAGAAGACCTTCACCGCCGGCGGCGGCAAGGTCTCGGGCGAAGTGCGCACGCCGATGAACAACCCCGACTTCTCGGCCTACGTGCAGCGCATCAAGGATGCCAAGCCCCAGGCCGTGTTCTTCTTCTTCCCCTCGGGCGTGATGCCGCCGGCCTTCCTGAAGGTGTGGAAGGAGCGCGGCATGGAACAGGCCGGCATCAAGCTCTACGCCACCGGCGAGGCCACCGACGACAGCTACCTCGACGCCACCGGCGACGTGGCGCTGGGCCTGGTCACCAGCCACCACTACTCCTTCGCGCACCCCTCGGCCAAGAACCAGAAGTTCGTGAAGGACTTCGCCGCCGACAACGGCACCAGGCTGCGCCCGAGCTACTTTGCCGTGACCGCCTACGACGCCATGGCCGCCATCGACCTCGCGCTGGCCAAGACCAAGGGCGACACCGGCGGCGACAAGTTCATGGACGCGCTCAAGGGCCTGAGCTTCGAGAGCCCGCGCGGCCCGATCGAGATCGATGCGGCCACGCGCGACATCGTGCAGACCGTCTACATCCGCAAGACGGAGCGCGTGAACGGCCAGCTGGTGAACGTCGAGTTCGACAAGTTCGACCGCGTGAAAGACCCGGCCAAGGAAGCCGCCGCCAAGTAAGCAAGCCAGCAGGAAATTCATGGGCATCGTGATCTTCGATGGAGTGGCCTACGGCATGCTCCTGTTCCTCATCGGCGTGGGCCTGTCCATCACGATGGGGCTCATGAATTTCGTCAACCTCGCGCACGGCAGCTTCGCGATGGTGGGCGGCTACGTGGCCAGCGTGCTGATGAACCACTTTGGCCTGGGCTTCGGCCTCTCGCTGGCAGCGGCCTTCGTGTCGGCGGCGGTGGTGGGCGCGGTGCTGGAGTTCGTGTTTTACCGACGGCTGTACCGCGCGCACCCGCTCGACCAGGTGCTGTTGTCGATCGGCGTGGTGTTCGTGTCGATCGCCGCGTTCACGTACTTCTTCGGCCCGACGATGCAGCCCTTCACGCTGCCGCCGGCACTCGACGGCCAGGTGTCGCTGCTGGGCCTGGAGGTGGGCCGCTACCGTCTGTTCCTGATCGTCTGCGGCGTGGCCGTGCTGCTTGCGTTGCTGCTGGGCCTGGGCAAGACGCGCTATGGCGCGATGGTGCGTGCAGCGGTGGACAACCAGCGCGTGGCGGGCGGCACCGGCATTCACGTGCAGCGCCTGTTCTTCCTGACCTTCTCCCTGGGTTGCGGCCTCGCCGGTCTTGGCGGTGCGTTGAGCCTCGGCATGCTGGGGCTGGAGCCGTCGTTCCCGCTCAAGTACCTCGTCTACTTTCTGATGGTGGTGTGCGTGGGCGGCGCGGGCACCGTCACCGGGCCGTTCATCGCGGCGCTGCTGGTCGGCATCGTCGACGTGGCGGGCAAGTACTACCTGCCTGAAGCTGGCGCCTTTCTGATCTACGTCTTCATGATCGTCATGCTGCTGGTGCGGCCCAACGGCATCGTCGTGAAGAAGGGGCTCGCATGATGTGCGCGTTTCCTTCGGGGTGCACTCACGCCGACACGGTGGACATTCGCGGAGGGGGAGTACCCGACGCCCTGTGCACGCACCCCGAACAGCAGCGCTCAAGACAAGCACAAGCGATAGAACGCGCATGAAGCCAGTCACCCTCTCCCCCACTCAACTGCGCGCTGCCGAAATCGCCTTCTGGCTGGCTTTGGCGTCGAGCTTCTTCCTGCTGCCCGACAAGCTCACGCTGATGAGCCAGGTGATGATCTTCGGCCTCTTCGCGGTGTCGCTCGACATGGCGCTGGGCTATGCGGGCATCCTCACCGTGGGCCATGCGGCCTTCTTCGGTGCTGGTGCGTACGCGGCCGGCCTGCTCGCCAAGTACGGCTGGAGCGAGCCCTTCACCGGCCTGCTGTTCGCACTCGCGGTGTGCGGCGTACTGGGCTATGTGCTGAGCTACCTCGTCGTGCGCGGCGCCGACCTCACACGGCTCATGATCACCATCGGCGTGTGCGTGCTGCTGTTCGAAGTGGCCAACCGCCTCTCGGGCATTACCGGTGGCACCGACGGCTTGCAAGGCGTGGCGATTGCACCCGTGCTCGGCCTCTTCGACTTCGACCTCTACGGCAAGACCGCCTTCGGCTATGCCTTCGGCGTGGTGCTCGCGATGTTCCTGCTCGTGCGGCGGGTGCTGCGCTCACCCTTCGGCCTGGCTCTTCGCGGCATCCACGACAGCCGCAAGCGCATGCTCGCCATCGGCTCGCCGGTGGAGGCGCGGCTGCGCATGGCCTATGCCTTCTCGGCCGCGGTGGCCGGCGTGGCGGGGGCGCTGCTGGCGCAGACCACGCAGTTCGTCGGCATCGAGTCGATCGGCTTCAATCGCTCGGCCGAAGTGCTCATCATCCTCGTGCTGGGCGGCACCGGCCGTCTGTACGGCGGACTGATCGGCGCCATCGTCTACATGCTCGTGCACGACTGGTTCGCCGACATGACCCCCCAGTACTGGATGTTCTGGCTCGGCATCTTCCTGATCGCGGCGGTCATGCTGGGCCGCGGCGGCATCATGGGCGCGCTGTCGCGCTTCGTTCGCACGGGGAAGGCGCGATGAGCTCGAGCACCACGCACACCTTGCGCACCCAGGGCCTGGGCATCCGCTTCGGCGCGTTCCAGGCCGTGAGCGACGTGAGCCTGTCGCTCGAACCCGGCGCGCGGCAAGCGCTGATCGGCCCCAACGGCGCCGGCAAGACCACGCTCATCAACCTGCTCACCGGCGTGTTCAAGCCCACCAGCGGCTCGATCCACATGGGCGAACGCGACATCACGCGCCTGTCGTGCGACAAGCGCGCACGCATGGGCCTGGCGCGCACGTTCCAGATCAACACGCTGTTCCCCAGCCTCACGCCGCTGCTGTCGGTGGTGCTGGCGATCAGCGAGCGCGAAGGGCTGGGCGCCACCTGGTGGCGGCCGCTCAAGGGCTGCAGCGCGGTGTTCGACGAAGCGCATGCGCTGCTCGGCACGCTCAGGCTCGACAGCCTGGCCGACGTGCCCGTGGCCGAGCTGGCCTACGGCAAGCAGCGCCTGCTCGAGATCGCGCTGGCGCTCGCGGCCAAGCCCCGCATCCTGCTGCTCGACGAGCCCGCCGCCGGCGTGCCGCAGGACGAGAGCGGCGAGCTGTTCGAGGCCATCGCGGCGCTGCCGCAGGACATCAGTGTGCTGTTCATCGAACACGACATGAAGCTCGTCTTCCGCTTCTCGCGCCGCATCTCGGTGCTGGTCGGCGGACGCATCCTCACCGAGGGCACGCCTTCGGACATCGGCGCCGACCCGCGCGTGCGCGAGGTCTACCTGGGAAGCTCGCATCACCATGCCTGAAGCACTCGCCTTCGACCGCATCACCGCCGGCTACGGCAACGCCGTCGTGCTCGACCGGCTCGACTTTTCGCTGCAGCAAGGCGAGAGCCTCGCCATCCTCGGGCGCAACGGCGTGGGCAAGACCACGCTGCTGGAAACGCTGATGGGCAACACCCGCGTGATGCAGGGCGCGATCCGTTGGCAGGGCGCCGACATCTCGCGCTGGCCGTCGCACCAGCGCGTGCGTGCGGGGCTGGGCTGGGTGCCGCAGGAGCGCGAGGTGTTCCCGTCGCTCACGGTGGAAGAAAACCTCACCGTGATCTCGCGGCTCGGCGGCTGGAACCTCCAGCGCGTCTACGACTTCTTCCCGCGCCTGCGCGAGCGGCGCGGCAACTACGGCAACCAGCTCTCGGGCGGAGAACAGCAGATGCTGGCCATCGGCCGCGCGCTGATGACCAACCCCAAGCTGCTGCTGCTCGACGAGCCGATGGAGGGCCTCGCGCCGATCATCGTGGAAGAGCTGGCTGCTGCTATTCGCCGTTTGTGCGAGTCGGAAGGACTGGCGTCGATCGTGGTGGAGCAGCACCCTGTGCTGGCGCTGGAGATGACCCACAAGGCCATCGTGCTGGAGCGCGGGACCGTCGTGCACGCGGGGCCCAGCAGCGAACTGGCTTCGAACCAGGAACTGCTGGAAGGCTTGCTGGGCGTCGGGGTTTGATTGCCAGAACACCGCGGAACCGGCTT
>NZ_AKIW01000121.1 GCF_000282635.1 Variovorax sp. CF313
GGCACAGGCGGCCTGCTCGACGGCGTGCTCGGCAGCGACGGTCTTCTGGGCGGCGTCCTCGGCGGCGCGACCGGTGGCGGCACCGGCGGCCTGCTCGACGGCGTGCTCGGCAGCGACGGCCTCGTCGGCAGCCTCCTGGGCCAGGACGGCCTGGTGGGCAGCCTGCTCGGCGGCTTGTCGGGTGGCAGCAGCCCGGTGGCAAACATCCTGGAGCCCGTCACCAGCGTGGTGAGCGGCGTGACCGATGCTGCTCCGGTGGCATCGAACCCGACGAGCGCGGTTTCCGACCTGCTCGCCCCGGTGACCGACATCCTGGCCGGTTCGGGGGCCGCTTCCCCGGCCGGCGACCTGGTGGGCAGCGTCACGCACGCGGTCACTCCGCTGGTGACCGACGTCGTGACCCCGATCACCAGCCTGGTCGATCACAGCCCGACCGGCACCGCCTTGTCGCCCGTGACGAACGTGCTGCACGGCCTGCTGGGCTGAACGGCAACAAGAACGCAGAAGGAGCAGTGGGGGAGCGCAGCACCAGGGACAGGCCGCCACCGGCCTGTCCCCCGAAAGGATCGATATGAAGAAGAATTTCCAGACACTGGCCATCGTCGCCCTCGGCGCAGTCCTCGTGGGCTGCGCGGCCCCGAAGACGGGCCGCGACGACGCAACCTACTACTACTCGAACAAGGGCGCGGCCGCCCCGGTGGCGAAGGTGGAGCCGCCCCCTCCGCCGCCGGTGCAGAACGGACCGGCCGGCGTGGCGAAGATCGTCTATTTCGACTTCGACAGGTACAACATCCGGCCCGGCGACCGCAACGTCGTCGAGGCACACGCGGGCTTCATGCGCAACCGGCCGGCGAGCCGGATCGTGATCGAAGGCCACACCGACCAGCGCGGCGGGCGCGAATACAACCTCGCGCTAGGACAGCGCCGCGCCGACTCCGTGCAGCGCACGCTCACGCAACTGGGCGTGCCCGCCGAGCGCATCGAGGCCATCAGCTGGGGCGTGGAGAAACCCGCGTCCACCGAAACCACCGAGGAGGGCTATCAGCTCAATCGCCGAGCCGAATTCAGCTACCGCTGAAGCCGGATCACCGCGATGACTTCGACGGCAGTTCCCGGTCTGCGCACACGCCATCGAAGCGAGAGCAGATGACGGGCGCGGCCGGTCTCCCGCATTGGATCGGGGCCGAATGATGTCCTTCACAGACCAGCTCCACGCCTGCCACGAACGCCTGGCTTCGCTGTGCGCGGCGCTGCCGGCCCCCTATCCGGCGTTCACGCTGTTCTTCTCCGTGAGCGATGGCGCGCAGCGCGCACACGTCGTGCACGCGCGGGCCACCGAATTCGAAACCGCCTGGCGCGAAGGCGCCGGGCGCGTCGAGCGCTGGGTGCGCGAGCGCGGCGTCGTGTCGCCGTGGCTGCGCATCGACTGGGTCGAGGGCGCGAGCCCGATGGAGTGGGTGCAGTTCAAGACGCAGCTCACCGCCGTCAAGCGCAACTACTTCCGCCTCGGCCTGGCCTTCGACCAGGACTTCGCGCTCGCCTTCACCGAGCAGGAGCTCAATGCCAACGCCATGCTGTGCGGCGACTCGACCATTGCGCATTCGGTGGTGAACCCGCGCAACTTCGAGGTCTACGGCCAGGAGCGCTTCCAGTGTTCGCCGCCGCTGGACAGCATGCCCTCGGAGCAGCCGGTCTACCTGCTGGCGACGGTGGGTGTGTTCTGCCAGCCCGATGGCGTGGTGCACAAGCTCGTGGGTACGGGGCTCGATGCGGGCCGCCGGCAGCTGCCGGCGCTGAACCCGCAGTCGGTGCTCGACCTCGTGCGCAGCGGCTCTTCGTATCTCGCGCGCCAGGTGCAGAGCGACGGCCTCTTCGTGTACGGCTATTTCCCGTGCTTCGATCGCCGCATCCCGACCTACGACGCGGCGCGCCATGCGAGCGCGCTCCACGCCATGCTCGAGGCGTGGGAGCTCACGCGCGACGAAACGCTGCGCGCGGCCATCGACCGCTCGCTCGACCATCTCACGGCCTCGCTGATCCGCGACTACACGCTGGCGGATGGGCGCGCGGTGGCGTTCCTGGTCGACACCGGCGGCGAGATCAAGCTCGGCGGCAATGCGGCCTGCGTGCTCGCGCTGGTGAAGTACTGCGAGCTGATGGACACGCGCCACTGGCTGCCGCTGCTGGAAAAGCTCGCGCTCGGCATCGTGTCGCTGCAAGATGCGGCCACCGGCCGCTTCAACCACGTGCTGCACGCGGCCGACCTCACGCTCAAGCAGGCCTCGCGCATCGTCTGCTACGACGGCGAGGCGGCCTACGGCCTCATGCGCCTGTACGGCCTCACACGCGAGCCGCAATGGCTGGCCGCGGTCGAGAAGGCCTTCGACCATTTCATTGCCAGCCAGCATTGGCAGGTGCATGACCACTGGCTCAGCCGCTGCGTCCACGAACTCACGCACTGGAGCCCGCAGGAGAAGTACTTCCGCTTCGGCCTGCAGAACGTGGCGGGGTATCTCGACTTCGTGCTCGACCGGAAGACCACCTTCCCGACGCTGCTCGAACTCATGCTGGCCGCGCAGCAGATGCTCCAGCGGCTCGAAGGCATGCCCGCGATGCGGCACCTGCTCGACGAGCTCGACACCGAGAAGTTCTATCGCGCGCTCGACTACCGCGCGCACTACCTGCTCAATGGCTTCTTCTGGCCCGAGATGGCGATGTACCTTCGCCGTCCGTCGAGCATCGTCGGCTCGTTCTTCATCCGCCATCACTCGTTTCGCGTGCGCATCGACGACGTGGAGCGTTACCTGTCGGGCTTCGCCGCCTACCACCGCTACCTGGTGGAGCGGCGCACCTTGCCCGGTACGGGCGGCACGAGCGGCGGCGGGAGTGCCGGCGTGCGCGACGACGGCGCCGCCTGGACCGCGAGCGAGATGGCGCACGTCACCGGCGGCGAATGGGTCGTCAAGCCCGAGGACGGCTGGCGCGCCACCGGCGTGGCGCAGCGCTCGTTCATGCGCAAGGGCCGCGTGGTGTTCGACCACCAGGCGCGGCCGTCGAAGACGCCGCTGGCCGCCGTCACGCTCAAGGGCGTGCTGCAGCCGGCCGCCGCCGTGCTGTGCACCGACCCCAAGCCGCACCTCGACAAGCGCGTGCCCGTGCTCAAGGTGCCGAACGTGCTGCAGGCCGTGCTGGAGCTGGGCGATCATGCGCGCGCCGAGTTCACCGGCCGCGTGTGCGGCGTGCTCGGCAGCGGCGCGGCGAACGGCGTCGCCAGCGGCACCGTGGCCGCCATGCTGGCCGGCGCGCTCACCGTGTGGGGCGAGGTCGGCCAGCCCGAGGGCAACGTCAGCCTGCCATCGGGCATCGCCTGGAACATGACCTGCATGCCACGGCACGCCGCCTACTGGGTGCTGGAGATGGGCACCTCGCACATGCCGGCCTCGGCGCAGCTGGTGCGGCCTTCGCTGCTGGTGGTGACGGGGCTCTCGGCCGCGTCGCAGAAGCACCGCGGCCCGACCGAAGCCGCCGCGCGGCTCGACAGCCGGATCCTGCTAGCCATGGCGCCGGGCGGCAGCGTGGTGCTCAACCGCGACATGCCCGAGTTCGCGACCTTCGCCGAAGCGGCAACGGCGCGGCAGCTGCAGATCGTCACCTGCGGCGAGCACGAGGACGCCGACGTGCGCCTGCTCGCCTTCGACCACGGCGAGGTGCAGGCGCTGGTGGCGGGCGAGCCCTTCCAGCTGCGGCTCAATGCACCGGGGCGCCACATGGGCGCAAGCGCCATCGCCGCGCTTGCGGCCCTGCAGGCCATGCGCCTGCCGCTGGCCGCGGCGGTCGAGCCCTTCGCGCATTTCGAGCCGCCGGGCGGCCGCGGTGCGCTGCACACCATTCACATCGGCGGCGGCAGCTTCAAGCTGATCGACGAGACCTACGACGCCAACCCGAGCTCGATGCGCGCGGCGCTCGAGATGCTGTCGCAGGCCCCCTGCGAGCCGGCGCGGCGCGTGGCGATCCTCGGCGACATGCAGGAGCTCGGCCCCGCCGCGCAACGCCACCACCTCGACCTCGAGGCCGAGCTGCTGGCCTCACAGCCCGACCGCGTGCTGCTGTGCGGCCCGCTGATGCGGGCACTGCACGCGCGCATTCGTACAAAGGTTCGCTCGCACTGGTTCGTCGATGTGTCCGACCTGTCGACCGCGCTCGGCGGGCTGCTGCAGCCCGGCGACTGGGTGCTGGCGAAGAGTTCCGCAGGCGTAGGCCTGTCCCGGTTGGCCCGGGTTTTGAAAGCACTGCCATGAGCACGAGATGGGATGTACTTCCGCAATCGCCCTTCGACCATGAGGCGCCGCCGCGGCGGCGGCCGCCGATGCGCCGCTGGTGGCTGGGCTGGGCGCAGCTGCTGTGCGCCTGGGTGCTCTGCATGCTGCTGTGCGCCAACATCGCACTGGTGCTGGCCGGAGCGTGAATTTTTGCCTTGTAACAGTGAGGTAACAGTTGATAATGGCTCAGGCGTCATTGCACGACGGATCGGCTTTTTCCCATGATCAAGTTTCTCTTGCCCAGCCAGCTGGTTGCCGAAACGCCGGACGAGCCGGGTGCCAGTCCTTATGCCGGGGCACTGAACGCCGCGTTCCGCGCGGCCTACCCGCTCGTGAAGAGCGCGGCATGGCGTTCGCTTCCCATCAGCCTGTTCGGGCTGCTGCCCTCCATCTTCCTGCTGCAGGTGTATGACCGCGTGCTGTCGCGCAGCGGCTTCTCGACGCTCGCTGCGCTGGTGAGCGGCATCCTGTTCTTCCTGTGCATCGAGTTCTGGCTGCGCACACGCCGTTCGCGCCTGTTGCGCAACGCGGGCGCCATCATCGACCACGGCGTTTCCGGTGCCCTGCTGCAATCGATGCTGGCCCGGCCGCTGCGCGCGCTCGAGGCACGTCCCGCCTCGGTGTGGCAGCAATACTTTCGCGACGTGGGCTCGGTGCGCGGCACCGTCACCGGCGGCCTCGCGCAATCGATCTTCGACCTGCCGATGGCGATCTTCGCGCTCGCCGTGATCGGCATCGTCGCCTTGCCGGTGCTGCCCGTGGTGGCGGCGTTTCTCGCCATCATGTCGTTCCTGGCCTGGTGGTGGGCCGACGAGGTCCGCGCCGGCCGCGTGGAAGAAGTGCAGCGCGGCCGCGGCCTCGACCGCATGACCGCCGAGATCTGCCATGCGCGCGAAACGCTGAAGACGCAGGCCAACGACGGCCCCATCAGCGACATGTGGCGCCAGACCTACAACGCCTGGCTCACCGAGAGCTTCAGCAAGAACGGCCAGATCGAGACCGCGCGCGACGGCACCACCGTGCTGCTCACGGTGTTCTCGGTCATCGTGGTGACCGTGGGCGCCGTCTCGGTGATGGAGCAGTGGATGACGGTGGGCGGCCTCGTCGCCTCGAACATGCTGGCGCTCAAGGCGCTGCAGCCGGTGGCCGGGCTGGTGTCGAACTGGCGTTCGCTGGCCACCGCCAAGGAAGCCGCCAAGCGGCTCGAGAGCGTGCTGTGCGAACCGGTCGAGAAACCGCCCACGGGCATGACCCTGCCGCAGCCGCTCGGCCGCATCACCCTGAAGGACGTGAGCTTCAGCTTCACCGACACCGCGCAGCAGCCGGTGCTGGAAAACGTCGACCTCGACATCGGCCCGGGCGGGCTGCACGTGATCGTCGGGCGCAACGGCGCGGGCAAGTCGACCATGGTGAAGCTGCTGTCGGGCCTGTACACGCCCACGCGCGGCATCGTCAGCATCGGCGAGTACGACCTCTCGCAGTTCGGCCGCGAAGAGCTGTCGCGCTGGATCAGCTACCTCTCGCAGGAGGTCTACTGGTTCGGCGGCTCGCTGATCGACGTGATGCGCCGCACGGCGCCCGGCCAGAGCGACGAGCAGATCGTCGCGGCCTGCAAGCTCTCGGGCGCGCACGACTTCATCTCGCGGCTGCCTGACGGCTACCGCACCATGATCGGCGAAGGCGGCACCGGCGTCTCGGTGGGCGAGCGGCGCAAGCTCGCGCTGGCCATGAGCTTCCTGCGCAAACCTTCGGTGCTGGTGCTCGACGAGCCCAGCAACGACCTCGACTTTCAGAGCGAGCGAAACCTGCTCGCCACGCTGCTCGCGGTGGCCAAGGTGCGCACCGTGGTGGTGGTCACGCATTCGCTGCGCATCGTCTCCGCCGCCAACGTGGTCTATCACGTCACGGGGCAGGGCAACGTGGAGCAGGGCGCGGCGGCGGTGATGGTGCCGAAGCTGTTCGGCGTGAAGAAGCCGCTGGTGGCGCTGGGCGATGCGGAAGACGGCGCGAGCGCCGCTGCCTCCCGTTCGATGGCGTGACGAAGAACGAACGAAGAGCGAATGACGAGTGATCGGGGACGCGACTTGAAATCAGATTTGCCGCAGATTCTTCAGGACGAGAACGACAGGCGCGCGGCCCAGGCCTCGCCGCAGGGGCGGCGGCGGCAATGGATCATCGGCGGCGCAATCGGCGTGCTGGCGCTGGTCGGCCTCGGTTTTCCGATGGAAACCGTGGTTGTCGCACCCGGTCGCGTGATCCCCTCGGACCGCGTCAAGTCGATCCAGCATCTGGAAGGCGGCATCGTCAGCAACGTGCTGGTGAAGGAAGGCGAGAAGGTCAAGCAGGGCCAGTCGCTGGTCGAGATCGATCTTGGCGGCAGCGGCCTCAACTTCGAGGAGCTCTCGGCCCGCTACGCGGCCACGCAGGCCACGCGCGTGCGGCTCATGGCCGAGAGCCGCGGCCAGCCGCTCAAGCGTGAATCCTTCGCCGCCGACATCGACGAAAGCGTGTTCGAAGGCGAGACCGGCGCCTACCAGGCGCGCGCGCTCGAACAGCGCGGTGTCATGGCCGGCGCCGTGTCGGGCCTGGAGCAGGCGCGCAGCAAGCAGCTGGAGCAGCAGGCCAAGGTCAAGGGCCTGAGCGACCGGCTGGCGCTGATGCAGAAGGAGCTCGAAATCTCCGAGCAGCTGTTCAGCGAGAAACTGGTCGGCCAGGTCGAGGTGCTGGAGAAGCGCCGGCAGGCCGAAGGCGTGCGCAGCGAACTCGCCGTGGCGCGCCAGGGCGTGATCTCCGCCAACGCGTCCATCACCGAGGCACAGGCCAAGATGGCCGAGGCCGAAGGGCGCTTTCGCCGGCGCGCGTCGGACGAACTGGCCACGGTGGAGCGACAGTTCGCGAGCCTGAGCGAAGACCTGGCGCGCGCGCGCACCCAGCGCTCGCGCACCGTGGTGAAGGCGCCGTCGGACGGCATCGTCAAGGGCCTGCGCAACTCCAGCCCCGGCTGGGTCGTGAAGCCCGGCGAATCCATCCTCGAGGTGGTGCCCGACGAGGACGAGATCATGGTCGAGGCGCGGCTCAACCCCAACGACCGCGGCTTCATCGAAGTGGGCCAGCCAGCGCGCGTGAAGATCACCGCCTATGACTACCTGCGCTACGGTGCCGTCGACGGCAAGGTCAAGCTGGTGGCGGCCGACGCCGACCGCGACCCCGCCATCGCCAGCGGCGCGCCGTACTACCGGCTGCTCATCAGCATGTCGCAGTCCCATGTGGGCCGCGACGAGAACCGCATCACGCCTGGCATGGAGTCCGAAGTGGACTTGCGTGTGGGCACCGATCCGTTCATCTGGTACATCCTGCGACCTGTGCTCAAGCTGCGGCGCGAAGCCTTCCGCGAACCATGAAGTACCGCCAACCGGCCGACCGACGCCGCATGGGCGCCGGCGTTGTCTGTGCAGCGCTGTGCGCGAGCTTCGTCCTGCCGCCCGTCGCCTTCGCGCAGGAGCAGCAGGAGGCGGGTGCCCGGCTGTTGCTTGCGCGCCGGCTGTCCCCGCCCTCGCTCGGCGCCGCGAGCTACACCCAGCAGGTGAAGCAGGCCCTGGTCGCGCTGTCGCAGGACTACCCCGAAGTGCAGACCGCGCAGGCCGCGGCCAACACCAGCAGCTACGGCGTGGACGCGGCCAGGCAGGCGCGCTACCCGCGCTTCAAGTTCGGCACCTCGTCCGGCAACTACAACAGCGGCGCGGCCAATGCCAAGACGCAGAGCTACACCGTGCTCACCGCCGAGGCGCGCGTGAGCCTCCTCGACGGCGGCGCAATGAGCGCGGCGCAGCGCGCCGCCGAAGCGGCCAACCAGGCAGACGACGAGGCCGTCGTCACCACCTCGCAGAAGGTGGTGCTGGATGCGCTCACCGCCTACCTGCAGGTGCAGCGCTTCGACCTGAAGAAGCAGATCGCGCACAAGGCCACCGAGGTGGTGGCCGAAATCTCCAAGGCCGAAGCCCGCCGCGTGGCATTGGGCGTAAGCGGCGACAACGACCTCAACATGGCGGCCTCGCGGCGCGCGCTGGTGGCCGCGCGCGAGTCCGACTTCGAGGCGCAGCGCGACGAGGCCCTTGCCAAGTTCCGCAACTACTTCAAGTTCTCGCCCAATGCCGAGTCGCTGCCCGTGCTCGCGGCGCCGGCGCAGTGGCGCATCTCCTCGCAGGAAGAGGCGCTGCGCCGCGCCGAGTCGCGCAGCACCGAGATCGCCGAGGCGCAGGGCCGCATCGACCGCGCCAAGGCGCTGGCCGACCAGCAGGACGCGAGCCTCTACCCCTCGCTCGACGCCGTGCTCGTGAAAAGCAAGGACCCGCGCGGCGTCTCGCCGCAGGACCCGACGCGCGCCGCCTTCGAACTCAACTGGAACTTCGGCAACGGCTTCGACCGGCAGCTGCGCCTGAAGTCGGCGCTGGCCGAAGTCGCCAACCAGGAAGCCAAGCTCGAAAGCGTGAAGCTCAACCTGTTCGAGCTCACATCGGCATCGTGGGCGCGCACCGTGTCGGGCCGCGAGCGCGAGCGCCAGCTGATGGAAGCCGTGAGCACGGCCGGCCAGGCCTTCCGCGGCCGCCGCCGCCTCATGGAGTTCGGCCGCGAGACCCTGCCCAAGGTGCTCGACGCGCAGCTCGACTACTACACCCTGCTGTTCGACTACATCGATGGCGTGTTCGACCTGCGCATCTCCGAGCTGCGCCTGGCGCGCACCACCGGCGAACTGCGCATCGACCCGGCCGGCCCCAACGGCTGGATCGACCGCCTCTTCGGCGCGCCGAGGCGGCAGGTGCTGACGGAAGACGGCCTGCTGGGTGCGCTGTGCATCTCGAGCAACACGACTTGCGCGGCCGAGCCCACGGTCGACCGCTCGCCCGGCACGTCGTTCGCAAACCCACCGCTGCGCAGGACCACAAGGCTCGGCACCAACTGATCCGCGAGGCAAGCGAAGCGAAGCCCCTTCGTGAAACACCGAGGAACCGGCTTTGCCGGGCCTCAGGTGTTGCCCCCGGCAGGGGGAAGGAGAAGCGACACGAAGTGCGCG
>NZ_AKIW01000122.1:0-4461 GCF_000282635.1 Variovorax sp. CF313
AGCCGGTTCCGCGGTGTTCTGGAAGGGAGCGTCGTCAGTGGCGGAAATGCCGTACGCCCGACAGCACCATCACCACGCCGCGCTCGTCGGCAGCGTCGATCACTTCCTGGTCGCGCATCGAACCGCCCGGCTGGATGACGCAGCTCGCGCCCGCATCGACCACCACGTCGAGGCCGTCGCGGAACGGGAAGAAGGCGTCACTCGCCACGGCCGTGTCCTTCAGCGACAGGCCGGCGTGCTCGGCCTTGATGCTGGCGATGCGCGCCGAATCGAGGCGGCTCATCTGGCCCGCGCCCACGCCCATGGTCATGCCGTTGGCGCAGAACACGATCGCGTTGCTCTTGACGTACTTCGCGACCTTCCAGGCGAACAGCAGGTCCTGCAGCTGCTGCGGCGTGGGCTGCTTCTTGCTGACCACCTTGAGGTCGCTGACGGCCAGCTCGTGGTTGTCGGCGGTCTGGATCAGCAGGCCCGAGCCGACGCGCTTCACGTCCATGGCGTTGCGGCCGTTGTCCCAGTCGGTGGCGCCGCCACGGGAGCCAGGCGACCCTGCGATCGCGGGCAGCGCGATCTCGAGCACACGCACGTTGAGCTTGGCCTTGGTGGCCTGGAACACTTCGAGCGCATCCGGCGTGTAGCCGGGCGCCATCAGCACTTCGACGAACTGCTTGGCGATTTCCTGTGCGGTCGCGCCGTCCACAGGGCGGTTGAAGGCGATGATGCCGCCGAAGGCCGAGGTCGGGTCGGTCTTGAAGGCCTTGCCGTAAGCCTCGGCAGCGTCCTTGCCGATGGCCACGCCGCACGGGTTGGCGTGCTTCACGATCACGCAGGCGGGCACGTCGAAGCTCTTCACGCATTCCCATGCGGCATCAGCGTCAGCGATGTTGTTGTAGCTGAGCTCCTTGCCCTGCAGCTGCTTGGCCGACACGAGCGAACCGGGCGCCGGGTACAGGTCGCGGTAGAACGCAGCCTGCTGGTGCGGGTTCTCGCCATAGCGCAGGTCCTGCACCTTCACGAAACGGCCGTTGCTCTGCGCGGGGAACAGCGAGCGCTTGGGCGCTGGCTGGCCGATGCTGGCGTCGAAGTCGATGGCCGAGAGGTAGTCGCTGATGGCGCCGTCGTAGTCGGCGATGCGGTTGAACGCGGCGACCGAGAACGCGAACTTGGTCTTGTCGCTGAGCTTGCCGCCGGCCTTCAGTTCGGCCAGCGCCACGGCGTACTGCGATGCGTCGGTCAGCACGCCCACGTCCTTCCAGTTCTTGGCCGCGCTGCGCACCATGGCCGGGCCGCCGATGTCGATGTTCTCGATCGCGTCTTCGAGCGTGCAGCCGGGCTTGGCCACCGTGGCTTCGAACGGGTACAGGTTGACCACCAGCAGGTCGATGGTGTCGATGCCGTGTTCCTTGATGGCCGCCACGTGCGCGGGCAGGTCGCGGCGCGCGAGCAGGCCGCCGTGGATCTTCGGGTGCAGCGTCTTCACGCGGCCGTCGAGCATTTCGGGGAAGCCGGTGTGGTCGGCGACTTCGGTGACGGGCAGGCCGGCATCGGCCAGCAGCTTGGCGGTGCCACCGGTGGACAGCAGCCTGATGCCCAGCGCATGCAGCGCCTGGGCGAATTCGAGGATGCCGGTTTTGTCGGAAACGGAGATGAGTGCGGTCTGGGCCATGGGATATGCCGTGGAGTTATTTCAAAAGTTTGTGTTCGACCAGCTTCTTGCGAAGCGTGTTGCGATTCAGGCCCAGCCATTGCGCGGCTTTGGATTGGTTGCCTTCCGCGCGCGTCATGACGACGTCGAGCAGGGGTTTCTCGACCACGCGCACGAGCATTTCGTACATGCCGTCGGGCTCGGTGCCGCGCAGGTCGCGAAAGTAGCTGTCCAGACTGGTGCGTACGCAGTCCTCGATATGTTTCTTGCTCATTGCTTCTTCTCTTTTTCTCAATCGACGGCGCAAGCCGCCTCCTCTTCACCCGACGACGCCTCTTCGTCCGCCAGGTGCTGCACGGGCATGCGGTCCATGCGGTCCGCCAGCCCGTCGAAATAGCCGCCGACCGCGCGCAGCTGCTCGGCACAGTCCTCGATGGTGTTCATGCGTGCGCGGAACGCTTCGCCGTCGGGCAGCGTGCGCACATACCAGCCGATGTGCTTTCGCGCCGTGCGCACACCGCTGTAGTCGCCGTACAGCGCATAGTGCTCCACCAGGTGGTCGAGCAGCAAGCGGCGCACTTCGGCCACCAGCGGCGGCGCGCGGTGCGTACCGGTCTCCAGGAAATGCGCGATCTCGCGGAAGATCCACGGCCGGCCCTGCGCGGCGCGGCCGATCATCACCGCGTCGGCGCCGGTGGCCGCAAGCACGTCGCGCGCCTTCTCCGGCGAACGAATGTCGCCGTTGGCCACCACCGGCACGCGCACCGCGGCCTTTACCGCCGCGATGGTGTCGTACTCGGCAAAGCCCTTGTAGCCCTGCTCGCGCGTGCGGCCGTGCACCGTGAGCATCTGCACGCCGACCGATTCGAAATCGCGCGCGAGCTTCACCGCGTTGCGGTGCTCTTCGCTCCAACCGGTGCGCATCTTGAGCGTGACCGGCACGTTGAAAGGCTGCGCGGCATCGACCACGGCCTGCACGATTTCAAGCGCCAGCGGTTCGTCGCGCATCAGCGCCGACCCGGCCCACTTGTTGCAGACCTTCTTGGCCGGGCAGCCCATGTTGATGTCGATGATCTGCGCGCCGCGCTCGATGTTGTAGACCGTGGCCTCGGCCATCATGGCCGCGTCGGTGCCGGCGATCTGCACCGCGATGGGGCCCGGTTCGCCGTCGTGGTTCGCACGGCGCGATGTCTTGAGCGTGCCCCAGAGTTCCTTGCGCGACGTGACCATCTCGCTGACCGCGTAGCCAGCGCCGAGTTGGCGGCACAGCATGCGGAAGGGCCGGTCCGTCACGCCGGCCATGGGCGCGACGAACAGGCGGTTTTCCAGCGTGTGGGTGCCGATCTGCAAGGTCATTTGGAAGGGGAGCGGTGCGCGTTCGGCTGCTGAAAAATGAGGCACGATTGTAGCCACGCCGCATTTCAGCGACTGAAACGATTTGCGGTCCGGGTACCCGTGTAAACACCGGTGCGATCCGGGGCTTTCTCCCACGGAATTGCGAGGTGAGCACTGCCTATACTTCGCCCACCTTATGCAAGCGTGGCTCGACTCCCTCATGGCGCTGCTGGCGCTGCCGCAATACGGCCTGTCGACCCTGTTCGTCGCGGCCTTCGTCTCGGCCACGCTGCTGCCGGTGGGCTCCGAGCCCTTTCTCTTCGGGCTGCTCAAGCTCAACCCCGACATGTTCTGGCCGGCCATCGCGGTGGCCACCATCGGCAACACGCTGGGGGGCGCGGTCGACTGGTGGATGGGCTACGGCGCGCACAAGGTGGCCGACAAATACTCGCACTCGAAACACCATGTGCGGGTTCTGGGCTGGCTGGAGCGGCTCGGCCCGAAGGCCTGCCTGCTCAGCTGGCTGCCGCTGGTGGGAGATCCGCTGTGCGCGGTGGCGGGCTGGCTCAAGCTGCCGTTCTGGCCTTGCGTGGCCTACATGGCGATCGGGAAATTCCTGCGCTACATCACCATGACGGTGGCGCTGCTGCAGGTCTTCTGATCAGTTCAACAAAGCGTAGGGGCCGCCGCGCTCGAGTGCGCGCTTGTACGCGGGACGCGCGTGGATGCGCTCCAGGTACGACATCAGCTTCGGCCGCTTCGCATCGAGCCCGCCGCGCGCCTGCGAAGCTTCGACCACGAAGCTCATCTGGATGTCGGCGCCTGTGAAGGCATCGCCCGCGAACCACTCGCTCTTGCCGAGTTCGGCCTCCATGTAGTTCAGGTGATTCGCGATGTTCGGGTTGATGAACGCCGACTTCGCCTTTGCCGCGATGGCCTTGGCGATGGGCTTCGCGAAGAAGGGCATCTTGCTCGTCTCGATGCGGTCGAACACCAGCTTCAGCAGCAGCGGCGACATCGCCGTGCCTTCGGCGAAATGCAGCCAGTAGCGATAGCGCAGCGCCTCGGGCGAACCCACCGCGGGCGCGAGGCGGCCGTTGCCATGGCGCTCGATGAGCGTCTCGATGATCGCGCCCGACTCCGCGAGCGTGAGCCCGTCCTGCGTCGTGACGACCGGGGACTTGCCCAGCGGATGGACAGCCCGCAGCGAAGCGGGCGCCAGACTGGTTTGCGGATCGCGCTGGTAGTGGACGATCTCGTAGGGCAGCTCGAGCTCTTCGAGGAGCCAGAGCACGCGCTGCGAGCGAGAGTTGTTGAGGTGGTGGACGGTGAGCATGGAGGCGGGCCTTGTCAGGAGGAATCGAGCGATTCGGGCGCGCGGAGTCTACCCAACAACATGCAAAACCCGCGAACCGCGTTTTCGCGAGACACCGAGGAACCGGCTCCGCCGGGCCTCAGGTGTCGCCCCCGGTAGGGGGAAG
>NZ_AKIW01000122.1:4481-6767 GCF_000282635.1 Variovorax sp. CF313
CGCAGCCTGGGGGCGAGCCCTATTACGAACTGAACAGGAAGTTCATCACGTCGCCATCCTTCACGACGTATTCCTTGCCTTCCGACCGCATCTTCCCCGCGTCCTTCGCGCCCTGCTCGCCCTTGAAGGCGATGTAGTCCTCGAACGCGATGGTCTGAGCGCGGATGTAGCCCTTCTCGAAGTCGCCGTGGATCACGCCGGCCGCCTGCGGGCCGGTGTCGCCGATGTGGATGGTCCAGGCGCGCACTTCCTTCACGCCGGCGGTGAAGTAGGTCTGCAGGCCCAGCAGCTTGAAGGCCGCGCGGATCAGGCGGTTCAGGCCGGGCTCTTCCTGGCCGATCTCGGCGAGGAACATCTTCTTGTCTTCGTCATCCATTTCGGCCAGGTCGGCTTCGATCTTGGCGCAGATGGCGACCACGGGCGCTCCTTGCTTGGCGGCGTACTCGCGCAGGCGATCGAGGTAGGGGTTGTTCTCGAAGCCGTCTTCCGCCACGTTGCCGACGAACATCGCGGGCTTGGCGGTGATCAGCGTGAAGCTCTTCACCAGCGGCTGCTCTTCCTTCGTGAACTCGAGCGCGCGCACCGGCGTGTTCTCGTTCAGCGCGGCCTGGCAGCGCTCGAGCAGGCCGACGAGCTTCTGCGCGTCCTTGTCGCCCGAACGGGCCACCTTGGTGTGGCGGTGCAGCGCCTTCTCGACCGTGGCGAGGTCGGCCAGGCAGAGTTCGGTCTGGATCACTTCGATGTCGGAGATCGGGTCGACCTTGCCGGCCACGTGGATCACGTTCTCGTCGTCGAAGCAGCGCACCACGTTGACGGTGGCGTCGGTCTCGCGGATGTGCGCCAGGAACTTGTTGCCCAGGCCTTCGCCTGTGCTGGCACCGGCCACCAGGCCAGCGATGTCGACGAACTCGACGATGGCGGGCACGATGCGCTCGGGCTTGACGATCTCGCTCAGTTGCGCAAGCCGCGGATCGGGCACTTCCACCACGCCCACGTTGGGCTCGATGGTGCAGAACGGATAGTTCTCGGCCGCGATGCCGGCCTTGGTCAGCGCATTGAAAAGGGTGGATTTACCGACGTTGGGCAGGCCGACGATGCCGCATTGCAAACTCATGGGGGGTCCTCTTGGGTAACCGCCAATTTTAGGCGAGCGGGATTGCAGGCCGGTCCGGGCAGGGCTTCACCCCCTCCTTCCCTACCCAAAAACATCAGGGTTAGCCCCGATTAGCAAACGTTTGCGCAAACGTTTCCCTCGGCTAACATCGGAGCCCCCGGCAAAGACCGGCGTACCGCTCTGATCAACCATCCCAGGAGACATTCCCATGAAGTTCACCCGCCGTACCCTGCAAAGCGCTGCCGCCCTCATGCTGCTGGGCGCCATTGCCGGAACCCCCGCCTTCGCACAGGACAAGCCCAAGGTCGCGCTGGTCATGAAGTCGCTGGCCAACGAGTTCTTCCGCACCATGGAAGACGGCGCCAAGGCGCACCAGAAGGCCCATGCCTCCGAATACACGCTGGTGGCCAACGGCATCAAGGACGAGACCGACACCGCCGCCCAGATCAAGATGGTCGAGCAGATGGTGGCGCAGAAGATCAACGCGCTGGTGATCGCCCCGGCCGATTCGAAGGCGCTGGTACCGGTGATCAAGGCCGCCATCGACAAGGGCATCCTGGTGGTCAACATCGATAACCAGCTCGACGCGGCCGCGCTCAAGGAAAAGGGCATCCAGGTGCCGTTCGTCGGCCCCGACAACCGCGCCGGCGCCAAGCTGGTGGGCGATGCGCTCGCCAAGGAGCTGAAGGCCGGCGACAAGGTCGGCATCATCGAAGGCGTGTCGACCACCTTCAATGCACAGCAGCGCACGCTGGGCTATCAAGATGCCATGAAGGCTGCCGGCGCAACGGTGGTGGGCGTGCAGTCGGGCCAGTGGGAAATCGACAAGGGCAACACGGTGGCCGCCGGCATGATGCGCGAGCACCCCGACCTGAAGGCCCTGCTCGCCGGCAACGACAGCATGGCGCTGGGTGCCGTGGCTGCGGTCAAGGCCGCGGGCAAGACCGGCAAGGTGCTGGTGGTGGGCTACGACAACATCGGCGCCATCAAGCCGATGCTCAAGGACGGCCGCGTGCTCGCCACCGCCGACCAGTTCGCCGCCAAGCAGGCCGTGTTCGGCATCGAGACCGCGCTGAAGGCCATCGCCGACAAGAAGAAGCAGTCGGAGATGCCCGCCGAAGTGAAGACCGACGTGGTGCTGGTCACGAAGTAATGCTCGCCCCCAGGCTTCG
>NZ_AKIW01000123.1 GCF_000282635.1 Variovorax sp. CF313
GAGCAATTGCCCTCGGCGGTGAGGGCCGTGGCGGCGTGGCTGCCGCTGACCAACGCGGTGGCGCTGGTGCGGCCGCTGTTCATGGACCAATGGCCAGCGAACCGGTGGGTGCACGCGGCGGTGCTGGCCGTCTATGCGGTCGTCGCCTTCTGGATCGCGCTGGCGTTGACGCGCAAGCGGTTCAGGGGCTGACGGGCCCCGGCGGCGTCGGCGTCATTGACGCGCGTGCGCCCCGCAGTTCTTCGCCCCATGCTCGCCGTGCGGCAGCACGATGCCCCAGCGCACGCGCAGGCTGTTGCGCTCGTCGGTGCCGGCCCAGGGAATGTCCAGCGTGCCGCGGCAATCAGCCTGCGCGAGCCGGGGTTCGAGCAAGGCGCCCTCGGAGCGGAACTCCTGCGTGTCGAGGATCAGCACCATGCCGCCTTCACGCTCCAGCGCGCCGGGGGCCAGCCAGGGGGAGTTGCGCTCGTCGCCGTCGATCAGCAGCTGCATCGACGGGTCCATCTTCAGCGCCACCGCGCCCGCGAACCAGGTGTCGCCGACGAGCAGCCTGAACGGCCGGTCGCCGGCGCGGTCGTGCCAGATGGCGCGCAAGGCATCGGCGACTGCCCCGGCCGGCAGGTTGGCGCGCGTGATGTAGCCGAGCCGCCTGCTCAGCACGCCGTCGACCCACCCCTGGCCGAGCGCGCCGGCCACATGCAGCACCACCACGGTGGCCACGACGCCGCGCCACCGGCGGCGGCTCCAGCGCTCCGCCTCGAGGCCGGGCAGCACGGCCACCGCCCACAGCGCCGCCGGCAGGAAGAAGGTGGTGAGCCAGGACGCAGCCAGCGGGATCTTCAGCAGGATGGCCGCGGGAAACACCAGGCACGCGGGCCCGAGCGTGGCCCAGGCCAGGAAGCGCCGGTCGAACGCACTCAGTCCCGGCGTGGCGGCCGAGGACAGCGGCGGCGGCGCCACGGAGGCGCGTGTGAACCAGGCCCAGCCGGCCAGCAGCAGCATCGGCGACAGCCGGGCCACCTGCACCACGAACACGTGCACCAGATGGCGCAGGCCGTACCCGTGCCCACCCGCCGGTTGGACGGAATGGCGCGCGTAGGCGATCGTCCGCGCGGAGTGCTCCAGCACCCACCACAGGTGCGGCGCCATCAGCAGCAACGCCACGCCGCCCGCCAGCAGCAGCCCGCGCCGCACCTGCGCGTCGCGCCACTGGCCCTGCCTCACGATGAAGGCCGCGCCGACCGCGAACTGCACCACCGCGCTGTACTTGGTGAGCATCGACAGCGCCGCAAAGACACCGAGCCAGGCCCAGTCCCGCAGCCTCGACGACGACGGCGCATGCAGCACGCGCCACAGCATCCACCAGTAGCCGGCCAGCGGCAGCAGCTGCACGGTGTTGTGGTTGTAGACGACCGCGCGCTGCACGTGGTAGGTCACCAGCGAGCCGAGCAGAACGGCCAGAGCCGCGCGGGCCGGATGGACCAGCGCGGTCGACCAGCGCCAGACGAGGTAGAGCGCGCCCACCCCGCAGCCGACGCCGGCGGCATAGGTCAGCCAGGGCTGGCGTCCGCCCAAGTGGATCAGCACGCCCATCAGCCAGCTCGGCAGCGGCGGATGCTTGTAGTAGCTCCATTCGAAGCTGCCGCCCCAGAACAGCTCCTCGACGTTGTCCCAGGGCGGGGTCGGGTAGAAGCCGGCGATCGAGAGGGTCCACAGCAGCAGCATTGCACCCAGGGCCCACAGGATGTCGCGATGCGCGGCGGGAGACGGAACAGCGCGGGCCGGAATGGTTCCTGCCGAAGGAATCGGAGAGGGGCGCATACGGAATCGGGCGGGGTGCTGGGCGGAACGGAAAGCGGGAGCGAAACCAAAGCCTTAAGTGTGGCACGCTGTTTACCTTGTCTTTACATTGCACACAATTCAATTGCTCGCTACAATTCGACCCATGCGCTCCACCCCAGCCCCCGCCGACGAAATGCTCAAGCTGGACAACCAGCTGTGTTTCGCCGTGTATTCCGCTTCGCTGGCCATGACGCGGCTCTACAAGCCGGTGCTGGCAAAGCTGCAGCTCACCTACCCCCAGTACCTCGTGATGCTCGCCCTGTGGGAGCAGGACGGCCCCACGGTCTCCGCGCTCGGGGATCGCCTGTCTCTGGACTCCGGCACGCTCACGCCGCTGCTCAAGCGCCTCGAGGCCAACGGCTATGTGGCCCGCGTGCGCGACGTGGCCGACGAGCGCCGCGTGCACATCACGCTGACATCCGCCGGCCGCAAGCTCAAGGGCCGCGCGGCCGGCGTGCCCGAGTGCCTGATGGCGGCGGCCCAGTGCTCGGTGCCCGAGCTGATTTCGCTCACCCAGCAGATCCAGGCCCTGCGCGACCGCATCAGGAAAGCGGCCTGACGCAGCGCAACTTTTTCTCCCGCTTCGATCGCCCCCTCGGGAAAGAACGAAGCTTTTCACCACCCTCCTCCATCATCACCAAAGGAATCACCATGACCACCAAGCTCGACAAAGTGCTCTACACCGCAGAAGCCCACACGGTCGGCGGCCGTGACGGCGCAGGCAAGTCCAGCGACGGCGCCATCGACGTCAAGCTGAGCTCGCCCGGTTCCGGCAAGCCCGGCACCAACCCCGAGCAGCTGTTCGCGGTCGGCTACGCCGCCTGCTTCATCGGCGCGATGAAGGCCGTGGGCCCGAAGATCGGCGTGAAGGTGCCCGAGGACGTCGCCATCGACTCCAGCGTTTCGCTCGGCCCGACCAACGGCGGCGCCGCCTACGGCATCGCCGTGAAGCTGGCGATCACGCTGCCCGGCCTGGACACCGACGCCAAGCAGAAGCTGGTCGACGCCGCTCACCAGGTGTGCCCGTATTCGAACGCAACGCGCGGCAACATCGACGTCGAATTGACGATCGCCTGACCGCTTGTTGCACACGCGAAGAAGCGACCTGGCCACAAGCCGGGTCGCTTTTTTTATGCCCGCCGATGTCTCACGGGTGACGCGCAAACGCGCCGCGCGGTGGCGCCTTTCATCGAGGCTGGCTAACGTAGCCGCATACCAACCGCCCGGAGCCTCGCTCATGAGCACCACCAGCCTTCTCATCCGCAAAGACCAGCTCGCCACCACGCGCCTGCACACCGCCAGCGACGAGCCGCTCACCGACGGCCAGGTGCGCGTGCGCATCGACAGCTTTGCGCTCACTTCCAACAACATCACCTACGCCGCCTTCGGCGAGGCGATGAGCTACTGGCAGTTCTTTCCGTCCGAGGAAGAAGGCTGGGGCAGCATTCCGGTGTGGGGCTTTGCGAGCGTGGTGCAGTCGCTGCACCCCGGCGTGGCGGTGGGCGAGCGGCTCTACGGCTACTGGCCGATGGCCTCGAGCGCGGTGCTGAGCCCCGACCGGCTGTCGGTCGCGCGCTTCACCGACGCCGCCGCGCACCGCGCCGAGCTGCCCGCGGTCTACAACCAGTACTTCCGCTGCAACGCCGACCCGCTCTACACCACCGAGACCGAAGACCTGCAGGCGCTGCTGCGCCCGCTGTTCATCACCTCGTGGCTCATCGACGACTTCATGGCCGACAACGACTTCTTCGGCGCGAGCACCATGCTGCTGTCGAGCGCATCGAGCAAGACGGCCTACGGCACGGCCTTTCAGCTGCACCAGCGCAAGGGCATCGAGGTGATCGGCCTGACCTCGCCAGCCAATGTCGCTTTCTGCGAAAGCCTGGGCTGCTACCACCGCGTGGTGACCTACGACGCGCTCGACGGCATCGCGGCGGACACGCCTTGCGTGTACGTCGACTTCGCCGGCAACGGCGGGCTGCGCAACGCCATCCGCGAGCGCTTCACGAATCTGAAGTACAGCTGTTCGATCGGCGGCACGCACGTGGAGCAACTCGCCTCCAAGGGCGCGGGCAAGGCCCTGTCGGGCCCGCGCGCCACACTGTTCTTCGCACCGGCGCAGATCAGGAAGCGCACCGCTGAATGGGGCACGGACGAATTCGGCCGGCGCATGGTGGCGGCCTGGCGCAACTTCCTCGCCACGGTGACCGACGTCAACAACCCCTGGCTGCACGCCGAGCACCACCATGGCGGCGAAGCCGTGCAGGCCGCCTACGCGCAGGTGCTGGCCGGCAAGGGCGACCCGCGCACCGGGCATATCCTTTCGCTTTACAAGCAACCGGGCGGGCTGTAACGCCCCCCGGGGCCCGTGTGGCGACAATCGCTGCATGACCCCTTCTCCCGCAGCGCCCGCCAACACCCATCCCTACGAGAGCCTCACGCCCGACGTGGTGCTCGACGCGCTCGCGACCCTCGGCCTGCACGGCGACGGCCGGCTCACCGGCCTGAACTCCTATGAAAACCGGGTCTACCAGGTCTACCTGGAGGATCGCTCGGCGGTGGTGGTCAAGTTCTACCGCCCCGGCCGCTGGAGCGAGGCCGAGATCCTCGAGGAGCATGGCTTCTCGCTCGAACTGGCCGCGGCGGAAGTGCCCGCGGTGGCGCCGCTGGCATTCGACGGCCGCACCCTGCACAACCACGCCGGCTTCGGGTTCAGCGTGAGCCCCTACCGCGGCGGCCGCGCGCCCGAGCTCGACGACTTCGAAGTACTCGAATGGGTGGGCCGCTTCCTCGCGCGCATCCACACCGTGGGCAGCGCCAAGCCTTTCGAGGCCCGCCCGGCGCTGGACCTGCAGACCTTCGGCCTCGATTCGCGCGACTGGCTGCTCGAGAACGACAAGATCCCGCTCGACGTGCAGCGCGACTGGGAAACGGCCTGCAACGCGGCGCTGGACATGGTCCGCGCAACCGCTCTCGCACTGCAGCCGCCGGCCTCCGATTTCAAGCCCCGCAAGCTGCGCCTGCACGGCGACGTGCACCCCGGCAACATCCTGTGGACGCCCACCGACCGCCCTGGCGGCGGCCCGCACTTCGTCGACCTCGACGACGCGCGCACCGGCTTCGCGGTGCAGGACCTGTGGATGCTGCTGTCGGGCGACCGCGCACAGCGCACCTCGCAGCTGTCGGGCCTGCTCGACGGCTACGAGCAGTTCCGCGAATTCGACCGGCGCGAGCTGGCGCTGATCGAGCCACTGCGCACGCTGCGGCTCATTCACTACAGCGCGTGGCTGGCACGGCGCTGGGAAGACCCGATCTTTCCGATCAACTTTCCGTGGTTCGGCTCCAGCGACTACTGGAAGGGGCAGATCCTCGTGCTGGAAGACCAGTGCGAGCAGATGGCGGAAGAGCCGCTCTACGCCTAGGAATGCCGGCCCCCCGGCTTTTCAATTCGCTTCGCTGCGTGTAATTCGCCACCCCCCGTGGGGAAGGCCCGACCGCCTTGGGGCGGCCCGGCGGCGGCCGGTTGGACGTCGGCCACGCCCTGCAGCAGCCGCTCGACCAGCACGTTGGCCGGTCCGCTTCGCCAGATGCCATAGGCCTCCGACTGCGCCACCACCCGGTCGAGCGGCCTGAACACCGCGCCGCGCAAGGCCGAATGCCGCATCGCCTGCGGCACCAGCGCCACGCCCATGCCCTGCGACACCAGCGAGACCACGGCCAGCCAGTGGCGCACCTCGTGCCGCACCTCGGGCAGGAAGCCCGCGTCGGCGCAGATCGACAGGATGCGCTCGTGGTAGTCGGGCGAGGCCTCGCGCGAGAACAGCACGAAGGGCTGCTCGCGCAGATCGGCCGGCGCCAGCACGCGCTTGCGGGCCAGCGCATGCCCGGCCGGCAGGCAGGCCACGAAGGGCTCGGACAGCAGCAGCCGGTGCTGCAGTTCGAGGGGCACGCGGCGCGTGTGGGCAAAGCCGAGGTCGAGCCGGGCGTTCAGCAACTCGGCAATCTGCACGCCGGAGTTGAGTTCGCTCAGCGTGATGCGCACCGCCGGGTGCTTCGCCTGAAAGGCACGCAGCGCCTGCGGCAAGCCCCGGTACAGCATCGCGCCGACGAAGCCGATGCGCAGCCGACCCGCCGAGCCCAGCGCCACATCGCGCGCCTCGATGGCGGCCTCTTCCGCCTGCAACAGCACGCGCCGCGCCGAGATGCGCAGCGCCTCGCCGGCAGGCGTGAGCCGCACTTCCTTGCTGTTGCGTTCGAACAGCCGCGCGCCCACGTTGTCCTCCAGCTGCCGGATCGCCACCGACAGCGGCGGCTGCGAGATCGACAGGCGCCGCGCCGCGCGCCCGAAGTGCAGCTCTTCGGCGAGCACGGAGAAATAGCGCAGGTGCCGCAGTTCCATGGATAGTCAGATCGAATCGAACAAGACCAAATTGATATTAGACACGGATCGTCGCGGCTTCAACAATGCGGCGAACCAAGGAGACAAAGCGCATGTCCGCAGAGCACGCCCACCCGATTCCCGATCGCCACGGCCAGAACCTGTTCACCACCGATGCCGAGCTGCACGCCCTGCTCGCGCTCTACCTGCCCGACGACCTGCGGCAACATATGCAGCCGCACTTCGAGCGCCTGGGCGGCCTCGCGGGCGGCCTGCTCGACGAGCTGGCCGGCACCGCCGACCGCAACCCGCCCACGCTGAAGCAGCGCACGCGCACCGGTCTCGACGAGCAGAAGGTCGTCAAGCACCCCGCGTACGTGGAGATGGAGCGCCTCGCGCTCGCCGAGTTCGGCCTGGCCGCCATCTCGCACCGCGACGACACGCTGGGCTGGAAGGGCAAGATGCCGCCGCTCGTGAAATACGTGCTGACCTACCTGTTCGTGCAGGCCGAGTTCGGCCTGTGCTGCCCGGTGTCGATGACCGACTCGCTCACGCGCACGCTGAAGAAGTTCGGCAGCCCCGCGCTGGTCGCCAGGTACCTGCCGCGCCTGACCTCGCTCGACTTCGACGAACTCGCGCAGGGCGCGATGTTCATGACCGAGCAGGCCGCCGGCTCCGACATCGCTGCCACCGCCACCATGGCGCACGCCGAAGCCGATGGCAGCTGGCGCCTTACCGGCGACAAGTGGTTCTGCTCCAACCCCGACGCCGACTTCGCGATGGTGCTCGCACGCGCCGACGATGGCGCGGCGGGCATGAAGGGCGTGTCGCTGTTCCTGCTGCCGCGCCGGCTCGACGATGGCAGCCTCAACCACTACCGCATCATCCGTTTGAAGGACAAGCTCGGCACGCGCTCGATGGCCAGCGGCGAGATCCGCCTGGAAGGCGCGGTCGCGTACCTCGTGGGCGAAGCGGGCCGCGGCTTCGTGCAGATGGCCGACATGGTCAACAACTCGCGCCTGTCGAACGGCGTGCGGGCCGCCGGCCTGATGCGCCGCGCGGTGGCCGAGGCCGAGTTCATCGCCTCGGAACGCCGCGCCTTCGGCCGCACGCTCGAGCAGATGCCGCTGATGCAGCGCCAGCTCGACAAGCTGCGCCTGCCCGCCGAGCAGGCACGCACGATGGTGTGCCAGACCGCCCTGGCGCTGGCTCGCTCCGATGCCGGCGAGACCGACGCCTATGCGCTGCTGCGCATCCTCACGCCGCTCATCAAGTTCCGCGCCTGCCGCGATGCGCGCAAGGTCACGGGCGACGCGATGGAAGTGCGCGGCGGCTGCGGCTACATCGAGGAGTGGAGCGACGCGCGCCTCGTGCGCGACGCCCACCTGGGCTCGATCTGGGAGGGCACGAGCAACATCGTGGCGCTCGACGTGATCCGCGCGGTGAAGCGCGAAGGCTCGCTGCCGGTGCTGCGCGCGCACTGCGAGAAGCTGCTCGACGACGCGGCGCTCGCCCCCGGCTTCGCCAAGGCGCTGCGCGATGCGCTGGAGCGCGCCGCCGCGCTGGCCGAAACCGCCGCGCGCGAAGGCGGCGACGTGCTCGCGCGCCAGGCCGCCTCGGCGCTCTACCACTGCACCAGCACCATCGCGATGGCCTGGGAGGCTGCGCACGGCGGCTCCGCTGCGCGCATGCGCTGGGCGCAACTGGTGCTGCTGCACCGCGTGCTGCCGCGCGACCCGCTCTCGCCCGATGCCATGCCCGCGGACTGGAACGCCGCCGCGGTGCGCCCTGCGAAAGCGCTCGCCTGAGCCTCTTTGTCAATTCACAAGAATCGGAGACATCCCTTGAAACGCCTCACCTTCCTGCTGGCCGCCTGCGCCACGTTCATGACGGCAATGCCGGTCGTTCACGCGGCCGATGCCTTTCCAACCAAGCCGCTGATGCTGGTCGTCCCCTTCCCGCCGGGCGGCCCCACCGACGCGATGGCGCGCACGCTCGCCGCCGGGATGAAGGATCGTCTCGGCCAGCCCATGATCGTGGAGAACCGTGCGGGCGCGGGCGGCAACATCGGCGCCGAGTACGTGGCGCGCGCCGAGGCCGACGGCCACACACTGATGTTCGGCACCTCGGGCCCGCTGGCCATCAACGCGAGCCTGTACCGCAAGATCAACTACGACCCGGTGAAAAGCTTCGCGCCGGTGATCCAGGTCGGCTACCTGCCCAACATCCTGGTGGTGAACCCTGCGCTGCCGGTGAAGAACGTGCCCGAGCTCGTGGCCTACGCCAAGGCCAACCCCGGCAAGCTGAGCTATGCCTCGTCGGGCAACGGCGCGTCGTCGCACCTCGCGGGCGTGCTGTTCAACTCGGTGGCGGGCACCGACCTGCAGCACATTCCGTACAAGGGCACGGGCCCCGCGCTCAACGACCTGCTGGGCAACCAGGTGAGCATGACCTTCACCGACATCCTCACCGCACTGCCCTACGTCAAGGCCGGCAAGCTGCGCGCGCTGGGCGTGGCCACGGTCGCGCGTTCGCAGGTGCTGCCCGACGTGCCGACGATCTCCGAGCAGGGCTACAAGGGCTACGACGTGAGCGTGTTCTTCGGCATCGTCGCGCCGGCCGGCACGCCCGCCGACCGCGTGACCAAGCTCAACCATGCCTTCGCCGAGGTGCTCAACTCGCCCAAGGTGAAGCAGATGTTCGCGTCCCAGGGCCTCGAGGTGCCCGCCGATACGTCGCCGCAGAAGCTCGGGCAGTTCATTGGCGCCGAGTCGGCCAAGTGGAAGGACGTGGTGAAGAAGTCTGGGGCGCAGCTGGACTGAGTTCATGGCCTCGTTCGGGACGCGCTCACGCCGACGCGGTGACCTTTTTCGCGAATGTCCCCCGGCCTTCGGCCTCCTCCTTTATTTCGCGAAAAAGGCCCCCGCATCGACGTGATCGTTCAGAGCACCTGTTGATCGGCCGCACACCAG
>NZ_AKIW01000124.1 GCF_000282635.1 Variovorax sp. CF313
GCGTTGTCAGACATCGCCGGTCCGCTCGCGGGGGGCCGCCGCGCACGGCCGCCCGAAGCGGCCGGCCCGCCCCCGGTAGGGGGTTGGCGAAGCGACACGAAGTGCGCGAAGCCTGGGGGCGAGCATCAAGACCCGCGGTAGGTCGAGTAGCTCCACGGGCTCACCAGCAGCGGCACGTGGTAGTGCTGGTCGGTGTGCGCCACGCCGAAGTCCAGCGACACCTTGTTCAGGAAATTCGGCTCGGGCAGCTTCACGCCGCGGGCCTTGAAGTAGCCCGCAACGTCGAACACCAGCCGGTAGGTGCCGGCCTTCAGCGAGTTGTTGTCGTACAGCGGCCCGTCGCTGCGGCCGTCCGAATTCAGCGTGAAGCGCTTCACCAGCGTGGCGGCGTCGCCGTCGGTGGTGTACAGCGCCACCTCCATGCCGGCCGCCGGGCCGCCGTGCATCGTGTCCAGTACGTGAGTGCTCAGGCCCATGGGGCGCTCCTTCGAATGTCGAATCGGGTGCGGGAAATTCCGGTGGACAAAAGTGTATACAGTTACCGGCTTTGGGTCTATCATGAAAAACATGGAGTCCTCCACCACCCGTTCGATCGTCGATGCCCTCACGAAGGCCATCGTCGAGCACCGGCTTCAGCCCGGCACCAAGCTGGCTGAGCAGAAGCTGGCCGATCATTTCGGCGTGTCGCGCACGCTGGTGCGCCAGGCGCTGTTCCAGCTGTCTCAGAACAAGCTCATCCGCCTCGAACCCGCGCGCGGCGCCTTCGTGGCCGCGCCCGCGGTCGACGAGGCCAGGCAAGTGTTCGCTGTGCGCCGCATGCTCGAGGCCGAGATGACGCGCGAGTTCGTGCGCACCGTCACGCCGGCCAAGATCAAGGCGCTGAAGGAACACGTCGCGCTCGAAAAGTCCGCCGTGTCGGGCGAGGACATCTCGGGCCGCACAGAGCTACTCGGCGACTTCCACGTGCGCATGGCCGAGCTCATGGGCAATCAGGTGCTGGCGCAGATCCTCGGCGAACTCATCTCTCGCTGTGCCCTCATCACGCTGATGTACCAGAGCGCCAGCGCTGCCGAGCACTCCAACGACGAGCACGCCGACATCGTGAAGGCGCTGGCCGCGCGCGACGAGGAACGCGCCGTGCGCCTCATGACCGAACACCTGGAGCACGTCGAAGCCAACCTCACGTTCGACCGCAAGGTCCCCACCAACGACATCTCGCTCGCCCTGGCCTGAACATCCATGACCGTCTACGACACCACCCTGCCCTACCCGCGCGACCTCGTCGGCTACGGCCGCAACCCGCCGCGCGCCCAGTGGCCGGGCGGCGCGCGCATCGCGGTGCAGTTCGTCCTCAACTACGAAGAGGGCGGCGAGAACGCCACGCTGCACGGCGACGCGGGCTCCGAGCAGTTCCTCTCCGAGATGTTCAACCCGGCGAGTTTTCCCGACCGGCACATCAGCATGGAAGGCATCTACGAATACGGCTCGCGCGCCGGCGTGTGGCGCATCCTGCGCGAGTTCGAGAAGCGCGGCCTGCCGCTGACCGTGTTCGGCGTGGGCATGGCGCTGGAGCGCTACCCCGAGCTCACGGCTGCGTTCAAGGAACTCGGCCACGAGATCGCCTGCCACGGCTGGCGCTGGATTCATTACCAGAACCTCGACGAAGCCACCGAGCGCGAGCACATGCGCCTGGGCATGGAAGCCATCGAGAAGCTCACCGGCGAGCGGGCGCTTGGCTGGTACACCGGCCGCGACAGCCCGCGCACGCGCCGCCTCGTGGCCGACTACGGCGGCTTCGAATACGACAGCGACTACTACGGCGACGACCTGCCCTTCTGGATGAAGGTGCAGAAGACCGACGGCAGCGTGGTGCCCCAGCTCATCGTGCCCTACACGCTCGACTGCAACGACATGCGCTTCGCGCTGCCGCAGGGCTACTCGCACGCCGATCCGTTCTTCCAGTACATGAAGGACAGCTTCGATGCGCTCTATGCGGAGGGCGACCCGAATGGCGACAACAGCCCGAAGATGATGAGCATCGGCATGCACTGCCGGCTGCTCGGGCGGCCCGGCCGCATCACGGCGCTGCAGCGCTTTCTCGATCACATCGCCAAGCACGACAAGGTGTGGGTCTGCCGCCGCGTCGACATCGCGCGCCACTGGAAGCAGGCGCATCCTTTCGAAGCCGGAGCCGCATCATGAGCCTCACCATCGCCCAACTCAACGCCGCGGCGCCGGCCGAAGCCGTCGCACTGCTCGATGGCATCTACGAGCACTCGCCCTGGATCGCGCAGCGCGCGCTCGCCGCGCGCCCCTTCCGATCGCTCGCACACCTGAAGCATTCGATGGTGCAGGCGCTGGCCGCGTCGTCGGCCGACGAGCAGATCGGCCTCATCCGCGCCCACCCCGAGCTCGCTGGCAAGGCCATGGTCAGCAAGACGCTGACGGCCGAATCGACCAACGAGCAGAGCAAGGCCGGCCTGACCGGCTGCACGCCCGAGGAGTTCGCGAAGATCCAGCAGCTCAACGCCGACTACAACGCGAAGTTCGGCTTTCCGTTCATCCTCGCGGTGCGCGGCCCGCGCGGCACCGGGCTGACCAAGCGCGAGATCATCGACACCTTCGAGCGCCGGCTGTACAACCACCCGGGGTTCGAACTCGGTGAGGCGCTGCGCAACATCCATCGCATCGCCGAGATCCGCCTGGACGACAAGTTCGCCGCCGACATCACGCTCGGCAACGACGTGTGGGACTTGCAGGAGCAGCTCTCGGTGCACACCGACCCGGGCTATGCCGAGAAGGGCCAGCTCACCGTCACCTACCTGACGGATGCGCACCGTGCCTGCGCCGCGCAGATCTCCACGTGGATGCGCGAGTGCGGCTTCGACTCGGTGGACATCGATGCGGTCGGCAACGTGGTGGGTCGCTATGAAGGCAGCACGCCCGACGCGAAGACGCTGCTCACCGGTTCGCACTACGACACCGTGCGCAACGGCGGCAAGTACGACGGCCGCCTCGGCATCTTCGTGCCCATGGCCTGCGTGCGCGAACTCAAGCGGCAAGGCAGGCGCCTGCCCTTCGCCTTCGAGGTGGTGGGCTTCGCGGAAGAAGAAGGCCAGCGCTACAAGGCGACCTTCCTGGGCTCGGGCGCGCTCATCGGCCATTTCGACCCGCGCTGGCTCGACCAGAAGGATGCCGACGGCATCACCATGCGCGAGGCCATGCAGCACGCGGGCCTGAAGCAGGAAGACATTCCGAAGATCCAGCGCGACCCGGCCCGCTACCTCGGCTTCGTCGAAGTGCACATCGAGCAGGGCCCGGTGCTGACCGAGCTCGACCTGCCGCTGGGCATCGTCACCTCCATCAACGGCAGCGTGCGCTACGTGGGCGAGGTCATCGGCATGGCCAGCCACGCCGGCACCACGCCGATGGACCGCCGCCGCGACGCAGCAGCGGCCGTGGCCGAGCTGATCCTCTACACCGAGCAGCGCGCCGCGAAGGACGGGGACTCGGTCGGCACTGTCGGCATGCTCGAAGTGCCCAGCGGCTCGATCAACGTGGTGCCGGGGCGCTGCAAGTTCAGCCTCGACCTGCGCGCGCCCAACAATGCGCAGCGCGACGCGCTGGCCAACGACGTGGTCAACGCACTGAAGGACATCTGCGAGCGCCGCGGCGTTCGCTACGAGCTCGAGGAGACGATGCGCGCCGCCGCCGCGCCCAGCGCACCGGCCTGGCAGCAGCGATGGGAAAAAGCGGTCGATGCCCTCGGCATTCCGCTCTTCCGCATGCCCAGCGGCGCCGGCCACGACGCGATGAAGTTGCACGAGGTGATGCCGCAGGCCATGCTCTTCGTGCGCGGCATCAACTCGGGCATCAGCCACAACCCGCTCGAATCGAGCACCAACGACGATATTCAATTGGCGGTGCAAGCATTCCAGCTCCTGCTGGACAACCTCGCCACCGAGCAAGCCCACTGACCGACCACAGAAGAACAACCATGACCGACTACGCCAAACTCGACGCCTGGATCGACGCCCACTTCGACGAGGAAGTGCAGTTCCTGCAGCAACTGGTGCGCGTGCCCACCGACACGCCGCCCGGCAACAACGCGCCGCACGCCGAACGCACCGCCGAACTGCTGAAGGACTTCGGCCTCGACGCCGAGAAGCACGCCGTGCCCGCGCAGGATGTGAAGGAGTACGGCCTCGAATCGATCACCAACCTGATCGTGCGCCGCAAGTACGGCAGCGAAGGCCGTACCGTCGCGCTGAATGCCCACGGCGACGTGGTGCCGCCCGGCGAAGGCTGGACGCACGACCCGTACGGCGGCGAGATCGCCGACGGCAGCCTCTACGGCCGCGCCGCCGCGGTCAGCAAGAGCGACTTCGCGAGCTTCACCTTCGCGCTGCGCGCGCTCGAAGCGGTAGCAAAACCGGCCAAGGGCAGCGTCGAGCTGCACTTCACCTACGACGAAGAATTCGGCGGCATCCTCGGCCCGGGCTGGCTGCTCAAGAACGGCCTGACCAAGCCCGACCTGATGATCGCGGCCGGCTTCAGCTACGAAGTGGTCACCGCGCACAACGGCTGCCTGCAGATGGAAGTGACGGTGCACGGCAAGATGGCACATGCCGCCATTCCGACCACCGGCGTCGATGCACTGCAGGGCGCCACGAAGATCCTCAACGCGCTCTATGCGCAGAACACGCTCTACCAGCAGGTGACGTCGAAGGTCGAGGGCATCACGCACCCGTACCTCAACGTCGGCCGCATCGAGGGCGGCACCAACACCAACGTGGTTCCGGGCAAGGTGGTGTTCAAGCTCGACCGCCGCATGATCCCCGAGGAGAACCCGGTCGAGGTCGAAGCCACGATCCGCAAGGTGATCGCCGATGCCGCCGCCGAAAGCGCGGGCATCACGGTCGAGATCAAGCGCCTGCTGCTCGCCAACTCGATGCAGCCGCTGGCCGGCAACAAGCCGCTGGTCGATGCCATCCAGAAGCACGGCGGCGAGCTGTTCGGCGAGCCGATCAAGGCCATGGGCACGCCGCTGTACACCGACGTGCGCCTGTACGTCGAAGCCGGCATTCCTGGCGTGATCTACGGCGCCGGCCCGCGCACCGTGCTCGAGTCGCATGCCAAGCGCAGCGACGAGCGCGTGGTGCTCGAAGACCTGCGCCGCGCCACCAAGGTGATCGCGCGCACGCTCTGCGACCTGCTGGCCTGATCCGGCTCAGGCGCCCTTGGCGTGCGCCGGCAGCGCCCGCGAAGCCGCCCACGCCATCAGTTCGGACAGCGGCGCGGGCCGCGCCAGGTGGTAGCCCTGCACCAGCTTGCAGCCCAGCGCGCGCAGGGCCTCGAGCTCGTCCTGCGTTTCGACGCCTTCGGCCACGACCTGGATGTTCAGCGAACGGCCGAGCTGGACGATGGCATCCACCAGCACCACGTTGCCCGGTGAGGACGACAGGCCGAGCGTGAAGCTGCGGTCGATCTTCACCTGCCGCACGTGCTCGCTGCGCAGCGACGCCAGCGACGAATAGCCCACGCCGAAGTCGTCGACCACGATCGCCACGCCCGCGGCCGACAGCGTGCTCAACCGGCCGCGCGTGGCATGGGTGTCGAGCGCCACCTCTTCCGTTATCTCGATCTGCAGCCGGCGCGGCGCGATGCCGCGCTCCTTCAGCATGCCCAGCACGATGTCGTCGACCGCGAGCTGCGCCATCTCGCGTGGCGAGACGTTGATGGCGACCGGCGCTGCGGCCAGGCTGGAGCCCGCGGCCTCGAGCTGGCGCATGGCCAGGCAGGCCTCGTCGACCAGGTGCCGCAGCAGCGGCTCCGCCACGCCGGTGCTCGCGGCCGCGTAGATCACTTCCTCGGGAGCGATCTGGCCGTGGCGCGGGTGGTTCCAGCGCATCAGCGCCTCGAGGCTGTGGACCTCGCAGCCGTCGCTGTTCATGATCGGCTGGAACCATACGCCGATATCGCGCGCCTCGATGGCGCGCAGCAGGTCGCGCTCCACGTCCCGCCGCGTGGCCAGCCGCTGGTTGAGCGCGTTGTCGAAGAGCTGGCAGCGGTTGCGCCCGAGGCGCTTGGCCTCGTTGAGCGCCTCGTCGGCAAAGCTGATCATGTCGGCGATCTCGGCCTCGCCCGACACCGAGATGCCGATGCTCACGCCCAGGTGACCGCCGTAGTGCGCCGTGGCGAAAGAGACCGAACGGATCAGCCCCTGCGCGATGGCCGTGGGCGCCTGCCGCTCGTCCCACAGGCTGTAGAGCAGCGCGAATTCGTCGCCGCCCCAGCGCCCGAGGACCGCCTGCATGTCTGCGGTTTCCCGCTGCAGCCAGCGGGCCACGTCCTGCAGCACGCGGTCGCCGGCCTTGTGGCCGAAGGCGTCGTTCACCGCCTTGAAGCCGTCGAGGTCGAGCAGCAGCAGGCCGTGCTGGCGGCCATCGGTCGTGGCGATGCGCAGCGTCGCGGCCTCGGTGAAGCCCTCGCGGTTGAACAGGCCGGTAAGCGAATCGTGCGAGGCCCGGAAGGCCAGTTGCTGCGTTGCATCCAGCGAGAGCGCGTGCGCCAGCCGCAGCTGGGCGGCCATGGCGGTGGCTTCGTTGCGGATGCGGCTGCCTTCGCGGAAGGCCTTGTCGCTGTGCAGCGCGCCGCGCCCCAGCGCCCCGAGGTACAGCAGCACGAGCGCCGCCAGGCACAGGTTGTCGAAGCCGCCCGCATACGCCAGGCAGCCCGCCACCGACAGCAGCGCCGGCGTGATGAAGCCGATGGGCACGAGCGCATAGGCGATGCCATAGGTGACCGCCCCCGCGCAGATGCCGCACACCACCGTCAGGTAGAACACCGCCTGCGGCGAGGAGTAGCCGTCGCACAGCAGCGGAATAAGCGCCCACACACAGCCCGACACCGCGGCCAGGCCGGCTGTCAACCGCAGGTGCCATTCGACCGGGCGGGCGCTCGGCGATGTGGCGACGCTGCTGTCGGGCGTGGTGCCCGGCGACGGTGCGAACGGCCAGCGGCAGATGTAGCGGCGCAGTCCGTTCACCATGAGGGACAGCAGCAGCCAGCACAGCCCTTCGAACGCGCGGCCGGCGTTGACGGCGATCAGCGCCGCCGCGCAGCTCAGCACCACGTTGATCGGAATGGCCCGCAGCACGCTGCGGCGTATCGCCACGAGCTGGTCGGTGCGCACCGTGCGGGACAGCACCAGGTCGTCGACGGACGCAGTGAGCTCGGGAGAAGGCGCGCGGGGAATCATGAAAGGAGCACAGTTTAGGGCGCGGGCCGCGCCAGCGCCCCGACTGGTGCGCGGCAACAACGAACTTTCGTTCGACTTTCACCCGGATGTCATGGCTCCATCCCAGACTCGCGGCTTTCGCAGAGACGCGCGCTTCCAGTCCGCGTCGCTTTTTTCAAGCCAGCCATGTCCATCTTCCCGATTGCTCTACCGACCACCCCGCCGTTGCGCCGCAGCCTGCTCTCCACACTCGCCATCGGCACGCTCGCGCTTGCCGGTTGCGGTGGCGGAGGCGGCTCCAGCGCCCCGGCCTTCTTCCCCACGACACCCGGCACCCCGACTGCTGTGGCGCCCGCGCCCGCGCCCGCGCCCGCACCTGCTCCTGCGCAGCCGGCCGATCCCGCCCCGTCCGTGCCGCCCGGACGCTGGACCGTCGGCGACCTGCACATCCACACGATGCAGTCGGACGACACCCAGCAGATCTCCACGCTCGACCAGGTGCTGGCCAAGGCCTTCGACGAGTTCGGGCTCGACTGGGCCGCGCTGTCCGACCACCTGCGCCTGTCTTCCTACGACAACGATGGCAACAAGCTGGCCGCGCAGATTCCGTTCTCGGAAGGCATGGCCAAGTACCAAGTGCCGCGCATCAAGGCGCTGCAGGCCAGCGGCAAGTACGCCGACAAGACGATCTTCACGGCCTTCGAGTGGGACATGCCCTCGCACGACCACGGCAACGTCGGCATCCTGACCGACAACCCCATGTCGGGCGCCGCGCTCAAGGCGGCGAACCAGTTCGAGTACCTCTTCACCAACCGCGACCCCGCCCTCTTCCCGGCCGCCGACGTCGCCGCGTGGGGTCAGAAGGCCGGCACCGGCTACAACACGCACGCCGAGACGCTCGCAGCCATCGCCTGGCTCAAGAAGAACTATCCCGACACCAGCTACCTGCAGATCAACCACCCGTCGCGCAACCCCGGCAAGTACACGATCGCCCAGTTGCGCGAGATGAACGACCTCGCGCCGAACATCGTGTTCTCGCTCGAAGGCATGGTCGGCAACCAGATGGAGCCCGACCGTGGCGGCTACAACAGCGCCTATATCGCGGCCAACCTGCCCTCGCGCACCTATGGCGGCGTCGACTATCTCGTTGCCAAACTGGGCGGCACCTGGGACGCGCTGCTTTCCGAAGGCCGCCGCATCTGGAACGTGGCCGACTCCGACTACCACTTCACCGTCTCGCAGGGCCAGTACAGCAGCGGCTACGCGCCCGGCGAGTACGCCAGGAACCACCTGTGGGGAGACATCAAGGACCCGAAGTCGCTGCTCGCGGCCATGCGCACGGGCAAGCTCTTCGCGGTGAACGGCGGCCTGATCGACGCGCTCGACTTCAAGGTGCAAGGCGCCAAGGGAATAAGCGAGATGGGTTCGGAGCTGGGAGCAAAGCCGGGTGAAGACCTTAAGATCATCATCCGCTTCAAGAGCCCCGAGCGCAACAACTTCGAGTATCAGCTCGGCAGCGGCCGCTTCGCCAACGTGAAGCCGGTGGTCGATCACATCGACCTGATCGCGGGCGACGTGACCGGCCCCGAACTGCCGGGCACGCCGGGCTACTCGCGCGACACCAACCCGTCGACGCACGTGCTCAAGCGCTTCACCCGCAGCGACTGGAAGCTCGACGCCGACGGCTACTTCACCGTGAGCTACACGGTGAAGGCCGGCAACAACCAGTACTTCCGCCTGCGCGGCACCAACCTGGGCACCGACGTGCCCAACGAAACCGCCGGCGGCGAGCCGCTGCCCGATGCGCAGACCACGGGCACCGACAACGTGGCGCGCTTCAACGCGATCAACGCGCGCAACTACGGCGACCTCTGGTTCTATTCGAACCCGGTGTTCGTAAAGGTCTCCGCGCAGTAGGCAGTCGCTGCCGGTCAGCTCTTCGGGGCGCGCACCTCGGGCATCGCCGACGAGTGGTGATGCGCGATCAGCCACTGGCCGTTCACCCATTCGTAGACGTAGGTGTAGCGCGCATGCACCGTGCCGCCGTCCTTGAAGCGGAAGGTGTACGTGCCGACGTCCTGCGCCACATTGCAGCCGATCTTGATGACGCGCTGGTCGATCTTTCCTTGCGGCTCGCCCTTGAGGAATTTGACGAAGTAGTCGCGGATCTCGGCCGGGTTGGTGCGCGGCTGGTTCGACACGGTCGGCAGCAGCACGCCGTCGGCGGCGTAGTTGGCGACCACCTTGTCGGGGTCCAGCGTGCGCAGCGAGTTGTTCCAGCGGTCGAACAAGGCGCTGACCTGCGCCGCATCCACCGGCGTGCAGACGGCCGTACCCGATCCCTGGGCCAGCGCACCGGTGGCGAGCGAGAGAGAGAGGACGCCGAGGGCGGCGCTGGCGACGAGACTTTTCTTCACGGAGATGATTCCTTGTTGTGGAAGTTGTTGAAGCACCGGTTCAGGCCGGCGCTGCACCGCATTCGCGAGGCAGGAATCAAGTCTGCGGCGCGCTCATGAACACGACCCGTGCCGGGCCATGAATGCGAGTTGAAGCGCAGATGAACAACGGATGAACGGGCGCCCCGCGCGCGCTCAGGCCTCCTGCGCGTCGAGCCGGTAGCCGAAGCCGCGCACGGTCTTGAGCAGCGCGAGCGGATGGCCCTCGTCGATCTTGGCGCGCAGGCGGCGCACGTACACGTCGACCACGTTGGTCAGCGGGTCCTCGCTGGTGCCCCACACGTTCGAGAGGATGCGCTCGCGGCTGTACACGCGCCCGGGTGCGCTCATCAGCAGTTCCAGGAAGGCCAGCTCCTTCGCGGTCAGCGCGATCGGCTGGCCGGCCCGCGTGACCTGCATGCGCTCGCGGTCCAGAACGAGGTCGGCCACCTGCAGGCTGCTCGCCTTCACGCGCTGCTCGCGCCCGCGCCGCAGCAGCGCCTCGATGCGCGCGAGCAGTTCTTCGAAAGCGAAGGGTTTGGTGAGGTAGTCGTCCGCACCCAGCCGCAGGCCGTTGACCTTGGCCTCCAGCGAGCTCATGGCCGTGAGCATCAGCACGGGCACATGGTGGCCCTCGGCGCGCATCGTCTGGCACAGCTCCAGGCCGCTGAGGCCGGGCAGCATCAGGTCGAGGATGAGCAGCGCGGGCTCGCCGCCGCGCGCCAGCGCCAGGCCCTCGGTTCCGGTGCGGGCCAGCTGCACGCCATAGCCTTCGGCCCGCAGGCCGCGCTGAAGGAAGTCGGCCACGCGCGGATCGTCTTCGACCACCAGGATGTTGTTCATGCGGCCTCCGGCGCCGTGGGGAAATCGGTGCCGTCGAAACGCGGCAGCCGGATGCGGACCGTCGTGCCCACGAATGGCTCGCTCTCGATGTCGATGCGGCCTTCGTGCGCGGAAACGATCACCTGCGCGATCGACAGGCCGATGCCGGTGCCGTCGACGCGGTGCGCCCGGGCGCGCTGGCCACGCGTGAAGCGCTGGAACACCGTGGGCAGCTCGTCGGCGTCGATGCCGATGCCCTGGTCGCGCACGGCAATTTCCACGCATCCGTCGAGCTCGCGCCAACCGATGCGAACCGCGCCGCCGGCGCGCGAATAGCGCACCGCGTTGTCCAGCACGATCATCAGGGCCTGGCGCAGCCGATCGGCATCGGCGTGCACGTGGACAAGCGCCGGCTGTGCGTCGTGCGGCGCATCGAGGCGCACCCCCACGCCATGCAGCGCCCCCAGCGCCTCGGCCTGCTCGGCCGCATCGCCGACCAGCAGGCCCAGGTCCACCCGGTCCTGCCGAATGACGAGCTGGTCGGCCTCGGCGCGCGCGATCAGCATCAGGTCGTCGATCACCCGCGCGAGCTGCTCCACACCGCCAACGATGCGCGACAGCGTCAACTTGTATTCGGCCGGCGGCTTGTCGGCGCCGCGCAGTGCGATCTCGGCCTCGCCGCGGATGGCGGTGGCCGGCGTGCGCAGTTCGTGGCTCAGGTCGGCGAACAGCTGGCGGCGGCGCTGGTCGATGTTCTGCAGCGTGACGTGGGCGGACTGCAGCTCGGCCGTGCGCGCATCCACCGCCGCTTCGAGCTTGTGCCGCGCGGCTTCGGCATCGCTGCGGCGCTGCTGCAGCTCGGCGGCCATGGCATTGAAATGCTCTGCCACCTGGCCGAACTCGTCCCTCGACCCGACCTCCAGGCGATGGTCCATGCGGCCGGCCTGCAGGGCCTGCGTGCCGGCCAGCAGGCCGGCGATGGGCGCCTGCAGCCGCCGGTTCAGGCGAATGGCGATCAGCACCGCGGCCACCAGGGTCAGCACTGCGAGGCCGATGGCCTGCAGGCGCAGCACCTCGACGGCGCGTTCCGTGGCCTTGCGTGCCACCGGCACCGCCTCGCGCTGGCGCGCGATCGCACCGTTGACGAGTTCGCGCAGGTCGCGCCCGCGCGTCACGTCGAACACCTGGTTGAGCTGCTGCCACACCGATGAAAACTCCGCGCCCTCCTCCAACGGCTCCAGCCGCAGCAGGCGGGCCTGGACTTCGGCGATGTTGGCGTCGAGCAGGTCGATGCTGGCCGCCAGCTGGGTCGCCGCCTCGGGCACAGGCGTGCCGCGCGCCGAGGAAGCCTGGGTCCACCAGGCCAGGTCGCGCTGCGTCAGGTCGTGCAGGCTGGCCGCGCTGGTCCGCATGCCGGCCAGCCAGCGGTCGCGTGCCTCGATCGGCGCGTCGCCGTTCATCAGCCGCTGCGAGGCCCAGACCCGCAGCCGCTGCTTGTTGGTGGACAGCTCCAGCAGATCGGACAGGATGTCGCTCGCAAGCCGGCTGTGCTGCTTGGCGAAAGTAACGCGCTCGGAACCCAGGTAGATGAAACCGGCCTGGATGCACACCAGCGCAACGAGCGTTGCGAAGGCCAGCGAGAGCCGCGTGCGGAATTTGATGGAAGGCATCGATCGGTGCGGCGCGCTGGCGAACACTCGTTTTGAAGGGTTCGAAGAATAGCCCATGCCGCTCGACGGGTCGGCATTGATCACCTGCGATGATGCTTGGTTGACCCGAGCATCGATGTTTGCGATGCTTCCAGGGTGATCAACGAACTCAAGACCTTCATTGCGGTGTGCAAGCTCGGCACCTTCGCGGCGGCCGGCGATCGAATCGGGCTTACTCAATCGGCGGTGAGCAGCCAGATGAAGCGACTCGAAGAAGCCCTGGGGTTCGAGCTCTTCGACAGAACAGGCCGATCGGCCACCTTGAATGTCGCAGGCCAGACGACCTTGCCGCGGGCAGAAGAAATCTGCGCGCTGTTCGCCAAGCTCGGGGAGCTTCCTCACGACAACGCCACCCAGGGGCTTCTTCGCGTAGGTTCGATTGCCTCGGCGCAGCCCACGCTGCTGGCGCGCGCGCTTGAGCAACTGCGCAAATCCTTTCCTCTCGTGCGTGTCCATGTGTCGCCTGGCGTCTCGATGCGCCTGATGGACGACCTGGACGCCGGAAAGATCGATGCCGCGGTGATCATCCGCCCTCCGTTCGGCATGCCTGCCGACCTGACGTGGCAGCCACTGGTGCACGAGCCCTACGTGCTGGTGGTGCCCAAGGCCCTGCCGGTAACGAAGAATTGGCGCACGCTGATCCAGGAACAGCCATTCCTGCGCTATGACAGGGCTTCGTTCGGTGGGCGGATGGTCGAGGGGTTTCTGCGTCGGGAAGGCCTGGCGGTCAACGATGCGATCGAGGTCGACGAGATTCCCGGATTGATCCACTTGGCCTCCAGGGGCCTGGGCGTGGCGCTCGTGCCGCTGGTCGAGGCGCATCTGCCCTTGCCTGCGCAGGTGCGCGTCGTCTCCTTGGGCGCGGTCACTTTCCAGCGCGAGATCGGCCTGCTCCAGCGAAAGCCCCGGGCCAGCCCGCCCATGGTTGCGCACTTCGCCCAATGCCTGCGCGATGCGGCTGAAGCGAAGCCGAACACATTGCCTGCGCGGAATGCCAGCCGCGCAAGGGCATCGATCCCGCGCCGTACCTGAAACCGGGGAGCGCCGCTCGATCGCCTCGCATGCGGGCCGGACTCGGCACCGCTGGTTCGCCGACTTTCCGCGCACCATCGGCAGTCAACGGGACTCGTAAGACTCCATCGGCTTGTCCGTGGGGTCGGCCCAGGCAGCCTTCGTCATGGCGTTTGCCGGCAGCCCCACCCTGGCGTTGTGAGGCGGAATCGGCTGCATGAACCACTTGTCGTAGATCCGTGCGACTTCGCCGCTCCTGGCCAATGCCACGACGCTGTCGTCGACCAGCTTCTTGAATGCAGGATCCCCCTTGCGGAACATGATCGCGAGCGGCTCGACGCTGAGAACCTGGTCCAGGAGCCTGTATTTTTCCGGCTCCTTGCTCTTCGAGATCAACGTCGCGAGGATCTGCCCGTCAGCGACGAATCCTTCGGTTCGGCCCGCCTCGAGGAGCAGGAATCCTTCGCTGTTGTCCTTGGCGAGCACCTCCTCGATACCGTTCGCGCCCTCACGCTTGAGTTTTCTCAGCGCCGGCACGGACGTGCTTCCTGTCGTGGCCGCCACGGTCTTGCCGGCCAGCTGCGCGGGGCGCGTGATGCCCGACGTGGCCTTGACCGCGATGCGAACGCCTTCGACATAGAGCGTCGGTGCAAAGGCAACCTCCTTCTGCCGCGCTGCATTGTTGGTCGTCGTGCCGCATTCGATATCCACCGTACCGTTTTGAACGAGGGGAATCCGGTTCTGTGGCGTCACGAGCTGGTACCTCACGTCGATCCTGTCGAGTTGAACTGCCTTCCTGATGTCGGCAATGATCCGCTCGCAGATCTCCACGTGAAAGCCGGTGTACCTGTTGGGCCCCAGGGTGAACGACATGGCACCCGACGCATCGCGGACACCCACGGAAATCGAGCCCGACTCCTTGACCTTCTTCAAGGTGTCGGTTTGCGCCGCCGCAGCCCCGCAGACGACGGCAAGCGCCGCTGCGAAGGCAAGGCTCCTTTTGCTGCTCTTGGTCATGCAGTTCTTTCAGCGTGCGAAGAGCGAGCTCAAGTCGGCGAACGACTTCATCTCGATCGCGTTGCCTGAGGGGTCCAGAAAGAACATCGTCGCTTGCTCGCCGGGCTCTCCTTTGAACCGGATGTAGGGCTCGATGACGAACTTTGTCTGGCGCGCCACGAGCTTGTCGGCCATGGCCTGCCATTGATCCATCGGAACGATCGCGCCGAAGTGGCGCACGGGTACGTCGTGACCGTCGACCGAACTGCTCTGGCGGTGGCCGCATTCGTCGGGTGCCAGGTGCGCCACGATCTGGTGGCCGTAGAAATCGAAGTCGACCCATTCAGGCGCGCTGCGGCCTTCAGGGCATCCAAGCAAGTCGCCGTAGAACGCGCGCGCCTCGGCGATGTCTCGCACCGGGAACGCAAGATGAAACGGGATGCGGGTAGCTGTGTTGCTCATGGGGCTTTCCATCGGGGGAGTGGGGATGGACCCGACTCTAAGCAGCACCTTTCACAATGGAAAACGATATATTTTCCATCTGAGCCATAAGAATTTCGATTAATCACCCACGGAGGTCCGGCGACCTGCCACCGTCGTGCCTGTGCGCCGTGGCCCGGCCGAACAACAGCGCCACACACACATCAGGGAATCTACGGATATATGATTCCCCGAATGGCCTTGATTGCGTGCAGTTTTTGTATACAAATAACGCATCCGAAAAACCGGCGCGAAATTTGCGTCAAAACCGGGTCCGATCCACCCACCCGCACGAGGAAAGACCATGAGCACAGTCGTCAGCCAGGCCCCCGCGGGGGCAAGCGAAGCCGGCATTGCGCCGCACGCGGAATCGAACGCCGTCATCAAGCCGGGCTACCACCCGCGCCTGACCAACGAAGACCTCGCCCCGCTGAAGAAGCAGACCTGGGGCCAATACAACATCTTTGCCTTCTGGATGTCCGACGTGCACAGCGTCGGCGGCTACATCACGGCCGGCAGCCTGTTCGCGCTGGGCCTGTCGAGCTGGCAGGTGCTGGTGTCGCTGCTGGTCGGCATCGTGATCGTGCAGTTCTTCTGCAACCTCGTGGCCAAGCCCAGCCAAGTGACGGGCGTGCCCTACCCGGTGGTGTGCCGCGCGCCCTTCGGCGTGCTGGGCGCCAACATCCCGGCCATCATCCGCGGGCTGATCGCCGTGGCCTGGTACGGCGTGCAGACGTACCTCGCATCGGCCGCCTTCATGGTGCTGGCGCTGCACATGGCGCCGGGCCTGGCACCGTATGCCGATGTCGCGCAACACGGCTTCGTCGGCCTGTCGGCCCTCGGCTGGGTCGCGTTCATGGTCATGTGGGTGCTGCAGGCCTTCGTCTTCTGGCACGGCATGGACGCCATCCGCAAGTTCATCGACTGGGCCGGCCCGGCGGTGTACGTGGTCATGGCCGTGCTGTGCGGCTGGCTGGTGTGGAAGGCGGGCTGGAGCAAGATCGACCTGAACCTCGGCGGCGTCAAGTTCCAGGGCTGGGACGCGCTGCCCGTGATGCTCTCGGCCATTGCTCTGGTGGTGAGCTACTTCAGCGGCCCGATGCTCAACTTCGGCGACTTCTCGCGCTACGGCAAGAGCTTCGACGCGGTGAAGAAGGGCAACTTCTGGGGCCTGCCGGTGAACTTCGTGTTCTTCTCGCTGCTGACCGTCATCACCACCGCCGCCACGCTGCCCGTCTTTGGGGAACTGATCACCGATCCGGTGCACACCGTGGGCAAGATCGACAGCACCACCGCCGTCGTGCTGGGCGCGCTGACCTTCATGATCGCGACCATCGGCATCAACATCGTGGCCAACTTCGTGTCGCCGGCCTTCGACTTCTCGAACGTGGCACCGCAGCGCATCAGCTGGCGCACGGGCGGCATGATCGCCGCGGTGGGCTCGGTGTTTCTCACGCCATGGAACCTCTACAACAGCCCCGAGGTCATTCACTACACGCTCGACGTGCTGGGTTCGTTCATCGGGCCGCTGTTCGGCATTCTGATTGCCGACTACTACATCGTGCGCAAGCAGCGCATCGACGTGGACGCGCTCTACAGCATGAGCCCGAAGGGCGAGTACTGGTACAGCGGCGGCTACAACCCGAAGGCGATCCAGGCGCTGGTGCCGGCGGCCATCGTGCCGATCCTGTGCGTGATGGTGCCGGCGCTGCGCGGTGGCGCGAACTATGCGTGGTTCATCGGCATGGGCCTGGGCTTCGTGCTCTATGCCGTGCTGAACCGCAACAGCAAGACTTGAACTGAAGAGAAAGGGAGCGCCGTGCGCATCAAGATCATCAACCCCAACACCACCTGGAGCATGACCGAGAAGATCGGTGCCTGCGCCCGCGCGGTGGCGCACGCCGGCACCGAGATCGTCGCCGTGAGCCCGGCCATGGGGCCGGTCTCCATCGAGAGCCACTACGACGAAGCGCTGGCCGTGCCGGGCCTGCTGCAGGAGATCGCGGCGGGCGAACGCGAGGGCAACATCGACGGCTACGTGATCGCCTGCTTCGGCGACCCGGGCCTGAAGGCCGCGCGCGAACTGGCACGCAGCCCCGTGGTGGGCATCGCCGAGGCGGCCATGCACCTGGCCAGCATGATCGGCAGCCGCTTCAGCGTGGTGACGACGCTGGGCCGCACCATGGGCCAGGCCTGGCACCTGGCCGAGATCTACGGCATGGAACGCTTCTGCGCCAACGTGCGCGCCTGCGAGCTGCCGGTGCTCGAACTCGAGGAGCCCGGCTCGCGTGCACGCGAACGCATCGTCGACGAATGCCGGCGCGCGCTCGAGGAAGACGGCTCCGACTGCATCGTGCTGGGCTGCGCCGGCATGACAGACCTGTGCGCGCACATCGAGCAAGTGCTAGGCGTGCCCGTGATCGACGGCGTGGCCGCGGGCACCAAGCTCATCGAGTCGCTCGTCGCCCTCAAGCTGCGCACCAGCAAGCGCGGGGAGCTGGCGAAGCCCTTGCCCAAGCCCATCGTTGGCGCACTGGAAAGCTTTACGCTTTCGAGCTAGGCCACAATCCGCGCATGCCCCGCGCCAGTTCCAAATCTTCCGTACCCCCCGCCATCGCCGTTCCAGCCGAGAACGGCGTGGCCGCAGCAGACAAGAACAGCTCCATCGAAAGCATCGCCAACGACATCGCCACCGCGATCGTCGAGAAGCGCCTGCCGCCCGGCACCTGGCTGCGCGAAGAGGCGCTGGGCCGGGTCTATTCGGTGAGCCGAACCAAGGTGCGCGCCGCATTGCTGATGCTGTCGAAGGACAAGCTCATCGAGATGATTCCCGACAAGGGCGCGTTCGTCTGCCAGCCCTCGGTGGAAGAGGCCCGCGAGGTGTTCGCGGTGCGCCGCATTCTCGAAAGCGAGGTGGTGCGCCTGTTCGTCGCCGCCGCACGGCCGCGCGACTACCAGGTGCTGGAGCAGCACATCAAGTTCGAACGCACAGCGCTGCGCCAGACCACCACCACGGGCACCGTGCGCGAGAAGCTGCTGGGCGACTTCCATGTGGCGCTGGCCGAGGCCACGGGCAACCGCACGCTGGCCGAGCTGGTGCGCGAACTGGTGGCGCGCAGCTCGCTGATCGCCATGCTGTACCACTCGTCGAACGACCCGCACTGCTCGTCGGACGAGCACGCCGATTTCCTGCGCCTGTGCCGCAAGGGCGATGCCGAGGCCGCCGTGAAGAGCATGAATGACCACCTTGAGCGCATCGAGGCGAGCCTCGAACTGGGCACCGAGAAGCCTGACCGGCAGCTCGATCTGGTGAAGGCGCTGCTCGCCTAGGGAGGGTCTGCAGGACAGCCTGAAGGTGTCCTGGGCACCCGGGTGCGATTCAGCGCCGAGCTTTCTTCGCAGCACGCTTCCTGGGCTCGCGCGAAGAGGAGTCGGCCGGTGCGACAGCTGCAGTTCCCAGGCATTCCGCACTTGCGATCAGTCCGCGCAGGAACACCATGATCAGCCGGCCCGAGGGATCCGGGCGCGTGCTCATCCGCTGCAGTGCCAGCCCATGCGAGAGTGCCATGAAGGCCGCGGCCAGTTCGTCCGGTGCGGCAGGGGGCGAGCGCCCGAGCTTGTCGAACAACAGGCCGATCACGCCGCCGATCTCGGACCGGTGTTTGTCCCACACCTTCCGGTACTCCGCAGCGAACGCCGGGCTGCGGTTGGCATGCAACTGCAGTTCGATGGAAAGCATGCACCAGTCGGCATCGTGATTGAGCGTGGAAGCCCAGGCTTCCAGTTCGGCCAGCATCTGTTCGGGCTGTTGCGCGTCGTTGCCCAAGACCGTGGAAAGCTGCGTCGCTTCCGCTTCCATGTGCCGTCGCAGCAACTCCAGCAGGACGTCTTCCTTGCTCGAGAAGTTCGAATAGAAAGCACCCTGGGAGTAGCCCGCCTTGTCCGCGATGTCGCGGATCGACGCGCCCCCATAGCCGTTCGACACGAACAGGTGCTGCGCGGTGTCGATCAGGCGCTCGCGAGTCTGCGCCCGGCTTTCCTCACGGGTCAGGCGCCTTCTTGCTGTCGTGGGGCTCATGCCTCAAAAGATATCACATGAACTTTGGATGTCGACCGGCGGGCGCGTGCTTCCGGAGGCAAGGCTGGGACACTTCTTCAGATATCACTTGATATTTCAAAATGCCGAAGGTACATTCAAAACTCATTTGATCTTTGACATTCAATCGATATGGAAAAATCCAAGAGCCCGAGGTCCGCATTTGTCACCGGCGCCACCGGCCTTCTCGGCAACAACCTTGTGCGCGAGCTGGTCGCGCGCGGCGTCTCCGTCAAGGCCCTCGCCCGCTCGAAGACCAAAGGTCAGCAGCAGTTTGCGGGGATGAAAGGCGTCGAATTGGTGCTGGGCGACATGGCGGATGTACCCGCTTTCTCCAAGGCACTGCAAGGATGCGACGTGGTGTTCCACACCGCCGCCTTCTTCCGGGACAACTTCAAGGGCGGCAGCCACTGGGAAGAGCTCAAACGCATCAATGTGGACGGCACGCAGCAGCTCATCGAGCGGGCATACGACGCCGGCATTCGGCGCTTCGTTCAGACCTCGTCCATCGCGGTGCTGAATGGCGAGCCGGGCATGCCCATCGACGAGACCTGTCTGCGTGACCTGGCAGATGCCGACGACGACTACTACCGCAGCAAGATTCTGGCCGATCAAGTCGTGTCGGCCTTTCTTGCAGCGCACCCGGACATGCACGCGAGCTTTGTCTTGCCAGGGTGGATGTGGGGGCCGGCCGATATTGGCCCCACCTCGTCAGGACAATTTGTCAACGATGTGGTGCTTGGAAAATTGCCTGGGTTGCTGCCTGGGAGCTTTTCCGTTGTCGATGCCCGCGATGTGGCGAGGGCGCAGATTTCGGCCGCGGAGCACGGGCAGCGCGGCGAACGCTATCTGGCTGCCGGCCGCCACATGACGATGCAGGAACTGGTTCCCTTGATGGGGAAGATCGCGGGCATCAGGACGCCGACACGCAACTTGCCCTTCCCGCTCCTGTATCTCCTGGCGGCGGCACAGGAACTCTATGCGCGGATCAGCGGCAAACCCATCCTGCTCAGCCTGGCGACGGTGCGGCTGATGCGCAAGGAGGCGGGGCGCAGTCATTTCAACCACACGAAGAGCGAGCAGAAACTTCAACTGAAGTTTCGCCCGATCGAGCAAACCGTTGCCGATACGGTCGCCTGGTATCGCGGCAATGGCTGGCTGCCCAGTGCGTCGCCCCAATAGCGCCAAGCAGATCGCTTTTTCGCCCTTGCGACGGGCCCGAGCCGCCCAACCCGATAAAGGAAAGACCGTGACGAACAAATTGATCTTGAAACTCTTGACGGCCTTCGGAGCCGTCCTTCTTGTCGCGGCAGCGCCGCACGAATCCGCGGCACAGGGCATCCCCTCGGCCAGGGCGGCGGACAGCATGGCCGAGTTCTGCAGGAAAGGACAGGCGGAGTACCCGGGAGGCATCGCTCGCATGCATCCTTCGTTCAAATTCAACATCTGTTGGTGGCTCGAGGATGCCGGAATCGAAGCAAGCACGTTCGACGACGTCGTTGGAACGCTGCCGGAACATGCCGGGCCGTCGCAGGCGGCCTGGCAAGCGACTTTCAGCAAGCCCGCCCAGGTGCATCTGGAACGAGCCCGCGTGGCCGAAGAGCGGGGCGACAGCGCGGCCGCATCGGCCGAATACAAGAAGGCCGCTTTCTATCTGCGGATGAATCGGCTGCCCAAGCGTGTCCCCGCCGCGGATCTGCAGGCGACCGAACGAGCCTACGCGGTCCCGGGAAAGCCGCTCCAGCGGATCACATTCAAGACCGGAGAGAAAGAATTCATTGGCTACTTCCGAGCCCCGTCGGCACGACGCGGCAGCAACGAGAAGCTGCCGGTGCTGGTCATCCTCGGCGGCCTCGACAACCTGAAGACGGAGATGATCCGGCACAGCGACTACTTCGTGGGCCGCGGGTTCGCAACCCTCATTGTGGAAAATCCGGACACTGGGGAGAACCAGTTGGGATTCCGTCCGGAGTCCTCCGCGATGCTTGACACGGTTGCGGACTACATCAAGACCCGCAGCGACCTGGACGCGAGCCGAGTGGCCGTGTACGGCTGGAGCATGGGAGGCTACTTGGGAACGCTTGGCGGGCTGAGGAACGACTTCTACAAGGCGATCGTCAACATAGGCGGCCCCAGCGATTCGAGCTTCGGACAAGCGCATTGCAAGACGGCGCCTGCATGGATCGTCGCGCCCTACACCGTGTTTGCCAACATGAATCCGCAGACGACACCTCGTCAGGCGATGTGCGAATACTACGAAGCATTCCAACTCTCACGTCAATTGAAGATGCCAACCGCGGTGCAGTTGCACAAACCCATTCTCATGGTGAACGGCGCCCGCGAAGATCTCGTCTCCAGAGATGAACCTGCCTCCCTTGCGGCTCTTGGCTTCAATGTGACGCAACTGGTATTTGGGGAGGATGGCCACACGGCGGAGTCGAACATGCGAGAGCACTTCGAGTTCACCGCGAACTGGCTCATGCGGCGGCTGAAATTGGAAAACTGATCGTCTTCGCCCAGGGCCCGCGATGCGGGTTTTCCTGCATCCGGATTGCCGCATAAATTGTATACAGTTTGGCGTACACACTAGGTGGACGCCACGGAACACCGCGCCGTTCACGCCTCTCTCCCCTTGCTGCGCCAGGAGATACACGATGACGGCCGAGACCTCTTCCACTGTTCCAACAGTCCATCCCGTGGACCAGCGCCTGCCTTCTGGCAAGCTCGCGGCCCTTGGCCTGCAGCACGTGCTGGTGATGTATGCGGGCGCGGTCGCGGTGCCGCTCATCGTCGGGCGCGCGCTCAAGCTCTCGCCCGACGAGGTCGCCCTGCTGATCTCGGCCGACCTGTTCTGCTGCGGCATCGCCACGCTGATCCAGGCGCTGGGTGCCACGCAGTTCTTCGGCATCAAGCTGCCCGTGATGATGGGCGTCACCTTCGCGTCGGTGGCGCCAATGGTCGCCATCGCCAACGCCAACCCGGGCCAGAACGGCGCGCAGCTGCTGTTCGGCGCCATCATCGGCGCGGGCATCGTATCGATACTGATCGCGCCGCTGGTGAGCCGCATGCTGCGCTTCTTTCCGCCGGTGGTCACGGGCACCATCATCGCGGTCATCGGCATCAGCCTGATGCGCGTGGGCATCAACTGGATCTTCGGCAACCCCGTGGGCCCGACCGCGCCCGCGCTGGTCGACCCGGTGTATGCGAAGTGGCTGGCCGAGGTCACCTCGCCCGGCAGTTCCATTCCCGCGGTGCCCAAGGGCTTCGCGATCATGCCCACGGTGCCCAACCCCAAGTACGCCGACCTCTCTGGCTTCGGCGTGGCGGCGCTGGTGCTGGTGTCGATCCTGCTGATCGTCAAGTACGCCAAGGGCTTCATCGCCAACATCTCGGTGCTGCTGGGCATCGTGATCGGTGCGGTGGTGGCCTCGGTCACCGGCCTCATGACCTACGAGAAGGTGGGCAAGGCCGCCTGGGTCGACATCGTGCTGCCCTTTCACTTCGGCATGCCGCAGTTCGACCCGATCCTGATCCTCACGATGACGCTGATCATGATCGTGGTGATGATCGAATCGACCGGCATGTTCCTCGCTCTCGGTGAAATGACCGACCGCAAGATCAGCCAGAAGGACCTGGCGCGCGGCCTGCGCACCGACGGCCTGGGCACGCTGATCGGCGGCATCTTCAACACCTTCCCGTACACCAGCTTCTCGCAGAACGTGGGCCTCGTGGCCGTCACGGGCATCAAGAGCCGCTACGTGTGCGTGGCCGGCGGCGTGATCCTGATCGTGCTGGGCCTGCTGCCGAAGATGGCCGCGCTGGTGGAATCGTTGCCCACCGTGGTGCTCGGCGGCGCGGGCCTCGTGATGTTCGGCATGGTGGCGGCCACGGGCATCCGCATTCTCTCGGGCGTGGATTTCAAGACCAACCGCCACAACGCGATGATCGTCGCGGTGTCCATCGGCATCGGCATGATTCCGCTGATCGCGCCCAACTTCAAGCAATGGATGCCGCACGCGATCCACTCGCTGATCGAGTCGGGCATTCTGCTGGCGTCGATCGCGGCCGTGCTTCTCAACCTGTTCCTCAACGGCGCGAAGCACGACGAGCAGGCTGTGATCGCCGCGGCCAAGCAGGCCGAGGCGCACTAATCCTTCCTTCTTCTTCTCAGATCATTGCCAGCGGCGTCTTGCGCCGCGGCGGTGGATGCAGGCGGTCCAGCTCGGCCAGGGTCGCCGCATCGAGCTGCAGATCGGCGGCAGCCAGGTTCTCCTTCAGGTGCGCGCTGCGCACCGCCTTCGGAATCGCGGCCACGCCGGGCCGTGCGACGACGGCGGCCAGTGCAAGCTGCGCAGCCGTCACGCCGAGCCGGCCGGCCAGTTCGCTCAGCCCATCGTCTTCGGCCAGCGCCCCCTGGTCGATCGGGCTGTAGGCCATCAGCGGCATGCCGCGTTCGCGCTGCCAGGGCAGCAGGCTGAACTCGGGGCCGCGCTCGCCGAGCGACAGGTACACCTGGTTCGCCGCACAGCCCGGCCCGTCGCCCACGGCCTGCATCAGCTCTTCCATGTCGTCGGTGTCGAAGTTGCTCACGCCCCAGTGGCCGATGCGTCCGTCCGCCACCAGCGACTGCATCGCGGCGACGGTCTCGCGCAGCGGATGGTTGCCGCGCCAGTGCAGCAGGTAGAGGTCGATGGCGTCGAGGCCAAGCCGCTTCAGGCTGCGCTCGCAGGCGTCGCGCGTGCCGCGCCGGCTGGCGTTGTGCGGATAAACCTTGCTGACGACGAAGAGCTCTTCACGCCGTGCATCGCCCGCGCGCAGGGCCTCGGCAATGGCCTGGCCCACCACTGTTTCGGCCCCGCCTTCGCCGTACATCTCGGCCGTGTCGATAAGCCGGTAGCCGAGGGCGATGGCCTCGCGCACGGCTTTCGCCTCCGCCGCACGATGACCCGCGTTTTCGCCCATGCGCCAGGTGCCCAGGCCGAGGACGGGCATCTCGCCGCCGGTGGGAAGTTGGAGTGTTCGCATCGGGCCATGGTACGAGGGACATAAGGTCGTGTCAGCCCTCTGGCGACGACTTTCCCGGTGCTCCGTGCAGCAGCACGGCGTTCGCCCGGGGCGCCTCCAGCCTTCTAATTTTTCGAAATCGAAGTCGATTTCGTGACATTGAATTGACAAGCTCCTCTATGAAATCTCAACGCTTCGCCTTCTGATCTTGTCAAGGCAGTTTGAGTGCCAACCCCCACCGCACCCCCACCCCTCGCTCCTAGAATTTTTCAACAGCCCCAGCGTCGCAGGCGCCGGCCCCCGAACGCAACGAACTTAGAACAGGTTGAGTCAATGCAGCAGAAGCACAGGATTGCCGTCATTCCCGGAGACGGCATCGGCGTCGAGGTCATGCCCGAAGGGTTGCGCGTGCTCGACGCGGTGGGTCGCCGCTTCGGCATCGACTTCTCCTACGACCATTTCGACTGGGGTTCCGACCACTACGTGCGCACCGGCCTGATGATGCCGGCCGACTGGGCCGACAAGATCCAGGGCCACGACGCCATCTACTTCGGCGCGGTGGGCGCCCCCGACAAGGTGCCCGATCACATCGCCGTGTGGGGCCTGCTCATCAAGATCCGCCGCGACTTCGACCAGTACGTCAACCTGCGCCCCGTGCGCCTGATGCCCGGCGTGCCCGGTCCGCTGGCGCACCGCAAGCCCGGCGACATCGACTTCCTGGTGGTGCGCGAGAACACCGAAGGCGAATACACCTCCGTGGGCGGCCGCCTGTTCGAAGGCACGCCGCGCGAAATGGCGATCCAGGAAGCCGTGTTCACCCGCACCGGCGTGGACCGCATCATCGACTACGCGTTCAAGCTCGCCAGCCGCCGCAAGCGCAAGAGCCTGACGGCCGCCACCAAGTCGAACGGCATCTCGATCACCATGCCCTACTGGGACGAACGCCTGGCCGAAATCGCCACGCGCTACCCCGACGTGGCGACGAACAAGTTCCACATCGACATCCTGTGTGCGCACTTCGTGCAGCACCCCGACTGGTTCGACGTGGTCGTGGCCTCCAACCTGTTCGGCGACATCCTGTCCGACCTGGGCCCGGCCTGCACCGGCACCATCGGCATCGCGCCCTCGGCCAACCTGAATCCGGAGCGCAAGTTCCCGTCGCTGTTCGAGCCCGTGCATGGCTCGGCGCCCGACATCGCGGGCAAGGGCATCGCCAATCCCATCGGCCAGATCTGGTCGGCCGCGCTGATGCTGGACCATCTCGGGGGCGACGACCCGGTCTACGCGCAGGCTTCCGCCGCCGTGCTCTCGGCCATCGAGACCGTGCTGAGTGAAGGCCCGCGCACCCGCGACATGGGCGGCACGGCCAACACCGTGGACGTGGGCCGCGCGATCGCCGAATGCATTTCTGCATGACGAATCTGGAAGCCAGGGGTCGGTACGGAGTGCGTCGTTCGGGGTGCGCTCACGCCGACGGGGTGCCTTGCTCCGCGAATGTCCTCCGGCCTTCGGCCTCCCCCTTTATTTCGCTGCGCAAGGCA
>NZ_AKIW01000125.1 GCF_000282635.1 Variovorax sp. CF313
GCTTGGTGTGGATGTGGGTGCGGTTGCCGACCTTGTCGTAGTCGATGGTGATGTAGGCGTTGGTGTCGGCCACCCAGCGCAGGCGGCCCCCACTTTAGTCATCGTCCTGCTCAGATTCTGCGACTCCAGAGTCGCTTTCAATTAGAAAAAAAAGCGATGCCTCATACTCGAATCTGTTGGAATGTTTTGCGGCAACAGAGTAGCGAATTTTTTCCATTTCATTTTCCAGTGAAATATCTTCCGGCCGATTTAATTCGGCATACGAGCGGAAAAATTCACCATTTACGACGTCCGTATTGAATTCAAGATTTGATCGGCCGGTTTTTGATTGATAAAACTCTCCGCAGGCCTTAATTGCGGTCGAGTAATCTTCAAAAGACTTCCGATCAATCACGCGCACGCCATTTTTTTCCACAGTAAGGTAGTACATATTCATTTCTTCCAATTGGAAAATGGGATTGTTTTTCCATAGCCATATACGGCCTCTATCGAAGGGTAAACCTTAAATTCGACAGGCAATCCACCTTTGGATGCCGCCGTAAGCGCCCTTTGAGCATCGGCCAAGCCCAGACTATTAATTGCTGCACTCTTCAAAGGTCCGCCCATCACCTCCAATCCAAGGCTCTCCGCTTTTTTCATCAATTCCGGACTAACTATCGCGATGTCATAGTCATCCGGCCCAATTCTTCTGCCGTCGAGTTTCAATGGGCGGCCATTATTGTATTTATAACCCGATGCGGTGCTTCCTTGCATAAATGCGTCGACATCATTAAATCCCGCAGCCTTGAACTCTTCATCAAACCGCTGAATAAAGCGCTCGAAGGGTTTTTCTTTGTATCCATAGGGCAGGCCATTTACATGATTTGGGTGATCTGGCAAAGAGCTAACTCTACTTGCGACACTCGCTCCCGAATTCAATGACGGGCCTGGCGGCACGATATACATTGGTCCAGCAAAGTTAAGTACTTTGCCAACAAAACTCTTGGCAAACAGGCTATCGGCAAGTCCTGCAGCACCACCTGCGGATGTCAATCCGCGCGCGAGATTCTTCAACCCCAATGCTGCAATAGAGCTCATCACCGAGAGCCCTTCCCCGAGACGAGAGGCTGCTGCAGGACTTCCCTGCAGTCCGCTCCAGAGTCCCGCCATTGCTTCGTTCTGACGGTAGCTTGTCAAGCCGCCAGAATCTACCACTTGGCCTACATATGATCGCAGCTGGGCAAACTGAGTGTCATCCATCCCTGCGACATGAAGCACTGTCGTATCTACGTGGCTGCGCCCGTCGAGCAATGTATTGAGGTAAACGGCTGGGGCCGAGGCTCTGATGCTCGAATCAGCCACCATAGTACCGATCTGGGCGTCATTGAGTATTTCAATTCCACTGAGGTTGACAGCAATGCTCAATCCCGTTGCACGCCCCACCCCACCAGCTAGCTGAGTTGCCACACCAATACGCTGTACTGAGATTGGATCTAAGAGTGCGGAAAGCACCCCCAGTTTCCCAAAATCCTCCCAAGCAGTCGGTCCCCGATCAAGAACTTCCCCAATTTGATTGGAAGATTCTCGAAGTCGCAGGCGTATTGCATTTAGCTGATCAAGCTTGGTGCCAATTTCTACATTATTAAATCCGCTGGTAGGCGTAAGAATGGATTTGATGTCATCCAAATTGCGATACAAATCGTCGGTGAGGTTTTTTAATGCGCTGGATGCGCCTATTTTTCGGATGTACCCTCTTTCACCTGGGCCAGCTATCTCCACGCCTTCGAACTGCTCACCACCTGGAATTCGACCCATTGCTGCATTGAGTTCGGCTGCTTGTTCCAGAGTCATCGAGCCCGCATCTTGAAAGCCAAGCGAGGACTGTTGTAATGCATTGGCGCGAGAAAAATCAGGCACATAGGGAGCACCTAGGCGCAAATCTGCACTCGGCGAGTAACTTGTCGTGGCTCCATCCGTGAAATATTTCAGGATATGTGCCTTCTCTTCGGCACCAACCACCCCCGGCACATTGTTGGCCTTTGCAAGAGCATCCCCAATGATGTTGCCGAACGCGTCCGCAGCGATTTGGGCGCCACTGATCTTGCCCCCGCGTACAACGGTTCCCACAAGAGCGCCGCCGAACCCGGAAACAAAGCTCTTCCCGAAATCGAATTGTGCTTTGGGGTCGTACTGCATCGCCGAATTCAGCCCCTGGCTGACACCAGCACTCACCGCGCTGGCCGCCACGCTCTTCCAGCTGAACTTGTCTTGCAATCCGGTCGCGACTGCAACGCCTTGTGTGATGGTGCTGCCAAGAGCGCCACGCATCGCTCCGTTGATAAATGCGTTGCCCGTGTCGGGGAGTACGTTTGTGCCGCCCAAGCCCGCCGATACCGCACCGCCAATAGCCCCCAGAGCCACCCCCTTCCAGCTGAAGCCATCTTGAGCGCCGATGGCGATACCTACTGCCTGGCTTGCGATCGAGCCGACGGCGCCCCCGATGGCCCCTGCAGCAACTGTTCCAGCTGTCGTTACAGCTCCACCAGTGGCCCCAAAGGCCGCGCTCATTGGCCCTGACAAGGCTCCTGCAGTGAAGTACGTCACAACGATGGCCACGACAGCCACAATGATCTGACCAA
>NZ_AKIW01000126.1 GCF_000282635.1 Variovorax sp. CF313
GGTGTTGCCCCCGGTAGGGGGGTGGCGAAGCGACACGAAGTGCGCGCAGCCTGGGGGCGAGCTCATTCCCCGAACCGGTATTTCAGCTGCAAGGTGAGCGCGCCGTACAGCCGGTTCTTGATCGTCGGCACGTAGGCGATGTTCAAGCCCCAGTGCCTGCCTTCGATGGCGGCCACCGGAAGGATGGCCGGGAACCAGTTGCTGTTGCGGTAGTTGGGGTAGCCGTCGAAGCCGCCGACCACGGCGCCGAACTTCACGCCGTAGAACTCGAAGGGCAGCACGTACAGTCCGAGGTAGTTCGATTGCCTGCGGTCGCTGTTGTGGAAGGTGCCCGCCGTGATGCGGTACGTGTCGTTCAGCGGGTACTCGACGCCGAGGCCCTGGTTGACGTTCTCCAGCCCCTTGCTGCGGTCGAAGTGTGCCGAGTAGAAGCCGGGGTTGACCCAGATGTTCTTCGGCTCGAAGGCGTCCTGTGCGCACGCGAGTGCCGGAAGAAGAAGGGCCGCCAGCATCGGCAGCGTGCGCAAGGGGATCATGGGCCGGAACGTCTTCGGTGTCTGTACGTGCAGGGCCGCTTCGATGGCAGGCGCACTTTTCTTGGAATCCCTGGTGCCGCAACCCGTGAAGCCGCCTTCGCCAAGTGCCGGCGCAATATACCCGGCGCAATCACGAAATTCGTGACACCGCGCCGCGATTCGCGCGGCCTCAGCGCTTCCTGAAGATGTCCTGCGCGGCCTCGACGGTGGCGGCGATGTCGTCGTCGGTGTGGGCCGCGCTCACGAAGCCCGCTTCGTAGAGTGCCGGCGCGATGTACACGCCGCGGTCGAGCAGGCCGTGGAACAGCGCATTGAATTTGGCGTTGTCGGTGGTCATCACGGTGGCATAGTTTTGCGGCAGGTCCTTCATGAGGAAGAAGCCGAACATGCCGCCTTCGCTGTCGGCATTGAAGGGCTGGCCTTCGGCCGCGGCTGCGGCCTTCAGGCCGTCGACCAGCGAGCGTGTCTTCTTGCCGAGCGCTTCATAGAAGCCGGGCCTGGCGATCTCCTTCAGCGTTGCAAGGCCGCAGGCCGTGGCCACCGGATTGCCCGACAGCGTGCCTGCCTGGTAGACCGGGCCCAGCGGCGCGAGCTGCTCCATGATCGCGCGCGGACCGCCGAAGGCCGCGAGCGGCATGCCGCCGCCGATGACCTTGCCGAGCACCGTGAGGTCGGGCTTGATGCCGAGCACGCCCTGTGCGCCGTGCAGGCCCACGCGGAAGCCGGTCATCACTTCATCGAATATCAGCAGTGCGCCGTGCTGGGTGCACAGCTCGCGGCAGCGCCGGGCGAACTCGGGTGTCGCGCGCACGAAGTTCATGTTGCCTGCGATGGCCTCGATCATCAGGCAGGCGATGTCGTTGCCGTGCAGCGAGAAGGCTTCTTCCAGCTGCTGCAGGTTGTTGTACTCGAGCACGATGGTGTGCTGCACCACCTCGGGCGGCACGCCGGCGGAGGTCGGGTTGCCGAAGGTGGCGAGGCCGGAGCCGGCCTTCACCAGCAGTGCATCGGCATGGCCGTGGTAGCAGCCTTCGAACTTGACGATGCTCTTGCGGCCGGTGGCGCCGCGCGCGAGGCGCAGCGCGCTCATGGCGGCCTCGGTGCCCGAGCTCACGAGCCGCACCATTTCCATCGACGGCACCAGCGCGAGGATGGCTTCGGCCAGCTCGATCTCGCGCTCGGTCGGCGCGCCGTACGAGAAGCCTTCGAGCACGGCCTTCTGCACCGCCTCGACCACGGCGGGGTGGCCGTGGCCCAGGATCATCGGACCCCAGGAGCCGATGTAGTCGATGTAGCGCTTGTCGTTGGCGTCCCAGAAATAGGCGCCATGCGCGCGCTGGATGAAGCGGGGCGTGCCGCCCACGGCCTTGAAGGCGCGCACGGGCGAGTTCACGCCTCCGGGGATCACGGCGCGGGCGCGCTCGAAGAGGGTGTTGTTGCGGTCAGTGTTGGGCATCGGAGGCAAGTGGGTGGTTATTCAGTGGAGGGCCGCCGCGCACGGCCGCCCGAAGCGGCCGGCACGCCCCCGGTAGGGGGTAGGCGAACCGACACGAAGTGCGGGCTGCCTGGGGGCGAGCAACATGTCAGTGCCGGGTGTCGTGGGGTGGGAGGGCGAAGTCCGGTTCGGCGCCCGGGTCTTCATCGTCATCGTCGTCCTCGGGCTCGGCCCAGAACAGGCGGTCGGGCAGCACATGGCCCATGCCGGGGCGGAAGCCCGCGTCGAGGCATCGGTCCATGTAGGCCAGCGCTTCGCTGGTTGCGGCCACGAGGTCGGTGCCGCTGGCGAGCAGGGCGGCCAGCGCGGCCGACAGGGTGTCGCCGGCGCCGGCGAAGACGGCCTCGAGCCGCTCGTATTTTTCGCTGGCGAGCACCGACTGCGGGGAGGCCAGCACGTTGTCGATGAACTGCTCGGGCAGCATCAGGCCGGTCACGAGCGTATAGGGCACGCCGAACTCGCCGGCGGCCTTGGCAATGTCGCGCGCAGTGGGCGGACGCTCCCCGTTCCAGTCCGGAAGCAGCCAGCGCCACAGCGTACTGTGGTTTCCTACCAACACTGTGGTTTGCGGCAAAACAAGTTCCCGAAAAGCGTCCAGATAAGGCTCGATCAGGTTCTCGTCCCACCACGAAAGGTTGGGCATGTAGGCCACCACGGGCACCTCGGGATAGTCGGCGGCGGTCTCGGCGATGGTGCTCAGGGCCTCGGTGGTGCCGGCAAAGCCCACCTTGATCAGCTGGACTTCCACGTCCTCCAGGATGGCGCGCGCCTGCTCGGCGATGGCCTCTTCATCGAAGGGAAAGTGGTCGAAAATCTCGGCCGTGTCCCTGGCGTAGGCCCCTGTGACAACGGGCAGGATGTGTGCGCCCACCGACGCCATGGCGAGGGCGTCGGCGCCCAGTCCGCCCGCCCCGCTGGGATCGCTGGCATTGAACACCAGCACGCAGGGGGGATTCAGGTCGTGTTCGGCGACCGATTCGTCGTCCTGCGAGGGGTCGTTAAGATCGCCCGGTTTGCGGGTGTTGTCTGCGGAATGTAAGTAGATGGTCATAAGCCGGGCGGAATCCCCTGGATGGTGGCATAGGCGCGACGTTTACCGTCCGTCAGTGAGATACGCATAGATACACTCGTTGCATTTAATGAACAAGGACTTTAAGCTCCGATGAATACGAAAACTTGGATGTGCCTGATTTGTGGGTGGATCTATGACGAAGCAGTGGGTGTACCGGAAGACGGCATCGCGGCAGGCACGGCCTGGGCCGATGTGCCGATGAACTGGACCTGTCCTGAGTGCGGTGCGCGCAAGGAAGACTTCGAAATGGTTGAAATCTGAAAGCATGGCATAGATAGAGCTACGCGGTCTGCGTCGGTGTTCGGCGCGGCGGGCTTCCAAGTCTCATGAGCAGGAGCATTTGCAATGGGCCCGAATGGATCAGGTTACAAGGTGCTTGTCATCGACGACAGCAACACCATCCGGCGCAGTGCCGAGATTTTTTTGAAGCAGGGTGGGCATGAGGTTCTTCTCGCGGAGGACGGCTTCGACGCGCTCTCGAAGGTCAATGACCACAAGCCGCATCTGATTTTCTGCGACATCCTGATGCCGCGGCTCGACGGCTACCAGACCTGCGCCATCATCAAGCGCAACGCCAATTTCTCCAACGTTCCGGTCGTCATGCTGTCCTCGAAAGACGGTGTATTCGACAAGGCCCGCGGCCGCATGGTCGGTTCGCAAGACTACCTGACCAAGCCTTTCACCAAAGACCAGCTGCTGCAGGCCGTGCAGCAGTTTGGCATCGTTCAACAGGAAGCGCAGTAATGCCCATTCGAAAAATCCTCGTCGTCGACGACTCCAAGACGGAACTGATGTTCCTGACCGACCTCCTCCAGAAGAACGGCTTTGCCGTCAAGACGGCCGAAAACGCCGACGACGCGATGCGCCGCCTGGAGGAAGAGCAGCCCGACCTGATCCTCATGGACGTCGTGATGCCCGGCCAGAACGGCTTCCAGCTCACGCGCGCCATCGCCCGCGACCCGAAGTACGCAGCCATCCCGATCATCCTGTGCACCAGCAAGAACCAGGAAACCGATCGCGTCTGGGGCATGCGCCAGGGCGCACGCGACTACATCGTGAAGCCGGTCAACGCGACCGACCTGATGTCCAAGATCAGCGCGTTGGCCTGAGCGGAAGTCTGCTGAGCCCATGGCGAATCGCGACGCTCTGAGAGCCTTCCAGTCCCGGCTGGCGAGCCGCCTGCAGGCGGCTCGCACGACGGGCGTGGCCGCCACGTGGCTGGCGGTCGAGGCGGGCGAGGGCAAATACCTCTTCCCGCTGGGACACGCCGGCGAAATCTTTCCCTGGACGCCGCCACAGCCTGTGCCCTACACGCAGGCGTGGTTCCTCGGCGTTGCCAACCTGCGCGGCGGCCTCTATGGCGTCGTGCAGCTGTCGGCATTCGCCACCGGCGTTCCGGGCGCGCTGGCCGCCACCGAGGCGGCCCGCATCCAGTCGCGGCTCGTTGCTTTCAACGAGCTGCTCGAAGTCAACTGCGCTTTGCTGGTCGATCGACTGGCGGGGTTGCGGGGTGCGGAGGCCTTCACGGCCTCCGAACCTCCTGGCGCAGAAGCACCTGCCTGGCATGGGCATCTGTTTACCGACGCGGCGGGAGAGCGCTGGCAGGAAGTCAACCTGCAGGCGCTTTCCCAGCAACCCCAGTTTTTGAGCATTGGTGCGTAGTGCCCCCGCACGCCGTACCGGAAACTATCTGAAGGACCGACCGTGAGCTCGATCGCCGACAAGTTCAAGAAATTACTGCCCGTGACCAACGGGAACGACAAGGCCCGCGTCGATGGCTCCGGTTCCACGTTGTCTATCGACGACGTAGACACCGTCCAGGTCCCGGACGAGAAAACCGTGCGTATCGCCAAGAAGGGGGCCGCGCCCGCGGACACCGGCTTCAGCGACCTCGACCTGCCGGGCGGCGGCGGCGACGCCGCCAACGAGCCGGGCGCTGCGGTTGCCGAAGCGGTGCCCGACACCATCGACGGCCGCGCGGGCTCCAATCCGGCGCGGCAGCAGCGTATCCTGGCCATCATGCTGGCGGTCGCGGTGCTGTTGCTGTTGCTGGTGGCCGGTTCCGCCATTCTTCGCGCGGACCGCCTGGCGCAGCAGGTGGCTGCCACCGGCCAGTCGCTGATGCAGTCGCAGCGCCTTGCCAAGTCGATCTCGCAGGCCCTCGTCGGCAGCGCCTCGGCGTTCGTCGAAGTGAAGGACAGCGCCGACGACCTCTCGCGCCGCGTCGCGGGTCTGACCAACGGCGACGACTCGTTGCACCTGGAGCGAGTGGGCAACCAGTACGACGAGGAGATGAACAAGATCAATCCCCTCGTCACCCGTGCCGATGCCAGCGCCAAGGCCGTGCTGGCCCAGCGCCAGATCCTGACGCAGGTGGGAGCCGCCTTGCGCGACATCAACCAGCAGTCGTCCACGCTGCTCGAAATGACGGAAACCGTCGCGTCGCTGAAGATGCAGCAGAACGCCACGCTGCCCGAGATCTCGGCCGCCGGCCAGCTGGTGATGCTGACGCAGCGCATCGGCAAGTCGACCAACGAGTTCTTCACGGTCGAGGGTGTGAACCCCGACGCCGTGTTCCTGCTCGGCAAGGACCTGAACACCTTCCAGGAAACCACCCGCGGCCTGCTCGACGGCAATGCACAGCAGCGCTTCCCCGGCTCGAAAGACCCGCAGACGCGCCAGCAGCTCGAAGCCATCCTGAAGACCTACGAGCAGATGCGCACGCAGGCTTCCGCGATTCTGGGCAACCTGCAGGGCCTGGTGGCGGCACGCGAAGCGCAGGCTTCGATCCTGACCGACAGCGAGCCGCTGCGTAAATCGCTCGGCGACCTGCAGGACAAGCTCTCCGCACGCACCGGCCTCGGCGCCGGAACGATCGTGCTGCTGTTCGTGCTGTCGCTGGCCGCCCTGGCCCTCGCCGGTGCCATCGGTTTCGTGCAGGTGCGCGAAGGCCGCGAACGCGCCGCCAACGCCGAGCGCGAACGCCTGGCCGCCGAGCAGTCCTCCGAAGAGGTGGGCCGCATCAACAACGCCAACCAGGCCGCCATTCTTCGCCTGATGAACGAACTGCAGACAGTGGCCGAAGGCGACCTGACGCAGGAAGCCACCGTGACCGAGGACATCACCGGCGCCATCGCCGACTCGGTGAACTACACGGTGGAAGAACTGCGCTTGCTGGTGGGCAACGTGCAGAACACGGCGACCCGCGTGGCGCAGACGACGTCGCAGGTGGAAAGCACCTCGACCGAACTGCTGGCCGCCTCGACCGAACAGCTGCGCGAAATTCGCGAAACCGGCCAGTCGGTGCTGACCATGGCCGAGCGAATCAACGGCGTGTCCACGCAGGCGCAAGAGTCCGCCACGGTGGCGCGCCAGTCGCTGCAAGCCGCATCCTCGGGCCTGCAGGCCGTGCAGAATGCCATCGGCGGTATGAATTCCATCCGCGACCAGATCCAGGAAACCTCCAAGCGGATCAAGCGCCTGGGCGAGTCGTCGCAGGAGATTGGCGAAATCACCGAGCTGATCTCGGACATTACCGAACAGACGAACGTGCTGGCGCTGAACGCTGCCATCCAGGCCGCATCCGCCGGTGAAGCCGGCCGAGGCTTCTCGGTGGTGGCGGAAGAAGTTCAGCGACTGGCCGAACGCTCCGCAGACGCCACGCGCCAGATCTCGGCGCTGGTGAAGGCGATTCAGACCGACACGCAGGATGCGGTGGGCGCCATGGAGCGTTCCACGCAGGGTGTGGTCGAAGGGGCCAAGCTGTCCGACAACGCGGGTACCGCGCTGTCCGAGATCGACCGCGTGTCGCGCCGTCTTGCCGACCTCATTGAGCAGATTTCGCAATCCGCCTCCCGCGAAGCCGATTCGGCCAACGTGGTGGCCGCGAACATCCAGCACATTTTTGCCGTGACGGAACAGACCGGCGAAGGCACGCGCACCACCGCCCAGCAGGTGCGCGAGCTGTCGCAGATGGCCGAAGAACTGCGCCGTTCGGTGGCCCGTTTCAAGATTGCCTGACCCCGATAGATAAGAACGGCGAGCACCCAACGTGTCGATTCAAACCCCTGCCACGGCCCCCCCCGCCGGCAACATGCCGGCCACCGAAGACCTCGGGCCGCTGGCCTGGGTGCTGGGAGAAATCCAGAAATCCCTTGACGGTGTAGGCAAGTCGCTGCGGCGCTTCGTGCGCGACGTGGACGCTGCTGCGGCCGAGCCCGAGAGCGGCCCGCTGCAGATGGCCCGCCAGCAACTGCACCAGGCCGTTGGCGCCCTTCAGATGGTGGGGCATTCCTCGCCCGCTCTGGTGCTTGGCGCCATCGAGTTCGCGGTACAGGGCTTCATTGCCGAACCGCAGCGCTGCACCGACGCCGCAGTGCTCAAGATCGAGCGTGCCGGCTTCGCCGTCGTCGACTTCCTGAACGCCTTGCTGGCTGGCAAGCCCGTGTCGTCGGTGGCGCTGTTTCCCCAGTACCGCGACGTGCTGGAACTGGTCGGCAACGAGCGCGTGCACCCCGCCGACCTGTGGAGCACCGCGTGGCGCTGGGTCGAGATCAAGCCTGCCCTCACGCAGGCCGCCGTGGCTTACGACCCGGCCGTGCGCTCGCGGCTCGACCGTGAAGTGCTGCAGCTGGTCAAGACCGGCGACGTGCACGCCGCGCGCCGGCTGCATGCGCTGTGCCTGGGGCTCGGACGCGGCGCGCTGCTGCCCCGCGTCGCCAGCTTCTGGACCCTGGCCGCCGGCTTCTTCGAAGCTCTGGCCACCGGCCTGATCGCGCCCGACGCCTACGTCAAGCGCGCCGCCTCGCGCGTGCTGCTGCAATACGCCACCCTCGCGCGCGGCGACAGCCTGGTGTCCGACCGCCTCGGCCAGGACCTGCTGTTCTTCTGCGCTCAGGCCGTGCCCACCGGCAGCGACGACGCCGCCACGCTGCGCACCGTGCGCAACGCCTGGGGCATCGCCAGCGAGCCGCGCGTCGACTACACCGTCGAGCAGTTCGGCCGCTTCGATCCGCTGGTGCTGCAACAAGCCCGCAAGCGCATCGAGACCGCAAAGGAAATGTGGTCGGCGCTCTCGGGCGGCGACATCACCCGCACGCGCCAGGTGGCCGACACCTTCGCGCAGCTCGGCGAATCGCTGCAGAAGCTGCATCCGCCGAGCCTGCCGATGGTGCTGGCCCTGACCCACGCGGTCGAAGCCTCCGTGCGCACAGGCCAGGCGCCCGGTACCGAACTCGCGATGGAAGTCGCCACCTCGGTGCTGTACCTGGAAGCCGCGCTCGAAGACCTCGACCCGAGCGATCCGCAGCTCACGGCCCGCACGCTGCAGCTGGCGGGGCGCATCGAACGCGTGCGCGCGGGCGGCCATTCCGAGCCGCTCGAGCCGTGGATGGAAGACCTCTACCGCCGCGTGAGCGACCGCCAGACCATGGGCACCGTGGTCGACGAGCTGCGCAGCCACCTGAGCGAGCTCGAGAAATCGCTCGACCAGTATTTCCGCCGCCCGGCCGAAAAAGGCCTGCTGCGCACCGTCCCGACGCAGCTCCTGCAGATGCGCGGCGTGTTCTCCGTGCTCGGCCTCGACCAGGCCGCGCTCACCGTGCAGCGCATGCGCGACGACGTCGAGGCGATGCTCGTCAGCACCTCGCCGGCCGAGGAAATGGCCGGCTTCGACGCGCTGGGCAACAACCTCGGCGCGCTCGGCTTCCTGATCGACATGCTGGGCTACCAGCCCGCGCTGGCCAAGCGCCTGTTCGTGTTCGACGCCGATGCCGGCGAACTCAAGCCGCTGATGGGCCGCCAGGCCACCGACAGCACGGCCGACGCCGCCGCCCCGAGCCAGGCTCCGGCCGCCGTAGCCGTGCTCAGCATCGAGGAAGTCGACGCCCAGATCGCCTCGAAGCTCGCCGCACTGGCCACGCCCAACCGCAAGGCCAAGGTCTCGCCGATCGAGGAATTCAGCAACAAGGCCGACAGCTGGACGAACAAGATCACCGGCCCGAGCGCGCTGCCCGACACCGAAGTCACCGAGCTCGAAGAAGACGACCTGCAGAACATCTTCCTCGACGAAGCCCGCGAAGTGGTGGAGAACGGCCTGGCCGCCATCGCAGAACTCGCCGGCTACCCGGACGACACCGAAGAACTCACGATCCTGCGGCGCGCCTTCCACACGCTCAAGGGCAGCTCGCGCATGGTCGGCCTCACCGACTTCGGCGATGCCGCCTGGTCGCTCGAACAGGTGCTCAACACCTGGCTGGCCGACCAGCGCCCCGCCACGCCGGAACTGCTGTCGGGCACCGAGCGCACGCTGAAGGAATTCGGCCAATGGGTCGAAGCCATCGCTTCGGGTTCTGCGCACGGCTGGCAGTCCACGCAGTTCAGCCGCGTGGCCAACGCGCTGCTGGCTGGCGAGCCCGTGCCCCCGCCGGTGCGCATGGCCGACGCCGAGGCCCTGGCGGTCGCCGCGCGCCACATCGCAGCCGAAGAGCCTGTGACCGCGCCCGCCCCCCTTCTCGAGGTTCCGGCGCCGGTGGCGGCGGAGCTGCCGCCGCTGCAGCTGCCGGATCTGCCCGATCTGTCGCTGGCCCCGGAAGTACCTGCGCCCGCACCCGCTGCGGCGCCCGAAGCGCCGCTCGAAACCGTGGCGTGGCAGGAGCCCACTGCGCCCGCCGCGCCCGCCGCGCCCGAGACCGACGACGATTTCGCGTCGACCGATTTCATCGACTTCGAGTCGAAGCAGACCACCGAGCCCGCGGCGCTGACAGCCCTGCCGAGCGGCGAGGAGTTCGATTTCCTCTCGCCCGCGAAGACGCCCGTGGCCACCGAGCCGAAGCTGGCGGAAGCCGAGCCCGTGATCGAAGTCGTCGAAGCGGTCGAAGCCACCGTGCCGACCACCGCCGGCCTGCCCGATCTCGATTGGGAACCCGCGCCGCTGCCCGTGCGGGCTGCCGCCGAGCCGGAAGTCATCGAAGCCGCGGCGCTGCCGCCGCATGAGGAAGAACCGGTCGCCGAGCCCGAGCTGCAATCGGTCGCCGAACCGGAACCTGAACCCGAACTGCCCGCCCCGGCGGTTGCCGAGGTGATCGCGCCCATCTTCGAGGCGCCGGTGGCGCCTGCCGAAGCCCAGATCCTGGTCGCCGACGAAGCGCCCGAGCCCGTTGCCGCGGCAGCCACGCCTGTCGTGTCGGCCGAACCGCAGGAAGAAGCCGCGGAAGACATCGCAGCCGCGGCTGCGAGCGCCGAAGACCAGGTCAAGGTCATCGGCCCGCTGCGCATCGGCATCCAGCTCTACAACGTCTACCTCAACGAGGCCGATGAATGGTCGCGCCAGCTCGCCACCGACGTCGGCGAATGGGCGCTCGAATCGCACGAACGCCTGCCCGACTCGACCGTTGCGCTGGCCCACTCGCTGGCCGGCAGCTCGGCCACGGTCGGCTTCCACAGCCTGTCGGGCATGGCCCGCCTGCTCGAAGCCGCGCTGCAGCACCTGCAGATGCTGGGCAGCGGCACGCGGGAGCAGGGCATGGTGCTGGTGGCCGCGGCCGACGAGCTGCGCCGCCTGCTGCACCAGTTCGCCGTCGGCTTCCTGCGCGACCCGGCCGAAGGCACGCTGCAGGCGCTGCGCGACATCGCCAATTCGCCGATGCCGACCGAACTCGCCATGCGTGCCGAGGCCCGGCCGCTGCATCAGGTGGTGGTTGCCGAATCCGTCGCCGACGTGGCGCTGGACGATTCCGAAGACGCCATCGACCTGGCCGACGCGGTCGACGTCGACCTGTTCCCGATCTTCGAGGAAGAGGCGGCCGAACTGCTGCCGCAGCTCGGCGAGGCGCTGCGCCAGTGGGCGCATCACCCAGACGATGGGGCCCCGCGCGCCTCGGTGCTGCGCACGCTGCACACGCTCAAGGGCAGCGCACGGCTGGCCGGCGCCATGCGCCTGGGCGAGCGCGCGCACCGCATGGAGTCCGAGATCGAAATCCTGGGCTCCCAGGGAGCGGCACGCGCCGACATCGAAAAGCTGCTGGCGCGCCTCGACACCCTGCAGGCCACCTTCGACGCATTGCGCGCGGCCGACGACGCCACGCAGGTCGAGCTGGCCCAGATCGTGGCCGCGGCCACTGCGACCGCGCCTGCCGCCCCGCCGCCGCAGGTTGCGGCCGAAGCCGGCGTGCCCGCGAACGACGAAATCGCCGCTCCCGTGGCGAGCCTCGAAGACCAGCCTGGCGTCCCCGCGACGCTGCAGCCGCGCCCCGCGCCCGCGCTGCTCACGCCGCTGCGCGCCGCAACGGGCCAGGCCGTGCGCATCCGCACCCAGCTGCTCGACCGCCTGGTCGCGCAGACCGGCGAGGTCATCATCACGCGTTCGCGCCTGGAGGCCGAGCTGGGCCAGCTGCGCGGCTCGCTGTCCGACCTGACGGGCAACCTGGACCGCCTGCGCCAGCAACTGCGCGACATCGAGGTGCAGGCCGAAAGCCAGATGCAGTCCCGACTGGCGCAGGCCAAGGACTCGCAGCAGAGCTTCGACCCGCTCGAGTTCGACCGCTTCACCCGCGTGCAGGAACTCACGCGCATGATGGCCGAGTCGGTGAACGACGTGGCCACCGTGCAGCGCACGCTGCAGAAGACGGTGCAGGCCACGGAAGACGATCTCAGCGTGCAGGCGCGCCAGACGCGCGAACTGCAGCGCGGCCTGCTGCGCACGCGAATGGTGGAGTTCGAGGGCATCTCCGACCGCCTCTACCGCGTGGTGCGCCAGGCCTCGAAGGACACCGGCAAGCAGGTGCGCCTGGACATCGTCGGCGGCTCCATCGAAATGGACCGCGGCGTGCTTGACCGCATGACGCCCGCCTTCGAGCACCTGCTGCGCAACTGCGTGGCGCACGGCATCGAGAGTGCGGCGGTGCGCGAGAAGGCCGGCAAGGACGCCAGCGGCCTGATCGTCATCGACCTGCACCACGAAGGCAACGACGTCTCGGTGAGCTTCCGCGACGACGGCGCCGGCCTCGACAACAAGCGCATCGCAGAGCGCGCCCGCGCCCTCGGCCTGCTCGAACACGACAAGGAGCTGTCGGCCGAGGAAGCCACCGAGCTGATCTTCAAGCCTGGTTTCTCGACGGCGGGGCAGGTCTCCGAACTGGCCGGCCGCGGCATCGGCATGGACGTGGTGCGCGCGCAGATCGCGGCGCTCGGCGGCCGCATCGAAACGCACAGCAACCCCGGCCAGGGCACCACCTTCAAGCTGGTGCTGCCGCTGACCACCGCCGTGACGCACGTGGTGATGCTGCGCGCAGGCGAAGTGTCGATCGGCGTGCCGTCGAACCTGGTGGAGCTGGTGCAGCGCGTGGGCGGCACCGACCTCGAGGCGGCCTACCTGCACAACAGCCATCCGTTCGGCAGCGAGCAGGTGCCGTTCTACTGGGCCGGTGCGCTGCTGCAGGCCTCGACCCGCAGCGAACACGCGGTGGCCAGGAACAACACGATCGTGGTCGTGCGAAGCGCGGCACAGCGCGTGGCCCTGCACGTGGACGAAGTGCTGGGCAACCAGGAAGTCGTGGTGAAGAACCTCGGCCCGCAGCTCGCGCGGCTGCCCGGCCTGGCCGGCATCTCGGTGCTGGCGTCGGGGGCGGTGGCGCTGATCTACAACCCGGTGGCGCTGGCCTCGGTGCATGGCGAACAGGCGCGCGAGCGCCAGGCCGCCGCGCTGGCGGCGCCGGCGCACGGCGCCGCGGCCGAACACGGCGCGCCGCAGCAGCCGCTGCCGACGCTGGCTCCGGTGGCACCGCAGGTCCCGCTGGTGCTGGTGGTGGACGACTCCATCACCGTGCGCCGCGTCACGCAGCGCCTGCTGCAGCGCGAAGGCTATCGCGTGTCGCTCGCGGCCGATGGCCTGCAGGCGCTCGAACGGCTGCAGCAGGAGCGCCCGGCGGTGGTGCTGTCGGACATCGAGATGCCGCGCATGGACGGCTTCGACCTGGCCCGCAACATCCGCGCCGACGATTCGATGGCCGGCCTGCCGATCATCATGATCACTTCGCGCATCGCCGAGAAGCACCGCGAATACGCGCGCACGCTGGGCGTGAACCACTACCTCGGCAAGCCGTACTCGGAAGAGGAACTGCTGCGCCTGGTGCGTGCGTACACGAGCGAATCGACGCTGGCTGCTGCCGCTTGATGCTGGCCGGGGCGCTCCCGGCGGCGACCAGAGAACAGGGGCCTTCGGGCCCCTTTCTCATGGCTTCTGCAGCACCTTGGCCCGCGCCGCCGCGTAGCGCTGCAGCGTCTTCTCGCGCGCCTCGGCGTGGTCCACCACCGGCTTCGGGTACGTCTCGCCGAGCGTAATGCCCGCCGCCTCCAGCTCCACCGGCGAGGCCAGCCACGGCGCATGGATCGCCGCGTTCGACAGCCCCGCGAGCTGCGGCAGGTAGCGGCGGATGAACTTGCCCTCGCGGTCGAAGCGCTCGCTTTGCGTCACCGGGTTGAAGATGCGGAAGTAGGGCTGCGCGTCGCAGCCGCTGGAGCTGGCCCACTGCCAGCCGCCGTTGTTCGAGGCCAGCTCGAAGTCGTTCAGGTGCAGCGCGAAGTAGGCCTCGCCGCGCCGCCAGTCCAGCCCCAGGTCCTTGCACAGGAAGCTGGCCACCACCATGCGCAGGCGGTTGTGCATGTAGCCGCTCTGGTTGATCTGCAGCATGGCGGCGTCCACCAGCGGATAGCCGGTGCGGCCTTCGCACCAGGCGTCGAACAGCTGGTCGGCGTGCTTGCCGTGGTGCCACTGGATCCGGTCGTACTCGGGCCGGAAGCTCTTCGACTCGCCGCCCGCGTGCACGTGCGGAAAGTGCGCCAGGATCTGGAAGTAGAACTCGCGCCAGATCAGCTCGCTCAGCCAGACCGCCGCCCCGGCATTGCCCTGCAGCGAGAGCTGGTGCGCCAGGCTCGCCAGCTGCCGGATCGACACCGTGCCGAAGCGCAGGTGCACGCCCATGTAACTGGGCCCGCGCACCGCCGGGAAGTCGCGCGCCTCGGCGTAGCGGTCGATGCGCTCGAAGAAGTCCTCGAGCAGCAGGCCCGCGCCGCGCGTGCCGGTGGGAATCTCCAGCGCCGAGAGGTTGCTTTTCTCGAAGCCGATCTCCCGTAGCGCGGGCACCGGCTCTCCGTAGGCCTGGGGCGAGGGCGCCAGCGCGTCGGCGTGGCTGCGCACCGGGTACGGCTTCAGGAAGAACGAATCGACCTTCGCCAGCCAGGCCCGCTTGTAGGGCGTGAACACGGTGTAGGGCTGGCCGGTCTGGGTCAGGATCTCGTCGCGGTCGAAGACGGTCGAGTCCTTGTAGGTGTGGAAGGCCACGCCCGCGTTGGCCAGCGCCCCGAACACCCGGGCGTCGCGCTCCAGCGCGTCGGGCTCGTCGTCGCGGTTGGCGAACACCGCCTGCACGCCGAGCTCGCGCGCCAGCGCCGGAATCTCCTGCACCGCCGCGGCATGCCGCACGACCAGCCCGCCGCCCAGTGTGCGCAGCTCGGCTTCGAGCTCCACCAGCGATTCGCGGATGAATTCCACCCGGCGGTCGACCGAGGGCAGGGCGTCGAGGATGGCCTTGTCGAACACGAAGGCGCAGACCACCTGGCGGCAGGCCCGCAGCGCGCGATACAGGGCCGCGTTGTCGTCCACCCGGAGGTCCCGGCGGAACCACATGAGCCCTTTGGGATAGGTCTTGTCTACGGCCAGTAAAATCGGGGGCATATGGCCGCCGATTCTGCCCCGATGAACCTCACGCATCACTTTCTGATAGCGATGCCCGGGATGGAAGACAAAACTTTCAACCGCAGCGTCGTGTACCTCTGCGAACACAGCGAGCGCGGAGCGCTCGGCCTCGTGATCAACAAACCCAGCGACATCAACCTCAAGGTGCTGTTCGAGAAAATCGAGCTCCACCTGGCCCGCCCCGAACTGGGCGAAGCCCCCGTCTTCCAGGGCGGCCCGGTGCAGACCGAACGCGGCTTCGTGCTGCACGAGCCGGTCTTCACGCAGGCCGAGAAGCCCGAGGAATCGGTCTACGCCTCGACCATGACCATTCCCGGCGGGCTCGAGATGACCACCTCCAAGGATGTGCTGGAGGCCCTGGCCACCGGCGCCGGCCCGCGCAAGGTGCTGGTCTCGCTGGGCTATTCGGCCTGGGGCGAGGGCCAGCTGGAGTCGGAACTGGCCGAAAACAGCTGGCTCACCGTGGGCGCCGACCCGGCCGTGATCTTCGACACGCCCGTGGAGCAGCGCTACGACAAGGCCTTGCTGCTGCTCGGTCTGGAGGCCTGGAAGCTTTCCCCGGACGCGGGTCACGCATGATGAACCTGGCTCACCCCCAGGCTGCGCGCACTTCGTGTCGCTTCGCCAACCCCCTACCGGGGGCGTGCCGGCCGCTTCGGGCGGCCGTG
>NZ_AKIW01000127.1 GCF_000282635.1 Variovorax sp. CF313
GCGGGACGCAAGGCCGGGTTCAGGAATCCGATCCGGTTCCAGGGGCAGTACTTTGACGACGAGACGGGGCTGCACTACAACCGGTATCGATACTACGATCCCGTGGGTGGGCGATTTATATCCAATGATCCGATTGGATTGCTTGGCGGGATCCACCTTCAGCAATATGCTCCAAATCCCACTGAATGGATTGACCCGCTTGGATTAAATCGTACAAGCGGCGCAGGCCGAAAACGGGAGTCATCAAAGCCCAATCAAAACCCCAAATGCTCCGAATGCAGAAGACCGTGGGAAGTAAATCGCTACGACAGACTTTGCGATGGTCATGTCCCCGGTGTTGGCAGAGTGAAATATTTCCATGATCCCAAAACCAGGCAGTGGTGGTCGCCGGATCAAACAGGACATGGTGGAAGTGCCTGGAAAGTTTACAACAGTGATGGTTCTTGGAGAGCTGATGCGGACCGGTATGGCGACTTTATGAGCAAACATAAGAGTGAAACCGGAAAGAACGTTGACCTCAAAAATATGAAGTGCAAGGATGTTCAATGATTGAGTCTGCAGAAGAATTCGCAAGACTGAGATTAAGCTCTATAAAAGAAGAATATGACCGCGCCGCTCACGAAGAGGCACCAGTTGAGGTTTGGATTGATGTAATAGAAAATTACCCCGAACTCAGGCAATGGGTTGCACACAATAAAACCATTCCTCTTGAAATACTCGAATACTTGGTCAAAAATCATCCCGAAGTAAATTCATTTGTGGCAGACAAAAGAAAGTTATCTCCGGAGTTGTTTGACATATTGTCTAGAGATGAAAATTATCTTGTTCGCGAAAGAATTGCAATTAATGCAAAAACCCCCATCCACATACTAGAGAGGCTTTCAAAGGATTTTGCAGAAGATGTAGCACAAGCAGCACGCTACAATTTAAAAAATAAAAAATAGTTTCGAATTTAAATCTGAATGTAATACTACGGCGCGCTCTGGTCAAAACAATGTCACGTTCGGCGTGGAACGAACGGCTGGCGAAGGGGGCCGCAGTACGGGAAGATGTCCCGTCACCGCGTCACGCGTCACGGTTCGAGGGAATATTTTCAGCGCGATTTACACAGCTTGCCCTCAATTATGAATTCATTAAACCTCAATTATCTACGCGGTCTCTATGATTTCTTAATTGGCAAAAATGACGAGGAGCTAGAGGAATTTGATATAAATTCCATCGCCAACCAGAAGAAGCTTTTTGAAGAGATGAGACGCAGTTTTTTGACTTTTGGTCCAACCTCAAAAAAGAATATCATCAGCGGACTAAATTATATTTTGGTGAATTTTTCCGATGATGATCTATGGAGAAGCGCCATCCCCCACGATCTTCCTCTTAATCGCGTGGCAGACAGGCAAAGTTATTTGAAGGGAATTCTCTTTGCATTAACGGACGCCTCTCCAACATTGGTAAATTTGGATGATTTTAATTTGATTGACGAAATCGGGCCGCGCGGTTTGGATTATTCGAAATAGTCTGGGCACCGTGCCCCTCTTCGACTGGGACGGCGACACGCTGGCCTTCGAGAGCACGCAGAGCACCGAGGGTCAGCAGGAACAGGCATGGCGCGACGACCGCGTGCACTACCTCCACGCGCCCCGACCCCAAGGAGAGAAGGGTAGAGCGCGCGACGGCACCGCCCATGCGCTGCAGATAATCGAAACATGATCGCGCTCGACTGCTACTACAGCCTCTCCTCCCCCTGGGCCTACCTCGGCGGCCCGCAACTGCAGGACATCGTGCGCCGCCACCACGTGCGGCTCACGCTCAAGCCGTACGACTTCCAGGCCGTGGTGCCTCAGACCGGCGGCATCCCGCTGAAGACCCGGCCGGAGCCGCGCCGCACGTACCACGCGCTCGAGCTGGCGCGCTGGAGCGACTACCTCGGCATGCCGCTGAACCTGGCGCCCGCGCACTATCCCAAGGGCGCGCCGAGCGACCCGAACTGGAACAAGTACCCTGGCTGGATGGTGATTGCCGCGCAGCTGCAGGGGCTCGACGCGCAGCCGCTGTCGCACGCGCTGCTGCGCGCGCTGTGGGCCGAGGAGCGCGACACCTCGCAGGCGGAAGTGCGCATCGCGGTGGCCGACGAGAGCGGCTACGACGGCGCCTCGCTGCAGGCGCTGGAGCAGGCGGCCGAAACGCTGGCAGCCTATCGTGCCAACAGCGCGGCGGCAGTGGAGGCGGGGGTGTTCGGCGCACCGACCTTCATCCTGAACGGCGAGCGCTTCTGGGGGCAGGACCGGCTGGCGTTTCTCGATCGGGCATTGGACAGACTGCGCCAAGCCAGCGGCGGATAATCCAAGGATGCGAATCCGCTTTACCAAGATGCAGGGAGCCGGCAACGATTTCGTCGTGCTGGACGAAACGCGCGGCACGCTGGGCCTCAGCGCCGCGCAGTACCGCTTCCTGGCCGACCGCCACTTCGGCGTCGGCGCCGACCAGATCCTCACCGTGCGGCCCTCGCCCGCGGAGGGCATCGATTTTCAATACGTCATTCACAACGCCGACGGCGGCGAGGTGGAGCAGTGCGGCAATGGCGCGCGCTGCTTCATGCGCTTCGTGAGCGAACACAAGCTGACCAAGAAGACCGAAGTGCGTGTGCAGACGCTGGCCGGCGTCATCGAGCCGCGCATGGGCGCGGACGGCCGCGTGACGGTCGACATGGGCGCCCCCGTCTTCGAGCCCGAACGCATTCCCTTCGACACCGCCGGGCTCGACCCGCAGCATGACGGTGCATGGCAGAAGTGGCATCTTGCGCTGGGTACGCGAGCAGGCAGTGCTATCGTTTCGGTAGCGGTGCTGTCGATGGGCAATCCGCACGCGGTGCAGGTGGTCGACAACGTCGACACAGCCCCGGTGGCCGAGCAGGGCCCGCAGATCGAGCACCACCCGCGCTTCCCGCAGCGGGTGAACGCGGGCTTCATGCAGGTGGTCGACCGCTCCAACATCAAGCTGCGGGTGTTCGAGCGCGGTGCCGGCGAAACGCTGGCCTGCGGCACGGGCGCCTGCGCGGCGGTGGTGGCGGGCATCCGCCTCGGCCTGCTGGACCGCCGGGTCGACGTGCAGACGCACGGCGGCATCCTCACGATCGAGTGGCAGGGAGAAGGCCAGCCGGTGCTGATGACCGGGCCGGCCACCACGGTCTTCGAAGGCGATATCGAGGTGCCTGAGCTGCCATGACCCACTTCACGAACAACAACGACGCCAAAAACGCCATGAATCCGATCACCGAAGACGACATCGCGAACTACCTGGCGAACACGCCCGATTTCTTCGAGCGCCATGCCCAGCTGCTGGCGCAGGTGCAGCTCACCAGCCCGCACGGCAACCGCGCCGTGAGCCTGCAGGAGCGCCAGGCCGAGATGCTGCGCGAGAAGATCAAGGCGCTGGAGCACCGCCTGATGGACATGGTGCGCCACGGCACCGAGAACGTGGTCATTGCCGACCGCCTGCAGCGCTGGACCAAGGGCCTGCTGACCACGCGCGATCCGCGCAGCCTGCCGTACAGCATCGCGGTCGACCTGCAGTCGCTGTTCCTGGTGCCGCAGACGGCCATCAAGGTGTGGGACTGCGGCAGCGAATACCTCAACGAGGCCTATGCCCAGTGGGTGAGCGACGACGTGAAGGCGCTGGCCACTTCGCTGACCTCGCCTTACTGCGGGCTCAATTCGGGCTTCGAGGCGGCCAACTGGCTGCCGGAGCCGCAGGCGGCGATGTCGATTGCGCTGATTCCGCTGCGCCCCGACGCCGAATCGCCCGCCTTCGGCCTGCTGGTGCTGGCGTCACCCGACGCGCAGCGCTTCAACGCCGAGATGGGCACCGACTTTCTCGAGCGTATCGCCGAGCTGGCATCGGGCGGGCTTTCGCGGCTGCGTCCTTGAAACGACCGCGCTGGTTGCGGCGGCCCTGGCAGGTCGCGCTGGCCGGCGCGCTGCTGGCCGTGGCGCTGGCGTACGCGGCCATCGGAGCGTTCATCTGGTCGCATGCCGAAGAGCTGCTGGCGCATCCGCCGCAGCGGCCGGCCGACGCGGCATTGGTGCTCGGCAGCCGCGCCTATCTCGACGGAAAGCCGCACCCGTGCCTCACCGGCCGGGTCGATACGGCATTGGCGATGGCGCATGCCGGCGTGGTCAGGCAGCTGGTTTTTTCAGGCGGCGTTGATTCGGAAGACGGCCGCACGGAGGCCATGGCGATGCAGGAGCATGCCGTGGAGGCGGGCTTTGCCGGGCCGATGTTGCTGGAGCCGGCGTCGACTTCCACGCGGCTGAATCTCTCGCTGTCGCGTCCGCTGCTGCTGGCGGCCGGCGTGCGCAGCGTGGTGATCGTGTCGGAGCCGTATCACCTGTGGCGGGTCGAGCGGCTCGTGAAGATGAGCGGCTTCGACCAGAGCTTCGACGTGCAGTACGCGGCGGCGCCCACGTCGTGCTGGCGTGCCCTGGGCCCGTTCTCCAAGGGCGCATTGCGCGAGCCGGCGGCCATCATCAACAATGCCGGCCATGGCTACCTCTTCTGAGCCGGTCGCATCCACTCCATCGGACTGGATCGAGAAATACCTGGAGCACGTGCGCGTCGAGCGCCGGCTCGCAGCGCGTACGGTCGAGCTCTACGCCTTTCACCTGCAGGCCCTGCGCGACCACGCAGCCGAGGCCAGGCTGCCGCTGGACCGCGTGCAGACCGCCCACGTCCGACGCTGGATGGCGCAGCTGCACAGCGCCGGGCGCGAGCCGCGCGGCATTGCGCTGGTGCTGTCGTGCTGGCGCAGCTTCTACCGCTGGCTGGGCCACGAAGGCCTGATCGGCTTCAACCCCGTGCAGGATGTGCATGCGCCGAAGGCCGGCAAGCCCTTGCCCAAGGCGCTGGGCGTGGACGACGCGGTGCGCCTCGCCGAGCTGTACGACCCCGAGGCCGACCCCTGGACCGAGGCGCGCGACGGCGCCATCGTCGAGGTGCTCTACGGCTGCGGCCTGCGCGTGAGCGAGCTCACGGGGCTCGACGCGCAGGCGAGCGGCACGGCGCGCGGCTGGCTCGATCTCGATGCGGGCGAAGCCAATGTGCTCGGCAAGGGCAGCAAGCGCCGCATCGTGCCGATGGGCAGCAAGGCGGCCGAGGCGGTGCGCGACTGGCTCGCCGTGCGCGCAGACTGCGCCGGACTGGCCACCGCCCGGCTGCGCGACCCGCAGGCCGCGGCCGCGCTCTTCATCAGCGCCAAGGGCCTGCGGATGTCGTCGCAGGCGGTGTGGAAGCTGCTGCGCGAGCGCAGCCTCAAGGCCGGCCTTGCAGCGCCGGTGCATCCGCACATGCTGCGCCATTCGTTTGCGAGCCACGTGCTGCAGTCGAGCAGCGACCTGCGCGCGGTGCAGGAGCTGCTGGGCCACGCCAACATCGCGACCACGCAGGTCTATACACGGCTGGATTTTCAGCACCTGGCCAAGGCCTACGACGCGGCACATCCGCGTGCCAAGGCCAGGCCCGAGAACGACAAGTAAGCAAGCAACGAACAATGAAAACCCTTCGCCTCAAACCCGGCAAAGAGCGCTCGATGCAGCGCCGCCATCCCTGGGTCTTCGAATCCGCCATCGCGCGCGGTGGCGCCGACTCCGGCGAGACGGTGCGCGTGGAGTCGCACGACGGCGCCTTCCTCGCCTGGGCGGCGTTCAGCCCCACGTCCAAGATCCGCGCGCGGGCCTGGAGCTTCGTCGAAACGCAGCGCATCGACGCCGCGTTCTTCGCCTCGGTGTGCGCCCGCGCCGTGACTGCCCGCGGCCTGTTCGATCTGCAGAGCGACGGTGTGCGGCTGGTGCACGGCGAGGCCGATGGCCTGCCGGGGCTGATCGTCGACCGCTACGGCGATACGCTGGTGGCGCAGTTTCTCTCGGCCGGCGTCGAGCGCTGGAAAGATGTTCTGGCCGACGCGCTGCTCAAGGCCACGGGCCTGACGAAGCTCTACGAACGCTCCGACGCCAGCGGCCGCGAGCGCGAAGGCCTGAAGCCGGTCACGGGCTGGCTGCGCGGGGAGGGCGCCACCGAAATCACGATCCGCGAGCATGGCTGGAAGCTGTCGCTCGACATCGCCACCGGCCACAAGACCGGCTTCTACCTCGACCAGCGCGACAGCCGCCAGCGCTTTGCCGAGCTGGCGCAGCACCGGCGCTTCAGGCGCGTGCTGAACTGCTTCTGCTACACGGGCGGGTTCACCGTCGCGGCGCTGGCGGGGCTGAAGGCCGCGGGCGCGCTCGAAGGCGCGGAGCTGGTGTCGGTCGATTCATCGCAACCCGCGCTCGAACGCGCACGCGGCCATCTCGTGCTCAACGGCTTCGAAGGCCAGGGCATCCAGGCGGAGTTTCTCGACGCCAACGTCAACACCGTGCTGCGGGAGTTCATCGACCAGGGGCGCACCTTCGACGCCATCGTGCTCGACCCGCCGAAGTTCGCGCCCACGGTGGCGCATGCCGAGCGCGCCGCGCGGGCCTACAAGGACATCAATCGCCTGGCGCTCAAGCTGCTGGAGCCGGGCGGCGTTCTGTTGACGTTCTCGTGCTCGGGCGGCATCAGCGCCGACCTGTTCCACAAGATCGTGGCCTCCGCGGGGCTCGATGCAGGCGTGGACGGCTATATCGCCGAGCGCCTGGGCGCAGCGCCAGACCATCCGATGACCATCGAATTCCCGGAAGGGGAGTACCTGAAGGGCCTTGTGATGGTCCGAAAGCCAGCCTGAAACCGGCTTGACCCTGCCACCAACGCAACTCAGTGGCATTGGCTAAACTGCCGGCCACGCCTTTTTCGCCCCCTTTTTCCTGTTTTCCGCTTCCGGAGCACTCCCTTCATGGCCCTCATTCCCGCGACCATCCTCACCGGCTTTCTCGGCTCGGGCAAGACCACGCTGCTCAAACGCATCCTGACCGAAGCCCACGGCCAGAAGATCGCGGTCATCGAGAACGAGTTCGGCGAAGAGAACATCGACAGCGACATCCTCGTGACCGAGTCGAAGGAGCAGATCGTGCAGATGAGCAACGGCTGCGTCTGCTGCACCATCCGCGAAGACCTGCGCGAGGCGCTGCAGCTGCTGGCCGCCAAGAAGCGCCAGGGCCTGCTGGATTTCGACCGCGTGGTGATCGAGACCACCGGCCTGGCCGATCCCGGCCCGGTGGCGCAGACCTTCTTCATGGACGACGAGATCGCCGAGAGCTACCTGCTCGACTCCATCCTCACGCTGGTCGATGCCAAGCATGCGCCGCAGCAGCTCAACGACCGCCAGGAAGCGCGCCGCCAGGTGGGCTTTGCCGACCAGATCTTCATCAGCAAGAGCGAGCTGGTGTCGGCCGAGGAGACCGATGCGCTCATTCATCGCCTGAAGCACATGAACCCGCGCGCGCCGCAGCAGAAGGCGCACTTCGGCGATGTGCCGCTGAAGGACATCTTCGACCTGCGCGGCTTCAACCTGAACGCCAAGCTGGACATCGACCCCGACTTCCTCAAGGAAGAAGACGATCACCACGATCATGACCACGCGCATGGCGAGGCATGCGACCACCCCTCGCACAAGCACGAAGGCGGCCACGGCCACCATCACCACACGGACGACGACGTCAAGAGCTTCGTCTACAAGGCCGACCGGCCGTTCGACCCGGCCAAACTCGAAGACTTCCTGGGTGCGATCGTCAACATCTACGGCCCGCGCATGCTGCGCTACAAAGGCGTGCTGAACATGAAGGGCACCGAGCGCAAGGTGATCTTCCAGGGCGTGCACCAGCTGATGGGCAGCGACCTGGGCCCCGAGTGGGGCAAGGACGAGGCCCGCCAGAGCCGCATGGTGTTCATCGGCATCGAGCTGCCGCGCGAGATCCTGGAACAGGGTCTAGAGCAGTGCCTGGTCTGAGGCCCTGACTTGCTCCTTCCCCCGCTGGGGGAAGGTTGGGATGGGGGCAGGCCTTCGATCGGGCTCTGCGCTTTTTTCGGAGGCCGTCGTGCCCCCAC
>NZ_AKIW01000128.1 GCF_000282635.1 Variovorax sp. CF313
GCGCACTTCGTGTCGCTACTCCCACCCCCTACCGGGGGCAACACCAGCGGCCCGGCAAAGCCGGTTCCGCGGTGTTCGCTTGAAGAGGGCGTTGTTGAATCAGCGCCGTGACGACACCGCGATCCCGGCCACGATTAGCAGGAACGCCGCGCCGTGGTACCAGTGCGGCGGCTCGCGCAGGAAGGCTGCCGAAAGCACTGCCGCGAACAGCGGCGTGAGGTTCAGGAAGATGCTCGCCGCCTGTGGACCCGCGCGCTGCACGCCGGTGCCCCAGCAGCGGTAGGCCACCACCGCGGGGCCGATGCCGATAAACAGCATCGCAGCAGCGAGCGGCCAGCCCAGGTCGATGTGGGCGGGCGTCATCGTCCATTCGCCGACGGCCAGCGCGCCCGACCACGCGAGGCCGAACACCAGCTGTGCCATCAGGAACGCGGCCCAGTCCTGCCGCAGGGCCCTCGGCTCGTTCGTGCGTGCCAGCAGCCAGCTGTAGAAGGCCCAGGCGATGGTGCCCAGGATCATGTAGAGGTCGCCCGGCACCAGCCGCAGACCGAGCAGCTGTCGCCACTCGCCGCGGCTGAGCACCAGCAGCACGCCCGCCATCGACAGCAGCGCGCCGAATATCTCGCGGGTGCTGACGCGTGCGCCGAAGAACAGCGTGCCCACCGCGAGCATCCACAGCGGCAGGCTGGAGCCGACCAGCGTGACGTTGATGGGCGTGGAGGTCTGCAGCGCGAGGTACTGGAAGGCGTTGTACAGGCCGATGCCGAGCAGCCCGAGCACGGCGTAGCGCTTCCAGTGCGCCCACACCGGGCTGCCGCGACGCAGCACCGGTGTGGCCAGCGGCAGCAGGAGAGCGAACGCGACGACCCAGCGCACGAAGTTCAGCGTGAGCGGCGAAACCAGTTCTCGCACCAGCCGGCCGACCACGGCATTGCCGGCCCAGAGCAGCGGAGGAACGACAAGCAGGAGGACGGTGGAGGGGGCAAGGCGCCGGTGCTGTGTCTGCATGGCGGCCGACTCTACCCGGGCAATGATGTCCCGCGCCGCCACGGGAAACCCAAACATGGCAGGATGCCCCTCCCTCTTCTTTTCCTGTGCGTGGAGACTGCAACGATGATGAGCAAAGCTGTCCGTATCGACCGCCATGGCGGCCCCGAAGAACTGAAGATCGTCGACGTGGAAGTCGGCGAACCCGGCCCCGGCGAGATCCGCATCCGCCACAAGGCCGTGGGCCTGAACTTCATCGACACCTACCAGCGCAGCGGGCTCTACCCGTTCCAGATGCCGCTGCAGCTGGGCATGGAAGCCTCGGGCATCGTCGAGGCGGTGGGCGAGGGCGTGACGCACCTGAAGCCTGGCGACCGCGCAGCCTATGCCAGCCCGCCGCCCGGCGCCTACTGCGAGTTGCGCGTGATGCCCGCCAAGTGCGTGTGCAAGCTGCCCGACGACATCTCCTTCGAGACCGGTGCGGCCATGATGCTCAAGGGCCTGACCACGCAGTACCTGCTGAAGAAGACGCTGCCGGCCGAAGGCCTGCAGGCCGGTGATTTCATCCTGTTCCACGCGGCGGCCGGCGGCGTCGGCCTCATCGCCTGCCAGTGGGCCAGGGCGCTCGGCCTGCAGCTCATCGGCACGGCCGGCAGCGACGCCAAGTGCAAGCTCGCGCTCGAACATGGCGCGGCGCATGCCATCAACTACAGCACCGAGAACTTCGCGGCGCGCGTGAAGGAGATCACCGGCGGCAAGGGCGTGAAGGTGGCATACGACTCGGTCGGCAAGGACACCTACGAAGGCTCGATCGACAGCCTGCGCCCCTTCGGCCTGCTGGCGGTGTTCGGCAACGGCTCGGGCCCGGTGCCTCCGATCAACCTCGGCACGCTGGCGTCCAAGGGCTCGCTCTACGTGACGCGGCCGACGCTGTTCACGCACATGGCCACGCGCGAAAGCACGCAGGCGATGGCCGACGACCTGTTCGCGGTGGTGCGCAGCGGCGCGGTGAAGATTCCGATCGGACAGCGCTATGCACTGGCCGACGTGCAGCAGGCGCACCGCGACCTGGAAGCGCGCAAGACCACCGGCTGCACGATCCTGACGCTCTGAATCCACGGGCGCGAGGGGCGCCTTGTCCTACCCGGCGTGCGGTGTCATACCTTCGACTTGTGCCGGGTGCAGTTTGTAGGCTGTGAGCACAGCGCAGAGGCAAGCCTTCATGACCACCGTTCGCACTTTCATCGTGGAAGACAACCCCACCATCCGCAAGAACCTCATGGGCGCGCTGCGCGAGGTCGCCCGGGTCGATCCTGTGGGCGAAGCAGAGTCGGAAGAGGAGGGCTCGCGCTGGCTTTCATGCAACCTGTCGGAATGGGACCTGGCCATCGTCGACCTGTTCCTGAAGGACGGCACAGGCTTTCGTGTGCTCGAGGCGTGCCGTCACCGCGGGCCGGCGCAGAAGATCGTGGTGCTCAGCAACTTCGCCACGCCCGACATGCGGCGCAGATGCGCCCTGCTCGGTGCCGATGCCGTTTTCGACAAGGTCACCGAGATCGAGGACCTGATGGACTATTGCCTGCGCCGACGTCAGGCGCAGTTCAGTTCACCGGCCGCACACTGAGGCAGGGGCATTCTTTCGCCGGCCGGCAGCGATGCCGGGCTTCGTCGAAAATTGCGCCCAGGGCGCGAGGAGCACGCGCCGGGCTCCGCGAAGTGGCGACGAGATTCATGCGCGGAAATCACACATTCCCTTGCTGAGTCGGCCTGCGCGCTTGCGGCGTGCGGCGCCCAGGTTCCATCCATGTCCCGCTCCCGCTTCCTTCCCGACAACTTCACCTTCGCGCTGCTCTCGGTGGTGACCCTTGCCAGCCTGCTGCCCGCGAGCGGGAAGCTGGGGCATCTCTTCGAGCTGCTCACGAGCGCTGCCATCGGCCTGCTGTTCTTCCTGCACGGTGCCAAGCTGTCGCGCGAGGCGATCATGAACGGCCTCATGCACTGGCGGCTGCACCTGCTGGTGTTCGGCAGCACCTTCGTGCTGTTTCCCGTGCTCGGGCTGGCGCTCAAGCCGCTGCTGTCGCCACTGGTGACGCCAGGGCTCTACACCGGCGTGCTCTATCTCTGCGTGCTGCCCGCCACGGTGCAATCGGCGATTGCCTTCACGGCCATGGCGCGGGGCAACATGCCCGCCGCCATCTGCAGCGCATCGGCGTCCACCCTGCTGGGCGTGTTCATCACGCCGGTGCTGGTCAATCTCGTGGTGTTGCCGAATGGTGGCCATGCGAGCTCGTCGCTGGATTCGATCGGCCGCATCCTGCTGCAGCTGATGGCCCCGTTCGTGCTGGGGCACCTGCTGCGGCCGTGGATCGGCAAGTGGATACAGCGCCGTGCCGCAGTGCTGAAATTCGTCGACCAGGGCTCGATCCTGCTGGTCGTCTACACGGCGTTCAGCGCGGCCGTGATCGAGGGCCTGTGGAAGCAGGTGCCTGCCCATGCGCTGGTCGGGCTGCTGGTGGTGTGCGCGGTGGTGCTGGGGCTGGCGCTGAGCCTCACGACCCTGCTGGCGCGCAAGCTGGGTTTCGACACGGAAGACGAGATCACGATCGTGTTCTGCGGCTCCAAGAAGAGCCTGGCCAGCGGGATACCCATGGCCAAGGTGCTGTTCGCCTCTCACGCGGTGGGCGCGATCGTGCTGCCGCTGATGCTGTTCCACCAGATGCAGCTCATGGTGTGCGCCGTGCTGGCGCAGCGGTACGCGCGGCGCGGGCGCGAGGCGGCCCTGTTGAAGACCGCCGAGTAAGAGGCGCTACCCCTCGATCTTCCCGAGCCGCGATTCCCTGAGCCGGCTGGGCGCCAGCGCCCCGGCCGATTCCAGGATCGGATACGCGATCGAGCAGATGTGCGAGTTGATGCGCTTCAGGTCGCTGATCAGGTCGATGTGCAGCGAGCTCGTCTCGATGCTCAGCGTGGTGCGGTCCGACAGCCGGTCGAGGTGGGTCGTCGCATAGGCCCGCTCCAGGTCGCGAAAGCGCACCTTCTCTTCCAGGAGCTTCTGCGCGTCCCGCACGTTGCCGTTCAGGAACACGCTCATGCTCAGCCGCAGGTTGGCTACCAGCCGCCCGTGCAGCTCGACGATCTCCGCCATGCCGGCCTGCGAGAAGTTGCGCTGCGGTTTGATCTTCTTGTCTTCCACATCGATGATTACGCGCTCGATGATGTCGCCGATCTGTTCCATGTTGATCGTGAAGCTGATGATGTCGGTCCAGCGCCGGCTTTCCTCCTCGCCCAGCGCCTCGCGCGAGATGCGGGTCATGTAGTACTTGATGGCCGAGTACAGCTGGTCCACCGTGTCGTCGAGCTGCCGCAGCTCCTGGGCCAGCCGCAGGTCGTTGTGGCGGATCACGTCGAGCGTGCCGATCAGCATGGTCTCCACGATGTCGGCCTGGTGCAGGGCTTCGCGCGCCGCATTGGAGATGGCGAGCGACGGCGTCGACAGCGCCGAAGGATCGAGGTGGTGCGGCCGCGTGGTGCCGGCCGGCTGTTGCGGCACCGGCAGGATGCGCGTCACCAGCCTGGCGACCCATTGCGTGAGGCCGATGAACCCCACGCTGATCACTACGTTGAACGCCAGGTGGAACAGCACCACGCCATGCGTCTGGTTCGGCAGCTCCGGCTGCACGTAGCGGATCCACAGTCCGATGAAGGGGGCGACGATGGCCACGCCCAGCGCCTTGAACAGCAGGTTGCCCACCGTCACCTGCCGCACCGACACGGCCGACTTGGCCGTGGTCAGCACCGCCAGCAGGCCGCTGCCGAGGTTGGCGCCGAGCACCAGGCCGAGCGCTACGTCCAGCGGCACCACGTTCGACGTGGCCATGGCCGCGACCAGCAGCACCACCGCGAGGCTCGAATAGGCCACGATGGCCAGCACCGCGCCGACGGTGATCTCGAGCAGCACGTCGCTGCTGATCGACGCGAGCAGTGCGCGCACGGCCGGCGAGGAGAACAGCGGCTCGGTAGCCTCCACCACCAGCTGCAGCGCCAGCAGCATCAGCCCGAGCCCGATCAGCACGCGGCCGATGCGCCCCGCCATGGAGGCCGAGCGGCTGATGAACAGCACCACGCCCACGAAGATGAACATCGGCGAGAGCCAGGACAGGTCCGCCGAGAACAGCACCGAGATCAGCGCCGTGCCCACGTCTGCGCCCCGCATCACCGCCAGCGCCGCCGGCAGCGTGACCAGGCCCTGCCCGACGAAGGACGAGGTCATGAGCGAGGTGGCGGTGCTTGATTGCACCAGCGCCGTCACGCCGATGCCCGAGAGGGCGGCCGTGAAGCGGTTGCGCATGCTCTGGACGAGGATCTTGCGCAGGTTGGCGCCAAACACACGCAGCACACCGGTGCGGACCAGGTGCGTACCCCACACCAGCAGGGCCACGGCCGCCAGCAGATTCAGGAGATGCTTCATGGGGGGCGGGTTCTGTCCTTTTCGTTTTGGTTCGTTTCGCCCCCATTTTCCACAAGCGGGCGCTTCAGTCGATCAGGGCTCCGTTGTCGTGGAAAGGATATGGCCCTTCGAAGCTGCCGGAGGCCGCCAGGTGGGTGACCAGCCGGCGTCCGCGAGCGGACCAGGCGTGCACCCTGAAAGAAGGCGGCTCCAGTGTCCAGGCCGATTCGGCGTCGGGTGCGAGGTCGAGACAGACCTGATGGGCCGGAGCCGGAGAGGTCGAGGCAATGGTGCCGCCGAAGCGCACGTCGATGGCCCGGTGCAGGTGGCCGCAGATCACGCGTTCGACGTTCGGGTGGCGTGAGAGCAGTGCCTCGAGCGCGTCGGCGCCCTGCAGCAGGCCGATCTCGTCCATGTGGCCGATCAGCGTTTCGAAGGGCGGGTGGTGCATGGCGACCACCACGGGCTCGCCGCGGCAGGCGTCCAGCTGCGCTTCGAGCCAACCCAGGCGCTTCTCGCACAGCGAGCCATGGCTGGCGCCGGGCACGCAGGTGTCGAGCGTGAGCAAGCGAAGGTCGCCGACGCGCACCGAATACTGGATGAAGCCGTCGGTGTCGGCACCCGTGCCGAGATAGGCGTGGCCGGGAAAGCTGCGGCGCAACTGGTCGCGGTCGTCGTGGTTGCCTGGCATCAGGTAGACCGGCATGGTCAGCGGGGCCAGCAGCCGCGCCAGATGTTCGTATTCGGCGGCGCGGCCGAAGTCGGTCAGGTCGCCGGTGATGACCACGGCATCGGGCTGCTGGCGCAGCGCCAGCACCGACTGCACGGCGCGCTCGAGGTACGGCGCGGTGTCGATGCGGCCATAGGCCAGCCGGCCCGGCTCGCGGATGTGCAGGTCGGTCAGCTGGACCAGGAAGGTGTTCTCTGCTGTTGTCGTCATGCGCTGGTCTCCTGCGACGTCATCAGGCGGTCGGGGTGGATGCGCAGGCCCACCGCGTCGCCCGGTCCGAACGGATTGTCGCGCCCTACGTCGGCCATCAGCACCGGCTGGTCTTGAACACGCAGGTGCAACTGCACGCGGTCGCCGAGGAAGGTACGGCGTTCGACGGTGGCGGCGCCCCAGCCTGGCAGGGGCGCACCGACCTCGATGTCTTCGGGCCGCACGAGCAGCGTCGCATGGCCCCGCCACGCCGACGGGCAGGGCAGGGCTGACCCTCCGAGTCGGACAACGCCTTGTGCGATGGCGTCGGCCTCGCGTTCCAGCCGGTTGACCCGGCCGAGGAACTCGGCGACGAAGGGGTGTGCGGGCGCACGGTAGAGGTCTTCGCCGCGACCCACCTGCACGATGCGTCCGGCGCGCATCACGGCGAGGCGATCGGCAATGGCCAGCGCCTCCTGCTGGTCGTGCGTGACGTGGATGGCCGTGATGTGCAGGCGGCGCAGCAGTTCGGCCAGTTCGTCGCGCAGCGACTCCTTGAGCTTGGCGTCGAGCGCTGCCAGCGGCTCGTCGAGCAGCAGCACGCGCGGGCGCACGGCCACTGCGCGCGCCAGGGCCACGCGCTGGCGCTGGCCGCCGGAAAGCTCGGCGGGGCGCTTGTTCTCCAGTCCGCCGAGGCGCACGAGGTCGACCAGCTCGCCGACGCTGCGCTTTTCTTCATCGGGCGCCACGCCGCGAATGCGCAGCCCGTAGCCGATGTTGGCCGCGACCGTCATCTGCGGAAAGAGCGCATAGCTCTGGAACACCATGCCAACACCGCGGTGCTCGACCGGGCGCTGCGTGACGTCCTGCCCGCCGAACACGATGCGGCTGCCCGCGTCGGGCGATTCCAGGCCGGCGATCAGCCGCAGCAGCGTGGTCTTGCCGCAGCCCGAGGGGCCGAGCAGCGCCAGCACTTCGCCGGCTTCCACTTGCAAGTCGGTGGGCTGCAGGCCGCGCGTGCCGTCGGCGTAGGTCTTCGCACAGTTGGCGATGTCGATGGGAATGCGTTCAAGTTCCATGGCGTTTCTGCATCAGGTTGGCAAGGTACTGCAGAGCCCACAGCACCGGAAGAATGACGGCGAAGAAGACCAGCGTGTAGGCCGATCCGATCTCGATGCGCATCGAGGCATAGCTGTCGGCCAGGCCCACGGGCAGCGTGCGCGTGAGCGGCGTGTGCAGCATCCACGTGAGGTTGAACTCGCCCACCGACAGCGTGAACACCATCAGGCTGCCGGCCACGATGGCCGGGAACACCGCGGGTACGAGGATGCCCATGAATCGCTGGCGGAAGTTCGCACCCAGCGAGCGCGCGGCCTCCTCGAGCGCGAGCAGGTCGTCGCGCTGGAAGGCCGAGCTCACGGTGCGCACCATGAACGGCAGCGTGAACACCATGTGGCCCACGAGGATGAAGGCGAAGCTCTGGCGGAAGGCAGTGAGCTGGCCATAGGCAAGGATCAACGCGAGCGCCGTCGCAAGGCCCGGCACCGCGACCGGCAGCGTCAGCAGCTCCTCGAAGATGCGCGCCACGCGCGAGCGGCTGCGTGCCAGCGCATAGGCACAGGGCACGCCCAGCAGCACGGTGCCGATGACGCAGGCCACGGCCAGCGTGAGCGACCAGCCGACGGTGCCGCCGTAGTTCTCCCACACCTCGCCGAGCCAGCGCAGCGTGAGGCCGCTCTTGAGGCCCATGCTGTAGTTGTTGACGAGGCCCGCCATCACCGACAGCAGCATCGGCGCGATCATGAAAAGGCTCACGATGACCGTGACGGCAAGCAGGAAGGGCGCTTTGGCCTGGGTGTTGGTTCGCATGGTGCGTGGGCCCTCAGCGTGCGACGGGATTCGCGCCAAAGCGGCGCGCCACGAACAGCACCAGCCAGGTCACGATGCCCAGCGAGATCGACAGCGACGCGGCAAGCGCGAAGTTGGCATAGTTGGTGAACTCGTTGTAGATGGTGATCGGGATCACCTCGAACTTGCTGGCCAGCGTGAAGGCCGTGCCGAAGGCGCCCATCGAGGTGGCGAAGAGGATGGCGCCGCAGGCCAGCGTGGTGGGTGCAAGCTCGGGCATCCACACGTCGCGCGCGACGCGAAGCCGCGAGGCGCCGAGCGAACGCGCGGCTTCTTCGAGCTGCGTGTTCATCGATTCGGCCGCTGCCGCGTAGGTCGCGATGGCGCGCGGCAGCGAGAAGTACAGGTACGCGAGGAACAGCCCGAGCAGGCCGTAGGCGAAGGTAATGCGTTCGCCGAACAGGCTGTCGCTGAGGTCGGCCACCACGCCTTGGCGCCCGCCGAGCAGGATCACGAAGAAGCCGATGATCACGCCCGGGAACGAAAGCGGCAGCGTGAGCAGCGAAAGCAGCACGCGCTTGCCGACGAAGGCATGGCGCGCGAGGTAGATGCCCACGGCCGCGCCCAGCACCAGCGTGGCCAGCGTCACGACCACCGAGAGCGCAACGGTGTTGGCCATGCTCGTGAGGTAGCGCGCGTCGGTCAGCACCGCGAAGTAGGTGGACCAGCCCTTGTCGGCGGGCAGCGTGAGAAGACGCACGACCGGCAGCAGCCAGAAGGCCGCGAAGAAGGCGGCCGCGGGTGCCACGCAGGCCAGCAGGCGCCAGCGTGGGGTCCAGGAGGTGTCGGACTTCATCTCAGTTCTTCATCGTGGGTTGTTTGGGTTGCGGGACAGAACGTTCAGGGCGCGTGCACAGGCCACCGGGTACTCCCCTCCGCGAATGTCCCCCGCCTTCGGCTCCTCCTTTATTTCGCTGCGGGGAGCACCCGGTGCCCTGTGCACGATGGGCGCTCTGCTTGTGCAGGCAGTTCAACCGCTCTGCTGGA
>NZ_AKIW01000129.1 GCF_000282635.1 Variovorax sp. CF313
GCTTTGCGTGCTCTCGAAGGCCAGCGTGTCGCCGTCCCAGCCGAAGAGGGTGATCTCGTGCTCGGAGCGTTTGGCGATGCGCCGGCCCAGGGCGTCGTAGCTGAGATGCGCTACGTGGTGATATGGACCTGCGCAGTCTTGAACGCTTCGCTCAGCGAAAAACGCAATCTTGCAGCGGGATATAGCCCGTGCCCGAGGCAAATGCGACGGTGCATGTGGCCTTGAATGCACTGCCGACCGTCAGAGTTCCCATGTGGGCTTCATTGGCGGCATCGCGTGCAACCATACGAACCAGTTCGTTTTCCGAACCGGCAACGCCCGCTTTGAGCAATGCACTGCCATTCGCGCTATCCGGGCCTCTGTTGAAGCCTCTGCTCGATCCTCCGATCACCACCCCGGAAAATGCAATCCTCTTATTGAATTCTGGCAAATCTAGGGTCGAATAACCTGCTTTGACGTAGCGTTGGTGCAGTTTTCTTAAATTGATTTCTTTTGGGGTGATCTCCGCGGCAAAGCTGATGCTGGCAGCGAGAAGCAGCAGTGGAAATATAAGTAGTCGCATTGGAGATCTTGGCTGGCGATAGTGGAAACGGGGCTTAAGAAGTACTGGTGCTTGGGATGTCTAAGATCTAAATTGTTTTGTCAACCACAAATAGCTTGATGTCGTATTCCAATTCTTGTACTTCAAAAACAGCATCCGGGTGAATCTTGAAGATGGTCAAATCTTTTGTCCTTTGATTCTTGTAGAGGCTACGAATAAAGCTCTCCGGTTCTCGAATTTTTATTTTCATAACAAACGGTTGCTCGAATTGAATTAACAGTTCGGCGCCATGCTTTTTTGTGAATTCCTCAAATTTTTTGCATATTGCTTCGAGAGAATTATCTATTGGAAAGAGTAGTGTGGGCCTTGATTCGTATGCGCTATTTTCTTTTGTTGCTGTCGTGTGCCACGATAGATCATAGTTACTGGATTTGGTCAAGACTCCGGCTTCTAATCCTTCAAGCCTTTGCAGTAGTTCGTTGCCTCGGCGTTGAGTAATTTTTTCCCTAATTTTGTCCGCAGCCGTAGTCGGCATGATGGTCTCCAGTTTTTGGGTCATCGATTTTTTGATATCTTTGATTTCTGAAATCGTAATTCCTTGGATCGCTTCCCTTTGCTTCGCCCGCATGTGCATGCGGGCCTCGCCTCGGGTCACTCGTGTGTTCAACAACTACTTTTCTCGCACCGGTTGCGTCTGCATATTCGTAAAATCGACCGAACTCTGCAGGATTTTCGGAGTAGACGTAGTTTTTACTGCCTCGCCTTCTTGGATCATTTCCAACTTGCCATTGACCGGCAGCTTGTTGTGAACGAGGTATTCCTGCCAAATCTTTGGCGCTATTCAGCGCTTGGCGACGATTTCGGCAAACGGGGGTTGACGGAGATTGGACATTGTTTTTCTTTGAGCTCAGGCCAAGCGGATCAGTCCATTCAGTCGGATTGGAAGCATAGACGTGTGTATTAAATCCGCCTTCCAATTTAATCGGATCTGTGCTAACAAACCTCCCCGCCACCGGGTCGTAGTACCGATACCGGTTGTAGTGCAGCCCCGTCTCGTCGTCAAAGTACTGCCCCTGGAACCGGATCGGATTCCGGAACCCGGCCTTCCGCCCCGCCTCGCTGATTGCCTGCTTGGCCTCTCCCCAGGCCTTGTAGCTGGCCGACCAGGCGATGCGGCCTTCGTGGTCCGTCAGCTCCTGCGGCGTGCCCAGGTGGTCGCACTGGTAGAAC
>NZ_AKIW01000130.1:0-5644 GCF_000282635.1 Variovorax sp. CF313
AAGGGCTCGTCGAGCAGCAGCATCTTGGGCTCGTGGATGAGCGCGCGGCAAATGCTCGCGCGCTGCTGCATGCCGCCCGAGAGCTGCCATGGGAACTTGTCCTCATAGCCCGCGAGGCCCACCTTCTGCAGCAGCTTGCGTGCGCGCTCGACGTACTCCTTGCGCTTGGCCTTGAAGTTCGAGCGGTAGGGCTCGACGATCTCCAGCGGCAGCAGCACGTTGTCGACCGTGGTGCGCCACGGCAGCAGCGAAGGCGCCTGGAAGGCCATGCCCGAGATCTTCAGCGGCCCGGTCACGTTCTGCCCGTCGATGCGGATCTTGCCCATCGACGGCATCTTCAGCCCGGTCGTGAGCTTCATGAAGGTCGACTTGCCGCAACCCGAGGGGCCGACGATGGCGATGAATTCGCCGCGCCTGACCTTCAGGTCGATGGCCTCGACCGCGAAGTGGTTGGCGCGAAGAAGCTCCTCGTTGTAGGCGAGCCAGACGTCCTGGAAGTCGACGAAGGGGGCGGCCGCGTCCTGCGATGCGTCCACCATCACTTCTTCGACAGGATGTTCAGTTCGGCCGACGGCGGCAGCAGCGAGGCGGTCCACACCGCGTCGGGGCTCACGCGCGTCTTGGTGCCGAACGCGTCCGACACCTGCGAGGCCATCAGCGACATGCGGCCTGCGTTGACCGTGCCGAAGCCTTCGGCGCGCGCGTCGGCGCTGTTGATGACGGTATCGATGGCCAGCTGCAGGCGGCGCGTTTCGAGCTTGCTGTCGATGATGCCGTCGCGCGCCTTCACCGATTCGATGGCCACTGCCGGGTTGGCGATGACTTCCTTCGCCCCCTTGGCAAAGGCCGAGAGGAATTTCTTCACCGCCGCCGGGTTCTCCTTGATGAGCTTGGGCGAGGCGATGATCACGTTGCCGTAGAGCTTCACGCCGTAGTCGGGGTAGGGCAGCACGACGATGTCGGCCGCCTTGGCGCCGCGCGCCTCGAGGTTGAGCAGCGAGGTGAAGGTGAAGCCGGTGATGGCGTCGATGTCGCCGCGCATCAGCATGGTCTCGCGCAGCGTCGGGTCCATGGCGGTCCAGTTGACGGCACCGATGTTGTTGGCCTTCGCGAAGATCGGAAAGGCGCGCCGGCCGGCATCGAACACCGGCGCGCCGAGCTTCTTGCCGGCGAGGTCGGTGGGCTTGGTGATGCCGCTCTTCTTGAGCGCCATGACCGAGGCCGGCGTGTTGTTGTAGACCATCATCACCGCGACCGGCTTGTTCGGGCTGTCGGGGTTGTTGGCGTGGAACTCCATCAGCGCCGCGAGGTCGGCAAAGCCCATGTCGTAGGCGCCCGAGGCCACGCGCGTGACGGTGCCGCCCGAGCCGTTGCCCGCGTCGATGCTCACGTCGAGCCCAGCCGCCTTGAAGTAGCCCTTGGCGGCGGGATGCAGGAACAGCGCGGCCGGTCCCTCGAAGCGCCAGTCGAGCTGGAACTTGATCGGCGTCGGGCTCTGGGCAAGGGCCGGTGAGAGGCCGAAGCAGAGGGCCGAGGCGGCGAGGAAGGACTGGAGCAGTTGGCGCTTGTTCATGCGTTATCCGTGATGTGAATGCTTCGGCATTCAAGCAAAAACGGTGCCCGCACGCGATTGGTGCGAACCCTCCCGGTGGGTCGATACGGTGCGCCATCTGCACCCCCAAATGCAAAAACGCGGCATTGCCGCGTTTTTGGCACCGAAGGCGGGCAATTCGCCCGCCGGATGGCCCGGTGATTACTTGTCGACGGTCACTTTCGCCACCGCCAGCGCCGTCATGTTGATGATGCGGCGCACCGTCGACGACGGCGTGAGCACGTGCGCCGAGCTCGCGGCGCCCAGCAGCACCGGGCCGACCGTGATGCCGTTGGCACCGGTCATCTTCAGCACGTTGTAGAGGATGTGCGCCGAATCGAGGTTCGGGCACACCAGCAGGTTGGCTTCGCCGCTCAGCGTGGTCTCGGGCAGGGCGGTGCGGCGGACGTCTTCCGACAGCGCCGCGTCGCCGTGCATCTCGCCGTCGCATTCGATGTCGGGTGCCATCTGCGCGAACAGGTCGCGTGCCAGCCGCATCTTGCGGGCCGAGGCGCGGCTCGAGGTGCCGTAGTTCGAGTGCGACAGGAAGGCCACCTTCGGCGGCAGGCCGAAGCGGCGCACTTCCTCGGCCGCCATCACCGCGATGCTCGCCAGCATCTCGGCGCTCGGGTCTTCGTTCACGTTGGTGTCGGTGATGAAGATCGTGCCCTTGTCGAGCGTCAGCGCGTTCAGCGTGGCGAAGCCGGGCGCGTCGCGCTTCAGGCCGATCAGGTTGCGGATGTGCTCCAGGTGCACGTCGAAGCGACCGACCAGGCCGCAGATCATCGCGTCGGCGTCGCCCAGGTGCAGCATCAGCGCGGCGATGGTGGTGTTCGAGCGGCGCACCATGGTCTTGGCGGCCTCCGGCGTCACGCCGCGGCGGCCCATGATCTTGTGGAAGCTCTCCCAGTAGGTGCGAAAGCGCGGATCGTCCTCGGGGTTGACGATCTCGAAGTCGGTGCCCGCGCGGATGTGCAGGCCGGCCTTCTTGATGCGCGCCTCGATCACGGCGGGGCGGCCCACCAGGATCGGCTTGGCCACGCCTTCGTCCATCGCCCACTGCGCGGCGCGCAGCACGCGCTCGTCTTCGCCTTCCGCGTAGGCCACGCGCTTGGCGGTGGCGATCTTGGCGGCGCTGAACACCGGGCGCATGAACATGCCGGTCTGGTAGACGAAGCGCGTCAGGTGCTGGCGGTAGGCGTCCATGTCCTCGATCGGACGCGTCGCGACGCCCGAGGCGGCAGCGGCCTTGGCCACGGCCGGCGCGATGCGCAGGATCAGGCGCGAGTCGAAGGGCTTCGGAATGATGTAGTCGGGGCCGAAGGCCAGCTCCTGGCCGGCGTAGGCGGTGGCCACCTCTTCGCTGATGTCGGCCTTGGTCAGCTCGGCGATCTCGCGCACGCAGGCCAGCTTCATCTCTTCCGTGATCTTGCTGGCGCCGCAGTCGAGCGCGCCGCGGAAGATATACGGGAAGCACAGCACGTTGTTGACCTGGTTCGGGTAGTCCGAACGGCCGGTGGCAATGATGCAGTCCGGCCGCACGGCCTTGGCCAGCTCGGGGCGGATCTCGGGCTCGGGGTTGGCCAGCGCCAGGATGATGGGCTGCGTGCCCATGGTCTTGACCATCTCGGCGGTCATCACGCCCGGGGCCGAGCAGCCCAGGAACACATCGGCGTCCCTGACCACGTCGGCCAGGGTGCGGGCGCCGGTGTCTTTCTGGGCGTAGCGTGCCTTGGATTCGTCGAAACCGCCCGCGCGGCCCATGTAGATCAGGCCCTTGGAGTCGCAGGCGTGGATGTTGGCCGGCTTGGCGCCCAGGCCGACCATCACGTCGAGGCAGGCGATGGCTGCGGCGCCCGCGCCCGAGACGGCGATCTTCACGTCCTCGATCTTCTTGCCGACCAGCTCCAGGCCGTTGAGGAGGGCTGCGGCCGAGATGATGGCCGTGCCGTGCTGGTCGTCATGGAACACCGGGATGTTCATGCGCTCGCGCAGCTTCTTCTCGATGTAGAAGCACTCGGGCGCCTTGATGTCCTCGAGGTTGATGCCGCCCAGCGTGGGCTCCAGCGCTGCGATGATCTCGACCAGCTTGTCGGGATCGCGCTCGGCCAGTTCGATGTCGAACACGTCGATACCGGCGAATTTCTTGAACAGGCAGCCCTTGCCTTCCATCACCGGCTTGGCGGCCAGCGGGCCGATGTCGCCCAGCCCGAGCACCGCGGTACCGTTGGTGATCACGCCCACCAGGTTGCCGCGCGCGGTGTATTCGGAGGCCGTGGCGGGGTCTGCGGCGATGTCGAGACACGGATAGGCCACGCCCGGCGAATAGGCCAGCGACAGGTCGCGCTGGTTCAGCAGGGGCTTGGTCGGGGTGATCGAGATCTTGCCCTTGACGGGTGAGCGGTGGTATTCGCGCGCTGCCTCGCGAAGTGCTTCTTCTGCGGGGGAAAGGGGTGCAGCCATGAAAGTCTCCTTGTTTCTGACGGGCAATGAGGCTACCGCAAAAGCGCAGCCCCTTTGTACAGGGGGAATGCCGAAAACGCCTGAATCCATATCTTCGGCGTGATGGAGTTGGCCGGCGGTTGGCTAAACTGCGCGATCGTTACCTGCGGGGGCTCACGGCTTGCGATTGGCCGGTGCTGGCCCGGGGTAGCGCCAACAGCGATAAAACCACAACGAGGGGCAACAACGCATGACATCAGGACCTTTCACCGGCAACGACCCCGATGTCGTGGTCATTGGCGGGGGCCCTTCGGGCTCCACGGTGGCCGCCTTGCTCGCGGACAAGGGCCACGACGTGGTGCTGATCGAGAAGGCGCAGCATCCGCGCTTTCACATCGGCGAGTCGCTGCTGCCGATGAACATGCCACTGTTCGACCGGCTGGGCGTGCGCACCGAGGTCGAGGCCATCGGCATCCGCAAGCACGGCGCCGAGTTCGTTTCGCCCTGGCACGACCACAGCAGCCACTTCAACTTCGGCGAGGCGATGGACAAGAGCTTTCCGTACGCGGTGCACGTGCGCCGCTCGGAGTTCGACGAACTGCTGTTCCGCCATGCCGCCGCGCGCGGCGCGCGCACCTTCGAGGGCCGGCGCGTCACCGGCGTGGACATGGACGCCGACACCGGCGGCGAGAAGCGCCCGCTGGTCAAGGTCAAGGCCGACGACGGCACCGAAACCACCTGGCGCCCGCGTTTCGTGATTGACGCCAGCGGGCGCGACACCCTGCTTTCGAACCAGTTCGATGCGAAGCAGCGCAACCGCAAGCACGCCAGCGCGGCCCTGTACGGCCACTTCGCCAACGCCGAGCGCCGGCCGGGCCGCTTCGAGGGCAACATCACGCTGTTCTGGTTCGATCACGGCTGGTTCTGGTACATCCCGCTGAAGGACGGTACCGTGAGCGTTGGCGCTGTGGCTTCGCCGGCCTACTTCAAGCGCCGCAAGGGCTCGCTCGAAGAGTTCCTGATGGAAACCATCGCGCTCGCGCCCAAGCTGGCCGCGCGCCTGAAGAACGCCACGCTGATGGAAGGCGCCACCTCCACCGGCAACTACGCCTACGACTCCAAGTTCTGCCGCGGCGACCGCTTCATGATGGTGGGCGACGCCTACGCCTTCGTCGACCCGATGTTCTCTTCAGGCGTGTACCTGGCGATGAACAGCGGCTTCGAGGCCGCCACCGCGGCCGACCACTGGCTCAAGGGCGAGGCGAAGGAGGCCGAGAAGGCCTTCCGCCACTACGAGAAAGTGATGAAGCGCGGACCCAGGATGTTCTCGTGGTTCATCTACCGCATCACCTCGCCGGCCATCCGCCGCCTGTTCATGAACCCGCGCAACGTCTGGCGCATGCAGGAGGCGATGCTGTCGATCCTGGCCGGCGACCTGTTCCGAGACACGCCCATCGGGCCGCGCTTCTGGGGCTTCAAGGTGACCTACTACGCGTCGTGCCTCGGCATCCTGCCGCAGGCCGTGAAGACCTGGGCATGGCGCCGGCGCAACCTGAAGGAGTCGCTGGAAGCCGCAAAGACCTGATTCTTTCCAGGAACACCGCGGAACCG
>NZ_AKIW01000131.1 GCF_000282635.1 Variovorax sp. CF313
CGCTGGTGTTGCCCCCGGCGAGGGGGGAGGCGCAGTGACACGAAGTGCACGAAGACTGGGGGAGTTACTTTTTCGGGGTGCTGAAGTCGACCGTCGGCGGCGTGGAAATCTGCGCCTCGTTCTGCACCGAGAAGTTCGGCTTCGGCGCGTAGCTGAAGATCTTGGCCGTGATGTTGGTCGGGAAGCTGCGTGCGAGCACGTTGTACTCCTGCACGCTCTCGATGTAGCGGTTGCGCGCCACGGTGATGCGGTTCTCGGTGCCTTCGAGCGTCACGCGCAGGTCGCGGAAGGCCTGGTTGGCCTTGAGCTCGGGGTAGCGTTCCGCCACCACCATCAGCCGCGACAGCGCCGACGAGAGCTCGCCCTGCGCCTGCTGGAACTTGTTGAAGGCCTCGGGGTTGTTGAGCGTCTCGGGCGAGACCTGGATCGAGGTGGCCTTGGCGCGCGCCTCGATCACCTTGGTGAGCGTGTCCTGTTCGAAGCTGGCCTCGCCCTTCACGGTGGCCACGATGTTGGGCACGAGGTCGGCGCGCCGCTGGTACTGGTTGAGGACCTCGCTCCAGGCCGACTTGCTGGCCTCGTCGAGGGACTGGAACTGGTTGTAGCCGCAGCCGCTCAGGGACACGACAGCCGCAAGGATCAATAGCCAGCGCTTCATCATCATTTGCATTACCTCCGCAGAAGATGCGGAAGGTAGCATAGGTGGCTCGATGTCTCTCGATCCCCTCCACGCCCTGCAGGCCGCCAACCGTGCGGTATTGCCCGTTGCTTCCGACGCCTTCGGCACCCTGCTGGTCGCCGGTGCGACTGGCGCATTGGGGGCGGAACTGCTGCGCCGGCTCGCGGGCAGCCACCGCCATGCCCACACGCGCGTGCTGGCGCGCGAGCCGATCCGCGACGGGCTGCGCGGCGTCGAGACCTGCCTGAGCCCGGCCGAGCCGATCGCGCAATGGCCGCTCACCTCCGCCCACACGGCCATCGTCGCCTTCGACCCGCCGCGGCTGTACCACGACCGCGAACGCGCGCTGTGGGTGCCCGAGCCCTCGGACCTGCCCGCGCTGGCGCGCTGGCTGCGCGCCAGCGGCGTGCAGACGCTGGCCATCGTGCAGCCGCACGACCAGGGCCGGCTGCCCGAGGCGCTCAAGCGCGGGCTCGCGAGCCTCGACGAGCAGGCGGTGGTGGCCTGCGGCTTCGAGCGCGTGATCCTCCTGCGCTCGGCGCGCAAGCCGGCGAACGCGAAGTTCGCCAATCCCCTCGAGCGGCTGGCCGCATGGATGCTGTCCGTCGTGCGCTTCATGGTGCCGAGCAGCGAGCAGCCGGTGCGCGCGTCGAAGGTGGCGGAGCTGGTCGACGTGGCGCTGCGCATCGCGCCGCCGGGCGTGCACGTGGCCGCGCCCGAGATGGTGTGGCAGGCCGCGCAGGGCGACATGCTGGCGGTGGCCGAGCGCTGGCTCAGTCCTGCCGCTTCAGCCGCGCCATTGGCGTAGCAGCTGGGCCGAATCGACCACCAGCCCGAGGTGCAGCGACACCATCGCCAGCGCCGCGCCTTCCAGATGCGGGTCGGTGCCGCGCACGAGGTCGCGCAGCACGATCACGCGGTAGTTGTGGTTGTTGGCGTCGAAGGCCGTGTTGAGCACGCAGCAGTCGGTGAAGCCGCCGTTGAGCACCACCGTCTCGATGCGCTGGTTGCGCAGCAGAAAGTCGAGGTCGGTCGGGTAGAACGCCGACAGCCGGCGCTTGCTGTCCACGCGCATGTCGCCGGGCTCGACGCGCGTGACCCACTCGGTCCACTTCGAGCCTTCGATGGCGTGCGCGTCGGCGTTCGGAATCTCGCCCACGTGCAGCGGAAAGGTGCGCCGCCACGCTGACGGAATGCCGCGGATGTCGTCCACGCCATCGGGGCGCAGCACCGACTTGATGTGCACGATGCGCACGCCCAGCGCGCGCACCTCGTCATGAAAGCTGTCGATGGGCGCCACCACGTCGCGCGCCCGGGGCGCGGGGCAGGGGCAGTCGGGGCTGTCGTCGAGGTGGCCGCGGTGCATGTCGATGGAGACGACTGCCGTGGTCGCGGGGTTCAGGTAGTCGGCGAACTGCGCCGCGTCGAGTTCGCGCTCCTCGTTGTAGACCCAGGCCTTCATCGCCGTTCTTCTCTCACATAGGGTTGACCCAGCGCACCGGGCTCTTCATCGGCGCCGCGCCGCGAGAGAGCGACCCACACCATCACGCCGAGCGTCACCGCATACGGCGTCATCATCACGAAGTACTGCGGCAGTTGCACGCCGGCCGCGGCCAGCTGCGGAATCAGCGCTTCGATGCAGCCGAACAGCACGGCGCCCGCCAGCGCCTTCCACGGCGACCAGCGCGCGAAAATCACCAGGCCCACCGCGATCCAGCCGCGCCCACCCGTCATGCCGGCGATCCACAGCTTGGTGCTGACCACCGAGATGTACGCGCCCGCCAGCCCCACGAGGGCCGAGCCTGCGAGCACGGCAGCGAAGCGCCATGCCGTCACGCGAATGCCGGCCGCGTCCGCCGCCTGCGGGTTCTCGCCCACGGCGCGCAGCCGCAGGCCGGTGGTGGTGCGTGCGAAGAACCACGCCACCGCGCCGAAGATCGGCAGCGTGAGCCACACCATCGCGTTCTGCTCGAAGAGCTTGCCCACACCCGGCAGCATCGACAGCGGCCACAGGCCCATCGCGCCGATGCCTTCGGTCGCGTGGTTGGTCCAGTCGGCCATCGAGCCCACCAACGCCGTGAGCCCCTGGCAGAAGAACACCAGCGCGAGCCCGGCAATCACCTGGTTCACGCGCAACCAGATCACCATCACCGCGAACAGCACCGACACCATGCCGGCCGCCAGCATCGCGAGCACCAGCGACACCGCCGGCTGCCCGATGGCGATCTGCGCGCCGATGCCGGCCAGCGCGCCGACCAGCATCAGCCCCTCGGCGCCGAGCGAGAGCACGCCCGCGCGCTCGCTGATGATCAGGCCCAGTGCGGCCAGCGCATACGGCACGGCGAAGTCCGGCGTGCTCGCGAGCCAGTTGAGAACGATGCTGACGCTCATGCTGCGGCCTCCCCGCCCACCCGGCGCAGCCGGTGACGAATGAAGAAGTCGCTCGACGCCACGCACACCACGATGACCGCCTGGATCAGCTGCACCATGGAGAACGGCACCTGGTAGAACACCTGCAGGCTGCGGCCGGTGACGAACAGCGCCGCCACCAGCAGCGCCACCACCGTGGCCGCGAGCGGGTTGTTGCGCGCGAGGAAGGCAATGAGGATGCCCGAGAAGCCGTAGCCCTGGTAGAAGGCCTGCGTGAGCCGCCCTTCCTGCCCCGCGACCACCGCGAAGCCCGCGAGCCCGGCCATCGCACCCGACAGCAGCACCGCGCCATAAATAGTGCGCCGCACCGGTACGCCGTTGGCATGCGCCACGCGCGGGTTGGCATCGACGAAGCGCAGATACAGCCCCACGCGGCTCACGCTCGCCAGCCACCACGCCAGCAGCGCGACCACGCCCGCGAGCAGGATCGAGCTGCCCACGCCGGCGCCCAGCTCGGGCAGCCGCTCGAAGGCGCGGAACTGCGGCGAGTAGGGGAAGTTGTCCTTCGGGTCCTTCCAGCTGCCATAGACCAGATGCAGCAGGAAGTTGGCCGCCATGTAGTTGAGCATCAGCGTCGAGATGATCTCGTTCACGCCGAGCTTCAGCTTGAGCCACGAAGGCCCCAGCACCCACAGCAGGCCACAGCCGATGGCAGCCGCGAACATCAGCGGCAGGCGCAGGTTTTCGGGGCCGACCTGCCACATCGAGACGGTGGTCGCGCCGATGGCGCCCCAGATCATCTGGCCTTCGAGCCCCAGGTTCCAGAAGCGCGCGCGGAAGGCGATGGAGCCCGCGAGGCCGACGAGGATCATCGGCGCGGCCTGGAACAGCACGGCGCGGAAGTTCTGGCCGTCGAAGAAGGTCTGCATGACGAACTCGTTCGCGAGTTCGTCGGCTGGTACGCCTGCCGCCACGAGGATCGCGGCGGAGATGGCGAAGCCCACGAGCAGGGCGGCCGCGAGGATCAGCGCCTGCCAGCGCCAGGCCATGTGCTGGCGGATTTCGAGCGCGTAGCGGCGGCCGGCGAGCGGCGGGGTCTTGGGAGGATGTGCCATGTCGGCTGCCAACGCTGCTTCAGCCATGGTCCACCATCGCCTGTCCGATGGCTTGCCGGTCGGCGGGCTGCGCGAATTCGCCGGCGATGCGACCGCGCGCCATCACGCCCACGCGGTCGGCCAGCTGCAGCACCTCGTCGAGGTCTTCGCTGATCAGCAGCACGGCGGCGCCGCTGTCGCGCGCGGCGCGCAGCCGCGCATGCACCTCGGCGCTGGCGCGCACGTCGAGCCCGCGGCTCGGGCTGTGCGCGAGCACCAGCGTGGGCGACTTGCCGAACTCGCGCGCCAGCACGAGCTTCTGCGCATTGCCGCCCGACAGCAGTGCGGCCTTCTGCGCGACCGAGCGCACACCCTGCACGTCGAAGGCGCGCACGGCTTCCTGCGTGTCGCTCTGGATGCGGTTGCGGCGCAGGCGCCACACGGGGCCGTAGCGGCCGGTGTGCACGCGGCCGATGGCGTAGTTCTCGGCCACCGAGAGGCCACCCGCGAGCGCGAGCCCGTATCGGTCGGCCGGAATGGCGGCAATACCGATGCCGCGGCGTGCCGATGCGGCCATGGTCTTCAGGTCGCCATGGCCTTCGAGCCGGATCTCGCCTTCGGTGGCTTCGCCCGGCAGGCCCATGATCGCGCCCGCCAGCTCGCCCTGTCCGTTGCCGCCGACACCGGCGAGGCCGTAGATTTCACCGGCGTGCAGTTCGAGATCCACGCCGTCGAGCACGCGCCGGCCTTCGGGCGAGGCCGGCGTGCGCAGTCCGCGCACGGACAAGCGCACCGGGCCACGCGATATGGTCGAGGCCTGGAAGCCTTGCATTGCAATCGACTCGCCCACCGTGAGCTTCACCAGCTCGGCAACAGAGGCTTCGTTGGGCCGCAGCGTGGCCACCGTGCGCCCGCCGCGCATCACCGTCACGCGGTCGGCATACGTCTTCACGTCGGCCATCTTGTGCGTGACCAGCACCACGGCCGCCCCGGCGCGCGCCAGCCCTCGTACCGTTTGCAGCAGGCGCGAGGCCTCCTGGTCGGTCAGCACGGCCGTGGGCTCGTCGAGGATCAGGATGCGTGCGCCCGCGAGCAGCACCTTGAGGATCTCGACGCGCTGCTGTTCGGCAATCGAAAGCGCATCGATGCGCTTCGACGGATCGATGTCGAAGCCCAGCTCCGAGGCCTTGTTGCGAATGTCGCGCTCGATCTCGCGAAGCCGCTCGCCATGGCTTTGAAACTCGGCCGGCGGCGGTGCCGTGAGCAGAATGTTCTGCGCCACCGTGAAAGGCCGCACCAGCTTGAAATGCTGGTGAACCATGCCGATACGGTGCTTCGCTGCGTCGCGCGGACCGGCGAAGCGCACCGCGTTGTCGTCCACCAGCAGTTGCCCGACCTCGGGCGCATAGAGCCCGGCCGCGATGTTCATCAGCGAAGACTTGCCCGCGCCGTTCTCGCCCAGCAACGCATGCACCTCGCCCCAGCGCGCGGCAAAGTGAGCGTCGGTCAATGCCGCGAAGCCGTCGAAGGACTTGCGGATGCCGGTGAGTTCGAGCGCATTGGGCATGAGGTTCCGGAGGCCTTGCTTGCTTACTTCTGCGTGACCACGCCCTTGACGAACCAGTCCATCTTCCACAGGTCCGCATCGGACAGCACCGCGCCCTTGGCCACGCGCTCCTTGCCGTCGCGGTCGGCGAGCGGGCCGGCGTAGACCTGCTTGCCCTTCATGATCGCGTCGCGCTCGGCGGTGATGAGCGTGGCCTTGTCCTTGGGCACCGCGGGGCCAAACCCCGCAATGTCGGTGCCGCCGTCCTTCATCTCGATGAAGGCTCCGTATGGCGAAGGCTTCCATCCACCCGCCATCACCTTCTTCAGTTCGGGCGTCAGGAAGCGGTCCCACACCCACACCGACGAGCACAGCGTGGCCTTGGGCGCGAACTGGCGCAGGTCGCGGTGGTGGCCGGTGCCGTACACGCCGCGTTCCTGCGCGACGATCTGCGGCGTGGGGCTGTCGACGTGCTGGCCGATCACGTCGGCGCCCTGGTCGATGAGTGCGGCGGCGGCGGCGCGTTCCTTCACCGGGTCGTTCCAGGCGCCGGTGTAGATCACGTTGACCGTGGCGTTCGGGTTCATCTTCTGCGCGCCGAGCGCGAAGGCGTTGATGGTCCAGTTCACCACGCCGAAGGGGTTGGCCGCGACGAAGCCGAGCTTGCCGGTCTTCGACGCCGCGCCGGCCGCCATGCCGCAGAGATACTGGCTCTCGTAGGTGCGGCCGTAGAAGGATTCGAGGTTGCTGCCGTTGGTGGTGCCCGAGCCGTTGAGGAAGGCCACGTCGGGGTACTTGGCTGCCAGGTCCTTGAAGCTGTCGGAGTAGCCGAAGGCCGTGCCGATCACGATGTTGGCGCCGCGCTGGATGAACTTCTCGGCCGCGGGCTTGATGGCCGAGGCGTCTTCCGGCACGTTCTCGACGAACTGGATCTTCTGGCCGATTTCCTTTTCGATCTTCACGCGGGCCTCGTCAAAGGCCTGCGTCCAGCCGCCGTCGTTCTTCGGGCCGAAGTAGAGCATCGCGATCTTCGGCTTGTCCTTCAGCGTGAAGCCGTCGGCGGCTGCGGCGGGCAGTGTGGTGAAGAAGGCGCCGCTGGCTGCGATGGTCATCGCGAGGCCCAGGCCGGGAGTGAGGGTGCGCAACTGCATGGGACTACCTTTGGTGAGAGGCTTTGAAGAAAGGGAGGACGAAAAAAAGAGAACGAGCGCAGCGCACGTCACATCATGAAGTTGATGCGGAACACATTGCCCTCGGGATCGAGCAGCACCGACTGGTACCAGTTGTAGTAGGTGACGTACGGCGGCTTGACGAGCGTGGCACCCGCTTCGAGCGCAACGGGCACCATGCGGTCGACGTCGGCTTGGCTGTCGACGTCGATGTTCAGCAGGAACTTGATGCCGCGCGTGTCGGAGAACTCGGCGAGGTGCAGCAGTTCGTAGGCATCGAGCGCGTTGAAGCCCAGGCTCGACTTGCCGGTGTCCAGCCCGCGGAAGATCGGCGAGCGGATCGCCTCGATCTCGGCGAAGCCGAACACGCGCTGGTAGAAGCCGCTGAGTGCGACCACGTCCTTCGCGAAGACGTTGACGTAAGACAGGTGGGCCATGCGTTCAGGCCGTCACTTTGGTGCCGCCGAAGGTCGTCTGCTTGACGAACTTCGATGTGAGGTGGTCGCCCGAGGAGATGGGCGCGTACTTCGCCTCTTCGCCCGGCGCGAGGCAGCTCGGCAGGCACTCGACCATCGCGTCGTAGTTAGGCTGATGGAAGAACACCAGCGACTGCCGGCGATTGGTGCTCGCCACCTCGAACGGCGGATTGATCACGCGGTGCAGCGTGGACACCCATTGGTCGTTGGTCCACTGCATCATGAGGTCGGCGATGTTGACCACCAGGCCGCCTTCGACCTGCGGCACGTCGACCCACTGGCCGGCTTTGTTGAAAACCTGCAGGCCCTTGTCGTCGGGCAGCACGATGGTGAGGCTGCCGTAGTCGCTGTGCGCGCCCGCACGCAGCTGGCCGGGCAGCGGCTGTTCGCGCTGGGGCGGATAGCTCAGCACGCGGAACATGCTGATGTGCCTGTCGATCTTGTCGTCGAAGAAGGTCTCGGGCAGCGACAGGCCGAGCGCGAAGACGCGCATCAGCGAGCGCGAAAGATCGCTCATCGCCTCGAAGTAGCCTTCATAGGCTTCGCGGAAACCTTCGATGGGAGGCCAGCTGTTGGGCTCGAAGTGCGGTCCGGCGGCGGGACCGCGGTGGTAGTCGTCGTTCGGCACGTTCGACGGGCCGATGGAGAACGATTCCTTCAGGTCGCCTGGCGCCGCTTCTTCGAGGCTGTACGAAAGGCCTTCCTCGCCCACTGCGCTGTAGCCGCGCACCGCGTCTTCGCGCGGGCGATCGACCTTGCGCTTCTCGCCCAGCGGCATGTCGAAGAACCTGCGCGAGAGCGACGACACGCGCGAGATCAGCTCGGGCGAAATGCCGTGGTTGGTGATGACCAGGAAGCCGATGCTGCGGCAGGCCGCATCGACCTTCTTCGCGACCTCGGCCTTGCCTTCGGCAGTGCCGGCGAAGTAGGGCGCGAGATCGATGATGGGGACGGACAGCAGGGTCATGGCAGGTTCCTCATGCTTGGCATGCCTTTCGCCATGCAACGTCTGTGCCAGTTGGACCAAATGGACAAAACGCATCCGTCGCGTCAGCATGGTGCGCAACCTTGCGCCGCGAAGGCAACTGCGGCGCAAGGCGATGCACCGTGGCCTTACAGTGGTGCGCCGTCTGCCGATTCATGAACAAGAGCGAGGGAAGATGCCGAAGACCAAAGCGCTGGCCGCAAGCGCCAGCAAAGAGAGCCCGGTGCGCAAGCGCGCCAAGCCCGCGGTGCGCAGCGCGTCCGCGGTGAACCGCCGGCTGCGCCAGATCGAGGACAAGCGCAGTGCGATCCTTGGCGCGGCGCTGGGGTTGTTCTCGCGCTTCGGCCTGCACGGCACGTCGATCGACCAGGTGGCGGCGCGCGCCGATGTGTCGAAGAGCAACCTGCTCTATTACTTCGCGAACAAGGAAGAGCTTTACGTCAATGTGCTGCGAGACCTGCTGGCGCTGTGGCTCGAACCGCTGCGCGGCTTCAGCGCCGAGCAGGACCCGGGCGAGGCCATCGGCGGCTACATTCGCCGCAAGCTGGTGGTGTCGCGCGACCGGCCCGATGCGTCGCGGTTGTTCTGCCTTGAAATGATCCAGGGCGCGCCGCTGCTGCGCGATGAACTCGACCGTGAGCTGCGCACGCTGGTGGAGAAAAAATCGGAAGTGATTCGCGCGTGGATCGAGGCCGGCAAGCTGGCGCCGGTCGACCCGCATCACCTGATTTTTGCGCTGTGGGCGGTGACGCAGCACTACGCGGACTTCGGCGTGCAGGTGCAGGCGCTGACGGGCCACACGCTGGACGATGCGGCGTTCTTCGAGCAGACCGTGGAGAGCGTTCAGCGCATCGTGCTGCAAGGCATTGCGCCCCGCTGAATCTTGCCTTGCTCCCTCCCCCTCTGGGGGAGGGGTGGGGTGGGGGGCAAGCAGCGTGTCCATCGAGCGCTCTGCCTGGCCCCCCC
>NZ_AKIW01000132.1 GCF_000282635.1 Variovorax sp. CF313
CCTTTATTTCGCTGCGCAGAGCACCCCGCCAGCGTGATCGATCAGAGCACTGGTTGATCAGCCAGCACAACGGCAGCGTCCATTGTGCGAAGGGCACCGGGTGGCTCCCGCAGCGAAATAAAGGAGGAGCCGAAGGCGGGGGACATTCGCGGAGGGAGCCACCCGGTGCCCTTCGCACACACCCCGAAAGAAAGCTCCCCGAATTCAGGAAGGCAGCAAAGACGGCGGCACACGACGCCGCCTCCGCATCAGGTACTCCACGAGTTCGAACAGGCCTTCGCTCAGCAACGCCAGCGCAGCCGCCGGCAATGCGCCCGCAACGAGCAGTTCGCGGTCGTTGAGCGCCAGCCCCGTCACGATGCGCTCGCCGAAGCCGCCCGCACCGATGAAGGCCGCGATGGTCGCCGTGCCGATGGCGATCGAGGTCGCGGTGCGCACGCCCGCCAGCAGCGTGGGCAGTGCCAGCGGCAGCAGCACCAGCCGAAGGCTCTGCGGCGGCGTCATGCCGAGTGCGGTGCCGGCCATCCGCAGGCCGTTGGGCACCTCGGCCAGGCCCGTCACCGTGTTGCGCATGATCGGCAGCAGCGAATAGAGCGTCAGCGCAATCAGCGCGGGCAGCGCGCCGATGGCGCCCAGCATCGAGATCAGCACGGCCAGCAGCGCCAGCGACGGCACTGTCTGCAGCAGGCTCGCGAAACCCAGCACCACCGCGCGCAGCCGCACATGCGCAAACACCAGGATCGCCAGCGGCACGCCGATGAGAATCGCGACGCCGACCGACACCGCCACCAACAGAAGATGCTGCCGCGCGAGCTTCCACAGGTCCGGCCCGAACAGCTTGGCCATGAAGCCGCGCCGCGCTTCCTGCGGCTGCGCCTTCGCGCCCTTGCCCGTGCTCGCGAGGAAGTCGCGCGCGATGGTGTCGAAGGGCACGCTCTGCAGCTCGGCCCGCGCATTCATCGCGATCATCGCGCGCTCGTCGACGCGGCCTTCGAGCGTCTTCAACGCGGCCCAGGCCAGCGGCAGCCGCGTGGGCAGGTCGAGCTTGTAGAGCACCACCGCGTCGTAGCGCGGAAAGTATTTCCTGTCGTCTTCCAGCACGCGCAGGCCGAGGTGGTCGATCTTGGCGTCGGTGGTGTAGATGTCGATCACGTCGATCTGCTTCGCGGCCACCGCGTCGTAGGCCAACCCGTGGTCGAGCCCGGTGGGCATCTGCGTGAAGCCGTAGCGCCCGGCCAGGCCCTTCCAGCCGTCCGCGCGGCCGATGAATTCGTTCGACAGGCCGAACTTCAGCTCGGGGTGCTTCGCCAGGTCGCTCAGCGTGCGCAGGCCCAGCCGCTCGGCGTCGGCGGCGCGCACCGCGAGCGCATAGCCGTCGTTGAAGCCCAGCGGAATGGCCACGCCCAGGCCCATCGGCGCGAGCGCCGCGTTCATGGCCTCGCGCGTGTCCGCCGGCGAGCCCTTGAGGATTTCGAGCGCGATGGTGCCGGTGTATTCGGCGTACAGGTCGATGGCGCCCGAGCGCAGCGCCTCGTACACGATGGCCGTGTTGCCCAGGCCTTGCCGCACGACGGGCGGCGAGGCGGTGTGCGGTGCGGCCGTCTGCGCCAGCAGTTCGGCCAGGATGTACGACTCGGTGAAGCGCTTGGAGCCCACGCGCAGCGTCTCGTCCGCGGCTCGTGCGGGGGCCGGCGCGACGGCAAGCCATGCGAGGGCGTACAGCAGGGCGGCGCGCCAGAAACAGCGGGGCAGATGCATCCGGGCCAGTGTATAGACATCGTTCCGTTTGGCGCACCCGCCGCTCTCCTACACGCTGTGGTGCGCGGTGCCGATGGGGCGGGCCGCTGATCGGGCCCACAGTCGGTTGCCATGAAGACCCGCTCCACGAAGAACGAACACCCCGGCCCCGACGTCCACGGCCTGCGCGAGCTGCCGGGCGTGCAGGTCGACGGCTACAGCCTGCAGCTGCGCGACAAGGACGGTTTCGTCGGCGACCAGGCCAGCCAGACGGCCTTTCGCGACCTGCTCGAACGCTGGCGCAAGCGCCGCCGCAGGAAGGGAAAGGACCCGCTGGGCGGCTCGCATTCGCGCGACCTCGGCAAGGGGGAACTCGACCGCGCGCTGCAGGGAGGAAAGGCGTCCGAGGCCTCCGATGTGATGCATGGCGCCATCGAGGAGTTCGCGCAGGAGCTGGCCCTGGTGATCCAGCGCTTCATGCGCCAGCCCTCGTGGCGGAAGGTGCAGCGCATCGTGGTCGGCGGCGGCTTTCCCGAGAGCGACGTGGGCGAGCGCGCCATCCTGCAGACTGGGGCCATCCTCGAGGAGATGGGCCTGCACGTGCAGATCGGCCGCCTCTCGCACGACGTGGACGACGGCGGACTGATCGGTTGGGCGCACCTTGTGCCGCGCGCCATGTTGAAGAAGCACGACGCGATCCTCGCGGTGGACATCGGCGGCACCAACGTGCGCTGCGGCATCGTGAAGACACGCCACCGCAAGGCGCGCGACTTCTCGCTCGCGAAGGTGGTGCGGCGCGAGAAGTGGCGCCATGCGGACGAAGGGCCCGACCGCGGCGGCATGGTCGAGCACATCGCCGACATGCTGGAAGACATGGTGCGCTACAGCGAGCGCAGGAAGATCCGGCTCGCGCCCTTCGTCGGCATTGGTTGCCCGGGCCTGATTCGGCCGGACGGTTTCATCGCGCGCGGCGCGCAGAACCTGCCCGGCGACTGGGACAGCCACGCCTTCCACCTGCCGAGCCAGCTGTGGCAGCGCATGCCGATGCTGGGCTCGGGCCCGACGCTGGTGCTGATGCACAACGACGCGGTGGTGCAGGGCCTGAGCGAACTGCCCTTCATGCGCGACGTGCGGCACTGGGGCGTGCTGACCATCGGCACGGGGCTGGGCAACGCGAGCTTTACCAACAGGGCTTGAATCAGAGGTCTTCGGGTCGCAGGCCTTCGACGCGCATGCTGGCCGACGCCACGGCCTCGCCGCCCAGTGCCTTGTAGACGGCCACCAGCCCGACCGCGAGCCGGCTGGCGCTCTGCGCCTGGTCGCGCCGCGCCTGCAGCAGGGCGCGGCGCGCGTCGAGCTCGACGCCCAGGTCGGTGAGGCCGCCCTTGTAGCGGGCAGCCGCCAGCACCAGCGCGTCGCGGCCGCGGCGCTCGCGCTCGGCCAGTTCGGTCTGCCGCTGCCGCTCGGCGGCGTAGGCGGTGAGCGCCGAGTCGATCTCGTGCCAGGCCTTGAGCACGGTCTGCTGAAAGGCCACGGCCGCTTCCTGCTGCTGCAGCTCGCGCAGTTCGACGGCGCCGCGGCGGCGTCCGTTGTCGAAGATCGGCAGGCTGATCGACGGGCCCACGTGCCATTGCCGGCTGCCCCATTCACCGAAACGCTCGCTGCCCACCGATTCGTAGCCGAAGCCGGCGCCCAGCGTCACGCGAGGATAGAGATCGGCCACGGCCACGCCGATGCGGGCCGTGGCGGCATGCAGCTGCGCCTCGGCCGCCGCGATGTCGGGGCGGCGGCGCGCGAGTTCGGCGGGCTGGCCCAGCGCGAGGGCGGGGAGCGCCGGGGCGTCGAGTGCGTCGCCGGTGGCGGTGTCGGCCAGCTCGGTGTTCAGCGCGCCGGGCGCGGCACCGGCCAGCAGCGTGATGCGGTTCGTCGCATCGGCCTCCTGCAGCAGCAGCGCGGGAATGCGCGCGCGCAGTTCGGCGACCAGCGCGCGCTGGCGCACCGGGTCCAGGTCGGTGACGAGGCCGCCGTCGGCGCGCGCCTGCACCAGTTCGAGCGACTCGGCGGCTGCCGCGATGTCGGCGCGCGCGATGCGCAGTTCGCGTTGCGTGCCGCGCAGCTCGAAGTAGTTGCGCGCCAGCTCGGCCTGCACGCTGAGCCGGGCCTGCCGCAGCAGCGCGGACGAGGCGCTCGTGTCGGCATCGGCCGCCTCGATGGCCCGGCGCACGCGGCCCCACAGGTCGATCTCCCACGAGGCATCGAAGCCGGCCTGGTAAAGGTTGTAGGGCTCGCTGAGCGTGTGAATGAGCTGGTCGCGGTTGGAGACCGACGAGCCGATCGCATCGATCATCCGCGTGGCGGCACCGCTTTCGCTCTGGCGCTGCCGTGTGACGCCGGCGCTCGCGTTCACCTGCGGCCCCTGCTGCGCCGCCGTGGTGGTGCGCTGCACGCGGCTTTGTGCGAAGCGCAGGGCGGCAGTCTGAAGGTCGGGGTTGCTTGCGAGCACCATGGCTTCGAGACGGTCGAGCACCGGATCGTTGAAGGCCTTCCAATCGCCGGATGCGATGCCGCCGGTGGAAGCGCCCTGCCGTTCCGCGCCCAGCAGCGCGGGCGAGCCGCCGTGCCAGGCAGTCCAGTCGGCGGGCGTGCGCACCTCGGCCGGTTTGTGGTCGGGTCCTACGGCGCAGCCGGAGAGCAACAGGGAGAAGGCGAACGCGGTCGCGGCGCGAGGAGCGGACAGAAGAGGCATGGCGTGCTCCCGGTTTCAGACAAGACGGTTGCGGAACAGCCAGGCCGCCAGCGGCAGCGTGATGGCGGCGATGACTGCGAGCGGAATCAGGTTGTGCCAGACCGTGCCCAGCCCCACGCCTTCGAGGTACACGCGCTGCACGAGATCGATGGCAAAGCGCAGCGGGTTGGCCAGCGTGGCCACCTGCAGCACGTCTGGCATGTTGCGCACCGGCGTGGTCAGGCCCGACAGCAGCATCAGCGGCATGAGCAGCACGAATGCGTAGAGCATGGCCTGCTGCATGTTGGCCGACACGGCCGAGATCGACAGGCCGATGCCCACGCTCGCGACCGTGAAGAACACCAGCCCCGTGTACAGAGTGACGAGCGAGCCCGCCATCGGAATGCGGAACCAGAACAGCGCCACAAGCAGGATCAGCGACGACTGCACCAGCCCCACCAGCACCGGCGGCAGCGCCTTGCCGATCATGATCTCGAGCGGCGACATCGGCGTGACCAGCAGCTGGTCGAAGGTGCCTTGCTCGCGCTCGCGCGCCACCGACAGCGCGGTGAGCAGCAGCGTCTGCAGCATGCTGAGCGCAGCGATCATGCCGGGCAGCAGGTTCCAGCGCGTCTCGAGGTTCGGGTTGAACCATGCGCGCGATTCGATGACCAGCGGCGACGGCGGGGCGCCCGCGCGCGTGCGCAGTTCCGCGTTGTAGCGTTCGACCACCGCGCTCACGTAGCCCGCCGCCGAGCCCGCGGTGTTGGAGTTGCGCGCATCGAGGATCAGCTGGATCGTCGTGGTCTGCCCCGCGCTGAGCTGCTGCTCGAAGTTGGCGGGAATCTGGATGACGAGCAGCGCCTGCTCGGTGTCGACCACCTCGCGGATGTCGGCCTGCGAGCGCAGCGTGGCCACGCGGTGGAAGACGCCCGTGCTGTCCAGGTGCGCGATGAGTTCGGACGAGGCGCCGTTGCGGCTCTGGTCGAGCAACGCATAGGGCACGTTGGTGAGGTCGTAGGTCGCGCCGTAGCCGAAGACCAGGCTCTGCAGCAATGCCGGCGCGACCAGGATGGCGCGCGTGGCCGGGTCCTTGAGGATCGTCAGCAGCTCCTTGCGGCAGAGGTTGGCGATGCGCATGAGGAAATCGACCATGGCTTCGGCCCTCAGTCGAGGCTCTTGCGAGTTACCGCGCGCGCCACCAGCAGCAGGCCCACCGCGTACGCCAGCAGGATCGCGCAGTTGCGCCAGATCAGCGGCCACACGTCACCGGCGAGGAACAGCGTCTTGATCAGATCCATGAAATAGGTGGCCGGCAGCAGGTGCCCCACCACCCGAACGGCAGTGGGCACGTTGCGCAGATCGAACAGGAAGCCCGACAGCATCATCGAAGGCATGAAGGTCGCGATCAGAGCCACCTGGCTCGCGAGGAACTGGTTGCGCGTGACCGACGAGATCACGAGACCCAGGCTCACGGCCACGATCAGGTACAGCATCGAGCTGAACACCACCACCAGCAGCGAGCCGTACATGGGCACGGCGAACAGGTAGCGCGCGGAGAGCAGGCACAGCGTAAGGCCCAGCATGCCGACCGCGAAGTACGGAATGATCTTGGCCAGCAGGATCTCGACCGGCCGCACCGGTGTGACGAACAGCGCCTCCAGCGTGCCGCGCTCCCATTCGCGCGCCATCACCAGCGCCGTGAGGAAGGCGCCGACCAGCGTCATGATGAGCACGATCAAGCCCGGCACCAGATACCAGGTGCTGGTGTTCGCGGCGTTGAACCACATGCGCTGCTCGACGGCGACGCTGCCTGCGGCCGCGGCGCCGGCAGCGTCGCCGCTGCGGTCCGCCTGCCGCACGCCCGCTTGCGCGAGGGCGCCGCTCACGTAGGCCTTGATGATGCTCGCGCGCCCCGCGTCCGAGCCGTGCACGATGAGCTGCACGCGTGCGTTGCCGGCGGCGAGCGCGCGGGAGAAATCGGCCGGCACGCGCACGATGCCGTCGACCTTGCGCTCGCGCATCAGTTCCTCGGCGTCGTGCATCGAGCCCAGCAGGACCGGCGCAATGGTGGGCGAGAGCTGCAGCCCGGCAATGGCCTCGTGCGCGGTCGGCGAGGCGTCTTCCATGACCACGGCCACGGGCGCGTTCTTCACGTCGAGCGACATGCCGTAGCCGAAGATCAGGATCAGCACCATCGGTAGCAGGATGCCGATGGCGAGGTTGCTGCGGTCGCGCAGCAGCTGGCGGAACTCCTTGCGCGTGAGGGAGACCAGGCGGGACCGGAAGCCGTTCATGCCGCCACCTCTTCCGTGCTCTTGTGCCGCGCCTTCTCGACGATGCCGATGAAGGCCTGTTCCATGTCGATGCGTCTCTCGCTGTCTTCCTCGCCCAGCGCTTGCGCGCGCACCTCCTGCGGCGTGCCGATGGCCAGCACCTTGCCTGCGTCCTGGATCACGATGCGGTCGCAGTACTCCGCCTCTTCCATGAAGTGCGTGGTGATGACGACTGTGGTGCCGCCTTCCGACAGCGCCGTGATGCGGCGCCAGAACTCGCGGCGCGCGAGCGGGTCGGCGCCGCTGGTGGGTTCGTCGAGGAACAGGATCTCGGGCTCGTGCAGCAGGCCGGTGGCCATCGCCAGGCGCTGCCTGTAGCCGCCGGCCAGTTGGCTGCTGGGCGTGTCGAGTGCCTGGGCAAGGTCGAACTGGTGCAGCACCGTGTCCATCCGCTCGCGCAGCTTCGCGCCGCGCAGGCCGTAGGCCCCCCCGAAGAACGAGAGGTTCTCGCGCACCGTGAGGTTGCCGTAGAGCGCGAACTTCTGCGAGACGTAGCCGATGCGCTGGCGCGCCTGTGCGCGTGCATGCCGCAGGTCGACGCCGGCCACGCGCAACTGGCCGCCGCTGGCGGGCAGCAGGCCGCAGAGCATGCGGAAGGTGGTGGTCTTGCCCGCGCCGTTAGGGCCGAGCAGGCCGAAGATTTCGCCGCGCCGAACCGAGAAGCTGGTGTTGGCCACGGCGACGAAATCACCGAAGCGGCGCACGAGGTCCTTGACCTCGATGACCACCTCGCCCGATTGGCCGTCGGGCGTCGCCATGGCGGCTGGCGGAATGGTGTCGCTGGCGGGCGATGGCTGCGTTCGCAGCAGCATCATGAAGCCGTCTTCGAGGCGCGGCGCGACGGGCTCGGTGTGCGCGCCGTCGAGCAGCGCGTCGAGCCGCGCGCCGTCTGCTTCCTCGCGGCGGATGAAGCGCACCTCGCCGCCCTGCGGCACTGCATCGACGATGTCCTGCCGCGCGTCGAGCAGGCGAGCCTGAAGCAATCGCGGCGGCTCGCTGTCGGACGGCGTTGCGACAAAGCACAGGCCGCGCGCCCGGTCGCGCAGTTCGCCGGGCGCGCCCTGCGCCAGCAGCTTGCCGCCGCGCAGCACGAACACATGGCTGCAGCGCTCGGCCTCGTCGAGGTAGGCGGTGCTGACGATGACCGAGAGCTTTTCGTCGTCGACCAGTTGCTGCACGATCTCCCACAGCTCGCGGCGCGAGAGCGGGTCCACGCCCACAGTCGGCTCGTCGAGCAGCAGCAGGTCGGGCGAGCGCACCAGCGTGCAGGCCAGGCCGAGCTTCTGCTTCATGCCGCCCGAGAGCTTGCCGGCGGGGCGGGTGGTGAAGCGGCCGAGGTCGGTCATTTCCATCAGCCGTGCGTAGCGCTCGCGCCGCTGCGTGCGCGGCACGCCGTGCAGGTCGGCGTAGAGGTCGAGGTTCTCCTGCACGCTGAGGTCGTCGTAGAGGCCGAAGCGCTGCGGCATGTAGCTGATGCGGTCCTGCACCGCCTGCGGGTCGGCCGACACGTCGATGCCGAGCACGCGAAGCTCGCCCTGGTCGGCGCGCATCAGGCCGGCCATGAGGCGCAGCAGCGTGGTCTTGCCTGCGCCGTCGGGACCGACCAGCGCGGTGAGCGTGCCGGCGGGTACTTCGAGCGACACGTCGTCGAGCGCGTGCACGGCCGCGGCCGGCGCCTTCGGCACGAAGCGCTTGTGCAGCGAGCGCCCGGCCACGGCTTGCATTCAACAGCCCTCCGTGTGGGAAGTCTTGCTCCTTCCCCCGCTGGGGGAAGGCTGGGATGGGGGCAGGCAGAGCGCTCGACGGGTACGCCGTCTGCCCCCACCCCAGCCC
>NZ_AKIW01000133.1 GCF_000282635.1 Variovorax sp. CF313
CCAGCCGTTGCGTACGCGCTCGGCCATGTTGCCGCGTTCGTCGTAGCGGTAGCTGGTACCGGCGTAGTTCTTCAGCAGGTTGTCCAGCAGCTTGCCGGCCGGGTGCCTTGGCGGATCGTTGGTCACCCGAGGGGCGACATATTGCCTACAGGGCCGATCGAGAAGATCCCGAGCCGAGCGATCGACGCGACTCGAAATCGTAAGCTTGACCTTAAAGTCTTACGTCGATTGCGTGAGATCCAGCGGCATTGACCAACTCCACTTCGGAGCCGAAGTCTCTTGGCTGTGGCACATGCCCCGTCAGCTTTTCATAAAGCTCACGCAAATATGCAGGCTTGTCCTCAACATCGTCGAGTGGGACCGCATGCGGCACCGCGGCACGCCAGTACCCTTTGATGTCACCTGATGACAGGATGAATTCAATCGCATCCAAGACCCTTTGTTTGCTCACTGGTCCATAGGTGTCGAAGTCAGCTTTCATCTCCTCAAATAGCTTGCCTCGGCAAGCCTTGTCATTGATATAGAAATTATCGATATCGTCGTCACTCATAGAGAGCAAGTAGTAGTACATCTCGTGGATGTAGTCGAGAAATATCTGCATAGATCAGGGCCTCCCTGCCCCTAGCTCAGGGTACCCGTGATGATCCCATTCGGACCTCTGACTACAGTGACAGCCCCCCGCCAGATGACTCAATTTATCCAAACACACTCAATTCAACTTGAAATTTGGAAGCACCCTAAGAACTACACACATCATTTTTTTCCCATAACATCCAACTCATCCCACAATTGAGACAAGCCGATAGATTTCATATACGACCCATAATCAAGAAAATTGTCACCGCCAATTTTGCTATCAGACAGCCACATTGCATCGCATTCGGGGCATATAAAAATCAAACGTCCATTTGCTTTTATTTTCGCCTCAACAACTTCATCTTGCTCGCATCGCGGACAAATCATAAGACACCTTAATTTACAGGATATGCCGTAATAACCTCGTTCGTTCCCGGTCGAGTGATTATTTTGATATTTTTCTCTCCATTAGTTCCTATTACCCGTCCCATTGGAACAATATAAGCACCAGGATCATTAGCCAAAGGTTGACCTCGCTTACTCCAAGCTTCGTCCACCAATTCCAATGATCCACCCCTCTTGCAGGTACAAAACACAGAATGCGTTGGCTTATTTGGGTTTGGTGACTCATGCTCCAAAACATGCTTAATTCGATTGCCTTGCGCGGACCCTTGACCGTAGCTCAAGCCGTTCGGCGTGCTCCAAGTTTTTGCATTTTTGTCGTACCCAAGTTTTATCAATCCCAACGGATCGAACCACTTTATTGGATTGGGAGCATATTGATAAATATTAAAGCCGCCAGCAAGCTTAATTGGATCCTTGGACGCGAACCGTCCCGCCTGCGGGTCGTAGTAGCGATACCGGTTGTAGTGCAGCCCCGTCTCTTCATCCCAATACTGCCCCTGAAACCGAATCGGATTCCTGAACCCCGCCCTTCTCCCTGCCTCGCTGATCGCCTCCCGCGCC
>NZ_AKIW01000134.1 GCF_000282635.1 Variovorax sp. CF313
GCGCACTTCGTGTCGCTACGCACACCCCCTCGCTGGGGGCAACGCCTGCGGCCCGGCAAAGCCGGTTCCGCGGCGTTCCACAACAAGTTCACGGAGAAGCACCGCCATGCCCCACCGCGTCACCATCAACCGCCGCTTCGCACTCACCGCCGCGGGCCTCTTCGCGGCCCTTGCCATCGCCGGCTGCGACAAGCAGGAGCCGGCATCCGCACCGTCCGCCACCGGTGCACCGGCGGCACCGGCCGCCGCGCGCGTGCTCGTGGTCGGCACCGACGCCGCGTACACGCCCTTCGAATCGCAGAACGACAAGGGCGAGATCGTAGGCTTCGACGTCGACGTAGTGAAGGCGGTCGCGCAGAAGGCGGGCTTCGAGGTGAAGTTCGTCAACACGCCGTGGGAAGGCATCTTCAATGCGCTCGACCAGGGCGACCGCGACCTGCTGGTGTCGGCCATCACCGTCACCGACGAGCGCCGCCAGACCATGGACTTCTCGCAGCCCTACTTCGACGCCCGGCAGCTGATCGCCGTGAAGAGCGACTCGCCCGTCACGAAATTCGAGGACATCAAGAACATGAAAGTCGGCGTGCAGAACGGCACCACCGGCGACGAGGTCGTGGGCAAGCTGCTGGGCAAGTCGAGCACCGCCATCAAGCGCTTCGAATCGACGCCGCTCGCGCTCAAGGAACTCGAGGCCGGCGGCGTGCAGGCCGTGGTGGCAGACAACGGCGTGGTGGTGCACTACATCGCGAACAACACCGCGGGCGGTTTCAAGACCGTGAGCGACGCGGGCTTTCCGGTCGAGAAGTACGGCATTGCCGTGAAGAAGGGCAACGCCGAACTGCTGGCCAGGATCAACCAGGGCCTCGAAGGCATCCGGGCCGACGGCACCTACGCGAAGATCTACGCTTCGCACTTCGGCGCCGAGGCCAAGTAGACCCACGCAACGGGCACTGTCGATCATGCTGCTTCACGTCACCCACGAAACGCGCTACGAGTACTCGCCGCCGGTCGAGACCGCGCAGCACCTCGCCCACCTCAAGCCGCTGGCCACGGATTCGCAGCGGCTCGTGAGCCACCGGCTTGCCATCGAGCCGGCGCCTGCGCAGCGCAACGAGCTGGCCGACCTGTACGGCAACACGCGCGCCTTCTTCGCACTCGAAGCCACGCACGACCGGCTCGTCGTCACGGCCGAGAGCGTGGTCGAAACCTCGCAGCCCGTGCTGTCGCCCGCCGTGGCGCGCGAACTGCCGTGGGAAGCCGTGCGCGAGCGCTTCCGCTTCCGCAAGGACGCCACCTTCGATGCGGCCTCGGAGTTCGTCTTTCCCTCGCCCTACGTGCCGCGCCACGGCGACTTCGCGGCCTATGCGCGCGCCAGCTTCGTGCCTGGCCGCCCTACCTTCGACGTGGCGATGGACCTCACCGAGCGCATGTACGAGGACTTCGCGTACGACGCCGACAGCACCGAGATCAACACCCCCGCCGTCGAGGCTCTCGCACAGCGCAAGGGCGTGTGCCAGGACTTCGCCCACATCATGATCGCGTGCTTCCGCACCATGGGCCTGCCCGCGCGCTACGTCAGCGGCTATCTTCTGACGCAGCCGCCGCCCGGCCAGCCCCGGCTGGTGGGCGCCGATGCGTCGCACGCCTGGGTGTCGGTGTACTTGCCCGGAAAGGGCGAGGACGACGGTTCCGAGAGCGCGGGCGGCTGGGCCGATTTCGATCCCACCAACGGCCGCCAGCCGGGCGAGGACTACGTCACGCTCGCCATCGGCCGCGACTATTCCGACGTGTCGCCGATGCGCGGCGTACTCCATGGCGGCGCCAGGCACACGCTGCGGGTCGGCGTGACCGTGCAGCCCGTGGGGGAAGTGGTCGAGGGCCTGCCGCAAACACAGACACAATCGCCTTCCCAAGACAAGGAGTCTCCATGAGCGTTTACGACAAACTTTCCAGCCTCGGCATCACCCTGCCCCCGGTCGCCGCCCCCGCGGCCGCCTACGTGCCCTTCGTGCAGACCGGCAACCTCGTGTTCCTCTCGGGCCACATTGCGAAGAAGGACGGCAAGGTCTGGGCCGGCCAGCTCGGCGCCGGCATCGGCACCGAGGAAGGCAAGCAGGCCGCACGCGCCATCGCCATCGACCTGCTCGGCACGCTGCACGCGGCCGTGGGTGACCTGAACAAGGTCAATCGCATCGTCAAGGTGATGAGCCTCGTGAACTCGGTCGGCACCTTCACCGAACAGCACCTCGTGACCAACGGCGCGAGCGAGTTCTTCGCCGAAGTCTTCGGTCCCGAAAAGGGCGCGCATGCACGCAGCGCCTTCGGCGTCGCTCAGGTGCCGATGGGAGCCTGTGTGGAGATCGAGCTGATCGCCGAAGTCGGCTGATCCCGTCGATCTTTTTCAGTTGACGCCCGGCTCGGGCGAGCCGCTGCGGCAGCGGGCAGCGCTCGTCCAGTCACTCCCCCGGCGCGGGGCTGCGCGCCTTCTCGCGCGAGACGAACAGCACGATCAGCACTGTCGCCATGCACTCGACCACCGCGATGATCGTCAGGCCCTGCGCATATTGCCCCGTGCTGCTCTTCAGGTAGCCCAGCAGCTGCGGCGAGAAATACCCCGCGAGGTTGGCCACCGAATTGATGAACGCCAGGCCCACCACCAGCGCCGTGGCAGACAGGTAGCGGCTCGGTATCTGCCAATAGATCGGGATCGAGCCCATCGTGCCGGCCGACGACAGCGCCAGCGACACGATCACGCCGGCCATGTTTTTCTGGCCCAGGAAGTAGGCCGTGAGCAGCAGGCCCAGCGCTCCCAGCCCGGCCGCGATGGCCGTGTGCCACTTCACCTCCTTGCGCCGGTCCGAGAGGTAGCCGTTGCCGATCATCCCGATCCAGCCGCAGGCGTAGATGCCCGCCATGACCCAGCCCAGCGTCTTGATGTCGTTCACGCCGACCTCCCGCACGATGCTCGGCCCGTAGTACACCAGCGTGGCATTGCCCGCCACGATGCAGAAGAAGATCAGCGTGAGCACCCAGAGCTGCGGGTTGCGCATCGACGCCAGGAAGCTGTGTTCGCGATGGCCCAGGCTCCTGGCCTCGAGCACCAGTTCGCTCTCGACATGCGCCTTCTGCCGCGCGCTCAGCCAGCGTGCCTTGGCGGGCGAATCGCTGAGGACGAAGTACGCCACGGCCCCCGCCACGATCGATGGAATGCCCTCGATCACGAACAGCCACTGCCAGCCGCGAAAGCCACCCACGCCGCCGAGCGCTTCCATCAGGTAGGCGGCGATCGGGCTGCCGAACATCAGCGACAGCGCGGAAGCCGAAACGAAGAACGCGAGCGCCTTGCCGCGCCGGTGTGCGGGCAGCCAGTAGGTCAGGTACAGGATCACGCCCGGCTGCAGGCCCGCCTCGAACGCCCCCATGAGGAAGCGCAGCGCATAGAACTGCAGCGGTGTCTTCACCCAGGCCATGAGCACGCACACCACGCCCCAGCCGATGGTGATGCGCATGATGGTCTTCTTGGCGCCGAACTTCTGCAGCAGCATGTTGCTCGGCACTTCGAAGAAGAAGTAGCCGATGAAGAACACGCCCGCACCCGCGCCGTAGATGGCGTCGGACCACTGCAGGTCGCTCATCATCGTGAGCTTCGCGAAGCCGACGTTGACGCGGTCGATCCACGCCAGGAACCACACCAGCGTGAGGAAGGGAATCAGGCGCCAGACGATGCGCCTGAAGGTCAGGTCGCGTTCCGCGAGCGAGTCCACGCCCGTGCCTGACGCCGCTGCAGATGCGCCCGGATTTGCCGCCGTGCTCATGCTCATGTCTTGCTCCTCATGTTCAGGACGCGACTTCGAGTCGCGCACACAGCTGCCGCATTGCGGCGGAAATCGGTGCGATCACCGGCACGCCGAAGCGCGGTGCCAGCGCCAGCGCGGCCTGGCCCAGCGGGCCGCCGCCAATGATCACGGCCTGCGCGCCGTCTTCGTCTATGCAGCGCTGCACGGCCCGTGCCAGCGCGTCCTCCAGCGCTTGCGGTTCGGCCGCCAGTTCGCGCGGGTCGCCCTGTGTCAGGCGGGTGCCGGCGTACAGGCCGAGCAACCCGAGCGCACGGGCGCGCCGCTCGATGGGTGCCACCAGCTCGGGCGTCACCGTGGCGATGCCGAAGCGCCGATGTCCATTGCTCGCCTCGCGCATCGACGCCTCCGCGATGCCGACCACCGGCACCCGCGCGTTCGCTCGCACGAGGTCGATTCCCGGGTCGCCGAAGGCACTGACGATCACGCCGTCCCAGCGCGCAACGCCAGCCTCGCGCCACACCTTCAGCACCTCGGTGGCGGCGGCCTCGAGCTCCTGCTCGTTGACGATCATCGAGGGCCCGCCCGTGGCGGTGCGGCCGGTCACGCGGCAGCCCGCAGGGGCCTCGCCGTTGGCGATCTTCGTCATCATGTCCGTGGTGGCGGTCGACGAGTTGGGGTTGATGAGCAGGATGTCCGTCATGCGAGAAGCTTTCTGAGGTTCAACCCGGCTGCGCGATCTTGGCGGCCTGGGTGGCGTCTGTGGCCAGGCCTTCACCGGGCAGGGGCAGTGCGTCGGGCGACTGGCCATAGGTTTCCGGCACGCTCTGCACACTGATCACGAAGACCGCGTACATGCCGGCCGCCAGTCCGAACACGCCGACGAGGCCGAAGGCATCGAACAGACGCCCGGCGACGAGCGGCATCAACGCGCCCGCCGCGGTGCCCGTGGCCAGGATGAAGGCAGTGCCGAAGGCCCGCACGCGCGTCGGGTAGAGCTCGGGCGCGAAGATCCAGATGGTCGTGTTCAGCAGCAGCACGAAGAACTGGAACACCGCGCCCGCAATGAGGATCACGGCGATGCTCTTGGCCACGAAACCGATCGTCAGGGCCGCCAGGCAGGCGCACACGGCGCCGGCCGTCAGCACGCGCTTGCGCGGAAAGTGAAAACCCAGCAGCGACGCCGCAATGGCGCCCAGCAGGCTTCCGCCCTGCATCACCATCGTGAACACCAGGCTCTTCGACATGCTGTAGCCCAGCGTGACGAGGATGGTCGGCATCAGCGTGAGCACCGAGATCTGCGCGCCGTAGGTCATCCAGATCGTGATGCACAGCGGGATGGTGCGCCGCGCCAGCGCACCGCGGAAGATCTCGGTGACGCGCACCTTGACCTTCGCAGGCTGCGCGTCCGCGCCATCCTCGTTGATGTACTGCTGCTGCGGCACCTTCTTCGCCGAGAGCCGGCCCGACGCCAGCCGCGACAGCACCGCGTTCGTCTCTTTCACGCGGCCCTGCGAGAGCAGAAAGCGCGGCGTTTCCGGAATGTAGCGGCGATAGAACGCGCCGAGCAGCGCCGGCACCATGAGGCAGGCAAAGAGCCAGCGCCACGCGTTGTCGCCCGGGAACATCCAGAACACCAGCAGGCCGAAGCCCGGCGCGAGGAAGTTGCCGAGGCCGCCTGCCCCCACGTTGACCAACCCCACTGCCGTGCCGCGGAACCTGGTCGAGCAGAACTCGGCCAGCATGGTCACCGCAATGGCGATCTCGCCGCCGAGTCCGAAGCCGACGATGGCACGCCCGAGCGCCATCACCGTGAAGTTCGGCGCCGTCGCGCAGACGCCCGCGCCCAGCGTGAACAGCAGCAGATCGAGCGACAGCATCACGCGGCGTCCGTAGCGATCGGCAATGAAGCCCGAAACGATCCGCCCGATCGCCGCACAAGTGAAGGTGACGGTGTTCAGCAGGCCGATGTCCGATGCGCTCAGGCCCCACTGCTGGCGCAGCATGGGCCCCACGATGCCGACGGCGTTCTGCTCGAAACTGTCGAACAGGCAACCGATCAGGATCAGAAAGATGATCGTGTGATGCGAGCGCGTGACACCGATCTTGTCGAGCGCGCGGTCGAGCTCGGCAACCCGGGGCGAGTCAGGCCCGGAGGAAAGTGCAGGTCCAGCCATTGGAAACCCCTTGAGAAAGGAAGAAGTGCTTGCTCGGTGCTGTCCGGAATCGCCTTTCGCATGCTATCGGCGACCTCGTTGCAATGACATATCGATTTCACCTATATATGTTTTGTGAAATCAAAATTCCAGTCACAAGCAACCATGAGCAAGCGCCATGCCCGAACTTTCGGGGAATTACAGGGGGAAATTTCAGGCCGGGCGCACCGTGAACGTGCGGGTGCGCACCGTTGGCGTGCGGCTCAGAGCTCGCCGTTTTCCTCGTGGCCGAGCTCGATGGCTGCCAGCCGCTTGCGGCCGGCGGAGCCGGAGGCCTCGATCACCATGGTGGCGAGCAGATCGCACACGCCCATCACCGCGGTGTGGTTGTCCAGCAGCCCGGGGCCGCGGCAATCGCACTGCAGCGACCAGGTGGCACCGGCAAAGTCCGGCGACGCCCGGTCGCTGATGTAGACGATGCGCGCGCCGATGCGGCTCGCGGCCTCGAGCAGGGTGTCCATCTGCCGCGTCTGCCGGCGCGTGCCGAAGACGATCACGCAGTCGCGCGTGCCCAGCCCGGCCAGGTGCTCGGCCAGCGTTTCTCCAGGCCCCGGAATGGCGGTGACGCGCGGGACCACCTGGATGATCTGCCAGCGCAGGTACTGCGCGAAGGCATGGCTGCTGCGGCTGCCGAAGATCAGCACCTGGTTCGCGCCGATGATCGCCTTGACGATCTCTGCCATCTGCCGGTCGTCGAGCCGATCGAAGGTGCTGGCCAGGTTGGCCTGAGACTGCTGGAAATGCGTGGCCACCAGGTGGCCGCGCTTGGAAGCCTCGGTGGCGTTCTGGAACAGCGGCGAGCCGGTCTGCTTTTCCTCACGGACCTGCCGCCGGGCCTCCTCGTAGTTCTCGTACCCGATGCGGCGGATGAAGCGGCTTACCGTCGAGGGCGACACGCCCGCAAGCTCCGCCAGTTCGTTACCGGCATAGCTCGCCAGCTCGCCCGGGAACTCCAACACGAAGTCGGCAAGCTGGCGCTCCGTCGCGGACAGCTGGTCGAGCTGGCTGCGAACGCGGCGGACGAAGGAGTCTGCGGAAGGTGACATGGCGGTCTGGGCACGCGATGATGCCAGCTTCAACTGTTCGCGGATGCTAGAGCGCCCGCGACGAGCCCCGCACCACCAGCTCTCCAGGCAGCAGCAACTGGCGCGGCGCCGCGTCCAGTCCCCGCAGCCGCTCGATCAGGCAGGTAGCGGCGGTGCGGCCGATGGCGTCGGTGGGCTGGGCCACGGTGCTCAGGCCGGGACCGATGAGCGAGGCCCATTCCGGATCGTCGAAACCGACAAAGCCCAGGTCGGTGCCGAACTGCCAGCCCAGCCGCGCCATCGCCTGCGCAATGCGCAGCGTGACCACCGCATTGCCCGCGACCACGGCCGCGCGTCGGCCGCGCTTGGCGCGCAGGCGCAAGGCGCGCAAAGCCTCGTCGAGCGCATCGCTCTCACCCTCGACCGATTCGAACACCTCGCCCGCCACGCGCGGCTCATGCGCGGCCACGCAGGCGCCGAACGCTGCCGTGCGTTCGCGCCGCGAGCTCACGCCCTTCTGCGGCTCCGTGACGTAGAGCAGATCGCGGTAGCCGCCTTCGACCAGGTGGCCGCAGGTGGCCGTCATCGCGGCAGGGTTGTCGAGCGAGACGAAGTCCGTGTGCATGCCCGCGTGGCGGCGGTCGACCAGCACCGCCGGCTTGCCGTGCAGCGTGACCGCATCGACCACGTTGCTGCCTCGACCCAGCGTGTTGAGGATGAAGCCGTCGACCTGGTAGCCCGCCAGCGCATCGATGGCTTCGCGCTCGCGTTCGCTCTCGTTGCCGAGGTTGAACAGCATCACGAGATAGCCGGCGTCCTGGCAGGCCTTCTCGGCGCCGCGCAGCACCGCGACGGAATACGGGTTGGTGATGTCGGCCACGATCAGGCCGATGAGGCGCGAACGGCCATGGCTCAGGGCCTGCGCCATCGGGCTCGGCGAATAGGCGAGCGCGGCGATGGCGACTTCGACGCGCGCGGCGATGTCGGGGCTCAGCAGGCGTTCGCGGTGGTTGAGGAAGCGCGAGACGGTGGCCTTGGAGACGCCGGCCGCCGCGGCGACATCGGCGATGGTGGCGCGGCCCGTCGGCTTCATGGTCTTGCTCCTTCCCCTCCTGGGGGAAGGTTGGGGTGGGGGCAGGCAGAGTGCCCGCTGGATGCGCCGCTTGCCCCCACCCCTGCCCTCCCCCAGCGGGGGAGGGAGTAAAGCCCGGCTGAGCTCATGCGGCCGCCGTGTCGTACGGCGCCGTCGGCTTCTCCCCGGCCAGCACCTGCAGCAGATTGGTCGTCGCCAGCTCCGCCATCGCGTGCCGAGTCTCGTGCGTGGCCGAGCCGATGTGCGGCAGCGGCGTCACGCGCGGATGCGTGCGCAGCGGCGAGTCGGCCGGCAGCGGCTCCTTCGCGAACACGTCGAGGCCTGCGGCGCGCAGCGTGCCGTGGTCGAGGGCGTGCAGCAGCGCGTCTTCGTTCACGGTGGCGCCTCGGCCGCCGTTGATGAAGGACGCACCGGGCTTCATGCGCGCGAAGAAGGCCGCGTCGATCATGCCGCGCGTGGCGTCGGTCAGCGGCAGCATCGCAAGCACGATGTCGGCGCGCGCGAGCAGATCGTCGAGCGGCGTGTGCGTGGCGCGGCCCTGCAGTTCGGGCGCCTGCGCAGCCAGGTCGACCGCGCGGCGCGAGTGGTACAGCACCGGCATGCCGAAACCCAGTGCACCGCGCCTCGCCACGGCCTGCCCGATACGGCCGAAGCCCAGGATGCCCAGCGTCTTGCCATGCACGTCGGTGCCGAAGAGCTCTTCGCCGATGTTCCTGGTCCATCGCCCTTCGCGCACGAGGTTCGAGAGTTCGACCACGCGGCGCTGCGTGGCCATGAGGATCGCGAACACGGTGTCGGCCACCGTCTCGGTCAGCACGTCGGGGGTGTGGCACAGCACGATGCCGCGCTTGTGCAGTTCGGCCAGCGGGTAGTTGTCGACACCGACCGACACGCTCGAAATGACTTGCAGCTGCGGCGCCGCATCGAGCAGCGCAGCATCGACCGTGTGGCTCGATCCGATCAACCCGTGCGCGGTGCGCAGCGCGGCGGCGAAGGCCTCGGGCTCCTTGCGGGGATCGGCCACGGTGACGTGGTGCGCGGCCTGCAGGCGTGCCAGCTGATCCTCGGGCAGCGGCCGGAAGACGAGGATGTTCTTCTTCGATGCGTTCGTCATGGCGTTCAGAGCCCCGCTTCTTCGAGTTGCGCCCGCGTCGGCAGGCCTTCGGTATCGCCCAGCACCTGAACGGCGCGCGCGCCGATCCATGCGCCGCGGCGCACGGCATCGGGCACGCTGCGGCCTTCGAGCAGCGCGCTCACCACGCCGGCCGCGAAGCCGTCGCCCGCGCCCACGGTGTCGATCACTTCCTTCACCGGGAAGCCGTCGACGCGGCCGGTGCCGGCCACGTCGCTGTCGTAGTAGGCGCCCTCGGCGCCGAGCTTGACGACCACCAGCTTCGAGCCGCGTTCGCGATAGAACTTCGCGACGTCCTCGGGCTTGTCGTGGCCCGTGAGCAGCAGACCCTCTTCGATGCCGGGCAGCACCCAGTCGGCGCGCGAGGCGAGTTCGTTGACCCAGTGGCGCATGGTCTCGGTGGACGACCACAGCGTCGGGCGCAGGTTGGTGTCGAAGGAGATGGTGCGGCCGGCCGCGCGCATCACGTCCATGGTCTTCAGCGCGGCCTGCAGGCTGGTGTCGGAGATGGCGGCGAACACGCCCGTGGCGTGCAAATGGCGCGCCGAGCGCAGCCAGGCCTCGTCGACGTCGGCCGGGCCCATGTGGCTCGCGGCCGAACCCTTGCGGTGGTATTCGATCGGCGGGTCGCTGCCGTCGGTGACGCGGCCCTTGAACTGGAAGCCGGTGCGCTGCGTCGCATCGGTGATCACGTGCGAGCAGTCGATGCCTTCGGCGCGCATCGCGGCCAGCAACGCGCGGCCCATCGAGTCGGTGCCGAGCCGGCTGGCCCACCCGACCTTGAGGCCCAGCCGCGAGAGGCCGATAGCCACGTTGGTCTCGGCGCCGGCGGTGCGCTTGTGGAACGACTGGGCGTCTTCCAGCGGACCTGGCCGGTCGGCCACGAGCAGCAGCATGGCTTCGCCGAACAGGGCGACGTCGAAAGCGGTGGGTTCTGTCATGTGTGTCTCTCGATCTATGCGCGCGCGGCGCGGATGAAATCGATCTGCGCGCGGGTAACGGCCAGCAGGTCGTCGCCTGCGAGAGGGTATTCGATGGCGTGGGGCACGTCGGCCGGCAATGCACGCAGCACCGCGCGCCACGGCGCGGCCGAATCGCCCAGCGGCACCGCCACCCACTTGTGCGGCAGGCGCTGCACGCCCTTGCAATGCACGTAGCGCACGCGGTGGCCCAGCGCCTGCGCCGCCTGCAGCGGGCATTCGCCGAGCCAGTGCCAGTTGCCCATGTCGAAGGTCATGCCGAGCGGCACCCCGGCACGGTCGGCCACCTCGAAGAAAGTCTGCAGCGCGGGCAGCGTGCCGGCGCGCACGGTCTGGTCGTTCTCGATGAGCAGCTCGACGCGTGTTTCGGCCAGTTCCACCTTCAGGCCCCAGAGCGAGCCGTGCGACGAGGCCTGGAAGTCGCCGATGGACATCTTGAGCCGCTTGGCGCCTATACGCGTGGCCGCGGCGATGCCGCGCTTGAGCGCGGCGCTGTCGAGCCAGCCACCCTGGGCCCACAGGCCCTCGGGGCTGGAGTACACGGAAGCGAGCCCGCTCAGGGCGGGCAGTTCGGCCCCGGCGTCGCGCAGCATCTCGCCGCGCACTTCCACCGAATCGGCGCCAGCCGCCAATGCCAGCTGCGAGCACCAGAGCTGGCCATGCCGCCCCACCTCGGCCGCACCGAAGGACGACAGAGAAATCAGAACGGGAAAGGACATTCAGTGCGCTTGGTGGGAGCTGAGGATCTGGCCGAGGAACTGGCGCGTGCGCTCGTCCTTGGGGTTGCCGAAGAACTCTTCCGGCGGCGCCTGCTCGACGATCTTTCCGTCGGCCATGAAGATCACGCGATCGGCCACGCTGCGGGCAAAACCCATTTCGTGCGTCACGCACAGCATGGTCATGCCGTCTTCGGCAAGGCCGATCATGGTGTCGAGCACTTCCTTGACCATCTCGGGGTCGAGCGCGGAAGTGGGCTCGTCGAACAGCATGATCTTGGGCGCCATGCACAGCGCGCGGGCGATGGCCACGCGCTGCTGCTGGCCGCCGGAAAGCTGGCTCGGGTACTTGCCGGCCTGCTCGGGAATGCGTACGCGCGTGAGGTACTTCATGGCCACCTCTTCGGCTTGCGCCTTCGTCATGCCGCGCGAGCGCATCGGCGCCAGCGTGCAGTTCTCCAGGATGGTGAGGTGCGGGAACAGGTTGAACTGCTGGAACACCATGCCGACTTCGGCGCGCACGGCATCCACGTTCTTGCCGCCGGCCGTGAGGTCGATGCCGTCGACCACGATGCGGCCCTTCTGCACCGTCTCCAGCCGGTTGATGCAGCGGATGAGCGTCGACTTGCCCGAACCCGAAGGCCCGCAGATCACGATGCGCTCGCCCTGGCGCACCGACAGGTCGATGCCGGTCAACACCTGGAATTCACCGTACCACTTGTTGACCGCTTCCATGCGGATGATCGATTCCGTCGTCATGCTCGTTGTTCCGATACTCACTGTGGGGCGCCCTGCGCCTTCTCAAGGAACACCGCGGAACCGGCTTTGCCGGGCCGCAGGTGTTGCCCCCTGCAAGGGGGTTGGCGTAGCGACACGAA
>NZ_AKIW01000135.1 GCF_000282635.1 Variovorax sp. CF313
GTACCCCGTCGGCGTGAGCGCACCCCGAAGCACCCACAACGCGACGCATGAAACAACAGGATCTCATCTCGGGAGTCACGGCTTCCCGAACCCGTAACGCGTAAGCACTTCCTGCGCGGCGGGCGTCGAAAGAAAGGCGATGAAGTCACCGGCCAGCGCCTTCTGCCTGCTCTCGGCCACCACGGCGATGGGATACGTCACTGGCGTGTGGCCGTTGGGCGTGAAGGCGATCTTCACCTTGTCGCCGGCCACGGCCGCATCGGTACGGTAGACGAAGCCGGCCTCGACCTCGCCGCGGCTCACGTAGTCGAGCACCTGGCGCACGCTGTCGGCCTGCACGAACTTCGGTTCGAGCGCGGTCCAGAGGTTGGCGCTGTCCAGCACCTGCTTGGTGTAGCGGCCGACCGGGACGGTGGCGACCTTGCCGACGGCGATCTTCTTCACGTTCGCGCCGCCAAGGTCCTGCAGCGTCTTGACGCCCACGCCCTCCTTGGCGGGTTCAATGAGCACCAGGCTGTTGGTGACGAAGTCCTTGCGCGTGGCGGCGTCGACGGCCTTTTGCTCGACACCGCGGTTCATCGTTTCCTGGTCGGCGCTGGCGAACACGTCCACCGGCGCGCCCTGGCCGATCTGCTGCAGCAGCACGCCCGAGGCGGCGAAGTTGAAGCGCACCGTGGCGCCGGCCTTGGCAGCCTCGAACCTGCGGCCGATTTCCTTGAACGCGTCGGTCAGGCTCGCGGCGGCGGACACGGTGATCTGCTGCGCGGCAGCAGCCAGCGGCAGGGCGAGTGCGAGAACCAACGACAGAAGGCGGAACGGGCGCATGGACAACTCCGGAATGATGAAGACGAAATCAGCGAAGCGAGAAGAAGCGGCTCGACAGCACCAGCACGGTGATCGACAGCAGCGAGGTCACGACGACCAGCAGCAGCGCGAGGTCGTCGTGACCGGCCTGCACAGCGTCGTAGATGGCCATCGACAGCGTCTGGGTCTGCTTGGGAATGGAGCCGGCCACCATCAGCGACGCGCCGAACTCACCCATCGCGCGTGCGAACGCGAGCAGTGTGCCGGCCAGGATGCCGGGCCACGCCAGCGGCAGCGTGACGCGCAGGAAAACCGACAGCGGCGACTGCCGCAGCGTGCTGGCTGCGGCTTCGAGCGATCGGTCCACACCCGAGAATGCCGCGCTGGCCGACTTGAGTACCAGGGGCAACGCCACCACGGCCGAGGCCACCACGGCGCCGTGCCAGCTGAAGATGATGGTGTAGTCGAGGTGCTCGCGCAGCCACGCACCCAGCGGGCTGCGGCGCCCGGCCGCCACGAGGATGGCGTAGCCGATCACCGTGGGCGGCAGTACCAGCGGCAGCATGAACACGGCCTCGAGCACGGTGGCGCCGAAGAACTTCTTGCGTGCGAACACCCAGCCCAGCGCCACGCCCGCAATCAGCGCCAGCACGGTCGCGACCGCGGCGACCTTGAGCGACAGTGCCAGGGGTGACCAGTCGGTCGAGGCGATGAGGGCATTCGTCGTATTCATTGGGATACGACGGGATTGTTGCACGACGGACGCTGCCTCACCGCGAAGATGCACGGCGTGAGCTGCCCCATATACCGATCGATATAGCGTTACGGTGCCAGCAGCCGCGTCAGCGCACGGATGTCCGCCGCCGTGGCCAGCTTCGCCGCGTTTTCGATGGCACGGTAGTGCCTGACGACTTCCTCGCCCACCGGCGTGAGCGCGGTGCCGCCGCCGCGCGAGCCGCCGGCCGCGGTGTTCACGGCCGGCGAGACCAGTGCCTGGTTCATCTCGTCGATCAGCATCCACGCCCTGCGGTACGACATGCCCAGCAGGCGGGCCGCCGCCGAGATCGAACCGGTCTCGGCCACCGCTTCGAGCACGGCGATCTTGCCGGGGCCGATGGCGATGGCGTCGTCCCGGTATACGCGCAGACGGAACTGGACTTTGGATTTCATTTGGCGCGAAGGGTAAACCATGCCGCAAGGCTCGGCTCCCTTCGCGAAGCCCCGGGAAAGCGTTCCTAGTGGAAGAACTTCGCCGCGCTCACCAGCGTCTTGTAGACGCCCCAGGCCAACGGAATACCCACTGCCACCCAAGCCAGCGCCACGACCGCAGGGCTCACCGTGTCGGCGCGGCCAGAGCCGCTGCCCACTTCGGCCGCAGAGGCCTTTTCGTGCGCCAGCTTCTTCTCGACCGCCAGTTCGGCGTCGGTCATGAAGTGCTTGTCGGCCACCGGGCGCACCAGCAGGTTGGCGATGAAGCCGATCACCAGCATGCCCACGAGGATGTACATGGTCTGGTTGTAGACCTGCTCGCGCGGCAGGCCCAGGCCCAGTTGGTACTCGCGCATGTAGTTCACCACCACCGGGCCGAGGATGCCGGCCGTGGCCCACGCGGTGAGCAGGCGGCCATGGATGGCGCCCACGAACTGCGTGCCGAACAGGTCGGCGAGGTACGCCGGCACCGTGGCGAAGCCGCCGCCGTACATCGACACGATCACGCAGCAGGCGCCCACGAACAGCAGCTTGCTGCCCGCGCCGGCCGACGAGGGAATGCTCGCGTACAGGATGCCGCCGAGCACGAAGAACACCGTGTAGGTGAGCTTGCGGCCCAGCTTGTCCGACAGGCTGGCCCACACGAAGCGCCCGCCGATGTTGAACAGCGACAGCAGCGCCGTGAAGCCGCCCGCCACCACCGCGATGGCCGCGAGTTGCGTCTTGTCGAGCTGTCCGTACTTGGCCGGCAGGTCGATGAGCGCGCCGCCGAACACTTCCTGCAGCATCGGCGAGGCCATGCCGATCACGCCGATGCCGGCGCTCACGTTCATGCACAGCACCAGCCACACGAGCCAGAACTGCGGAATGCCCCAGACCTTCTTCACGTGCACGTGGCGCTGCGTGATCATGGTGTTGCTGGTCTGCGCCGGGGGCGGCGTCCAGCCTTCGGGCTTCCAGCCCGAGGGCGGCACGCGGTAGCCGAGCGCACCAGCCATCATGAACACGAAGTAGCCGAGCGCCATGACCACGAAGGTCTGCATCACACCCACGTCGGTGGCCGTGCTGAAGCGCTTCATCAGGTCGACCGCCAGCGGCGAGCCGATCATCGCGCCGCCGCCAAAGCCCATGATGGCCATGCCGGTCGCCATGCCGCGTCGGTCGGGGAACCACTTGATCAGCGTGCTCACCGGCGAGATGTAGCCGAGCCCGAGGCCGATGCCGCCGATCACGCCCGAGCCGAGGATCATCAGCCAGAACTGGTGCAGGTGGATGCCCACCGCCGACAACAGCATGCCGCCGCACCAGCACAGCGCCGACACCACGCCGGCCTTGCGCGGGCCCGCACGTTCGAGCCAGCCGCCCCACAGGGCCGCCGAGCAGCCGAGGAAGACGAAGAACAGCGTGTACATCCAGCCCAGCGTGGCCACGCGCCAGTCGCAGTTCGTGGCGAACAGCTCGGCGAAGAAGCTCATGTCCTTGGCGCAGGCCTGGGCGCCGGTGCCGGCCGTGCCGAGCGCTTTCGACAGCGGCAGCCAGAACACCGAGAAGCCATACGCCATGCCGATGCACAGGTGAATAGCCAGCGCGGCGGGCGGCACCAGCCAGCGGTTGAAGCCAGGGCCCGCGATGATGCGTTCCTTTTCCAGGAAGCCAGGTTGCGGTTGCGCCCCTCCTCCGACGATGCGATCTCCATCGAGAACGCCTGCAGTTGAGCCTGCCATATTTCTCCTTGTTGGCCGGATTTGTAACTCTTGTGTTTGAATCCGGGCCGCGGAGTGTGTCAGAACGTTTCTCGCTCCGTCAAATTCGTTCGGCGCATCGGCCGATTCAATAACTAAATGCCCGGCCGGTGCTCAGTCGCCGAGCGCCCCGCTGTGAATACGCACCTGCTCACGCCACTCGGGGGTTTGCAGGAAGGCCAGCGCGGCTTCGAGCGCGCGCGAGGAGCGCACGCCGTCCTGCGTCATGAAGCCTATCGGCGTGAGCACTTCGGGCGCCACCAGCGGCAGCGCCTCCAGCTCGCGATGGCTGCGCACGGCCGCGACCATGGCGCCCGGAAGCACGCTGCTGACCGTGCCCGCGCTGACCGCGAGCGCGAGCGCGAGCACGGAGTTGGTCTCGATGGCGGGCGCCACCGGAACGCCGGCTTCGCGCAGCGCCTGGTCCAGGATGGCGCGGTTGTGCATGTCGGTCGTGAGCAGACACAGCGGCAGCTTGCCGGCCTCGGCCCAGGTGATGGGTTGGCCGATGCGCAGTTCGTCCACAGAGGGCGTTTCGGCGCGCCGCAGGAGGAAGTAGTGCTCGACGCTCTGCGGCCAGGCCGTGAGCTTGATGCCCGGCAGGTGCATGCGCTCCGTGTAGCCAAGCGCAAGGTCGATCGAAAGGCTTTCGAGCCCCGTCTCCAGTTCCTGCGAGCTCATCGACAGCACGACCGGCAGGATGCCCGGATGCCGCTGGTTCAGCATGGCGGCGAAGCGCGAGAGCATCGGAATGGCGGTAGGCACCGCGGCCATGCGCAGGCGACCGTGCGGATTGTCCACATCGCTGCGCAACTCCTGCAGCAGCACTTCGTTGTCGCGCAGCATGCGCTGCGCCGTGGCCAGCACGCGCTCGCCTTCGTGTGTGAGGCCGACATAGACGCGCGCACGCTTGACGATGACCACGCCGAACTCGGTTTCGAGCGCGCGCAGCGCGTTCGACAGCGCCGGCTGCGTGATGTGGCAGGCCTGCGCGGCGCGGCCGAAGTGCTTGTGCTCGTTGAGCGCCACCAGGTAGCGCATCGAGGCGAGCAGGTTCATGCCTGTGGCTCCGGCGCGTGTCGTGTCGCGGGGTGCTTGTGTTCGGGGTGCATGCCAAGGGCACCGGGTGGCTCCCGCAGCGAAATAAAGGAGGAGGCAGCAGGCCGGGGGACATTCGCGGAGCAAGGCACCCCGTCGGCGTGACCGCGCCCCGAACAACGACGCACATCACGCACAACGCACCCAATCGAAAAGCAGGGCGTCATCCCTCAGGTGTTCTTGCTGATCGAGATCGTCGGAAACTTGGAGGAAAAATCCTTCGCCTTCTCGGCGATGCCCACGGCCACGCGGCGTGCAGCGGCCTTGTAGATGCCGGCCACGTCGCCGTCCGGATCGGACACCACGGTGGGCGCGCCGCTGTCGGCCTGCAGGCGGATCTTGATGTCCAGCGGCAATGCACCCAGGTATTCCATCTGGTACTCGGCCGCCATCTTCCTGCCGCCATCCGCGCCGAAGATGTGCTCCGCATGGCCGCAGTTCGAGCAGATGTGCACCGCCATGTTCTCGACGATGCCGAGGATCGGCACGCCGACCTTCTCGAACATCTTGATGCCCTTCTTCGCATCGAGCAGCGCGATGTCCTGCGGCGTGGTGACGATCACCGCGCCCGTCATCGGCACGCGCTGGCTGAGCGTGAGCTGGATGTCGCCGGTGCCCGGGGGCATGTCGACGATGAGGTAGTCGAGGTCTTTCCAGTTGGTCTGGCGCAGCAGCTGCTCCAGCGCCTGCGTGGCCATGGGGCCGCGCCAGACCATGGCCTGGTCGGGGTCGACCAGGAAGCCGATGGACATCACCTGCACGCCGTGGCGCTCCATGGGCTCCATGGTCTTGCCGTCGGCGCTTTCGGGGCGGCCCTCGATGCCCATCATCATGGGCTGGCTCGGGCCGTAGATGTCGGCGTCGAGCAGGCCGACCGTGGCGCCCTCGGACGCCAGCGCCAGCGCCAGGTTGGCCGCCGTGGTGCTTTTGCCCACGCCACCCTTGCCCGAGGCCACCGCGACGATGTTCTTGACGTTGGGCATCAGCTGCACGCCGCGCTGCACCGCATGGCTGATGACCTTGGTGACGACGTTGACCGACACGTTCTCCACGCCCGGTACCGTCTTGGCGGCCGCCACCAGCGCCTTTCGGATGGCCGCGTGCTGGCTCTTCGCCGGATAACCGAGTTCGAGGTCGAACGAGACGTCGCCCTCCGCTATCTGCAGGTTCTTGAGCGACCGGCTCGCCACGAATTCCTTGCCGGTGTTAGGGTCCGCGACGGCCTTGAGCGCGTCCATGAGCCCTTCTGGGGTGAGTGCCATTGATCAAACTCCTGAATGGCCGGTAGTCTAGTGGCTCGCCCCCAGGCTTCGCGCACTTCGTGTCGCTTCTCCCGCCCCC
>NZ_AKIW01000136.1 GCF_000282635.1 Variovorax sp. CF313
CCCGTCGGCGTGAGCGCACCCCGACACACGCAGCATTCGAATCGAAGCCAAGGCCTTCATTCAAAGTGCTCCTTCGTTCGGCCGCGCGACAGGCGCAGTGAGCGGCGTGCTCACCTGCAGCGAACTCGTCGTCAAGCCAGCAGCCTTGACAGCCGCCTTGCGGCGAATGCGATAGGCAATGAGCGTGTCGCAGGCCAGCAGCGTGAACAGCAGCAGGCCCTGGAACACACCGGTGAGCGACTTGGGCAAGCCGAGACGCGACTGCGCCAGTTCGCCGCCGATGTAGAACATGCTCATCAGGAGAGCCGAGAAGATCATGCCCACCGGATGCAGCCGCCCGACGAAGGCCACGATGATCGCCGCGAAGCCATAGCCCGCCGGCACGTAGGGCGTGAGCTGGCCGAGCGGCCCCGCCACTTCGAGCGCACCAGCGAGGCCGGCCGCGCCGCCCGAGGTCAGCAGCGCGATCCACACCGCGCGCCGCGCCGAGAAGCCCGCGTAGCGCGAGGCCGCCGGCGCCAGCCCGCCGACCTGCTGCGCAAAGCCCGCGCGCGTGCGGAACAGGAACACCCACAGCGCCCCCGCGCCCACCAGCGCGATGACCAGCCCGATGCTCACGCGCGAGCCCTTGAACAGGTGCGGGATCTGCGTGACCGCTTCGAAGGTCTTGGTCTGCGGGAAGTTGTAGCCGTTCGGATCCTTCCACGGCCCGTAGACCATGTAGCCCAGCAGCAGCGTCGCCACGTAGACCAGCATCAGGCTCACCAGGATCTCGTTGGCGTTGCACTTGTCGCGCAGGAACGCGACGATGCCCGCCCACACCATGCCGCCGAGGACACCCGCGACCAGGATGGCGGCCACGATCCACTGCCCCGTGCTCTTGTCGGCCAGCAGCGCCACGCCACCGGCCGCAATGGCGCCGAACACGAACTGCCCTTCGGCGCCGATGTTCCACACGTTCGAGCGGAAGCACACGGCCAGCCCCAGCGCAATGATCAGCAGCGGCGTGGCCTTGACCATCAGCTCGCCGATGGCATAGCCGCTCTTGATGGGTTCGTAGAAGAACACCAGCAGGCCCTTGACCGGGTCCTTGCCGAGCGCCGCGAACAGCGCCACGCCGATCAGCACGGTGATCGCCAGCGCCAATATCGGCGAGGCATAGCTCCAGAAGCGCGAAAGCTCCGGACGGGGTTCGAGCTTAAACATGGGCCGCCTCCTTCTTCCACAGGCCGCTCATCCATTCGCCGATCTGCGGCAGCGTCGCGGCCGCGCGGTCGATGGAGGGCGACAGCCGGCCCTTGGCGATCACGTGCAGCCGGTCGCAGATGTTGAACAGCTCGTCGAGCTCCTCGCTGATCACCAGCACCGCACAGCCGGCATCGCGCAGCGCGAGGATCTCGGCATGGATCAGCGCGGCCGCGCCCACGTCCACGCCCCAGGTCGGCTGCGAGACGATGAAGAGCTTCGGGTTGGCGTCGATCTCGCGCCCGACGATGAATTTCTGCAGGTTGCCGCCCGACAGCGACCGCGCCGCCGCGCGAGGGCCTCCTGCCTTGACCTTGAAGCGCTCGATGATGGCTTTCGCCTGCCGCTCGAGCGCGCCGGTGCGGATCCATCCGCCCCGGCCCACCGCATCGCCGCGCGTGAGCAGCAGGTTGTGCGCGAGCCCCAGCGTGGGCACCGCCCCGCGGCCCAGCCGTTCCTCGGGCACGAAGTGCAGGCCAAGCGCGCGGCGCGCGCGCGGGCGCAGCCGGCCGGCGGGCTGGTCGAACACCCGGACCATCGGCGCCTCGGCGCGCACGTCCTCGCCCGACAGCGTGTAGAGCAGCTCCTTCTGGCCGTTACCGGAGACACCGGCGATGCCGACCACTTCACCCGCGCGAACCTCGAACGAAATGCCCTCGAGGTCCATGCCGAACTGGTCTTCGCGCGCCAGCGTCAGCCCCTGCACGCGCAGCGCCACCGCGCCCGCATGCACCGGCCGGTGCTGCAGCGGCGGCGGCTCGCTGCCGATCATCAGCCGCGACAGCGACTGGGTGCTTTCGTTCTGCGGATTGCACACGCCCGTGACCTTGCCGCCGCGCAGCACGGTGCAGGCGCTGCACAGCTCCTGGATCTCGTGCAGCTTGTGGCTGATGTAGAGAATGCTGCAGCCCTCGGAGGCCAGCTTGTTCAGCACGTGGAAGAGCTTGACCACCGCCTGCGGCGTCAGCACCGAGGTCGGCTCGTCGAGGATCAGCAGCTTGGGGTTGGTGAGCAGCGCGCGGATGATTTCGACCCGCTGCATCTCGCCCACCGACAGCGTGTGCACCGGCCGCGCCGGGTCGATGTCGAGCCCGTATTCGCCCGCCTTGGCCGTGATGCTGCGCGCCACCTCGGCCAGTTGCAGCGACTTGTCGAGTCCCAGCCAGACGTTCTCGGCCACCGTGAGCGTGTCGAACAGGCTGAAGTGCTGAAACACCATGCTGATGCCCAGCGCCCTCGCCTGTTGCGGGTTGCGCAGGTTCACGGCCTGGCCGTCGAACATGACGGTGCCTTCGTCGGGCTTGACCGAGCCGTAGATGATCTTCATCAGGGTCGATTTGCCGGCGCCGTTCTCGCCGAGCACGGCGTGGATCTCGCCGGGCTGCACGGCCAGGGAAATGTCGCTGTTGGCGACCACCGCGGGATATCGCTTGGTGATGTTCGCCAGTTGGAGTCTTGGGGTTGTCATGCCGGGTTTCGTGGATTTTTGTCTCGTCAACAGCAACAAAGCGGAAACGGCTATCAGTTTAATAACGTCCCCGCGACCATCGGCGCCCGACGGCGCTTTGCTCAGTTCAAGTCAGTGTCCGCCGATATAGGCGAACTTGAACAGGAACACGGCGGCGATGACCCAGACCATCGCATGCACTTCCCGTGCCCGGCCGGTGCAGAGCTTCAGCACGGCGTATGTGATGAAGCCGAAGGCCAGGCCGTTGGCGATGGAATAGGTGAAGGGCATCGTGAGCGCGGTGACGGCGGCCGGGATCACCTCGGTCGTGTCTTCCCAGTCGAGCTCGACCAGGTCGCGCAGCATCAGGCAGCCCACGAAGAGCAGCGCCGGCGCGGTGGCGTAGGCCGGCACAGATCCCGCGAGCGGCGAGATCATCAGGCAGGCCAGGAACAGCAGCGCCACCACCACGGCCGTGAGGCCGGTGCGTCCGCCCGCCTGCACGCCGGCCGCGCTCTCCACATAGGCCGTGGTGCTCGAGGTGCCGAGCAACGAGCCCGCGAAGATCGCGCCGCTGTCGGCCAGCAGCGCCTTGTTCATGCGCTCCATCTTGCCCGGCACCAGCAGGCCGGCGCGCTTGGCCACGCCCATCAGCGTGCCGGTGGCGTCGAACATCTCGACCAGGAAGAACACCAGCACCACGTTCAGGATGCCGCCCTTGAGCGCGCCCAGGATGTCGAGCTGCATGAAGGTGGGCGCGATGGACGGCGGCGCGTCGAACACGCCGTGGAACTTGTTGCCGCCGAAGAAGAACGAGAGCACCGTCACCGTGACGATGCCGATCAGGATCGCGCCGCGCACCTTGAGCTTGTCGAGCGCCACGATGATGAGGAAGCCCAGCGTGGCCAGGATCACCGGCGCCGAGTGCAGGTCGCCCAGCGTGACGAAGGTGGCCGGCGAAGCCGCGACGACGCCAGCGCTCTTCAATGCGATGAGCGCCAGGAACATGCCGATGCCCACCGTGATCGCCGTTCGCAGCGACTGCGGTATGCCCTGTATGAACAGCTCCCGCAACCCCGTGACCGTGACGATCAGGAACAGGCAGCCCGAGATGAACACCGCGCCCAGCGCAACCTGCCACGTGTAGCCCATGCCGAGCACCACCACGTAGGCGAAGTAGGCGTTCAGCCCCATGCCCGGCGCCATGGCGATCGGGTAGTTGGCGTACAGGCCCATGATCAGCGTGCCCAGCGCCGCAATGAGGCAGGTGGCCACGAAGACCGAGCCCTTCGGCATGCCCGCGTCACCCAGGATCGAGGGGTTCACGAAGATGATGTAGGCCATCGTCAGGAAGGTGGTCAGCCCCGCGATGACTTCGGTGCGCACCGTGGTGTTGTGCGCGCTGAGCTTGAACACGCGTTCAAGCAGGCCCGGGCCGCTTGCACCGCTCACGGCCGCACGCGCACGCGCGGACTCGACATGCCCCGGCGTGCGGGGATCGGCGCCCTGCGGCGCCTGTTCGAACGTACTCATTTCGCTTGTCTCCAGCTGTTGTAGTGGCGGTTGCTTCATCGTTGCCCCGCTCACGACGCCGGCGCGAACGGGGATCTCTCAGGGATCGAAGGTTTCAGGCGCGGCGGGCAGGCGCGTTGCGGCGCCGGATACACCGGACAGGGCGGAAACCGTTGGACGCAGCGACGCCGCCACGTCCTTGATGCATTCGCGCAGCCAGCGCGCCGAGCTCGACGAATGGGTGCGTTCGTGCCAGAGCTGGTAGTACATGAGGCGCGGCAGCGCCACGGGGCAATCGAGAATCTTCAGCGGCAGCCGCGACGCGAAGCGCTCGCAGTACTGGCGCCCGGTGGTCAACACCAGCAGGCTCGAGGCCACCATGTCCGGGATGAGGCTGAAGTGCGCGCAGCGCGCCGTGATGTTGCGCTGCCGCCCCAGCTCGTCGAGCATCTGGTCGATGATGCCGCGCCCGCCCGGATGCATGGGCGTGGGCGCGATGTGCTCGGCCGCGAGCCAGGTCTCCAGGTCCCAGCCGCGGCGCACCGCCGGATGGTCCTTGTTGACCAGGGACACCACCTCGTCGCCGAAGAGCCGCGCCATGTGCAGGTCTTCCGGCGGCTTGAGCCAGTTGCCGATGACGAGGTCGACCTGGCCGAGCGCGAGGTGGCCGTGGTAGTCCGAGTCGGGTGTGAGCGCGTGGATCTCGATCTGGCACAGCGGTGCCTCGCGCTTCACGTGCGCCACCAGCATCGGCAGGAACAGCGGGTCCATGTAGTCGCTGGCCGCGATGCGGAAAGTGGTGGCCGCCGACTGCGGCTCGAAGCCGCGCGCGTCGGAGAACAACATCTCGGCCGCACGCAGGATGCTGGCGGCCGGCTCGATCATGCGCAGCCCCGCATCGGTCGGCACCATGCCCGAGCCCGAGCGCACCAGCAGCGGGTCGCCCGACAGCTCGCGCAGGCGCTTCAGCGCGGCCGACACGGCCGGCTGGTACATGCCCAGCCGGATGGCGGCGCGCGAGACGCTGCGGTCGGTCAGCACGGTGTGAAGCACCCGGATCAGGTGGAGATCGATCTTGTCGAAAAGTGCCTGGTCACGCATGTGACGTCCCCCCAGTCTTCGCGCACTTCGTGTCGCTTCGCCAACCCCCTGCCGGGGGCAACACCAGCGGCC
>NZ_AKIW01000137.1 GCF_000282635.1 Variovorax sp. CF313
CGGCCGAGGCTGTGTGGAAACGCCCTCATCGCGCCCAGTATGCCGGACCCTCGCGTTAGCGAGTGTCCTGATGGGTCTCGATGCCCCCAGCAAGCGAATTGTCGCGAGTGACCTCGTTTGCACGTGCTGAGGCGCCGCATATCGGTAAGGCCGCATTTGAGAGGCTCACGGCCCCACCAACCGCATCGCCTTCATCGTCTTCGCCATCCCCAGAATCCGCATCACCCGCTTGAGGTTGTACGCCAGCACGTGCAGGCTCATCTCGGTGCTTACGTGCTCCAGCGTCTTCGTCAGGAAGTGGGTGGACCCCATCCAGTGTTTCAGCGTACCGAACACGTGCTCCACAGTGCGTCGTCGCAGGGTCATGGCGTCAAGTTTCCTGTCCAGCCGCCGCTGGACGCGCTCCAGAACCTGTTCGTGCTCCCATCGACGGATGCGCCGGTAGTCGCTGGTTGTGCACTCATCTTTCATGGAGCAACGAGGGCAAGCACTGGTCCAGTAGACGCGTGCGTTCAGGCCATTCCTCTCGATCGTGTTGAACCGATAGATTGCGCGTTCGCCTGCTGGGCACTGGTACTGGTCATCCCTGGCGATGTAGATGAAGTCGCTCTTGTCGAAGCGCCCCTGGGCCTTGGCGCCCGAGGTCATCGGCTTGGGCACGTAAGTCGCGATGCCCGTGTCTTCACAGGCCTTGAGCTCAGTGCCGTTGAAGTACCCACGGTCAGCGAAGACGCGCAGCCTGCTTTTACCCATCGCCTCGCGCGCGGCCTGCGCCATCTTGCTCAGCTGGGCTCGGTCATTGCCGATGTTCGTCACCTCGTGGGCAATGATCAGATGGTGCTTGGCATCGACTGCCGCTTGCACGTTGTAGCCCACCAGGCCCGAGCCCTTGGCCTGCGAGTTCATCGAGCGTGAGTCGGGATCGGTGGTGGAGCGCTGGCCGTCGGGCTCGTGCTTCAGTTGCTCCTTGGTCTCATCGAGCTGGCGCATCTGCTCGCGCAACCTCTTGATCTTGTCCTGCAGTCGCTCGGTCTTGGCCTCGACCTCCGCGGGCTGCGTACGGTCGGCGGTCTCCAGCGCGTCGAGGTAGCGCTGGATGCTCTGCTCGATCTGCCGCTGGCGCGCATCGATCTTGGCTGGCGTGACGTTGCGGTCCCGGCTGTTGACCGCCTTGAATTTGCTGCCATCAATGGCCACGATGGCCTGCGTGAACAGCTTGAGCTCCCGACACATGCCCACGAAACGCTTGCAGACGTTGCGGATGCCCGCGCCGTTGTCGTGACGGAAGTCGGCAATGGTCTTGAAGTCCGGGGCAAGCCGGCCAGTGAGCCACATCAACTCGACGTTGCGTTGGGCCTCGCGTTCCAGGCGTCGGCTGGACTGGATGCGGTTCAGGTAGCCGTAGATGTAGAGCTTGAGAAGCACCGCCGGGTGGTACGCAGGCCGACCGGTGGCAGCTGGGTCCGCGCCTTTGAAGCCGAGTGCCTGAAGATCCAGTTCCTCGACGAAGGCGTCGACCACTCGCACCGGGTTGTCTTCGCCGATATAGTCATCAAGACATTCCGGCAACAGCGCGACCTGCTGTCGATCTTCGCCTTCGATGAATCGCTTCATGGGCACCTCGCTTGAAACGGGTGCATCGATTTTATTTTTTGAAGGGCGGGACTGGAAGTCTTTTCACACAGCCTCGGCCAG
>NZ_AKIW01000138.1 GCF_000282635.1 Variovorax sp. CF313
CGCGCACTTCGTGTCGCTTCTCCCTCCCCCTCACCGGGGGCAACACCTGCGGCCCGGCAAAGCCGGTTCCGCGGCGTTCCTGAAAAAGAAAGGTATTTCCATGCGTTCTGCGATCCATCAGCTTGAAGCGTCGAAGATCCGCGAAGTCGCCAACGCCGGCATGGGCCGCGACGACGTGCTGGCCTTCTGGTTCGGCGAAAGCGACGAAGTCACGCCCGAGGTGATCCGCCAAGCGGCCATCGATTCGCTGCAGCGAGGCGAGACCTTCTACGCCCACAACCTTGGCCTGCCCGAGCTGCGCGAAGCCATCGCGCGCTACACGAGCGGGCTGCATCCGGCGGTCGATGCCTCTCGCATCGCCGTCACCTCGGGCGGCGTGAGCGCGCTGATGCTCGCGGTGCAGGCGCTGGTCGATGCGGGCGACGAAGTGGTCGCCGTGACGCCGGTGTGGCCCAACCTGACGGCTCAGCCCGCCATCATGGGCGCGCGCGTTCGTACCTTGCCGCTGGTGCCGGTAAACGGGCAGTGGACGCTCGACCTGCCCGCGCTGCGCGCGGCGGTCACTTCGAAGACGAAGCTGCTGATCGTCAACGCGCCCAACAATCCCACGGGCTGGACCATGACGCGCGACGAGCAGCAGGCCGTGCTCGACCACTGCCGCCAGACCGGCACGTGGATCCTCGCCGACGAGGTGTACGAGCGCCTGTACTACGAGCCGACGCCCAATGCCTGCGCGCCGAGCTTCCTCGACATCTCGAAGCCCGACGACCGGCTCGTCGTCACGCACAGCTTCTCGAAGAGCTTCCTGATGACGGGCTGGCGCCTGGGCTGGCTGGTGCTGCCGCCGTCGATGGTGGACGACATCGGCAAGCTGATCGAGTTCAACACCTCGTGCGCCAGCGTGTTCACGCAGCGCGCCGCCATCACAGCCATCGAACACACGAGCGAGATCACGCCGCGCGTGGTGGCGCACCTGAAGCACTGCCGCGACACGCTGGTGCCGCTGCTGGCGGCGCTGCCGGGCGTGCAGGTGGCTTCGGCCAAGGGTGGCATGTATGCCTTCTTCCGGCTCGAAGGCTTCGGCGATTCGCTCGAAGTGGCCAAGCGGCTGGTCGCCGAGGCGGGCCTGGGGCTCGCGCCGGGCAATGCCTTCGCGCCCGAGGCGCAGGGATGGCTGCGCTGGTGCTTTGCCTCGAAAGACCCGCAGCGGCTGGTGAAGGGCGTGGAGCGCCTGCGCAACTGGCTGGCGGAGCAGCCGCAGCGCAAGGGCTGATCCGGCCGTCTGCAATTTCGTTCAATACGCGGCGTGACCGGACCGCGAAGCTCGGACTTTTCTCGAAAGCGAAAGGTCTGGCATGTCGGAACGGTTGAAGGGAATGGCGCTGTGCGCGCTGGCGATGGTCACGGTGGGCAGCACGGTGGTGGCCAGCAAGGTCATCGCAGGCGGACTCCCTCCGTTCACCGCGACCGCGCTGCGGTTTGCGATGGCGCTGCCGGTGTTTCTCCTGCTGCTGCGGCTGACGCGCACGCCTTGGCCTCGCCCCGACCGGCGCGACCTGGTGCTGCTCTTGTTCCAGGCGGGTTTGGGCAGCGTGGGCTATACGGTGCTGCTGATCCTTGGTGTGAGGTGGGCGCCGGCCGCCAGCGCGGGCGTGGTGGCCGGGACGCTGCCTGCCGTTGCGGCGCTGGCGGCGGTGCTGGCTTTGCGCGAGCGGCCGGGGCGATATCTGGTGGGCAGCATCGTGCTGGCGACGGCAGGGGTGCTGGCAATCAGCTGGCCGGGCGAAGGCTCCGCAGGGGACTCCAAATCGGCCGCGGCGTTCGCCGGCAACCTGCTGCTACTGGGCGCGGTCGTCTGTGAGGCGATGTTCATCCTGCTCAACAAGCGGCTGCGCGTGCCGGTGCGTCCCCTGGCGCTGTCGACGCTGATGGCAGCCTTCGGGCTCCTGCTGTCGCTGGTTCCGGCGCTGTTCGAGCGGGCCTGGGAGCGCCCGTTGCCGAACGATGCGCTGATCGGCGTCGCCTAACGCGCTGGTGCCGACGGTGCTGGGCTTCGTCCTCTGGTTTGCCGGGGCGGCCAGGCTGAAAGGGGCCGAAGCGGCGCTTTTCACTGCGCTCCTGCCGATTTCCGCACTGATACTGGCTGCCCTCTGGCTGGGGGAAAGTATCAGCCTGGCGCAGATCGGCGGGGCCGCCTGCGTGCTCGGCGCGGTAGGCCTGGCTTCGCTCGATGGCAGGAGTGGCAAGGGGCTCGACCCGGCAGCGGCCCCTTCGTGAAACACCGAGGAACCGGCTTTGCCGGGCCTCAGGTGTTGCCCCCGGTAGGGGGTAGGCGAAGCGACACGAAGTGCGCGCAGCCT
>NZ_AKIW01000139.1 GCF_000282635.1 Variovorax sp. CF313
AAGTGCGCGAAGACTGGGGGCGAATCTCATGCAGCCAGTCGTTTGAGCATCTCGCGCGTGACCAGCACCACGCCGTTCTCGGTGCGCTCGAAGCGCGCGGCGTCGACTTCGGCGTCCTCGCCGATCACCATGTCGTCGGGGATCACGCAGCCACGGTCGATCACCACCCGGTTGAGCCGGGCACCGCGCCCGACTTCCACGTCGGGCAGCAGCACCGCCTCGTTGATCTCGCAGAAGGAGTGGATGCGCACGCCCGAGAACAGCACCGAGCTGCTGACCTTGGAGCCCGAGACAATGCAGCCGCCCGACACGATGGTGTTGACCGTCATGCCATGCTTGCCCTCGCGGTCGAGCACGAACTTGGCCGGCGGCAACTGCCGCTGGTAGGTCCAGATGGGCCAGTCGGTGTCATAGATGTCGAGCTCCGGGGTGATGGAGGCCAGGTCGAGGTTGGCTGCCCAGAACGCATCAATCGTGCCCACGTCGCGCCAGTAGGCCTTGGCGTCGGGTCCGCGCGAGGCCCGCGTGACGCACGACAGGCCGAAAGGATGGGCCAGCGCGCGGCCCTGGGCCACGGCGCGGGGAATGATGTCCTTGCCGAAATCGTGGCTCGAATCGGGGTTGACGCTGTCTTCTTCGAGCAGCTGGTAGAGGTACTCGGAGTCGAACACGTAGATGCCCATGCTCGCCAGCGCCACGTCGGGATGGCCGGGCATGGCGGGCGGGTCGGCGGGCTTTTCGAGGAAGTCGGTGATCCGGCGGCTCTCGTCGATGGCCATCACGCCGAAGGCCGTGGCTTCCATGCGCGGCACTTCGATGCAGCCGACCGTGCAGCCCAGACCGTGCTCGGCATGGTCCTTGACCATGATCGAGTAGTCCATCTTGTAGATGTGGTCGCCGGCCAGCACCACCACGTAGTCGTGCTTGGTGGAGCGGGTCTGGATGATGTCGAGGTTCTGGAACACCGCATCGGCCGTGCCGCGGTACCAGTGCTCGTCGCCCACGCGCTGCTGGGCGGGCAGCACGTCGACCATCTCGTTGAGCTCGGCGCGCAAAAAGCTCCAGCCGCGCTGCAGGTGGCGCATGAGCGAGTGCGACTTGTACTGCGTGACCACCGCCATGCGCCGGATGCCGGAGTTCAGGCAGTTGGACAGCGCGAAGTCGATGATGCGGAACTTGCCGCCGAAGTACACGGCCGGCTTGGCGCGCCGGTCGGTCAGCTGCTTGAGGCGGGAGCCGCGTCCGCCGGCCAGCACCAGGGCGATGGTGCGGCGGACCAGTTGATGGGCCTGCAGCTCCTGCGGGGGCTGCGCTTGCGGTGTGAGGTTGTCCATCCTGAGTCTCCGTTCGTTCGCTTGTTGGAATTCATTCGCCGTCAGGGTCTCTGCATCGAGACTAGCACCGCGCCGTGCGCCTGGCTCCTACGTTCTTGCGATCCCGATGCTTGAAAAAGGCACTTGCGCCGTGCCGCCGAGCGGCCGGCCCATCTCACCCGGATCGTCCTCGGGATCGGTGGACAGGCGCAGGCGCCAAGCGCCCGCGGGCAGCCTGAAGGGCACAGCCTGCGGGCCTGCGTTCACCAGCACCAGCCACGAGCCGCCGTCGCCGGCGCCATCGCCGAAAAGGATTGCAAGTGCCGTGCCCGTGCGCCAGTCGCCGGCCGTCATCGGTTCGCCGTCGGGGCGCAGCCAGCGGATGCCCGGCGGCATGCCCTGCGGCGTCTCGGGTGGCCACCAGCGGGTGCTGCGCAGGGCCGGGGCTTCGCGGCGCAGGGCGGCCAGGCGCGCCACGAAGGCGCTCGTGCGGGCCGCGTCGCTGTCGGGGGCGGAGGCGCCGATCCACGCGAGCCATGTGGTCTCGTTGTCCTGGCAGTAGGCGTTGTTGTTGCCCTGCTGGCTGTGGCCCAGCTCGTCGCCGGCCAGCAGCATGGGTGTGCCCTGTGACAGCATCAGCGTGGCGAGCAGCGCGCGCTGCAGGCGGCTGCGCAGGGCCAGCACGGCGGGGTCGTTGCTCGGCCCCTCGACGCCACAGTTGTTGCTCATGTTGTGGCCATGGCCGTCACGGTTGCCCTCGCCGTTGGCGAGGTTGTGGCGCTCGTTGTAGCTCACGAGGTCGCGCAGCGTGAAGCCGTCGTGCGCGGTGACGAAGTTGACGCTCGCGGCCGGCGCGCGGCCGTGATGGGCGAACTGCGTGCTGGAAGCGGTGAAGCGATGGGCGAAGTCGCCCAGGCCGGCCCTGTCGTCGTGCGCCTGGCGCAGCCAGAAGCCGCGCTGCGTGTCGCGGTAGCGGTCGTTCCATTCGAGCCAGCCCGGCGGGAACTCGCCGAGGCGGTAGCCGCCGGGGCCGATGTCCCAGGGCTCGGCGATGAGCAGGGTGCGCGAGAGCACCGGGTCTTGCGCGATGGCGGCGAAGAAGGGCGCGCGTGGGTCGAAGCCCCGCTGCGCGTCGCGCCCGAGCACCGGGGCGAGATCGAAGCGGAAACCGTCGACACCCATCTCGCAGGCCCAGAAGCGCAGGCTGTCCATCACCAGCTGCAGCACGCGCGGCTCGCCGAGATTCAGGCAGTTGCCCGTGCCGGCCCAGTTCTCGTAGAGGGCGCGGTCGTCGGGGCGCAGGTGGTAGTACAGCGCGTTGTCGATGCCGCGCAGCGAGAGCGTGGGACCGAGCTCGTCGGTCTCGGCGCTGTGGTTATAGACCACGTCGATCACCAGCTCCATGCCACGTGCGTGTATGGCGTCGGCCATCGCGCGGAACTCGCTGGCGGGCGTGGTGCCGGCGCGGCCGCTCCAGTAGCGGGCCTCGGGAGCGAACCAGCCGATGGTGGTGTAGCCCCAGTAGTTGCTCAGGCCCATGCGCAGCAGGCGCTGCTCGTCGGCGCGGTGCTGCACGGGCATGAGGCTCAGGGTGGTGACACCCAGGCGCTGGAGGTGGTCGAGCACGGCGGGCTCCGCGAGGCCGGCGTAGGTGCCCCGGAGTGCCGCGGGGACTGCGGGGTGGAGCCTGGTCTGGCCTTTGACATGCAGCTCGCAGAGCACGCGCTCGCCGGCGGGGATGCGGGCGTGGCCGGATGCCGCTGCCGGACCGGCGGGTTGCGCGACACGGGCCTTGAGCGCGACGGCTGCGTTGTCGCGGGCGTCCCTCTGGGCCGGGTTCGCGGGGTCGTGGCCCAGGAAGATGTCGCTGCCGTCGTAGCTGCCGACGATCTCGCGGGCGTAGGGGTCGAGCAGCAGCTTGGCTGGGTTGAAGCGTTGGCCTTCGTGGGGGGACCACGGGCCGTGGACTCGGTAGCCGTAGACGAGGCCGGGCTTGCCGCTGGGCAGGTGGCCGTGCCAGATGCCGTCGGTGCATGCCGGTAGGTTGAGGCGCTGCTGCTCGCTCTTGCCGGTGCTGTCGAAGATGCAGAGCTGTACTGCTTCTGCTGTTGGCGCTGCTATTGCGAAGTTGACTCCCTGTTGCGAGGGTGTTGCGCCCAAGGGGTAGGGGGTGCCTGAGCTCAGCATGTTGCTGCCTCCGGCGGGTGGTTGCTTTCCGGGGCCGGGACTCGCCCCGGCGGGCGACTCACTTTCTTTTGCTTCGCCAAAAGAAAGTGAGCAAAGAAAAGGCGACCCCACTGTCTGCGACCCCTTCGCTGCGCTACGGGGCAACCTGCGGTGCTCGCGTTTCGCGGGGTCTCGCAGAACTCGCTTCGCTCAGACAAGGGCGGGCCCTGATCCGCGAACCGCTGCGCTCCTCGGCGCAGCCAGAGGGGAGGGGAACCCTCCCGGGCCTTCGCTTCGCTCGGCCCCCATGCGGCTGCAGGCGCGCAGCGCCTGCAGCCGCCCCGCGCCGAGCGAAGCGATGGCGCGTTCGGTTTTCCAATCCCTTCTGGCTGCGCCGAGGAGCGCAGCGGTTCGCGGATCAGGGCCCGCCCTTGTCTGAGCGAAGCGAGTTTGGGCGGGACCCCGCGAACCGCGAG
>NZ_AKIW01000140.1 GCF_000282635.1 Variovorax sp. CF313
CTAGCTGTGAAGCGTCAAGAGGTTGTTTCTTGACGAGTTGAGTCTGGACATAGGCGCGATACCGCCGATGCCGCTGTGCGGGCGATGCCAGTTGTAGTGGTGCTGCCAGCTCGCCAGGGCATCGGTTCGGTGAGCTGAGTTCTGGTAGGTCCAGCCGTAGGCCCACTCGCGCAACGCGGACTGGATGAACCTCTCGGCCTTGCCGTTTGTCTGCGGTCGGTAGGGTCGCGTGAAGCTGTGCCTGATACCCAGTTCAGTGCAAGTCGCCTTGAACTCGCGCGAGCGGAACGCCGGGCCGTTGTCAGTCAGCAGTCTCCGCACAGTGATGCCCAGGCGGGCGTAATAGTTCACCGCATTGCGCAGGAACAGGACCGCTTGCACCTGCTTCTCGTCGGGGTGCATGGCGGTGAACGCCAGCCTTGCGTGGTCGTCGATGGCCACGAACAATGTCTCCCAGCCAGCACCATCGACCGAGTCGCGTCGGTTGCCCGTGACGCGATGGCTGGGACGCACGATGCGCCCAAGCTTCTTGGTGTCGATGTGCAGCAGATCTCCAGGAGCTTCGTGCTCGTAGCGCACGATCGGCTCGGCAGGCTCCAGGTCGCTCAGCTTGGACATGCCTGCTCGGGTCAGCACGCGGCTGACAGTCGAGGCCGAGACGCCCACGCTGCGAGCAATGCGTGACTGCAGCATCCGACGTTTACGCAACTCGAGGATGAGCAAGGCCTTGCCCGAGTCGATGGCCCTGGGCGAGCGTGTTGGCTTGGAGGAGGCATCGGCCAAGGCGGCTTCTCCGCCCGCCAGATAGCGACCAAGCCACTTCCTGGCTGTGGGTGCAGTGACGCCGTGTGCGGCAGCTGCGCGCACAGCATCCAAGCCCTCCAGCGTCATCTGCTTGACCATCTCGAATCGGCGGGCAAAGGTAAGTCGGGCATGCTTATGGGTGTTCATCCGGTTGGGCGTCCTGAGTGGATTGGGTGTTTGGCGACTTCCAGTCTCTCAAACCCAATCCGGATGAACACCGGATACAACCTATTGGAGCTTCACA
>NZ_AKIW01000141.1 GCF_000282635.1 Variovorax sp. CF313
TCGGTCGCCGCCGTCATGCGGTTGAAGCCGTCCCATGCGAAGACGGTGCGCCAGCCGTTGCGTACGCGCTCGGCCATGTTGCCGCGTTCGTCGTAGCGGTAGCTGGGGTAGGCTTAATTCCTCAGGAGGTTATCTAAAAATGGCTATGCCCGCGGCCGCATCGTTCTGCGCCGAATTCTAGATATTCAACCTCAAATTTCCAATACAAATATGGCGCAAACACTGCATTCGCAGCCAAAATACGCGAAAACTTAATCACTTTTTTCCGCATTCGGCAGCATCTTTTAGAAAAATTAAATCAGCATTAAAATTTTCGAAAGATCAATCGCAATTCGATGAAAAATCGCTTACCCTCGAAATCTTCGTTTTCTACCAGTCGACGAGCGCCAAAAAATTCCTGCAAGCACTTAACTCCAAGGCGCCTTCTCTTCATCCACAAAAAGCCACTGATAGAGAGGTTTTGAGTATTTTTTTGCTTGAGGAACAAGGAAATCTAGAGTTTTAGCATCAAGCAGAGACACACCATGAGATTCAATCACATTAATCAACTCAAGCTCAGCTTCATCATGAGTGAACTCTCGCACAATAGGCTTAGACGTCGAGCCATCCAAATGCATTCGAGCCAAAAAAGCAAAAGGCGCGATCATTGAAATTCTGAAAAGAAAATCATTACCCAGCGAAAAAGATAGAACATAGCCAAAACTCACGTCATAATTTTCATCGGTATCTTCTTTTAAAACAAATTTCTTGCACATCTCATCCATCATTTGCTGATAAGGTTTTTTTTCAACCTCATCCAACACAAAAGAATAGTCAGGAGCCTCAAGACTTCCGAATTTTCTTTCCAATACCCTAATCCATTTTATTTCCATTTTTTCCTCTATGGTGTTTCGGGGCCGGCAGGGTGCCCGTGAATTTTTCCTTTAGAGTCTTGATGAACTCTTACTTTGCTCTGAGTTCCTCCTTTGGCCCCCTCGCCAATTGGCATTCCAAACTCGAAGTCCTTCACTCCAGGTCTACCCGGCACTTGCGTTCCATTCGCCCACGCCTCATCTGTGTATTTGATAGCGGCATTCCAATCGCAAAAACAAGATGTCGGCTTCCCGGCATTCACCCGGTTGTCGTATTGCGGCGTCCCCTTCACATGGCCCGCTTGTTTCTGCAATGAGATATGGGGCGGCACGCGAGGCTGTAACCCCAAGGGATCAATCCATTCAGTGGTGTTCAGCGCGTAAGCATGCAGGTTTATCCCGCCAGCCAAAGCGATTGGATCACTTGACACAAACCGCCCCGCTCGGGGGTCGTAGTAACGGTGACGGTGTGCAACCCCGTCTCTTCATCCCAGTACTGCCCCTGAAACCGAATCGGATTCCTGAACCCCGCCCTTCTCCCAGCCTCGCTGATCGCCTCCCGCGCCTCCCCCCACGCCTTGTACTGCGCCGACCACGCAATGCTGCCCTCATGGTCTGTCAGTTCCTGCGGCGTGCCCAGGTGGTCGCACTGGTAGAACGCCATCTCCCTCCTGTCGAACGCCCGCGGCACCTGCCTTTGCTCGCCATTCCACAGCGGATCCTGCTCGATGTCATAGATGCCCCCGTTGGCCTCCATCAGCGCCTTCACATCCGTCGTCTCGCTCAGCGCCATCGCGCTCGCAC
>NZ_AKIW01000142.1 GCF_000282635.1 Variovorax sp. CF313
CAGGAGCTGACGGACCACGAAGGCCGCATCGCCTGGTCGGCCAGCTACAAGGCCTGGGGAGAGGCCAAGCAGGCGATCAGCGAAGCGGGACGCAAGGCGGGGTTCAGGAATCCGATCCGGTTCCAGGGGCAGTACTTTGACGACGAGACGGGGCTGCACTACAACCGGTATCGGTACTACGACCCGGTGAGTGGGCGGTTTGTCTCCAGTGATCCGATCGGGCGAGCCGGTGGACTGAATTTTCATCAATACACGCCAAATCCGATCGAATGGGTTGATCCGTTGGGACTGGCTGGCAGAAAAACTCCAAAACCGAGAATAGAGCCTGGCAACTCAAAAGAGGGTTGGCAACACATCGATGAAAGGCATATTTCTGGAACCTCCTCGCAGGGTCCTGGCGATTTGTTCCCGCCTGGCACAACTCAAGACCAAATTCAATGTCTTTGCGAGCTGCTTGCAAAAAGTGGAACAAGAATTAGCAACCCATCTTCTCGAATTCAAACGTTTGAAAAGCGTACCGTTGTAAATGGAGTTCGAGGACGTTATCGCGCCGTTTTTGACTCACAGGACGGAAATCGAACTATTACAGCATTTCCAGTAAAAAGCGAATGATCATCAACTTTTCTCGAATCGAGGACCCTGATTTTTCCCCATTCGATCTGGGGAACATCAATATAGTCAAGGACGCCATAGAATTCAGATCCGACGAAGAAGATCGATATGCGATGATGATATTCATCTCAATATCCGATTTCATACACGGATTACTTGCATGCTACAGAGGGGAAAAGAAAAGATTTGAATTTGTCGGCACGGATTCGTCTTTTTCGATTGTCTTCTCAAAAAAGGATGGCAATATACAACTGTCGAGACAAAAGAAAACTATAGAATGTTCTTGGAGGGAGATATTAGAATCCACAATGAGCGGCATAAATAAAATAATAAAGGAAAATAAACTTAAAATCGATTGGGGCCACGCCGTATTTTCAGATCTAAATGACGCCAAAATGGAATTGGAAAAAGCCTTGAGCGAATTGCGCTAACTAGCAAATTTTGATGTGTGGCATCGCCGGTGACAGCATGGCCGGCCGGCTGATGGACAACCTGCTCAGGGACTATGCAGGGGCCCACTACACATGGGACGAGCGGGGCAACCTGATCGAGCGCAGCCGCAATGGAGAAAAGACCACCTTCACCTGGGACGGCTTCAACCGCATGCGCAGCGCCGAG
>NZ_AKIW01000143.1 GCF_000282635.1 Variovorax sp. CF313
TAATGGTCCGCCATGCGCTCCATGGTCCGCGCCTCGAACAGCTCCGCCGCGTAGCTGAACGTCGCATGCAGCCGACCGTCAGGGCTCTCGTCGGTGACCAGCATCAGATCGAACTGCGCGGCCTGCGCCCCCAGGCCGTAGGGTTCCAGCGCAAGGCCCGGCAGCCCATCCAGTCCCGAGAAATCTCCGCGCTGATGATTGAACAACACCTGGAACAACGGCTGGATGCCCGGCACACGCTCCGGCTGCAGCGCTTCGACCAGTTGCTCGAACGGCAGGTCCTGATGCATCTGCGCACCCAGCGCCGCTTCGTGCGCCTGCGCCAGCACCTGCAGCAGGCTGGTGCGGCTGTCCACCAGCGCGCGCAGCACCTGCGTGTTGACGAAAAAGCCAACCATGCCTTCGGTCTCCATGCGATGGCGATTCGCGATCGGCACGCCCACGCGAATGTCTTCCTGGCCGCTGTAGCGGCCCAGCAGCACCTGGAAACCGGCCAGCAGCACCATGAACAGCGTGCCCTCCTGATGCCGGGCCCGCTTCTGCAGGCCCTGAACCAGCGACGCGGGCACTTCGAACCGGTGGGTGGCCGCACCGTACCGGCCATCGGGCCTGCGGGCGTGGTCGAGCGGCAGTTGCAGCACCGGCTGCGTCCCGCCGAGCTGCGTCTTCCAGTAGGCGAGCTGGCGCTCCAGCTCGCCGGCCTCCAGCCAGTGCCGCTGCCACACTGCGTAGTCGGCATACTGGATCGGCATCGGCTGCAACACCACTGCTTCGTGCTGCACGCAAGCGCGGTACTGCGCCGCGAACTCGTCCACGATGATCTGCAGCGACCCGCCGTCCGAGACGATGTGGTGCATTACCAGCACCAGCACGTGCGTTTCGGGCGCCAGGCGGATCAGCGCCACCCTCATCAGCGGTCCCCGCGTCAGGTCGAAGGGCGTGTTGCCGATGCGCCGTGCCGCTTCGCGGGCCATGGCCTCGCGAGCGCCGGCGTCCGCCAGGCTCAGGTCCAGCAGCGAGAAGTCGAGTTGGCCGTCCTCGCGAATTACCTGCTCGGCGAGTCCGTCGGCATCGGCGCGAAACACCGTGCGCAACGATTCGTGGCGTGCCACCAATGCCTCGAAGCTGGTTCGCACCGCGTCCACGTCCAGCGCCCCCGTGAGCTTGAGCGCATCGCTCACGTGATAGGCCGTGCTCTGCGGATCGAGCTGCCACAGGAACCACTGGCGCAACTGCGCGTAGGAGACATGGCAGCGGTCCTGCGCGGCGTCTTCGCGCGGCAGGATGGGAAACTGATCGAGCGTCAGGCCCTTGGAACGGATGCCCTCGTACACCACGCGGCGCTGCTCGGCCGGCAACCGGGAGAAGCGCTCGGCGATGCGGCGGGCTGCGGTGGTTTCCATCAAACGGTCTCCATGCTGTCGATCAGCGAATCGATTTCTGAAAGGGCCTGGACCACGGGGCTGTCCCGGAGGGCCCCGGCGATCCGGGCAGCCATGGCAGCCAGGGTCGGGTACTGGAAGACGTCGCGGATGGTGAGTTCACTGTGCATGGCGGCATGCAGGCGCGCCACGAGCCGCGCGGACAGCAGCGAATGGCCGCCGAGTTCGAAGAAGTTGTCGTTGCGGCCCACGCGCTGCACGCCCAGCACTTCCGCCCAGATCGCGGACAGCTTCTCTTCCGTCTCTCCCAGTGGCGTTTCATATGCGTTGCCCGCCGAGAACTCCGGCGCCGGCAACGCGTTGCGGTCCACCTTGCCGTTGGCGTTCAGCGGCAGTGCGTCGAGCACCATCAGCATGCTCGGCACCATGTAGTCGGGCAGTGCTTCGCCCAGGCGTTCGCGCAGTGCCGTCGTGTCGAGGTCTTGCCCCGACACGTAACCCACGAGCCGCGTGCCCGTCGGGCCTTCGTTGGCGATGACCACCGCCTCTCGCACCTCCCGTTGTGCCAGCAACTGCGCCTCGATCTCCCCGAGCTCGATGCGGAAGCCCCGCACCTTCACCTGGTGGTCGATGCGGCCCAGGTACTCCAATTGGCCTTCGGGGTTCCA
>NZ_AKIW01000144.1 GCF_000282635.1 Variovorax sp. CF313
CGGTTCCGCGGTGTTCCCCGAACTTGACCTGACCGAATCAAAGATGGCCATCAACAACACGACCAAGGACACCGGCACTGCGCCGCAGCAACTGCAGCGCCCGCCGGCCGAGATCCTCTACGCCGAACAGCTCGCACGGCTGCAGGCGCAGGACACCGACCCGCGCCCGCCCGGCTGGGTGCTGGGCCTGAAGGCCGCGCGCTCGTTCATCCTTGGCGATGCGGCGCTCGGCATCGCACCCAAGATCGTCGCGCCCGTGGCCAGCATCGAACGCATGCTCGTCACCCTGGCCACCGGCCGCGGGCTGATGCTGGTGGGCGAGCCAGGCACGGCGAAGTCGATGCTGTCGGAGCTGCTGGCCACGGCCATCTCGGGCGTCTCGACGCTCACCATCCAGGGCGGCGCCTCGATCACCGAGGACCAGATCAAGTACGGCTGGAACTACGCGCTGCTCATCAACGAAGGCCCGAGCCCGCGCGCGATGGTGCCGGCGCCGCTGTACCTCGGCATGCAGCAGGGCCAGGTGGTGCGCTTCGAGGAAATCACCCGCGCGCCGCTGGAGGTGCAGGACTGCCTGCTGGGCATGCTGTCGGACCGCGTGATGGCGGTGCCCGAGCTGTCGGGCGAGCACGGCATGCTCTATGCGCGCGAGGGCTTCAACATCATCGCCACCGCCAACACGCGCGACCGCGGCGTCAACGAGATGAGCGCGGCGCTGAAGCGGCGCTTCGACTTCGAGACGGTGTTCCCCATCCTCGACTTCGACCGCGAGCTGGCGCTGGTGCAGGAATCGTCCACGCGGCTGCTCGCGCAGAGCGGCATTCCGAAGACCGTGCCCGCTCCCGTGCTGGAGCTGCTGGTGTCCACCTTCCGCGACCTGCGCGGCGCACCCGCGAAGGGCGACAACGGCAACGCGGGCGACGCGGCGATGGACCGGCTCACCGCCGTGATGTCCACCGCCGAGGCGGTGAACGTGGCGCATGCGGTCGGCGTGCGCGCATGGTTCCTCGAACAGCGCGAGGGCTCGCCGGCCGACCTGGTCGACTGCATCGCCGGCACGGTGGTGAAGGACAACGCCGACGACCGCGCCAAGCTGCGGCGCTACTTCGAGCAGAAGGCGGCGAAGCGAAGCGGCTCGCACTGGCGCGCGTACTACGACGCCCGCCACCGCCTGCCTTGACATGAGCAAACCCCCAGGCTTCGCGCACTCC
>NZ_AKIW01000145.1:0-1833 GCF_000282635.1 Variovorax sp. CF313
TGTCGCTTCGCCAACCCCCTTCGAGGGGGCAACACCTGCGGCCCGGCAAAGCCGGTTCCGCGGTGTTCCGCGAAAAGACTCCGTACCGACTCATCCACTCCTTTCACATCCATGAGCTTCGATCCAGTCTCCAGACTCGACGGCAAGGTCGCCGTCATCACCGGCGGCCTTGGCGCCATCGGCTATGCCACGGCCACGCGCCTGGCCGCGCTCGGCGCCACCTGCGTGCTGCTGCACCGCAAGGGCGACGATGCGGCGGCGCGCGTGGCCGCCCTGCCCTCGGTCAGCGGCCAGCGCCATGCCGCGATCCGCGCCGACATCGTCGACACGCCCAGCCTCGTGGCCGCGGCGGCCGAGGTGAAGGCCACGCTCGGGCGCTGCGACATCCTCGTCAACAGCGCGGGCCACACGCAACCGGTGCCGGCCGCCGACCTCGACGCGCTGACCGACGAGCTCATCGACGACATCGTGCGCGCCAACTTCCGCGGTGTGTTCGCCACCATCCGCGCCTTCGCGCCGATGCTGAAGGCCAGCGGCGACGGGCTGGTGGCCAACATCTCTTCCATCGCGGGTTTCACGGGCGTGGGCAGCAACCTCGCCTACGTGGCCGCCAAGGCCGGGCTCGACGTGGTGGGCGACGCGCTGGCCAAGGCACTCGCGCCGTCGGTGCGCGTGGTGTCGGTGTCGCCGGGCGCGGTCGAATCGGGTTTCGTGCCCGGGCGCGGCGCGGAATTCGCGAACAAGATGGCCAGCACCACACCACTGGGCCGCATCGGCTTGCCCGACGACGTGGCTGCCACGGTCGAAGCGCTGGCCACCACGCTGCGCTTCGTGACCGGCACGCGCATCGTGGTCGACGGAGGGCGCCACCTGTGAGCACCGCCAAGACACTCATCACCTGCGCGGTCACGGGCAACCTCGTGAAGCCGGAGCAGACGCCGCACCTGCCGATCACGCCGGTGCAGATCGCCGACGAGTGCCTCGCCGCGGCCGAGGCCGGCGCGGCGCAGGTGCACATCCACGTGCGCCATCCCGAAACCGGCAAGCCCTCGATGGAGGTCGAGCTGTACCGCGAGGTGGTCGAGCGCATCCGCCGCGAGAACCGCGAGCTGATCGTCAACCTCACGACCGGGCCGGGCGGGCGCTTCATTCCGAGCGAGGACGATCCGAAGATCGCCGCACCGGGCACCACGCTGCTGCCGCCCGAGAAGCGCGTGGAACACATTGCGCTCATCAGGCCCGACGTGTGCTCGCTCGACCTCAACACCATGAACTCGGGGCCCGACGTGGTCATCAACACGCCGAAGAACGTGCGGCGCATGGCGAAGGTGATGCGCGAGGCCGGCGTGAAGCCCGAGCTGGAGATCTTCGACTCCGGCGACATCAACCTCGCGCTCGACCTGATCGCCGACGGCACGCTCGACGGCCCGGCCATGTGGACCTTCGTGCTCGGCGTGAAGTACGGCTTCGCGCCCACGCCCGAGACGCTGCTCTATGCGCGCAACATGCTGCCGCGCGGCGCCTTCTGGAGCGCCTTCGGCATCGGGCGCATGGAGTTCCCGATCGTCGCGCAGGCATGGCTGCTGGGCGGCCATGTGCGCGTGGGCATGGAGGACAACATCTACCTGGAGAAGGGCGTGCTCGCCGAGAGCAACGCCCAGCTGGTGGCGAAGGCACGCGACATCCTCGTGAGCCTGGGCGGTGAAGTTGCGAATCCGCGTGAGGCACGCGCGATGCTGGGGTTGCCGGATGCGAGGGGCTAGCGTGGACTCCCGCATCTCTCCTTGTTGTGCGCGGCGTCGTTCGGGGCGCGATCACGCCGACGGGGTACCT
>NZ_AKIW01000146.1 GCF_000282635.1 Variovorax sp. CF313
CCAAGTACAAGTTCACGCGCGAGCAGCAGGACGCCTTCGCCATCGCCAGCGTCGAGCGCGCCAAGAAGGCCACCGACACCGGCCTCTTCAAGGACGAGATCGTGCCCGTCACCGTGAAGGGCCGCGGCGGCGACACGGTGATCTCCATCGACGAAGGCCCCGGCAAGGTCAAGCTCGACAAGATCCCCACCCTCAAGCCCGCGTTCAAGAAGGAGAACGGCACCATCACCGCCGCGTCGAGCTCGTCGATCAACGACGGCGCTGCCGCGCTGGTGATGATGACCGAGTCGCACGCGAAGAAGATCGGCGCCAGGCCCATCGCCCGCCTCGTCGGCCATGCTACGCATGCCCAGCAGCCCGAATGGTTCTCCACCGCGCCCGTTGGCGCCGTCGCCAAGCTGTTCAAGAAGACCGGCTGGACCGTGAAGGACGTCGACCTGTGGGAGGTGAACGAAGCCTTCGCCGTGGTGCCGATGGCGCTGATGCACGAACTCGACGTGTCGCACGAGATCGTCAACGTGAACGGCGGCGCCTGCGCGCTGGGTCACCCGATCGGTGCCAGCGGCGCGCGCATCATGGTCACGCTGATCCATGCGCTGAAGGCGCGCGGCAAGAAGCGCGGCGTGGCCACGCTGTGCATCGGCGGCGGCGAAGGCACCGCCGTGGCACTCGAATTGCTATAAGAGCAACGGCCGGCAAGCGCCCGGGGGACGGGCGCTTGCCGGCTTTTTCGTTCGGATACTTCAAACAATGCGTAGAGCAGGAGATTTCATGCGCCCATCCATCCACCGTACCGCCATTGCCGCCGTGCTGGCCACCGCTTTCGTGGCGAGCGCCGCCTGGGCGCAGAAGCGCGACAACGTGCTGTTCCAGGCCGCCACCGACGAGCAGCCTGCGGTGATCAAGACGCTGGAAAAGCTCGTCAACATCGAGACCGGCACCGGTGACGCCGAAGGCATCGCCGCCGCCGGCAACTACCTCGAGGGCGAACTCAAGAACCTGGGCTTCACGGTCACGCGCAGCAAGTCGGCCGGCCTCGTGGTGGGCGACAACATCGTCGGCAAGATCAAGGGCCGCGGCGGCAAGAACCTGCTGCTGATGTCGCACATGGACACCGTGTACCTGAAGGGCACGCTCGCGAAGGCGCCGTTCAAGATCGAAGGCGACAAGGCCTACGGCCCCGGCATCGCCGACGACAAGGGCGGCAACGCCGTCATCCTGCACACGCTCAAGCTGCTGAAGGACTACGGCGTGCGCGATTACGGCACCATCACCGTGCTGTTCAACACCGACGAGGAAAAGGGCTCCTTCGGCTCGCGCGACCTGATCCAGGAAGAAGCCAAGCTGGCCGACTACGTGCTGTCCTTCGAGCCCGCCAGTGCCGGCGACGAGAAACTCTCGCTGGGCACCTCGGGCATCGCCTACGTGCAGGTCAACATCACCGGCAAGGCCTCGCATGCGGGAGGCGCGCCCGAGATGGGCGTGAACGCGCTGGTCGAGGCCTCCGACCTCGTGCTGCGCACCATGAACATCGACGACAAGGCGAAGAACCTGCGCTTCAACTGGACCATCGCCAAGGCCGGCAACGTGTCGAACATCATCCCGGCCAGCGCCACGCTGAACGCCGACGTGCGCTATGCGCGCAACGAAGACTTCGATGCCGCCATGAAGACGCTGGAAGAGCGCGCGCAGCAGAAGAAGCTGCCCGAGGCCGACGTCAAGGTGGTCGTCACGCGCGGCCGTCCGGCCTTCAACGCGGGCGAAGGCGGCAAGAAACTGGTCGACAAGGCTGTGGGCTTCTACAAGGAGGCCGGCGGCAACCTCGGCGTGGAAGAGCGCACCGGCGGCGGCACGGACGCGGCCTATGCGGCGCTGTCGGGCAAGCCGGTGATCGAGAGCCTGGGCCTGCCGGGCTTCGGCTACCACAGCGACAAGGCCGAGTACGTGGACATCAGTGCCATTCCGCGCCGCCTGTACATGGCGGCGCGCCTGATCATGGACCTGGGCGCCGGCAAGTAAGCACGACTCGAAAAAAGACAGACAGGAGACAACGCCATGCTGCTCAGCCCCGACCAGGAAGCCATCCGCGACGCGGTGCGCGACTTCTCGCAAGCCGAACTGTGGCCCAACGCCCCGAAGTGGGACCGCGAGCACAGCTTTCCCAAGGAGGCTCACCAAGGCCTTGCGGCACTGGGTGCTTACGGCATCTGCGTGCCCGAGGAACACGGTGGCGCGGGCCTCGACTACCTCACGCTCGCGCTGGTGCTCGAAGAAATCGCGGCCGGCGACGGCGGCACCAGCACCGCCATCAGCGTGACCAACTGCCCGGTCAACGCCATCCTCATGCGCTACGGCAATGCGCAGCAGAAAAAGAAGTGGCTCGAACCGCTGGCGCAGGGCCGGATGCTCGGCGCCTTCTGCCTCACCGAGCCGCAGGCCGGCAGCGATGCATCGAGCCTGCGCACCACGGCGCGCAAGGACGGCGACGCGTACGTGATCGACGGTGTGAAGCAGTTCATCACCAGCGGCAAGAACGGCCAGGCGGCCATCGTCATCGCGGTGACCGACAAGGGCGCGGGCAAGCGCGGCATGAGCGCTTTCATCGTGCCGACCGACACACCGGGCTACAACGTCGCGCGCCTGGAAGACAAGCTGGGCCAGCACAGCAGCGACACCGCGCAGATCAACTTCGACGGCTGTCGCATTCCGTGCGAGAACCTGATCGGCGCCGAGGGCGAGGGCTACAAGATCGCGCTCGGCGCGCTGGAGGGCGGGCGCATCGGCATTGCCGCGCAGAGCGTGGGCATGGCGCGCAGCGCCTTCGACGTGGCGCTGGCCTATGCCAAGGAGCGCCAGGCCTTTGGCGGCTCGATCTTCGACCAGCAGGCCGTCGGTTTCAGGCTGGCCGAATGCGCCACGCAGCTCGAAGCCGCGCGCCAGCTGATCTGGCATGCCGCCAGCCTGCGCGATGCGGGGCGGCCGTGCCTGAAGGAAGCAGCCATGGCCAAGCTGTTCGCGAGCGAGATGGCCGAGCGCGTATGCAGCGCCGCCATCCAGACGCTGGGCGGCTACGGCTACGTGAACGACTTTCCGCTGGAGCGCATCTACCGCGACGTGCGCGTGTGCCAGATCT
>NZ_AKIW01000147.1 GCF_000282635.1 Variovorax sp. CF313
TCAACCAGATGGTGCGTTCGCTGCGCAGCTACAAGGCGCAGACGGTGCGCGGCCAGGGCCTCGGCGGCGGCGGCCGGTTGGGCGTGGATGGCGGTGCGGCGCCGTCGCAGACCTATGTGCCGGCGGAGCAGGCACCGGCACGCCGCCGCAAGTAAGCGCGCTCGCCGATCGCATCGTCGACAAAAAAAAGCCCGGGGCTCGCGAGAGCCCCGGGCTTTTTCACGGGGCGTCGCCCGAACGGATCAGAGGCTGAAGATCTTCCCGGGGTTCATGATGTTCTTCGGATCGAGCGCGCGCTTGATCGTGCGCATCATGTCGATCGCGCCGACGCCTGCCTCGGTCACCAGGAAGTCCATCTTGTGCAGCCCCACGCCATGCTCGCCGGTGCAAGTGCCTTCGAGCGCCAGCGCGCGGCTCACCAGCGCATGGTTCAGCGCCTCGGCCTTCACGCGCTCTTCGGGAATGTTCGGGTCGAGCAGGTAGCCGAAGTGGAAGTTGCCGTCGCCCACGTGGCCGACGAGGAAGTAGGGGATGCCGCTCGCATCGGCTTCGGCCACCGAATCGAGCAGGCAATCGGCCAGGCGCGAGATCGGCACGCAGGTGTCGGTGGAGATCACGCGGCAGCCCGGGCGCGACTGCACGGCTGCGAAGTAGCTGTTGTGCCGCGCCGTCCACAGCCGCGTGCGTTCTTCCGGCGTGCTGGCCCATTCGAAGGCGTTGCCGCCATGCCCGCTGGCCAGTTCCTGCACCGTCTCGGCCTGCTCCTTCACGCCGGCCGGCGAGCCGTGGAATTCCATCAGCAGCATCGGCTCTTCGCGCAGGTTCAGCTTGGCGTAGGCGTTCACCATGCGCACCGTGTTCACGTCGATCAGTTCCACGCGCGCGATCGGCACGCCGAGCTGGATGGTCTCGATGGTCGTGCGCACGGCCGCCTCGATGCTCGGGAACGAGCAGATTGCCGCCGACACCGCCTCGGGCAGCGGGTAGATGCGCAGCGTGATCTCGGTGACCACGCCCAGCGTGCCTTCGCTGCCCACCATGAGGCGCGTGAGGTCATAGCCGGCCGAAGACTTCTTCGCGCGCGTGCCGGTGCGGATGACGTCGCCCGCGGCCGTCACCACTTCGAGCGCCAGCACGTTCTCGCGCATCGTGCCGTAGCGCACCGCGTTCGTGCCGCTGGCGCGCGTGGCCGTCATGCCGCCGATGGACGCGTCGGCACCCGGGTCGATGGGGAAGAACAGGCCCGTGCTCTTGATCTCTTCATTGAGCTGCTTGCGCGTGACGCCGGGCTGCACCGTCACCGTGAGGTCGTCGGCGTTGACCGACAGCACACGGTTCATGCGCGACACGTCGATGCTGATGCCGCCCTGCACCGCCAGCAGGTGGCCTTCGAGCGAGGAGCCCACGCCGAAGGGGATGACCGGCACGCTGTGCTCGCTGGCCAGCTTCACCGCGTCGGCCACGTCCTGCGTGTTCTCTGCGAACACCACGGCGGCTGGCGGCGGCGCATCGAAGGAAGATTCGTCGCGCCCGTGCTGCGTGCGCACCGCCATGGCCGTGGAACAGTTGGCGCCGAAGCGCGCCTTCAGTCCGTCGATCAGGGCCGCAGGCACGTCGCGCAGATGAAGCTCCGGCATCAGGTGCGAGGTGGAGGTCGGGGCGTTCATCGTGTGTCTCCTGGCAGCGTGAGGGTGATCGGCCATTCTACGGAGCGCGCACCATAATGCGCTTCGGAAAAAACATGAACCCCACGACCCTCAGCGCTCTCGCCGCCTTCCCGTCGCAGCTGGAAGCCCACTACGCGGCCATTCCCACGGCCTTCCGGCATTGGGCGCCGCCCTCGTGGGAGGGTGTGCCCAGCGAGGCCTTCACCGCCATCGAGCAGCTCTGCCACGTGCGCGACATCGAGATCGAGGGCTACCACGTGCGCTTTCGCCGCACGCTGCAGGAGACGCATCCGACGCTGGCGTCGATCGACAGCGAGCCGCTGGCCATCGCGCGTGCATACGGCACGGCCGACGCGGCGAAGGTGCTGGCCGACTTCCGCATGGCGCGCGTGCAGACGATGGAAATCATCTCCAGCCTGAGCGACGCACAGCTCGCGCGCACGGCCGTGTTCGAAGGCTACGGCCCGCTCACGATGCGCAGCCTCATCCACTACCTCTGCAGCCATGACCAGCAGCATCTTGCGGGCCTGCAATGGCTCGCGGGCAAGATAGACGCCTCGACCGTCGAGCTGTAAAAACAGGAGCCACCATGGGCAACCGACTTTCCCAGATCGCCACCCGCACCGGCGACGATGGCACCACCGGCCTCGGCGACAACACGCGCGTGCCGAAAGACCACCTGCGCGTGCACGCGATGGGCGACGTGGACGAACTCAACTCGCAGATCGGCCTGCTGCTGTGCGAGCCCATGCCGGAGCCCGTGCGCGAGCTGCTGGTCGACGTGCAGCACCAGCTCTTCAATCTCGGCGGCGAGTTGTCGATGCCGGGTTTCACGCTGCTGAAGGCCGATGCGCTGCTGCAGCTCGACAACGCGCTGGCCGAGCACAACGCCGCGCTGCCGCGCCTTGCCGAATTCATCCTGCCCGCGGGCACGCGCGCAGCCTCGCTCGCGCATGTGTGCCGCACGGTGGCGCGGCGGGCCGAGCGTGCGGTGGTCGCGCTCGGTGCGGCGGCCGAACTCAACGACGCACTGCGCCAATATCTCAACCGGCTCAGCGACCTGCTCTTCGTGCTCGCGCGCGTGCTCAACCGGATGGACGGCGGCGACGACGTGTATTGGAAGAGCGAACGCATGGCACGCGCGGCCGCAGCGGAAGCAGACGACACCAAGGAGACTCCATGAAACTCTCGAACATCTTTCGCACATCGCTCGTCGCGGCGATGGCCGCCGCATTGTGGCTGCCGGTGGGCGCGCAAGCCCAGAGCGCAGACAACCCGCCGCAGGCCCGACGCGCTCACACCATCAAGTCACCCTCGCGCAGCGGCAAGGTCGTGGGCAGCGTGCAGCGCGGCACCGACGCCGCGGGCCGCAGCGTCAACCGCGCGGATGCGGCCACGCGGCGCGGCGTCAACAACGTGTCGGAGAAAGCCAGCCGGCCGGTGCGCAACGTGGGTGAGGCCTTCGGCCGCAAGCTCTCGCCGGGCTCGAGCGGTCGCGCGGCGCCGCCGTCCGTGGGGCCGCAGGGCAACGCGCCTTGACCGCCAATCCAGGAACACCGTGGAACCGGCTTTGCCGGGCCACTGGTGTTGCCCCCGGAAGGGGGGTGGCGAAGCGACA
>NZ_AKIW01000148.1 GCF_000282635.1 Variovorax sp. CF313
GCTGGTGTCGCCCCCGGTAGGGGTTAGGAGAAGCGACACGAAGTGCGCGAAGCCTGGGGGCGAGCATTAGTCCGCGCGCTTGCCGGAGCCGGCGTCGAACCAGTGCAGCTTGTCTTCGCGAGCGGCGATCTTCACCGTGTCGCCTGCCACCGGCGGATGGTCGCCTTCGTCAGTGCGCATGATGATCTGCTCATCGCCGATGCGGCCGTACACCAGGCGCTCGGCGCCCAGCAGCTCGACCTGCTCGACCTGCACCGTCCAGCCGCTCTCGTCGAGCTTCAGGTGTTCGGGGCGGATGCCCAGGATCTGGCCGGGCCGCACGCCCGGCGCATGCTTGAGCAGGTTCATCGGCGGCGAGCCGATGAAGCTCGCCACGAAGGTGGTCGCCGGACGCGAGTACACCTCTTCGGGCGTCGCGAACTGGTCCATCACGCCGCCGTTCATCACGATGATGCGCTGCGCCAGCGTCATCGCCTCGACCTGGTCGTGCGTGACGAACAGCGAGGTGATGCCGAGTTCGCGGTGCAGCTTCTGGATTTCGAGGCGCGTCTGCGCGCGCAGCTTGGCGTCGAGGTTCGACAGCGGTTCGTCGAACAGGAAAACCTGCGGCTGGCGCACGATGGCGCGGCCCATGGCCACGCGCTGGCGCTGGCCGCCGGAGAGTTCGCGCGGCTTGCGCTCCAGCAGGTGGCCGAGTTCGAGGATCTTCGCGGCCTTGTCGACGCGCACCTTGATCTCATCGACCGGTACCTTGGCGATCTTCAGGCCGTAGGCCATGTTCGCGAACACGCTCATGTGCGGGTACAGCGCGTAGTTCTGGAACACCATGGCGATGTCGCGCTCGGAGGGTTCGAGCTGGTTCACCACCTTGCCTCCGATGGCGATCTCGCCGGCCGAGACTTCCTCCAGGCCGGCCACCATGCGCAGCAGCGTGGACTTGCCGCAGCCCGAGGGGCCGACGATCACGATGAATTCATGGTTGGCGATCTCGGCGCTCACGCCGTGGATGACCTGGTTGGCTTTCGGCCCGTGGCCGTAGCGCTTGATGACGTTGCGTAGGGAAAGTGCAGCCATGTTCTTCTCGATTTCGGCCTCGACCACGAGGCGCTGTTATTTCCAAAACCACCGCGGAACCGGCTTTGCCGGGCCGCTGGTGGTGCCCCCGGTAGGGGGAAGGCGTAGCGACACGAA
>NZ_AKIW01000149.1 GCF_000282635.1 Variovorax sp. CF313
GTAAGCGTACGGCAATCACACCTTGACTGAGCCGTGACGCGAATCGGTCACGTCAAGCGGACTAAAACGTGTGGGTTCGACGCGAGGATGCCTTCGAAGATCGCAAGGTCGCGCTCTCCCAAGGCGTTGCAGCTGGTCCAGCCGTCGAGGATCAGGGTGTATGAGTCTTCAGCAGGCCACGACAGGTAGTCGTTGAAGGCGTCCCAGTTGCCACCCCAGTGGCCTCCGGCGGCGTTTATCAGGCCGGTGTTGAACGCTGACGTGAATGCATCCATGTCCCGCACGCCGTGCAGTTCGATGAGGTATTGGGGACCGGTTATAGGCATGAATCAGGAATGCTACCGTTCAACAGGCAGCCTCCACCGGTGCGGCAGGAGTTCTTCGACGCGATTGGCCGGCTGGGTTGGAAGGCGCTGCAGGACGTCCTTCAAGTACGCATACGGATCGAGCCCGTTGAGCTTGGCCGACTGGATCAAGCTCATCACCGCGGCCGCGCGCTGCCCAGCCCGCAGCGAGCCCGCGAACAGCCAGTTCGAGCGCCCGAGCGCGATAGGACGGATCTGGTTCTCCACCCAGTTGTTGTCGATCGGCAGTTGCCCGTCGTCGACGTAGCGCGTGAGCGCGGTCCATCGCTTCAGGCTGTAGTCCAGCGCGCGGGCCAGCGCCGTGCCATCGGTCGCGCGAAGGCGGTGCGCGACCATCCATGCGTGCAGCGCATCGGCCACGGGCCTGGCCTTATGCTGACGGATCACAAGGCGCTGCTGCGTAGTCAAGCCGTGCACCTCGCGCTCGATCTCGTAGAGCTCACCGAAGAACTTCATCGCCTGCTCGGCCACGGCACTCTTGGTGCTCGCCTGGAGCTCGAAGAACTTGCGCCTCGCGTGCGCAGCGCAGCCAATCTCGGTGACACCCTGTGTGAAGCTGGCCTTGTATCCAGCGTAGTCGTCGCACACCAGCTTGCCGATCCACGGCTCGCTGCCCTGCTGCAGGAAGGCGCGGGCGTGCTCGCCGGCGCGGCTGTCCGCGAAGTCATAGACGACGGCCCGGAGGTCCTCAAAGACACCGGGGCAGTACGCCCAGAGGTAGGCCTTGTGCGTCTTCTTCTGGCCCGGCGTGAGCATCGCCACCGGCGTCTCGTCGGCGTGCAGCACGCTGTGGCTCAGGATCTCCTGCTTGAGCGCGTCGACCAGCGGCTGCAGCTGCACGCCGCATACGCCCACCCATTCGGCCAGCGTGGAGCGCGCCAGCGGCATGCCGGCCCGCGCGAAGATGCTCTCTTGGCGGTACAGGGGCATGTGGTCGGCGTACTTCGCCACCAGCACTTGGGCCAGCAAGCCGGCGGTCGGCATGCCCTTATCGATGACTTGTGCGGGCACCGGCGCCTGGATCAGGGTCGCGCACTTCGCGCAGGCCCATTTGCCCCGAACGTGGCGCTCCACCGTGAACACACCAGGCGTGTAGTCGAGCTTCTCGCTCACGTCCTCGCCTATGCGCTTGAGCTCGCAGCCGCACCTGCAGGTGGTGCAGGCGGGGTCGTGATGGAACGACGTGCGCGGCAGGTGAGCCGGCAGCGGTGCCCGCTTCGGGTGCTGCGGCGCCGAGGGCGGTGGCTTCGTTCTAAACAGCTCGAGTTCCAGTTCGATGGCAGCAATGTCGGCGTCGACGGTCTCGTCGAGCAGGCTCTTCTGCGTGGCGTCGAGTTGCTCGCTGCGGGCACTGAACTTCCAGCGCTTGAGTACCGCGATCTCGTGGGTGAGCTGGTCGATGCGTGCTTCGCTCCAGACGAGCTTGCGATCCTTGATCAGGATCTCGCCGTCGGCCTGCGTGAGTTGGGCTTTCCTGAGCGCGATCTCGGCATCCCGCTCCGCGATCAAGCCGTCGCGCTCGGTAAGCTGGGCCAGCAACCCCTGCGCCAGCGCGCGCAACTCGGCCTCGCCGAGTCTCTGGAGTTGTTCGCTGGTGAGCATGGACCCAGTGTGCCGAACTCCGCGACAAGGGCCATTCGCAAACGCCCCAATTGCTGCGGGGCCACCTCCCGCTCACGCCATGGTGATGGCGCATCCATTGCCCAGGCGCTGCCACGGTAGCCCGAGCACGAGCGCGTCGAGCTGTTCACGAGACAGGGCCATCTGCACCCCCAGGGCGGTGTTGGCCCAGAGGAAGCGGCCCTGATGGAGTCGGCGAGCGCATAGCCAGATCCCGATGCCGTCATGCACAAGGATCTTCATGCGGTTGGCCCTTCGGTTGGCGAACAGGTAGGCGTGATGAGGCCTGGCCGATCCGAAGACCTGCACGACGCGGGCCAACGCGGTGTCGGTGCCAGCGCGCATGTCCAGCGGTTCGGCCGCAAGCCACACCGAATCGATGCGGATCACCGCAGCAGCTCGCGCATCCAGGCCGCGCACTCGGCGGCAGCGGCGACGGGCCATGTGGCCTTGACCATGAGCGTGCCTCGACGCAGTTCGATGACCAGTTCTTGAGCGGGCGTCGACGGCGAAGGCGTAACCGGCAACGCGACGAACGAGTGGGCTGGCATCGGATTCACAACCGGCTTCTGCGCTGATGGCGCCGCAGCCATCCGACGCCACTTGTGCACCAGGTTCGCGTTCAGGCCATGAGCCAGCGCGATGCCGGCCACCGAAGCATCGGGCTTGGCGCATTCGGCCAGAACTTGGGCCTTGAGGGCGGCGTCATGGCGCCGCCGGGTGAGTCGCTTGGAGTCTTTGATGGTGTCCACCTATCGGTCTGGTGCACACCATCCTGGCCCAGCCGCCAGGGGAATTCAATATGTGTTGGGCGGACGCATA
>NZ_AKIW01000150.1 GCF_000282635.1 Variovorax sp. CF313
AGCCGGTTCCGGCATTCCACGCACAGCAATTCCGTTCAGGTCCAGCCGGCGTCCACGGTGAACTCCTGGGCCGTGCACATCTTCGCGTCGTCCGATGCCAGGAACAGCACCATGCGCGCGATGTCTTCCGGCATCAGCTTGTCGGGCAGGCACTGGTTGCGCTTGAGCGACTGTTCGCCTTCGTCGTCGAGCCACAGCTTCACCTGGCGCTCCGTCATCACCCAGCCGGGCGACACGGTGTTGATGCGGATGCGGTCGCGGCCCAGGTCCACCGCGAGCCCGCGCGTGAGGCCGTTCACCGACGACTTGGCGATCGCGTAGCAGGGGTAGCCCGAGCCCTTCGTCTGCCAGCCCGTGGAGCCCAGGTTGACCACCGAGCCGAAGCCCAGGCGCTTCATGCCCGGCACCACCGACTGGATCGCGAACAGCGCCGGCCGCTCGTTGATGGCCATGCGGTTGTCGTAGTAGTCGGGCGTGACCGATTCGAGCGTGTGGCGGTCATCGCTCGCCACGTTGTTGACCAGCACCGCGAAGTCGCCGAGTTCGGTGGCCGCGTCGGAAATGGCCTTCTGCAGCGCGGCGATGTCGCGCACATCGCAGGCGCGCCACCACGGCGCCGCGTGGCCGGCCTCCTCGATCTGCCGTGCGAGCGCCGCGCTGGAACCCTCGGCAATGTCGATGAAGGCGACGCGCGCGCCCTGGGCTGCGAACGCTGCGACGATGGCAGCGCCAATGCCGCTGCCGCCACCGGTGACGAAAACGGCACGGTCTTTCAGGCTGGGATAAATGGAATGTGGGGGGGGATTCAAGAAAAGTCTCCAGGGTGCTCGGCAACTGACATTGCAAAATGCATATTCATCAATGCCTAAATTTTAAATTTCCGTTATCAATATGCCTTGATACGATCCGCCGAGTCAAGAAGACATGACGAGGAAAAAACAAATGAACAAGCAAGAGACAGGCGTCCTCCCCCCTTCATCCGCATCTGCATCCGTGCCGTCGGTCGCAGGCGAGCTCGAATGCATCTGGGCCGCCGGCGCCAACCTTGGCGAGGGCACGATGTGGTCGCAGCGCGAGCAGGCGCTCTACTGGATCGACATCCTCACGCCGCGCCTGTTCCGCTACGACCCCGCCAGCGGCGCGCAGCGAACCTGGACCTTCGACGAGGAGATCACCGCCATCGCCGAGCGCGCCTCGGCGCCGGGCCTCATCGTCACGCTGCGCCGCGGCTTCGCGCTGTTCGACACCACCGCGCCCGGCGACGACGCGAAGCCGCGCTACCTGCACCAGCCCGAGCCCGAGCGCACCGGCAACCGCTTCAACGACGGCAAGTGCGACAGCCGAGGCCGCTTCTGGGGCGGCAGCATGGACTTCGACTGCCAGGCACCGACCGGCGCGCTCTACCGCTACGACGCCGACGGCCGCTGCACCAGGCACGACGACGGCTTCGAGGTGACCAACGGCCCGACATGGTCGGCCGACGGGCGCACGATGTACTTCAACAACACGGCGCGCAACAACCTCTACGCCTACGACTTCGACGTGGAGGCGGGCACGGTGTCGAACCGGCGCCTGTGGCACCGCTTCCCGAAGCCCGATGGCCTGCCCGACGGCATGACCACCGACGCGGCCGGCCGTCTCTGGATCGCGCACTGGGGCGGCTCCTGCGTGACCTGCCATGACCCGGTGAGCGCGGCCGAGCTGTGCCGCATCCCGCTGCCCGCGAGCCACGTCACCGACTGCGCCTTCGGCGACGCCGACCTGTGCATGCTCTACATCACGACCGCGCGCAACGGACTCACGGCCGAACAGCAGGCGGCCGAGCCGCTGGCGGGCGGGCTGTTCAGGGTGCGCATCGGCAGCCCGGGGGTGCCGGCGGCGCTGTTCGCGGGCTGAAGAAGCTGCCAGTCTCGCCCGCGAGACGCAGGTGCGCACCCGCGCCGTAGAACTGGACGATGCCGCGGAGATCACGCTTGTTTCAAGCCCTTTGCGCCAAGCATCAACTGCGCACTAGTTCCGGGCGCTGTTACTTTCGTGTACTTACGACGCCAGTACAAGGGCTTACATAATCCCCGGAAAAAGCTTGCCCTCATCCGTAGCGGCAGGCGCATTCAGGGAGTCCCATGTCCAACTTCGAAGGCGTGCTCGCACGCCTGCGGCAGCCATGAAGCGCCGCGTCACGATCCAAACGCCTCTGGGCGAGGCACTGCAATTCCACCGCCTCGTCGGTCGAGAGACACTCAGCCAGGCTTACGTTTTTGAAATCGATCTGCTGGGCAGCAGCAACGCCATCGATCCCAAGACCCTGCTGGGCCAGGCCGCCACCGTCGCGATGGAAACCGAGAGCGGCGCCCTGCGCCACCTTGCCGGCATCGTCACGCGCTTCGGCCTTTCGCAGCAAGACGCGCGACAGTCCTTCTAC
>NZ_AKIW01000151.1 GCF_000282635.1 Variovorax sp. CF313
TTCGCGGCGAAGAACTTCGGCTGACCGGGTTCGGCCGCGGCATCCTCATCAGCCGTTGATCAGGTTGAGGATGTTGCCGTCCGGGTCCTTGAACCAGGCGACCTTCATGTGGTCCATGACATGGATGTCGCCTTCGAGCTTCATGCCGGGCATGTCGTAGTGCTCGAAGCGCACGCCCTTGGCCTTGAGCGCCGCCACGAGCCGCTCGATATCGCCATCGACCGACCAGGTCACGGCCGTGGCCTGGTTGGTGCCGGCGAATGAGGAGCGGTAGACGTTGATCCGCGTAGTGCCGCTGCGATAGACGATCACCTCCTCGCCTTGCGCATCGACCTGTGTCAGGCCCAGCGTGTCTTCGTAGAAGCGGCGCGCCACGGCCAGGTCTTTCACCGCGAGGTTGGCCACGGCGTTGATGTTTCCGAGCATGGGAGTCTCCTGTGAAGCCCATTGCGCGGTGGACGCGCGGCGGGCGAGCCAAAAATACTCAACCATTCGGTGAAGTATTTGCCTCGCGGCAGCCGGTGTCAATACCGCGCTAGTTGCTCGCACGACCCGTGGAGCGATCGAAAGCTCTACGGCGCGCGGGTTGTGGGAGGCAAAAGCACGCAAAACGCTTCTTCGACATCTTGAGCCTTAACCAAGGAATTGTTCGAAGCCAACGAGTAGCTTTTGATCTTCTTCCTACCTCTTATGAAATTCATCATGCGAGCCCCACCTTTGCTGGAGTAAACCACGACGCCATCCAATCCTTCATCCGCCCCAATTTCGGGATCTTTGAACGATTTTAGCAAGTGATTCAAACGCTGAAGCGATGGCCTGTCTTTTTCAATAAAAACCTTTCGAATCAGATCATCAGTAATTCCATCAGGGCGCTTCCTCATATACAAGGTTGACCCCCACTGCTCCCAGCGCACGCCGCAACTTGAATCAACTCGACCTGAATGTATGAAATCATGAATTACCTCATCAACATTCAACCCCTTGCCCCCTCTCTCCAGGTTCACCCAAACCACAAGTCGATCATCCCTATATCCCGCAAATGAGTTCAAAGAAAAACCAAACAAAAAGGCCGCCCAAGATGCAAAAACTACACTTTTGAAGAACAAAAAATTCGTCACACTCAGCTCCCGTTACGAAATTCATCATATGCGACCCACCTTTATTGGAGTAAACCACCACCCCACCCCACCCCACCCCATCCCACCCCACCCCTTCCCTTCCCTTCCCTTCCCTTCCCTTCCCTTCCCTTCC
>NZ_AKIW01000152.1 GCF_000282635.1 Variovorax sp. CF313
AAAGTGATCAAGCAAGGCGGAATCAAGGTTGACTAGCTTGGCTCTCCCCCAGGCTTCGCGCACTTCGTGTCGCTTCTCCTTCCCCCTCGCCGGGGGCGACGCCTGCGGCCCGGCGAAGCCGGTTCCGCGGCGTCCCGCCAACAGGACCGAGGGCTCAGTGCCCGCGCGCGGCCACCGGCAGGCGGATCACGAAGCTCGCGCCGCCGCCCGGGCGGTCTTCGCAGCGCACTGTGCCGCCGTGGCGCTCGGCGATCGACTTCACCAGCGCCAGCCCCAGGCCGACGCCGCCGTTGCGCTCGCTGGCGCCGGGCAGCCGGTAGAAGGGCTCGAAGATGCGTTCGCGCAGGGCCGTGGGCACGCCCGGGCCGCGGTCGTTGACGCGCACGGTGGCGTAGCCGTTGGCGCAGCCCAGCTCCACGGCGATCTCGCCGGCACCGTAGCGGCGGGCGTTCTCCAGCAGGTTGCGGATCGCGCGGCGCAGCAGGCGCGACACACCCGGCACGGTCAGCGTGGCGTTGTCGGTACCTGCGGCCAGGTCGAGTTCGGCGTTCACCTGCGAGCATTCCTCGGCCGCGAGGCCGGTCAGGTCCACGGCCTCGATGGTGCCCATGTCGGCCTCGCTGGCGTCGAGGCGGCTGGCCAGCAGGATCTCGTCGATGAGCTGGTCGAGCTCGCCGATGTTGCGCGAGATCTCTTCTCGAGCCGACTGGCTCGGGCGCTCGCCCATCAGCTCCAGGCCCATGCGGATGCGTGTGAGCGGCGAACGCAGCTCGTGCGAGGCGTTGGCCAGCAGCGACTTGTGCGAACGCACCAGCTGCTCGATGCGTTCGGCCGACGCGTTGAATCGTTTGGAGAGATCGGTCACTTCGTCCTGCCCTTCTTCGGTCACGCGCACCGAGAGATCGCCTTCGCCCCATCGCTGCACGCCGCGCTGCAGCGATTCCAGCCGCTGCGTGATGCGCCGCACGATCGGATACACGCCCAGTGCCACCGCTACCCCCACCAGCGCGATCATCCATCCCAGCCCGAACGGCGTGCGCCATGGCGCGAAGCCGGCTGAGCCCGGGAGCCGTTCGCGCGGCGCCACGCGCAGCGTGAGCGCCTTGCCGTCGCTCAGCGTCACGTCGAACTCCAGGCCCTGGCCCGGCACGCGCAGCGCGGTGCCTGCGCCGATGGGCTTGTCCTGCGCGTCGAGCACCACCACGTGGCGCGGCACCGGCGCCAGGCGCTCGCGCTCGGCCTCCGCCGCTTCGCGCACGATCCAGTTGGCCATCAGCGTGAGGATGACGACGCCACCCACCACCGCGAGCCAGATGCGGACGTAGAGGTGGCGGGAATAGAGGTTGCGCAGCATCGGGCCGGGGTCGGGTCAATCTTGCTGCTTGGCAAAGACGTAGCCCACGCCGCGCACCGTGAGGATGCGCTTCGGGTTCTTCGCGTCGACCTCGATGGCCGCGCGGATGCGGCCCATGTGCACGTCGATGGAGCGGTCGAAGGCCTCGAGTTCGCGGCCGCGCACGGCTTCCATGATCTGGTCGCGCGTGAGCACGCGGCCCGCGCGTTCGGCCATCGCCACCAGCAGGTCGAACTGGTAGGAGGTGAGGTCGGCCAGCGCGCCGGCCACCGACACGGTGCGCGCGTTGCGGTCGATCTCCAGCGTGCCGAAGCGCATCACGGTGGAGGCTTCGGCCTCGGTGGCGTTCTCGCTGCGGCGGCGCAGCACGGCGCGGATGCGCGCCAGCAGCTCGCGCGGCTCGAAGGGCTTGGGCAGGTAGTCGTCGGCGCCGATCTCCAGGCCGATGATGCGGTCCATCGGGTCGCCCTTGGCCGTCAGCATCAGCACCGACACCTTCGACAGCGGAGCAGGCAGCGCGCGGATGCGGCGGCACACTTCGAGCCCGTCGGTGTCGGGCAGCATCAGGTCGAGGATCACGAGGTCGGGCGCGTGCTGCTGCAGCTGCTCGAGTCCGCTCGCGCCGTCGCCGGCATGGTTGAACGCGAAGCCCGACTGCGTCAGGTACTCGCCCACCATCTGCGCCAGGCGGGCGTCGTCTTCGATCATCAGGAGTTGGGGGGTGCTCATGCGCTTCATGGTCGTCCAAAGGGAGCAAGCGGGCTTGAACGCTCCGTAAAGTTGGGTAAACCTCGAACACCCCTGTCAACCGGCGATGCTGCGAAAAGCATAGCGCCGACTCCAGAGGGCGTGGGCTCAGCCCCGCTCGAGCGGCCGCAACTGCAGCCGCAGCGACAGGGACGAGGACAGCGGCAGGTCAACCGGCGTGCCCGCGCCGTTTCCCGAGTGCGCCAGGTGCGCCAGCGATTCGAACAGCGCCAGCGCCTGGGCCATGGGGTTGATCTCGGCCAGCGATTTCGCCGCTTCCGAGCTCGGTGGCGTGGCTGCGGGCGCCGTGCCGCCCTCGCCGGCCAGCGACCAGTCGAGCGCCGCTACGGTGCGCTGCGTCGGCTCGTGGGCGATCACCAGCGCCACCGCCAGCAGGCCGCGGCTGTCGGTGACCGAAGCCAGTGCGCCCACCGTGGGCGTGTCGCAGCCCACCAGCAGCACCGGCTCCTGGTCGCAGGCGCACTGCACCGCCGCTTCGAGCAGGCCCGAGGCAAAGCTGTGCTCGTAGGCCGAAATCGCGTTGCTGGCCGCCATGCAGCCGGTGCCGATGGTCCAGTAGCCCACGGCCGCGTTGTGCACCGAGTTGTGGAACTTGGTGGGCGACAGCATCTTCGGATCGCTCGCGAGCGTGCTGCACATGTAGTCGTTGATCGACAGGTCGCCGTGCGCCGACGTGAACACGCAGGGCACGTCGGCCGCGTTGCGGCCCGAAGCGGCCATGGCGGCGGCCGCCACTTCGAGCGCCAGCGCCACGGTGTCGGGCGCGCGGCGGCGCTCGGCCGGGGCCAGCACCTGCGGCGAGGGGCGCTTCGCGGGCGGGTCGGCCAGCGCGCCTTCGCCGCGGAAGGCGGCGCGCGCGGCTTCCCAGCCGGGCAGCGTGGGCGTCCAGAAGGCGGGGCCTTCGATGTAGAGGGTCGGGCGGGTAGGGACGCTTGTCGTGGTTGTCATTGGATTGCCTTCTCGCGGAACACCGTGGAACCGGCTTTGCCGGGCCACTGGTGTTGCCCCCGGTCGGGGGGAGGAGAAGCGACACGAAGTGCC
>NZ_AKIW01000153.1 GCF_000282635.1 Variovorax sp. CF313
GCGATGGTCACGCCGATCTCCAGTGCGCGCTGCTCGGCGTAGGTGAGGTTCACCGCGTGTACGTCGCGCTTCTTCTCCAGGCCGATCTGCTTGATGAGCTCCTCGGTGCGCTCATTGGCATCGTCGAGGTTCGAGAGGAAGCGCAGGAAGGTGTACTTGTAGCCCAGGCTCCACAGCACACCGCAGCGCAAGTTCTCGAAGACCGTGAGCTTCGGAAAGATGTTGGTGATCTGGAAGCTGCGCGACAGCCCGAGCCGGTTGATCTCGTAGGGCTGCTTGCCGTCGATGCGCTGGCCGTTGAGCAGCACCTCGCCGCTGGTGGGTGCAAGCCGGCCGCTGATCAGGTTGAACAGCGTGGACTTGCCCGCACCGTTCGGCCCGATGATGGCGATGCGCTCGCCCGCCGTCACGGCCAGGTCGACCCCGCGGATGATGTCGGTCTTGCCGAAGCTCTTGCGCAGGCTCTTGAGTTCGAGTGAATAGGTCATGCCGTCTCCCGCCGCTTGATCTCGGCTTCGATTTCTTCCTGCGCCTGGCCCCAGACCTTCGCGAAGCGCCGGCGGAACACCTCGAACACACCCAGCCCCACCGCCAGCAAGGCCATCGCGACGACCCAGCTCGCGACCGATGAGGTGTCGAGTTGCAGGCCCGCGAACGGCACCATGGGTCCGAGCGCCGCGTTGAGCTGCATGTGATAGATCATCTCGACAATGGCCGCCGCGCCCGCGAGCACGATGGCCGCACCGATGAACAGGCCCACGTACAGCAGGTAGAAGCGCTTGATCTTGCCGAACAGCGCCACGCGCACGTTCATCATGATCAGGCTGGCCACGCCGCCCGGCGCGAACATCACCATCAGCAGGAACACCAGGCCCACGTACAGCAGCCAGGCCTTGCTGAGTTCGGACAGCAGCACCAGCGCGAACACCAGCAGCGCCGCACCGATGATCGGCCCGAAGAAGAAGGTCGCACCGCCGAGGAAGGTGAACAGCAGGTAGCTGCCCGAGCGCAGCCCGTTCAGGCTGTCGGCCGCATTCACGATCTCGAAGTTGATGGCCGCCAGCCCGCCGCCGATGCCCGCGAAGAAGCCCGCGATGATGAAGGCGTAGTAGCGCACGCGCTGCGTGTTGTAGCCGATGAACTCCACGCGCTCGGGGTTGTCGCGCACCGCGTTCAGCGTGCGTCCGAGCGGCGTTCCGGTGAAGGCATACATCAGCGCGGTGCAGACGAAGCAGTACGCGGCGATCAGGTAGT
>NZ_AKIW01000154.1 GCF_000282635.1 Variovorax sp. CF313
GTGATGACGGAGCTCATATGTCGCTGGCCTTGATGCGCGGGTCGATCACGGCATACAGCACGTCGACCACGAAGTTCACGATCACCACCATGGCCGCCAGCAGCATCACGCAGTTGCGCACCACGATCAGGTCGCGGTTGCTGATGGCCTGGAAGATGAGGCGGCCCAGGCCCGGCAGATAGAACACGTTCTCCACCACGATGGTGCCGGCCAGCAGCTCGGAGAACTGCATGCCCATGACCGTGATGACCGGGATCATGGCGTTGCGCAGCACGTGGGTCCACAGCACGGCTCGTTGCGACACACCCTTGGCACGCGCGGTGCGAACGAAGTCTTCCCGCATCACCTCCAGCACCGCCGAACGCGTGATGCGCGCGAGGATCGCGGCCTGCACCACCGCCAGCGACAGCGCAGGCAGCAGCAGCGACTTGATGCCCGCGAAGATGCCTTCGCCCCAGCCCTCGAAGCCCCCGGCGGAGAACCACTGCAGTTGCACCGAGAACACGAGGATCAGCAGGATGGCGAACCAGAAGTTCGGAATCGCGATGCCGACCTGAGCCATGCCCATGAGGCCGACGTCGCCGAGCTTGTTGTGGCGCGCGGCGGCCGTCACGCCCACCAGCAGCGCGATCACGACGGTCAGGGCCATCGCCATCATGGCCAGCGGCACGGTGAGCGCGAGGCGTTCGAGGATCAGGTCGAGCACGGGCGAGCTGTAGGCGTAGCTGTCGCCGAGGTGGCCGGTCAGCAAGCCGCCGATCCAGTGCCAGTAGCGCGTCCACGCGGGCTGGTCGAGGCCGAGCTTGGTGGCCAGGGCGGCGACGGCTTCGGGCGAGGCGTCGGGACCCATGAGCATCTGCGCGGCGTTGCCCGGGAGAATTTCCAGAACGAGGAACACGATGATGGACGCGCCGATCAGCGTGCCGATCAGCGT
>NZ_AKIW01000155.1 GCF_000282635.1 Variovorax sp. CF313
GGTGTTGCCCCCTGCAAGGGGGGCGAAGCGACACGAAGTGCGCGAAGCCTGGGGGTTAGTCCTTGGTCGCTCGCCGCTGTACGCAGGCGACGTAGCCCTCGCCGTCCGGCGGCCTGCCCGCCCGCTGACTCTCCCACATCATCTGGCCCAGGCAGTCCATTGCCTCGTGATGCGCATGCAGCAGCGAGCCGCGGCGCGCAGCCAGCAGCTCGACGGCCTGGCGGATGCCGCGCGGCTGGTCGATGGAGCACTGCTCGCTGATCGACAAATGCATCGACAGATGAAGGAACGGGTTTTCGCGCCCGTTCGATCCGTCGTAGACCCGCGCCACCGCCGCGTCGGCATCGGCGAGATCCTCGTGGTACTCGGGATGCTCGTCGATCCAGCCGGCGGCGATGGTCTCGAGCGCTTCCATCGGCAAGCCCTGCCGGTGCTTGGCGTACACGTCGCAGAAGAAGCGGCGCACGTCTTCCTGGGAGGGATTGAACATATCTATAGAAGAGGAAGAAAGAAAAAGAAGGAAGTGGGTGCTGCGCAAGAGCCGGTACGCAAGCCCGGAGCAAGACCTCGGATGTGCCGGACGTTCCGGGTACAGGGGGTTACGTCGTTACGTAACGAATCGCTGAATGACCTTCCTGCGGGCTGATTCCGAACCCCATCGGCAAGCCGGTTCAAAGAAAAATTTCCATACAAATCAACAAGTTGCGGCGCCTGAAGGCGGTTTGGCAAGGGGCGCGCAAAAAGCGGCACGCTAGTTGCCCCTGAGTAGGCATCTTTTGTCACAGAGGCTGCCATGACCGCTCAACAAGCATCGACGAATTCGACCGAAGGACTTGCCGCCGCAGGCGTTGCTCCCGTGGTCATTGCCCAGGCCACCGTTACTCCGCTAGGCGCTCCTGCCATGGCGAGTTCGGCGGCGCCCGCTGCAGCTGGCCCGTCCAGCATCGGCACATTATCGAATGCCACGCCGGGTGTCGCCGTGATGCGCGACGGTGTCCGCATTCCGGTCGATGGTAATCAGACACTGGTGGCCGGCGACCGCGTGATCGTCCCGCAGGACGGCCACGCCAACGTTCTCTTTCCCGGCTCGGCGACCAACAAGGCCCCGCTGGCCGGCGTGTTCACCGGCGGCACCGATGCCACCATCGGCTCGACCAAGCTGCCGGGCGGCCTCGAACAAGTGAATGTGGACGTCGCTTCGGGCGACCTGCAAGTGACCCCGCCGGACAGCGATGCGGATGCCGCTGCCCTGGCCGTGACCAAGAAGCTCGCTGCCGGCAGCGGCATCGGGCTGGGTGAATTCGCACTCGGTGCCCTGGGCGCCGCCGCACTCGGCGCCGCGCTCGGCGGCGGTGGCGGCGGCAGCGACAGCGCGGTCCCGCTGCTCCTTTCGGGCGTGGGCGACTCCGATGCGGATGCCGACGCCGATGCGGACGCTGATGCGGATGCGGACGGTGATGCCGACGCCGACGCCGATGCGGATGCTGACGCGGATGCCGACGCAGACGCCGATGCCGACGCAGACGCCGATGCCGATGCCGATGCCGATGCCGATGCCGATGCGGATGCGGATGCCGACGCAGACGCCGATGCCGATGCCGACGCAGACGCAGACGCAGACGCCGATGCAGATGCAGATGCAGATGCAGATGCAGACGCCGATGCCGATGCCGATGCGGATGCCGACGCAGACGCAGACGCAGACGCAGACGGCGATCACCTGCTCGATCCGGGCGACGGCCTCGTCGATGGCGCGGTCGGCGCGGTCGACGGCACCGCTGGCCTGGGCGGCGCGCTCGCTCCCGTGGCCCCGGTGGTCGACGGCACGACCGACGTGGTCGACAGCGTGCTGGCACCGCTGCTCGGCTCCGAGTTCACCCGCAACGATCCCAACGCGCTGGACCCGGTCGACGAGGTCGTCGGCAACATCACCGACCCGCTCGGCAACAGCCTGAGTCCCATCGTGGACACCCTGCTCGGCGAGGGCGTGACCGATGCGCTGATCGGTCATCTGAACGGCCAGGTGGACTACCTGACCGACGGCCTGAACAACCTCCTTTCCAATGAAGGCCCGCTCGGTGGCCTGACCTCCAGCCTGGGCCTCGACAACCTGCTGGCTGACGGCGGCGTGGTCGGCAACACGCTCGACGGCCTGCTCGGCGACAACGGGGTGGTCGGCAACCTGCTGGCAGACGATGGCCTGGTTGGAGGCCTGCTCGGTGAAGGCAGCCTCGTCGGCGACCTGATCGGCCAGGGCAGCGCCCTCGACGGCCTGCTCGGCGGAGTGGTCGGCGACGGCGGCCCCCTGGGTGGCGTGCTCGGCAACGACGGTCTTTCCGGTGGCCTGCTCGGCGGCGTTCTGGGTGAGGATGGCGTGGTCGGAAGCCTGCTCGGCGAAGGCACGCCCCTGGGTGGTTTGCTGGGTCCGGACGGCGCCGTCGGCTCGCTGCTCGGCACGAACGGCACGCTCTCCGACGTGCTGGGCGAAGACGGCCTCGCGGGCGGCCTGCTCGGTACCACCGGCCTGCTCGGCAGCTTGCTTGGCGAAAACGGCGTGTTGGGCGGCGTGCTCGGCGAAGAAGGCCCGTTGGGCGGCGTTCTCGGTGGCGAAGGTGGTCTGCTCGGCGATGTGCTCGGCAACGGCGGCACCCCGGGCACGGGCGCTGGCCTGTTCGACCCGGCCGACGGCATGGCCGGCAACCTGGCCGATGGCCTGAACACCGGCCTGGTGGGCGAGCTTGGTCTCGGGAACACGCTCGGATCGGTGGTCGGCTTCGCGGACGGTCTGACCAACACCGCCGGCGGCCTGCTGGCTCCGGTGCTCGGCAGCAGCTTCTCGGAGAACAACCCCAACGTACTCGACCCGGTCGATGGCGTCGTGGGCGAAGTGGCGGCCAGCGCCGGTGGTCTGCTGAGCCCGCTGACCGATCAACTGCTCGGTGAGGGCACGACGACAGCGCTGCTGAACGGTGTCACGGCGCAGGTCGACTACCTGACCGACGGCGTGGCCCACCTCGTGTCCGGCGACGGCCTGCTCGGCGGCGTGACCGATGGCGGCACCGGCGGCCT
>NZ_AKIW01000156.1 GCF_000282635.1 Variovorax sp. CF313
CTGCGTGCCTTCCATGCGGGTGCTGCCGCTGCCGCGGTTGTTCGAGCGCTGCAGTGCGGAGTCGGGCAGCACCGGCGCGGCGTTCACGCCGCGCAGCATGACGTTGTCGGTGTTCGGCTGCGTCTGCAGCTGCTGGCCGCGGATCTCGTCGTAGCGGTCGTAGGCGAAGGCCTCGGACGAAGCGCCGTCGCGCACACCGCCGGGCGCAGGAACATCATGAGGTTGCTCTTGCTGCGCGTGCGGTTCTCGTTCTTGAACAGGTTGCCCAGCACCGGGATGTCGCCGGCCAGCGGCACCTTCTCGATGTTGTTGTTGTAGGTGTCCGACAGCAGGCCGCCCAGCATGACCAGGCCCCCGTCTTCCACCAGCACGCTCGACTCGATCGAGCGCTTGTTGGTGGTCGGGCCGTTGGGGTTGCTCAGCGAGTTCTGGTCGACGGTCGAGGTCTCCTGGAAGATCGTCATGCGCACCGTGCCGTTCTCGTTGATGGTCGGGCGCACGCGCAGGGTGAGGCCCACGTCCTTGCGCTCGACGGTGGTGAACGGGTTCACGCCCACCGAGCCCGAGGTGCTGGCATACGAGCCGGTGGGGAAGGGCACGTTCTGGCCGATGATGATCTTGGCCTCTTCGTTGTCCAGCGTCAGCAGGTTGGGCGTGGAGAGCACGTTGGCGTCGCCGTCGCTGTTGAAGAAGTTCGCGATCGCGCCCAGGATGTACTGGCCGCCGATCTTGCCGGCGATGCCCAGGTTCAGCCCCGGCTGGATCGACGTCGCCAGGCCGGCGGCGTTCCGGGTGGCCAGCGCCTGGGTCAGCGCCAGGATGTTCGTCTTGTTCAGGCTGGAATTGGTGCCGATGACCGCGTTGTTGCCCAGCGCGCTCTGCCACTGCACGCCGAAGTTCGCGGCCTTGTTGGCGCTGACCTCGACGATGAGCGCTCGATCATGACCTGGGCGCGGCGTCCGTCGAGCCGGTCGATCACCGCGCGCATCTGGCGGTATTGCGGCTCGGGCGCCGTGATGATCAGCGAGTTGGTCGACGGGTCGGCCTGGATCTGGCCGCCGGTGGAGGGCTGGTTGGCGTTGTTGAGCGGGGCGTTGGCCGCGGCCGAGCCGCCGCCCTGGTTGTTGTTCAGGTTCACCTGCATGGCCTGCGGCGCGCTCT
>NZ_AKIW01000157.1 GCF_000282635.1 Variovorax sp. CF313
GACTTCGATTTTGTCTCGCGCCTGTGCGAGCACGAAGGCATCTATTTCTTCTTCCGGCATGAAGCCGAGCAGCACGTGCTGGTCTTCGCCGACGACATCGCCAGTTCGCACGGCCCCCTGCCTGGCGGCGAGACGGTGCGCTACCACCCCCACGAACACTCGGGCATGACGGGAGGCCTGGAGCCCGGCGAGCGCATTCATGCATGGGAGCAGGCCGAAGAGATTCGCTCCGGCCATCACTACACCGACGACTACGACTTCGAAAAGCCGAGGGCCGACCTGGCGAGCCGCCAGCAAATGCCGCCCGGCCATGACCACGACAGCCATGAAGCCTACGAGTGGCCGGGTGGCTTCATCCAGCACGGCGACGGCGAGGACTACGCGCGCCTCCGCACGGAGGAGCAACTGAGCGAACGCCGCCGGGCCAGGGGCCGCTCCAACCTGCGCGAACTGGCGCCGGGCCACACCTTCCGCCTCGCCGGCCACCCGCGCGACGACCAGAACCGGCAGCACCTGCTGCTCGGTGTCGGCTATCACCTGCAAGAGACCATCCAGGCCAGTGAAGGACAGAACGGCGCCGAGGGCTCCGTGCAGCGCTTCACCTTCGATGCCCAGCCCACGAGCTTCGCCTGGCGCCCGCGGCGCACGACACCCAAGCCGTGGACCGAGGGACCGCAGACCGCGAAGGTGGTCGGCCCGGCCGGCGAAGAAATCTGGACCGACCGATACGGCCGCATCAAGGTCCAGTTCCACTGGGACCGCATCGGCGAGGACAACGGGCACGCCAGCTGCTGGGTACGCGTGTCGACGGCCTGGGCGGGTTCGACCTTCGGCATGGCCGCGCTGCCACGCATCGGGCAGGAGGTCATCGTCGACTTCCTCAATGGCGATCCGGACTGCCCCATCGTCACCGGGCGTGTGCACAACGCCGACGAGATGCCGGACCCCGAATGCCAGGCCGCGTTCAAGTACGCGCAGGACACGCGCTGCTTCCTCAGCTACGAGCGCAGCTTCTT
>NZ_AKIW01000158.1 GCF_000282635.1 Variovorax sp. CF313
GCGACATATGAGCTCCGTCATCACCGCTCCGAGCGCTGCGGCGCTCAAGGTGCCGGGCTTCTGGCGCCGCGCATTGCACCACCGCAGCTTCGTGCTGGGCGGCGCGCTGACGCTGCTCCTGCTGCTCGCCGCCGGCATCTCGCTGGTCTGGACACCGTGGTCGCCCTACGACATGGACATGGCCAACAAGCTGAAGCCGCCGACGGGCGCGCACTGGCTGGGCACCGACACCTACGGCCGCGACGTAGCCTCGCTGCTGCTGGTCGGCGCACGCGCATCGATCCTTGTCGGCGTGATCGCGGTCGGCATCGGCCTCGTGGTCGGTACGGCGCTGGGCCTGCTGGCTGCCGCCAAGCGCGGCTGGGTCGAGGAAGCCATCATGCGGCTCACCGACTTCTCGCTGGCCTTCCCCGCAATCCTCTCGGCCATCATGATGACCGCCGTGTTCGGCGCCGGCATCGTCAACGCGATCATTGCCATCGGCATCTACAACATCCCGACCTTCGCGCGCATCACGCGCGCCTCGGCCAACGCGATCTGGTCGCGCGAGTACGTGGCCGCCGCGCGCGCCTGCGGCAAGGGCAGCTTCGCGATCACGATGCAGCACGTGCTGCCGAACATATCGGCCGTGCTGATCGTGCAGATCACGATCCGATTCGCCATCGCCATCCTGGCCGAGGCCGCCCTCTCCTACCTGGGCCTGGGCACGCAGCCGCCGCAACCTTCGTGGGGCCGCATGCTCAGCGAGGCGCAGACGATGATGTTCCAGTCGCCCCTGCTCGCGGTGTTCCCCGGCATGGCCATCGCGCTCGCGGTGCTCGGCCTGAATCTGCTGGGCGACGGATTGCGCGATTTGCTCGATCCGCGCCTCGCACGCGCAAGATAAGAAGTGCCATGCCCTTGCTCGAAGTCGAAGACCTCCACATCGAACTGCAGACGCAGCGCGGTCCCGCCGAGGCCGTGCGCGGCATCGACTTCACGCTGGAACGTGGCGAGACGCTGGGCATCGTCGGAGAATCGGGCTGCGGCAAGTCGATCACGGTGATGTCGCTGATGGGCCTGCTGCCCTCGACCGCGAAGGTCACCGGCAGCATACGTTTCGACGGAACCGAGCTCGTCGGCCGAGACGAAAGGGCCATGTGCCGGATCCGCGGCAACCGCATCGGCATGATCTTCCAGGAGCCGATGACGGCGCTGAACCCGGTGCACACGATTGCGCGCCAGGTCGGCGAACCGCTACGGCTGCATCGCGGGCTCTCGCAAGCCGACGCACGCAAGGAAGTGCTCGCGCTGCTCGACCGCGTGGGCATCCCCGACGCGGCCTCGCGCCTCGATGCCTATCCGCACCAGTTCTCCGGCGGCCAGCGCCAGCGCATCGGCATCGCGATGGCGCTCGCCT
>NZ_AKIW01000159.1 GCF_000282635.1 Variovorax sp. CF313
CATCGACAGCTTGTCCACGTCGACTTCGACGGGTTTGAGCACCGCGACCAGCGGCATCAGCAGCCTGTCGACGGGCCTGAGCACGACCAACAGCAGCCTCAGCAGCCTCTCAACTTCGACATCCTCGGGCCTGAGCACCTCCTTCAGCGGCATTGGAAGCTTGTCGACGGGGCTGAGCACGACGAATAGCAACCTGAGTACGCTGAGTTCGTCGGTCAGCACGATCTACAACACCGGTACGAAGTATTTCCATACCAACAGCACGGGTGCAGACAGTCAGGCTCTCGGTGCCGACAGCGTGGCCATCGGCCAGAACGCGATATCGAATGGCAACGCCAGCGTGGCGCTGGGCTTGAATGCGCAGACCAACGTGGCCAACAGCGTAGCGCTGGGCGCTGGCTCAGTGGCCAACGTGGGGGCGCTGACCAACTACACCGCCTTCGGCCTAGCCGCGCCGCAAACCTCGTCGGGTGAGGTAAACGTGGGCAATCGCCAGATCACGGGGGTGGCCCCGGGCAGTGCTCCGCAGGATGCCGTCAATGTCAGCCAACTTTCCACGACCGCGGGTTCGTTGTCGACCGGCCTGAGCACGACCAACAGCAACGTTGCCAGCCTGTCGACCTCGACCTCCACGGGGCTGAGCACGGCCACCAGCGGCATCACCAGCCTGTCGACCGCTTTGAGCACGGCGGGCAGCGGTCTCGACAGTCTGTCGACCGGCCTGAGCACGACCAACAGTACTGTTGCCAGCTTGTCGACCTCGACGTCAACCGGCCTGAGCACTGCGACGAGCAGTATCGGCAGTCTGTCGACTTCGACTTCCACGGG
>NZ_AKIW01000160.1 GCF_000282635.1 Variovorax sp. CF313
CGCGTGGGCATCCCCGACGCGGCCTCGCGCCTCGATGCCTATCCGCACCAGTTCTCCGGCGGCCAGCGCCAGCGCATCGGCATCGCGATGGCGCTCGCCTGCGGGCCCGACCTGTTGATTGCCGACGAGCCCACCACTGCACTCGACGTGACGATCCAGAAGCAGATCCTCGAACTCATCCAGGGCCTCGTGGCCGAGCGCGGCATGGCGCTGATCCTGATCTCGCACGACCTCGGCGTGATCGCGCAGACGGTCTCGAAGATGCTCGTGATGTACGGCGGCAGCGTGGTCGAGAGCGGCCCGACCGAGGCCGTGTTCGCGCGCCGTGGGCATCCCTACACACAAGGCCTGTTCGCCGCGCGGCCCGCCATCGGCGCGCCGCGTGGCCTGCGTCTGGCCACCATCAGGGGCAGCGTGCCCGAGCTGGTCGACCTGCCGCCGGGCTGCCCCTTCGCGGGCCGCTGCAGCTACACCGTCGACGCCTGCAAGACCACGCGGCCGCCGGCCACGATGCTGCCGCCAGATCACGCGGTGCGCTGCATCCGGCTCGAGGAAATCGCCGCGCAAGGGGCCATCGCACCATGAGTGGGACCACCGCTTCACCGCTGCTACAGGTCACCGACCTCGTGCGTCACTACGCGCTGCCGCGCGAGA
>NZ_AKIW01000161.1 GCF_000282635.1 Variovorax sp. CF313
CATCAGCACGCTCGCAAAGAGTCGGATTCGGTCCATTGGAAAACTCACTGCTGGCTGGACAAACAAGAGCCGTGCGGGAGAAAGGAGCACGCGCCCTTTTGTCCCGCGCGGCGTGCGCTCTGCATCAGAACGCGTGGCGGATACCGAAGTCGTAGCCGGTGGAAGAGCGCGGCAGGCCCGTGTAGCTCACGCCCGCGCTGCCGTAGCCCGTGGTGCTGGCCGACACCAGGCTGCCCGTGTAGTTCGCGTCGTTGCGGTTGTTCACGCGCGCCACCGTCGCATACAGCGCCGTGCGCTTGGACAGGTTGTGCACGTAGCCGATCGCGAACTTGCGTGCCAGCGGGTCCTCGCCCGTGATGCCGGCCGCCCCTTCGTTGTAGCGCACCTGCGAGTACGCCACGCGGATCAGCCCCGCGCCCACCGGCACCGTCGCGCCCACCAGGTAGCCGTTGTAGCTGTCGTGCGTGCTCGTGAGCGCCGTGTCGAACTTGTTCTTCACGTTCGACAGCTCACCGAACAGCTTCACCGGACCGAAGTCGTACGAAGCGCCCAGGTTGATGGTCTGCACCTTGCGCTCCAGCGCAGTGGTGTCCACCGCCGTACTCCGGCCCACGCCCAGCGCCACGTCCAGGGGACCGTTGGCGTAGCCGAAGCGCCCACCGACGTAGCGCCCGGCGGTGCTGCTGGAAGCAGCCGTGGTGCTGGTCGCATCGGTGCTGGCGTTCTCGTGCAGGCTGTACTGCACCTGGCCGTAGAAGCCGCCCAGGTTCGGCGGCAGGAAGTAGCCGATCGAGTTGCTCGCGCGCACGTAGTTGGCGTTGTTGATGGTGGTGTTGCCGCTGACGGTGCTGATGACGTTGGTGCCCGAGCCGTTGGTGCCGAACGGGTCGAACACGGTGTCGTTCCAGAAGGTGGGCGTGTAGTCGCGGCCCAGGCGCAGCTCGCCGAAGCCACCCGACAGGCTCACGGTGGAGCGGCGCGCGAAGGTGGAGATGCCGGTGGCGCCGTCGTCGTTGGTGATGGGCGCTTCGAGCCAGAAGCTCGCAGCCAGGCCGCCGCCGAGGTCTTCGGTGCCCCGAAAGCCGATGCGGCTGGAGTTGTAGCCGGAGTTGGCCAGGCTGGTCTTGCTGGACTTCACCGATGCGCCGGTGGCCGCGTCGCGCGCGGTCGCCGACTGGTAGGTCAGGCCCGCGTCGACGACGCCGAACAACGTGACGGACGATTGGGCAGAGGCCAGCCCGCAGACGGCCAGGGCAGCGTATGCCGTGAGGGTTTTCTTCATTC
>NZ_AKIW01000162.1 GCF_000282635.1 Variovorax sp. CF313
CCACTGGCGCAGGCGCTGCGGGTCGAGCGCTTCGCCGCCGAAGATGACGGTGCGCAATGTCAAATCATGGACTTGCGGCAGGCTGGTCAGTTGGCCAAAGGCCGAAGGCGTCTGGTTGAGCACGCTCACCTTCTGCACCTGCAGCAGCTGCAGGAAGTCCTCGGGCGAGCGGCTGACCCAGAACGGCACGACCACCAGCTTGCCCCCGGTGCACAGGGCCCCGAAGATCTCCCACACGGAGAAGTCGAAGGCGTAGGAGTGGAACATCGTCCACACGTCCTCGGGGCCGAAGCCGAACCAGGCATCGGTGGCATCGAGCAGCCGTGTCACGTTGCGGTGGCACAGCTGTGCACCCTTGGGACGGCCGGAGGTGTAGATGACGTAGGCGAGGTTCTCGCCGTGCAGGTCGATATCGGGGTTGGTGTGGGGTTCCGCACTAACGTCGAGCGTGTCCAGGGCCAACACCTGCAGCGCCTCGGTGCCCGGCACCTGCAGGTGGCTCTGCGTGAGCAGCAGCGCGATGCCGCTGTCGCGGACCATGTACGTCAGCCGATCTGTGGGGTACTCCGGGTCCAGCGGCACGTAGGCGCGCCGGCCTTCGGATCGCCAGGATACCCACCACCATCTCGATGGAGCGTTCCACCGCGATGCCCACCTTGGTCTCGGGCTTCACGCCCCGGGCGATCAGCCGGTGTGCAAGGCGGTTGGCCTGTGTGTTGAGTTCGCCGTAGCTCAGCGTTTGCTCGCCGAAGCACAGCGCGGGTGCTTCGGGGCG
>NZ_AKIW01000163.1 GCF_000282635.1 Variovorax sp. CF313
CTCGCGGCCGATGGCAGCTGGACCTACACGGCCGACAACAGCCAGGCGGCGATCCAGCAGTTGGCTGCAGGTCAATCGATCAGCGACAGCTTCACCGCGGTGTCGTCGGATGGGACCGCCAGCCAGGTGGTGACGGTGAGCATCACTGGCACCAATGACGTGCCGGTGATCGGTGGGGTGGTCAGTGGCGCGGTGACCGAGGATGCCTCGACGCCGAACCTGAGCACCAGTGGTGCGCTGACGATTGCCGACGTGGATGCGGGCCAGTCGAACTTCGCGCCCCAAGCGAGCACGGCCGGCAGCAATGGCTACGGCAGCTTCGCATTGGCAGCCGACGGCAACTGGACCTACACGGCTGACAACAGCCAAGCGGCGATCCAACAGCTTGGTGCAGGTCAGTCGATCAGCGACAGCTTTACTGCAGTCTCGTCAGATGGGACGGCCAACCAGGTGGTGACGGTGACGATCACCGGCACCAATGACGTACCGACGATTGGTGGTGTGGCCAGCGCTACAGTGCAAGAGGACGTTGCGGTGTCCGGTGGCAGTCTCGCGGCCAGCGGCGCGCTGACGATTGCCGACATGGATGCAGGCCAGTCGAACTTCGTGCCACAGGCGAGCACCGGCGGCAGCAACGGCTACGGAAGCTTCGCATTGGCAGCCGACGGCAACTGGACTTACACGGCCGACAATGGCCAAGCGGCGATCCAACAGCTGGGCGCCGGTGAATCGATCAGCGACAGCTTCACTGCAGTCTCGTCCGACGGCACGGCGAGCCAACTCGTGACGGTAACGATCACCGGGACCAACGACGTGCCGGTGATCGGCGGCGTCGCCAGCGGTGCGGTGACCGAGGATGCCTCGATGCCGAACCTCAGCACCGGCGGTGCGCTGACGATTGCCGATGTCGACCAGGGCCAATCCAACTTCACGCCTCAGACCGGCACCGGCGGCAGCAACGGCTATGGCAGCTTCACGCTCGCGGCCGATGGCAGCTGGACCTACACGGCCGACAACAGCCAGGTGGCGATCCAACAACTGGGT
>NZ_AKIW01000164.1 GCF_000282635.1 Variovorax sp. CF313
ATAACAAGTGCGGTCATGTCGTTGTCTTCCTCAGATCACTTTGGCTTCGTTCTTGAGCTTGTCCACCAGGGTGGCGACGTCGGGCACCTTGATGCCGGCGCCGCGCTTGGGCGGCTCGCTGACCTTCAGCGTCTTCAGGCGCGGCGTGACATCCACGCCCAGGTCCTCGGGCTTGAAGGTGTCCAGCTGCTTCTTCTTGGCCTTCATGATGTTGGGCAGCGTCACGTAGCGCGGCTCGTTCAGGCGCAGGTCGGTGGTGATGACGGCCGGCAGGCTGAGGCTGACGGTTTCCAGGCCGCCGTCGACTTCGCGGGTCACGGTGGCCTTGCCATCGGCGACTTCGACCTTGGAGGCGAAGGTGGCCTGGGGAAGATCAGCCAGGGCTGCCAGCATCTGGCCCGTTTGATTGGCGTCGTCGTCGATGGCCTGCTTGCCGAGGATGATGAGCGACGGTTGTTCCTTGTCGACCAGCGCCTTGAGCAGCTTGGCCACGGCCAGGGGCTGCAGTTCTTCGGTGGTCTCGACCAGGATGCCGCGGTCGGCGCCGATGGC
>NZ_AKIW01000165.1 GCF_000282635.1 Variovorax sp. CF313
TTCGCGGCGAAGAACTTCGGCTGAACCCGGGTTTCTCCAGCAAAAAGCCGACCCATGGGTCGGCTTTTTTGAGGGCTTGAGACGGCAGATGCTCAGCGCTTGCCGGCTGCGAACAACTCGCCGCCGAGCTTGGCTCCCTTCTTGATGTTCTTCTTGGCGAACCAGCCCTGGTTCATTTCGAGCACGTAGCGCACCGGCTCCAGCGAGCAATGCGAGTTCTCGGTCATGGGCTGCATGTCGACCAGGTTGACGATGCGGCCGTCCTCGGCCACGAACGCAGCGGTCAGCGGCAGGATCGTGTTGCGCATCCAGAAGCATTGCGTTGCAGGCTGCTCGAACACGAAGATCATGCCTTCAGCCTGCGGCATTTCCTTGCGGAACATCAGGCCGATTTCGCGTTGCAGGGGCGTTTGCGCGATCTGCGCGTCGATCTTGTACAGGCCGACCGACAACTGCGTGCGTGGCAGGTCGGTCTGGGGTTGCTGCTGGGCATGAGCCGGCATCAAAAAGGACGCAGACACGAGGAGCAGGGCGGCGAGACGCTGGAACATCGGGGACAACTCTTTCAGAGCGGGGCGAAGCCCAGCCCGTAACCAATAAAAATGCCCGCTGATGCGGGCATTGCCGGTGAGCTGGAAAGCTTACACCTTCTTGGCGGCAGCCGTGTGGGCCTTGGCCACGTGGCGAACCTTGTGCTTCTTGGCAGCGGCGTGCTTCTTGGCGGGCGCGTGCTTGGCCATCTTGGGAGCGGCTGCGGCGGGAGCGGCCGCGGGTTCGGCTTGTTGAGCGAAAGCACCGACGGCGAAGAAACCGGCGACCAGGGCTGCGAGCAGCTTGTTCATGAACATATCCTTTGAAATTCGTTGATCTGGATTGCCCTCCCTGCGGAAGGTAGACATTCAACGAAAGCCGTTTCGCGCGGTTGACAGCCACGCAGCTCCCTCGATCAAAAAAAAAAGCGCTCGGAAGAGCGCTTTTTTTTGGGAGGCAGGCCGAATTACTGCGGGGTGCCGCCTTGGGTCGACTTGCGCTTGATGCTGCCGTCCTTGTTGCGACGACGCTGGTCGCGGGTTTCAGCGCGCTTCTCGCCAGAGGCAGCAGCCTTGTCGGCACCGATGGCGCCGCCTTCGGGCGTCTTGGCTTCGTCGCCGCCAGCAGCCTTGACCTGGCCAGCGGGCTTGGCAGCCTTCTTGGCTTCAGCACGTTGCTGCGACTTGCTGTTGGTGGCGTTACCTTGTTCGGGCGTCGTACCGGCCGGGTTTTGGGCGTAGGCGCCAGCGGCGAACAGGCCAGCGATCATGACTGCGAGAATTTTGCTCATTGATGATTCCTCTATCGAGAATTGGTTGGAAACGCCTCCCGGCGAGCAGAAGGTCAGCCACTAACGAGCCCATTGGCTCGCCGGTTGACAAACGCTTGCTGATGGGCTGCGTCTAAAATGTACAGCGATTTGTTCACAGTCTGTACAGCGAATCCACGCCGTGTCTGAATTCGCTGACAGTCGTCAAAAATTACGTCAATTCCGGAGCCATCCCCTCTCATGACCAGTTATCAGCACATCAAAGTCCCGACCGACGGCCAGAAGATCACGGTCAACGCCGACAACTCGCTCAATGTGCCTGACCAACCGGTGATTCCCTTCATCGAAGGCGACGGCACTGGCCTGGACATTACCCCGGTGATGTTGAAAGTGGTGGATGCGGCGGTGGCCAAGGCCTACGGCGGCAAGAAAAAGATCCACTGGATGGAGGTCTATGCCGGCGAGAAGTCGACCAAGGTCTATGGTCCCGACGTCTGGCTCCCCGAGGAAACGCTGCACGCCGTGCGTGACTATGTGGTTTCCATCAAGGGCCCGCTGACCACGCCCGTCGGCGGCGGCATCCGCTCGCTGAACGTCGCGCTGCGCCAGGAACTCGACCTTTATGTCTGCCTGCGTCCCATCCAGTACTTCGAGGGCGTACCCAGCCCGGTGCGCGAGCCGCACAAGACCAACATGGTGATCTTCCGCGAGAACTCGGAAGACATCTACGCCGGCATCGAGTTCGAAGCCGAGAGCGACAAGGCGAAGAAGCTCATCAAGTTCCTGCAGGACGAAATGGGCGTCAAGAAGATCCGCTTCCCCAATACCTCGGGCATCGGCGTCAAGCCCGTGTCGAGGGAAGGTACCGAGCGTCTCGTGCGCAAGGCGTTCCAGTACGCCATCGACAACGACAAGCCCAGCGTCACCCTGGTGCACAAGGGCAACATCATGAAGTTCACCGAAGGTGGCTTCCGTGACTGGGGCTACGGCCTCGCCGCCAAGGAATTCGGCGCCGAACTGATCGACGGCGGGCCGTGGATGAAGTTCAAGAACCCGAAGACGGGCAAGGAAATCACTGTCAAGGACAGCATTGCCGACGCATTTCTGCAGCAGATCCTGCTGCGTCCCGCCGAATACAGCGTGATCGCCACGCTCAACCTCAACGGCGACTACGTGTCCGACGCCCTGGCCGCGCAGGTGGGCGGCATCGGCATCGCCCCGGGCGCGAACCTGAGCGACACCGTCGCCATGTTCGAGGCCACCCACGGCACGGCACCCAAGTACGCTGGCAAGGACTATGTGAACCCCGGTTCCGAAATCCTCTCGGCTGAAATGATGCTGCGCCACATGGGCTGGAAGGAAGCCGCCGACCTCATCATCAGCTCGATGGAGAAATCGATCGCCAGCAAGAAAGTCACCTATGACTTCGCGCGCCTGATGGACGGCGCCACGCAGGTGAGCTGCTCGGGATTCGGGCAGGTGATGATCGATCACATGTAATTGCCATGGTTGCTCGTCGATGCCTGCCGGCGTCGAGCATCAAGCCCCTGAGCTGCCGAAAGGCGTTCAGGGGCTTTTTCATTCATGTGCTCGCCTGAGCTCGTTTCCTGGCGAATTCTCCGGAAATTCCGTCGTCATTCACGGTGCAAGACCCTTGATTTGTCGAATACACGTCACCAAGTCTTCCTGCGCCGGCGCGGCGCTTGCACGCTCTATAGAATCATTTTCATGGCAACGAGAATTCCAAAAACTCCCAGCACCCCCCCGGCCCAAAAACCGGCCGGGGATGACGGGGATTCGGTCGTCCTGGAGCGCCGGCCGCAAAAAACCGCGCCGCCCCAGATGTACCAGGTGGTGATGCTGAACGACGACTACACGCCAATGGAGTTCGTGATCGTCGTGCTGCAGGAATATTTCAGCAAGGATCGCGAAACCGCGACTCAGATCATGCTCAAGATCCACCTCGATGGCCGAGGCGTCTGTGGGGTTTATTCCCGCGACATGGCGGCCACCAAGGTCAACCAGGTGATGGAGGCCGCACAGCAGGCCGGGCATCCACTCCAATGCGTCAGTGAACCTGTTGCATGAACCAGTTGAATTGCGCAAGCTCCAACCCATCTGAGAACTTATTTACAGCAAGGCAAAAGGAAATCACATGATTGCCCAAGAACTGGAAGTCAGCTTGCACATGGCCTTCGTCGAGGCCCGGCAGCAGCGCCACGAGTTCATCACCGTGGAGCATCTGCTGCTCGCTTTGCTGGACAACCCGAGCGCCGCGGAAGTTCTGCGTGCCTGCTCGGCCAACGTCGACGACCTGCGGGCGTCGCTCACCAACTTCATCAAGGACAACACGCCCCAGGTGGCGGGTACCGACGATGTAGACACCCAGCCCACGCTGGGTTTCCAGCGCGTGATCCAGCGCGCCATCATGCATGTGCAGTCCACCGGCAACGGCAAGAAGGAAGTCACCGGCGCCAACGTGCTGGTCGCGATCTTCGGCGAGAAGGACTCGCACGCCGTGTACTACCTGCACCAGCAGGGCGTCACCCGCCTCGACGTGGTCAACTTCATTGCCCACGGCATCAAGAAGAGCGATCCGCCGGAAGCCGTCAAGGGCAGCGGTGAAGCGCCTTCGGGCGAGGGCGAGGAAGGCGGCGGCGAGCGCAACGAGAAGGCATCGCCGCTCGAGCAGTTCACGCAGAACCTCAACCAGATGGCCAAGGACGGCAAGATCGATCCGCTGATCGGCCGCGAGTACGAGGTCGAGCGCGTCATCCAGATCCTGTGCCGCCGGCGCAAGAACAACCCGCTGCTGGTGGGTGAAGCTGGCGTGGGCAAGACCGCCATCGCCGAGGGCCTGGCATGGCGCATCACGCAGGGCGACGTGCCGGAGATCCTGGCCGAGTCGAACGTGTTTTCGCTCGACATGGGCGCGCTGCTGGCCGGCACCAAGTACCGCGGCGATTTCGAGCAGCGCCTGAAGGGCGTGCTCAAGTCGCTCAAGGACAAGCCGAACGCCATCCTGTTCATCGACGAAATCCACACCCTGATCGGTGCGGGCGCGGCTTCGGGCGGCACGCTCGATGCGTCGAACCTGCTGAAGCCGGCGCTTTCCAGCGGCCAGCTGAAGTGCATCGGCGCGACCACCTTCACGGAATACCGCGGCATCTTCGAGAAAGACGCGGCGCTGTCGCGCCGTTTCCAGAAGGTTGACGTGGTCGAGCCGTCGGTGCAGGAAACCGTCGACATCCTGAAGGGCCTGAAGTCGCGCTTCGAGGAGCACCATGGCGTGAAGTACGCGGTGGCGGCCCTGCAGGCTGCGGCCGAGCTCAGCGCCAAGTACATCAATGACCGCCATCTGCCCGACAAGGCGATCGACGTCATCGACGAAGCCGGTGCTGCTCAGCGCATCCTGCCGCCGAGCAAGCGCAAGAAGACCATCAGCAAGACGGAAGTCGAGGAAATCGTCGCGAAGATCGCGCGCATTCCCCCGGCCAACGTCAGCAACGACGACCGCGGCAAGCTGCAGACCATCGAGCGCGACCTCAAGAGCGTGGTGTTCGGCCAGGACAAGGCACTCGAAGTGCTGGCCTCCGCGGTCAAGATGGCGCGTTCCGGCCTGGGCAAGGGTGACAAGCCGATCGGCTCGTTCCTGTTCTCCGGTCCCACGGGCGTCGGCAAGACCGAAGCCGCGAAGCAGCTCGCCTACATCATGGGCATCGAGCTGATCCGCTTCGACATGTCGGAGTACATGGAGCGCCATGCGGTGAGCCGGCTGATCGGCGCGCCTCCGGGCTACGTCGGGTTCGACCAGGGGGGCCTGCTGACCGAGGCTGTCACGAAGAAGCCGCACTCGGTGCTGCTGCTCGACGAAATCGAGAAGGCGCACCCGGACATCTTCAACGTGCTGCTGCAGGTCATGGACCATGGCACGCTGACCGACAACAACGGACGCAAGGCCGACTTCCGCAACGTCATCATCATCATGACGACGAATGCGGGCGCCGAGACCATGAACAAGGCGACCATCGGCTTCACCAACCCGCGCCAGGCGGGCGACGAAATGGGCGACATCAAGCGCCTGTTCTCGCCCGAATTCCGCAACCGGCTGGATGCCATCGTCAACTTCAAGGCGCTCGACGAGAACATCATCCTGCGCGTGGTCGACAAGTTCCTGCTCCAGTTGGAAACGCAGCTCAGCGAGAAGAAGGTGGAAGTCACCTTCAGCGACAAGTTGCGCAAGCACCTGGCGAAGAAGGGTTTCGATCCGTTGATGGGCGCGCGCCCGATGCAGCGCCTGATCCAGGACACGATCCGTCGTGCACTGGCCGACGAACTGCTGTTCGGTCGCCTGACCGACGGCGGCCGCCTCGAAGTCGACCTCGACGACAAGGACGAAGTGCTGCTCGACATCCAGCCGCTTCCGAAGAAGGAAGGCAAGCAGAAGCCCGAAGCAGAGGAAGCCGCAGCAGGGTGAGCCTACTGGGGTTCCAGGAATGAAGTCAAAGGCCGGTAGCATCGCTACCGGCCTTTTTCTTTTGGGCCAGCCATATCGCACAGCCATTCCAACCGCTTTTTCGCCTTGATCCTCCCCGAACTCAGCCACGAATGGAAAACCGGCCTCTCCCTCGCGTGGAGCGGCTACATCGCAGTGCTGTCGATCTGGATCGTGATGCAGAAGCGCGCGCCGGTGTCCACCATGAGCTGGATCCTGTCGCTCGCGCTGCTGCCGTTCGCGGGCTTCGTCATCTACTACTTTCTCGGGCCGCAGCGCCTGCGAAAGCAGCGGCTCAAGCGCCTGCGCAGCCGCGCCAGCGCCTTCGCCCAGGCCGACGTGGCGCGGCTGCGCGATGCGGCGCAGAACGCCCCGCCGGCCCTGCAGCAGATGGCGAAGCTCGGCACGGCGACCTGCGGGCTGCCGGTGTCGAGCGCGGTCGATGTCGAACTGCTCTCGGGCGGCGCACGCACCTTCGATGCGATCTTCGAGGCCGTGCGCGCCGCACGGAACCACGTCCACCTCGAGTACTACATCTTCGAGCCCGACAGGATCGGCACCGCGCTGCGCGACCTGCTGGTCGAGCGCGCGAAGCAGGGCGTGACGGTGCGCTTGCTGATCGATGCACTGGGCTCCAAGCGCGTCGGCCGCAAGTTCATGGCGCCGCTGCACGAGGCGGGCGTCAAGGTGGCGCTGTTCCACGACACCAAGATCGGCCGCCGCCTGCGCCCCGTGACCAACTACCGCACGCACCGCAAGATCGTGGTGTGCGACGGTCGGGTGGGTTTCACGGGCGGCGTGAACATCACCGATGAGGAAGACAAGCGCACCCGGCCCGATGCGTACCACGACGTGCACCTGCGCATCGAGGGCAGCGCCGTGCGCTGGCTGCAGACCACTTTCCTCGAAGATTGGACCTACGCCACCGGCGAAGACCCGCGTGGCATGGACGACGCGATGAGCGCGATGCTGCCGCAGCTCGAAGCCGGCGATATCCCGGTGCAGATCGTCACCAGCGGCCCCGACAACGCGATGGAGGCCATCCACCGCATGCACGTCGAGGCCATCCATTCGGCCACGCACCGCGCGTGGCTCACCACGCCGTACTTCGTGCCGGGCGAGCCCGCGCTGATGGCGCTGACCAGCGCCGCGCTGCGCGGCGTCGATGTGCGGCTGCTGGTGCCGCGCCGCAGCGACTCGGCCATCGTGAGTGCGGCGGCGCGCTCATATTTCGACGAGCTGATCGCCGCCGGCGTGAAGGTCTGGGAGTACAAGGCGCGCATGCTGCACTCCAAGACCCTGGTGGTCGATGACCACTGCGCGATGATCGGCACCGCGAATTTCGACAACCGCAGCTTCCGCCTCAACTTCGAGGTGTGCGCGGTGGTTTATGGTCCGGAACTGGCCCGGCCGCTGGCGGCGCAGTTCGAGACCGACCTGCACAGTTCCGGCGCGGTGCGCGCCCACCGGCCACAGAATTTCTGGATTCGCCTCGGCGATGCGATTGCGCGCCTGTTTTCACCCTTGCTCTGAATGAACCACACCTTTCTCTGGCACGACTACGAAACCTTCGGCGCGGTGCCGCGCCGCGACCGGCCCTCGCAGTTCGCGGCCATCCGCACCGACGCCGAACTCAACGAAGTCGGCGAGCCGCTGATGATCTATTGCAAGCCCGCGCCGGACTACCTGCCCAGCCCCGAGGCCTGCCTCATCACCGGCATCACGCCGCAGGTATGCCTGAAACGCGGCATTCCCGAGCATGAATTCGCCGCGCACATCGAGCGCGCCTTCTCGCAGCCCGGCACCATCGGCGTGGGCTACAACACCATCCGCTTTGACGACGAGGTCACGCGCTTCCTGTTCTGGCGCAACCTGATCGACCCGTACGCGCGCGAATGGCAGAACGATTGCGGCCGCTGGGACCTGCTCGACGTGGTCCGCCTCACCTATGCGCTGCGCCCCGACGGCATCGAATGGCCGAAGAAGGAAGACGGCAAGCCCAGCTTCAAGCTCGAGGACTTGGCGCGCGCCAACGGCCTGCTGCACGAATCGGCGCACGATGCGCTGTCCGACGTGCGTGCCACCATCGCGTTGGCCCGGCTGATCCGCGACAGGCAACCCAAGCTGTTCGACTTTGCCTTCGGCCTGCACAGGAAGGACCGCGTCGCCAGCGAACTCGGCCTGCCCGCGATGCGCGAGACGGCAAAGCCCTTCCTGCACGTGTCGGGCATGTTCCCGGTCGAGCGCGGCTGCCTGGCCGTGATGTGGCCGCTGGCCAGCCATCCCACCAACAAGAACGAACTGCTGGCCTGGGACCTGGCCCACGACCCGAGCGAGCTGCGCGACATCGACGTCGAGACCCTGCGGCTGCGCCTCTTCACCCGCACGGCCGACCTGCCCGAAGGTGTCGTGCGCCTGCCCTTGAAGGGCATCCACCTCAACAAGTCGCCGATGGTGGTCGGCAACCTGCGCACGCTCGCGCCGGCCATGGCGGGGCGCTGGGGCGTCGATCTCGACACTGCCATGCGCCACGCCGCGATCGCACGCGACCTGCCCGACATGAGCGCCATCTGGTCGCAGGTCTACGCCCGGCCCAAGGATGCAACGCCCGACGTCGACGAAGACCTCTACGGCGGCTTCGTCGGCAACGCCGACCGCCGGCGCCTGAACCAGCTGCGCAACCTGTCGCCCGAAGAGCTGGCCAAGGACCGCACCGGCTTCGACGACGGCCGGCTCGACGAGATTCTTTTCCGCTATCGCGCACGCAACTGGCCGGAACTGCTGAACGAAGACGAAAACGAGCGCTGGGAAGCTCTGCGCGTGGCCAAGCTCTTCAAGGGCGAGGGCGGGGCGCGCACCATCGAGATGCTGTTCAGCGAGGTTGACGCGCTCTCCGAGAACGCCGACGAGCGCGGAGAGGAAATCCTCGGCGCGCTATACGAATATGCCGAGGCCATCGCGCCCGAGGCCTGAGCATGCCGGCTGCGCCATCGGCGCGTATACGAGCATCTCGCCCGGCGCGCTGCTCTAGAGCTTGATGCCGGCGGCCTTGACCGTCGGCCCCAGCACATCGACCTGTTCCTTGACGAAGCCGTTGAATGCGGCCACCGATTCCGGCTTGGCGACGATGCCCAGCTCGGTCAGCTTCTTCTGGATTTCGGGCATCACGAGCACTTCGTTGCAGGCGGCATTGAGCCGGGTCGCAACGTCCGTCGGCAGCTTGGCGGGGCCCGACAGGCCGAAGAAGTTCTCGAGCACCAGCTTCGGTTGATGCAGCTCGACCATCGTCGGCACATCGGGCATCAGCGGCGAGCGCTGCGCGCCCGTCGCCGCGAGCGGCACCAGCTGGCCGCTCTTGAAGAAGGGCACGTACGAGGTGATGACGTCGATGCCCACTGGAATGGTGTTGGCGATCAGGTCGGTGCTCATCGGTGCACCGCCGCGGTAGGGCACGTGCACCATGTTGAGCCCGGTGATCTTCTTCAGCAGCTCGCCGTGGATGTGACCGATGGAGCCCGGGCCGCCCGAGCCGAAGTCCAGGTGACCTTCCTTGCGCGCCATCGCCTCCAGGTCGGCATAGCTCTTCAGGCCCGACTGCTTGCTCGCCATGATCACCAGCGGCGCGGCACCCAGGTAGGCCACGTGGGTGAAGCCCGTCACCGGGTCGTAGGGCTGCTTGTCGAGCGTGAACGGTCCGAGCGCGATCGGCGTGGTGTTCGAGAGCATCAGCGTGTAGCCATCGGCGGTCGAAGACGACACCTGCGCGCCGCCGATGGTGCCGCCGGCCCCCGGCTTGTTGTCGACGACCACGGGCTGCCCGAGCTTCTTCGCGAGCTGCTCCGCCATCACGCGCGCCAGCACGTCGCTGGAGCCGCCCGGCGGAAAGGTCACGATGATCTTGATCGACCTGTCGGGCCATTGTGCGAAAGCGGGAAGGGCGGCCGAGGCGACGCCTGCGGCAAGAATCTGCAGTGCGCCGCGGCGCGTGGGATGAAGGTGGGGCATGGCGTTCTCCGCTGACGGACAAGAATGAGGCCTTTAGCAGGAATCGGGCCGCCGGCTTATGCTGGCCGGATGCCCGCCACCCCAGCCGCGCACGATGCGCACAATGCGCTCACCGACTTCGCCACGCGCCACCGCAAGCTCTTCGTGCTCACCGGCGCGGGCTGCAGCACCGATTCGGGCATTCCCGACTACCGCGACGTGGATGGCGAATGGAAGCGCCCGTCACCCGTCACCTACCAGGCCTTCATGGGCGAGGAATCCACGCGAAAGCGCTACTGGGCGCGCAGCCTGATCGGCTGGCCGACCATGGCGGGAGCGCGGCCCGGCGCAGCGCACCGCGCATTGGCGAAGCTGGGCGACGCAGGCCGCGTCGGCCTGCTGCTCACGCAGAACGTCGATGGCCTGCATGAAGCCGCGGGCAGCCGGGGCGCTATCGACCTGCACGGGCGCATCGACACCGTGCGCTGCATGGGCTGCGAGCGGCGCACGCCGCGCTCCGGATTGCAGCTCGAACTGCGACAGCGTAACCCCCGCTGGGCCGAGCTGGAGGCCCGCGCCGCGCCGGACGGCGACGCCGACCTCGAAGGCCGCGATTTCTCCAACTTCGACGTGCCCGCCTGCTCGCACTGCGGCGGCCTGCTCAAGCCCGACGTGGTGTTCTTCGGCGAGAGCGTGCCCAAGGAGCGCGTCACCGCCGCCTTCGCCGCGCTGGAAGAGGCCGATGCGGTGCTCGTGGCCGGTTCGTCGCTGATGGTCTATTCGGGCTTCCGCTTCGTGCAGGCGGCGGCCGCGGCGGGCAAGCCGGTGGCGGCGGTGAACCTGGGGCGCACGCGAGCCGATGCGCTGCTTTCGCTGAAGGTCGAGCGCCCCGTCGGCGAGGCGCTGACGGCGCTGGCGCAGCAGCTTGCCTAGCTCCGGCTGGACGTGCCGATCAGGGAGCGGACGAAAGCATCCACCGCCACGGTGTAGGCGCCGGGCAGCCCCAGTTCGGAATTGATCTGCGCATGCGAAAGATCTTCCGGGGCCACTTCCGCACGGCCACCGGTTGCGGCGATGCGCGCCGCGAACTGCTGGGCCTGCGTGCATGAGCCGTCGCGGCGCTGGGTGGAGCACACCAGCAGCATCGGCGGCGCGCCGGGCGCAAGGGCATCGGTGGGCGACACGGTGCGCCAGAAGGCGGGATCGTTGCCGAACACGCGATCGTAGAAGGGCATGTGGCGGCGCTGCATTAGTTGGACCGTGTCCAGCGCGGCGCTGTCGAGTGCCACGGCGCCGAGCCAGGGGCGGGCACCTTGTTGCCGGGCGATGGAAGGCGATGCGCTGAGCAATGCGACAAGGTGCGCGCCGGCCGAATGGCCCATGAGCACGAAGCGGCCGGCATCGCCGCCCCACGACGGCGCGTTCGCCTGCACGGTGGCGACGGCACGTGCCACGTCCTGCGCCTGCTGCATCACGTCGACCTGCGGCACGAAGCGGTAGCTCACCGAAACGAGGATGAAGCCTTGTCCGCGCACCCAGTGTTCGATCTTCTGGTTCACCACCGACGCGGCCGCCTTGTCGCCGAACATCCAGGCCCCGCCGTGGACCATCACGAGCACCGGTGTACCTCGCTGCACGTTCGGCGGCAGGTAGACATCCATGCGCTGGCGCGGATCGGGGCCGTAGGGCTGGTTGGCCAGCAAGCGCACGCTGGCGGGCGGTGCGGCCGTTTCGGCGCCGGGCTGCTGCGCGATGGCCGGCGAGAACGTCAGCGCCAGCAGCCAGGCCGCGCAGATCCCTGCAAGACGTTTCATGAGAGGGCTTCCGGTGAACCGATGAAGGCCGGATTTTCGCGCTGCAGCCCTGTCGCCGGGCTGACCGTTGCACTCAACCGGCGTGCTTCGGCGCCATCCAGCTCGTCGATGCATCCCGGCCCGCGAGGTGCAGGCTGGCCGTGGCAGCAGGCGTTTCGGCTAGCAGACGGCCCTTGCGGAACACCTTGAGCCGCGCGGCGCGCAGCCGGATCGCCTCGACCGCATCGCGCGCCTGCAGAAGCACGAAGCTCGCATCGCAACCCGCCTCGATGCCGTAGCCCTGCAGGTGCATCACGCGCGCCGCATTGGTCGTTACCGCCTCGAAGCACTGGCGGATGCCGGCCTGGCTCGTCATCTGCGCCACGTGCAGGCCCATGTGCGCCACTTCGAGCATGTCGCCCGAGCCCATGCCGTACCACGGGTCCATCACGCAGTCGTGGCCGAAGGCGACGTTGACGCCGGCGGCCATCAGCTCGGGCACGCGCGTCATGCCGCGGCGCTTGGGGTAGGTGTCGTGGCGGCCCTGCAGCGTGATGTTGATGAGCGGATTGGCGACGACGGCCACGCCGCTCTGCGCGATCAGCGGCAGCAGCTTGCTCACGTAGTAGTTGTCCATCGAGTGCATGGAGGTGCAGTGCGAGCCCGTCACGCGGCCCTGCATGCCGAGGCGCTGCGCCTCGAAGGCCAGCGTCTCGATGTGGCGCGAGAGCGGGTCGTCCGACTCGTCGCAGTGCATGTCGACCAGCTTGCCGCGTTGGGCGGCGATCTCGCACAGAAGCTTCACGCTGGCCGCGCCATCGGCCATGGTGCGCTCGAAATGCGGAATGCCGCCGACCACGTCCACGCCCTTGTCGAGCGCGCGCTCCAAGTTCTCGACGCCGCCGCGCGAGCGCAGCACCCCGTCCTGCGGGAAGGCGACCAGCTGCAGGTCGAGGTAGGGCGCGACCTTGCGCTTGACTTCGAGCAGCGCATCGACCGCGAGCAGGCTCGGGTCGCTGGTGTCGACGTGAGATCGAACGGCCAGCAGCCCTTTGGCCACGGCCCAGTCGCAGTAGGCCAGGGCGCGCTCGATGAGCGCGTCGGCCGTGAGCAGCGGCTTCAGCTCGCCCCACAGTGCGATGCCTTCGAGCAGCGTGCCGCTCTCGTTGACGCGCGGCAGGCCGTAGCTCAGCGTGGCGTCCATGTGGAAATGCGGGTCGACGAAATGGGGCGCGAGCAGCAGGCCCTGCGCATCGAGCTTCTCGTGCGCCGGTGCATCGAGGCCCGCGGTGACTTCGGCGATGCGCCCGCCCTGCACGGCGATCGACATGCCGGTGCGGCCGTCGGGGAGCGTGGCGTTGGTGATGAGGAGGTCGAGCATCGTGGTGGGTCTCTGGCAGCCGGGCGACGAAGGCCCGATGGATATCGGATTGCCGCTATTTTCCTTCGGCATTGCGCCGCAGTGTCAGCGATGTCAACGCAGCGAGCGCGCCGAGCGCGGCAGTGGCCAGAAATGCTGCCCGGCAACCTTGCAACTGGGCAAAGCGCGGATCTTGCATTGCCAATTGCCCCTCGGCGACGAAGTGCGCCAGCGTCGAGAGGCTGGCGATGCCCAGTGCGGCGCCCAACTGGCGCGCCGTGTTGAAGAGGCCCGAGGCCAGGCCCGCGTCCTTCGTCGGCACGCCGTCGATGGCCGTGTGCGTGGCCGTCATCAGCATCAGGCCAAGTCCGAGGCCGATCAGCAAGGTCGGTCCGAGCACGTGCACGCGAAAGACGGCATCGAGCGGAACGGCGCTCATCCAGACCAGGCCTGCAGCGCTTGCCAGTCCGCCGAGGAATGGGAGGCGCCGCACACCGCCGTCCATCAGCGGTCGCGACACGATCGCAGCCGTGGCCAGTGCCAGGCCCATCGGCAGCATCGCCAGTCCGGCATCGAGTGGACCGTAGCCCAGCACCTGCTGGAGCACAATCGAGATGAAGAAGGTCGATGCCGTCAGGCAGGCACCGAGGCCCAGCACCACGACATTGCCCATGCGCACGTTGTGTACGGCAAAGATATCGAGCCGGATCAGCGGGCGTGCGCTGCGGGTCTCGATCAGCAGGAACAGCGCGAGTAGCACCGCAGCCGCGCACAGTGCCACCCATACGACGGTCGCGCCCCATCCTTGCGTCGTCGATTGCGAGATGCCGTACATCAGCGCACCGATACCCGAAGTGATCGTCAGGGCGCCCGGAAGGTCGAGCGACGGCCGCTCGGAACCCCGCCGGGCAGGCGACAGGCATGCGGCCACGCCCGCAATCAGGCAGATGCCGATAGGAACGTTCACGAACATCACCCAGCGCCAGTTCGCCTGCGCGGTGAGCACGCCGCCGATCACCACGCCGAAGGCCGATGCGATCGCGCTGGATGCCGCCCATAGCGAAATCGCGCGCGCGCGCGCCGGTCCGCCCGGATGCACCGCCACGATCACCGCCAGCGTCGAAGTGGCCAGCGCCGATGCACCGAGGCCCTGCACCGCGCGCGCCGCCAGCAGAAGGCCCGCGCTGTCGGCCAGCCCGCCCATCAGGCTGGCGATGGTGAACACCAGCAGGCCCGACAGCAGGATCAGCCTGCGTCCGAACAGGTCGCTCGCGCGCGCCGCCAGCAGCATGAATCCGCCGAGCGCCAGCAGGTAGGCATCGACCACCCACTGCAGTTCGATGGCTGAGAGATGCAGGTCGGCCTGGATGGCGGGCAGCGCCACGTTCACGATGGCGCCGTCCATCACGACCATGAACGACGAAACGCAGGCGATCAGCACCGCGACCCAGGGCGGCATGTGAGGACGGATCAGGGAGGGCGGCGTCGCCGCCATGGAGGATGAGGTCACGAGCAACTCCGGGTTCGTTGTTTCAGGGCTGCCAGTGTTCGCCGGGAGTACCAAACCCTGATAACGTTGCCGGGACCAAAAATAATGAAATCCAGCCATGCCGAAGAACCCCGAAGCCCAAGGCCCTATGCCCGACCTGAGCGAGCGCGCCGACGGACCCGCGCTGATCGCCCTGTGGGGCGCCGACGAAGCGGGCAGCGAACTCCGCCTCGGTACTCGTGAGTACGACTGGCACAGCCATTTGCGCGGACAGGTTTTCTGCGTCGAGAGCGGCCTGGTGCATGTGCGCACCGCGCACGGCTCCTGGCTGCTGCCGCCGCACCGTGCGGGCTGGTTCCCGCCCGGCGAGGCGCACAAGGTGAGCATCAGCGGCGCAATGAGCGGATGGAGCGTGCTGATCGCCCCCCGGGCCAGCCGCGAGCTGCCCGAGCGGCCTTGCGTGATCGGTATCAGCGAACTCATGCGCGCGCTGGTGCGGCGCGCCGTGACCTGGGCCGCGCAAGACCGGCTCGACACCGAACAGGCTCGCATGACCGCCGTGCTGCTCGACGAGATGCGCCGCGCGCCGCATGAGCCCTTGCACCTGCCGATGCCGACCGATCGCCGCCTGTTGCGGATCGCCACCGCGATCTGCGAGCAGCCCGAAAGCACCCGTACGCTCGACGAATGGGCGCACTGGGCCGGACTCTCGCCACGCACGCTGAGCCGGCTGTTCCTGACCGAGACGGCCGTGAGCTTTGGCCAGTGGCGCCAGCAGGCCCGGCTGGTGCATGCGCTGGAGCGCCTTGCGCGCGGTGAAGCCGTGGCCGATATTGCCGATGCGCTCGGCTATGCCACGCCGAGCAACTTCATCGCGATGTTCAAGCGCAGCTTCGGGGATTCGCCGGCGCGCTATTTCGCGCAGCGCGGCGAATTGCGCTAACTGGCGAGCCGGGATGTCAGCGCATGCGCTGTCCCCGGTAGCGGTACTGTCCCGCCGCCGGCCCGACCTCGATGGTCACGCGGCGCAGCTTGTCGTCATGCCCGGACGTCGCCTTCGCCGTCACCACGATGCCGCGCGGCGTGGCGCGGCAGGTGAGGTCGGTGAGCGCGATCTCGGCATGGTCGTTGTCGAGTTCGGCAATCGCCACCGTGTGCTCGGCATGCAGGCCGCCATTGGCATCGCGCGCCATCCACTGCACATAGAGGAAGGACTGCGCGTACTGGTCGGCATGGATGACGCGGTACGTGCCCTGATGGGTCTTGCCCCAGGTGCCGCACAGCTGCACCCAGCTGACCGAATCGGGCGTCTTGAAGGTGTCGTAGCTGTAGTCGCTGCCCAGTGCATTCGCGCCTGTGCCGGCAAACGTCAACAGCGCGCCAAGCAGCGTTGCAGCGGTTGTTTTCACCATCAGCGTTCCCCCTTGCGATAGGGCTTCATCAGCGCCTGCGGATAGCTGGCTTTGCGCGCCACCAGCACCAGCGCCAGGATCGACAGCAGGTACGGCAGCATCAGGTACAGCTGGTAGGGCAGCATGGCATCGCCCGATTGTTGCAGCCGCAGCTGCAGCGCGTCGAAGAAGGCGAACAGCAGCGCGCCGACCAGCGCCTTGCCCGGACGCCACGAGGCGAACACCACCAGCGCCACGCAGATCCAGCCGCGGCCGTTCACCATGTTGAAGAAGAAGGCATTGAAGGCAGACAGCGTGAGGAACGAGCCGGCCACGCCCATCAGCGCCGAGCCCGCGACGATGGCGCCCGTGCGCGTGGCCGCAACCGACACGCCCTGGCTCTCGGCCGCCTGCGGGTTCTCGCCGACCATGCGCAGCGCGAGGCCGAGCGGCGTGCGGTACAGCACCCAGCCGATGATGGGCACCAGCAGCAGCGCGAACAGCGTGAGCGCGGTCTGGGCATTGAGGATCGGAATGGGCAGCCAGTCCATCGGCGCAAAGGGCGTGATGGTCGGCGGTGTGTTCACCTTTGGAAAACTCACGCGGTAGCCGAAGTAGCTGAGCGCGGTCGCCAGCAGCGTGATGCCCAGCCCCGAGACATGCTGCGAGAGCGCCAGGCCTACGGTAAGAAAGGCGTGCAGCAGCCCGAACACCAGGCCCGTCAGCGCGGCCACGCCCACGCCGACCCACAGCGGCGCGCCTGCATACACCGCGAGCCAGCCGGTGAAAGCGCCCGCGACCATGATTCCTTCGATGCCGAGGTTGAGCACGCCCGCGCGCTCGCACAGCAGCACGCCGAGCGTGCCGAGAATCAGCGGCGTGGCGATGCGCAGCACCGCGACCCAGAAAGCCGGGTTGGCGAGGATGTCGAGCAGGTCGGTCATGCTGTATTCCTCGCTCCCCTTCCGGGGGAGGACTGGGGTGGGGGCAAGATCGGGAAGGGACATGCTGTCATTTGAATCGCACCCGGTATTGCGTCAGCAGCGTTGCCACGAGCACCGCGATCAGCGAGGCCGCGACGATCACGTCCGCAATGTAGGTCGGCACGCCGACCGCGCGGCTCATGGTGTCGGCGCCGACCAGCACGCCCGCCACGAACACGCCGGCCGCGATCACGCCCAGCGGATGCAGCCCCGCCAGCATCGCGATCACGATGCCCGTGTAGCCGTAGCCCGGCGACATGTCGAGCGTGACGTAGCTCGTGCGGCCCGCCACCTCGATCGCGCCCGCCAGCCCGGCCAGCGCGCCCGAGAGCAGCGCCACCATCACCACGGTGCGCGTCACCGGCACGCCGGCGAAGGCCGCGGCGCGCGCATTCGCGCCCACGGCGCGAATGTCGAAACCCAGCACCGTGTACTTGAAGACAGCCCACACCGTCGCGGCGAGCGACACGGCCCACAGCAGTCCGGTGTGCACGCGCGTCTGCGCGACGAGCTTGCCCAGTTCGAGGTCGGACTGCAGCGACACGCTCTGCGGCCAGCCCATGGCGCTCGGGTCTTTCATCGGCCCGTCGAGCAGCGCCGAGACGCCGAGCAGAACGATGAAGTTGATCAGCAACGTGGTGACGACCTCGTCCACGCCCAGCCGGTTCTTCATGAGCGCCGGGCCCAGCAGCATCAGTGCGCCCGCGATGGCGGCGGCCAGCATCATCAGCGGAAACAGCAGCCAAGGCGACAGCTCGAAACCGGTGCCGCCATGCATACCGCCCACCGCCACGGCGGCCAGCGCGCCAGCGTAAAGCTGGCCCTCGGCGCCGATGTTGAACAGCCGCGCCTTGAATGCGACCGTGGCCGCCAGCCCGGTGAGGATCAGCGGGATCGCGCGCGTCAGCGTTTCGCTCCACGCGAACACCGAGCCGAAGCCGCCCTGCAGCAGCAGCGCATAGGTGCGACCGACCGGAGCGCCGGCCCACAGCACCAGCAGCGCACTGACCGCCATGGTGAAGACGACCGCGCCGATGGGGGCAAGCACCAATGCGGCGCGCGAGGTCTCGTGGCGTCGTTCGAGCCGCATCATGTTGCGGCTCCTTTGGATCGAGGCGCCGTCGCGCCGGCCATGGCCAGCCCGATGGCTTCACGCGTCCACGCGGTGGCCGGGCGGGCTTCGCCCGCGTGGCCGCCATGCATCACGGCCACGCGGTCGCCGAGCGCGAGCACTTCGTCGAGGTCATCGGAGATCAGCAGCACGGCCGCGCCTGCGTCGCGTGCTGCAATCAGTTGCTGCTGCACATAGGCCACCGCGCCGATGTCGAGGCCCCAGGTCGGCTGGTGCGCGACGATCAGGCGCGGCGCGCGGTTCGGGTGCTTCCTGTTGTCGTCGCCTTTGGCAGCTTCGGGCTGCTCAGGCGCGAGCAGTGCACGCCCCAGGATCAGTTTCTGCATGTTCCCGCCGGAGAGCGAACGGGCCGGGGCCATCAGGCCGGCGCCGCGCACGTCGAATGCCTTCTCGATGCGCCGCGCATGCAGCCGGGTGGCGGTGCGTTTCACGAGCCACGACCAGTGCGAGAACACCGGGCTGCGCAGCCGTTCCGACACCGCGTTCTCCCACACCGGCAGATCACCGACCACGCCGACGGCATGCCGGTCTTCCGGAATGCGCGCGACGCCGCGCTGCACCAGCCGGGCGGGCGAGGGCGGCAATGCGCGGCCCATGAATTGGGCGGTGCCAGAGATGGCGCGGCGCGTGCCGCTCAGCAACTCGGCGAGCGCGACCTGGCCGTTGCCGGAGACGCCCGCAATGGCGGTGATCTCGCCGGCGCGCAGCGTCAGCGATACCTCGCGAAGGCCGGCCGAATGGTCCTGCCCGCCGTCCTTGTCCGATACGGTGCTCACGTGATCGAGCACACAGACCGCATCGCCCACTGATCTGGCCGGCCGCCGCTGCGGCGCCTCGACCGCATGCCCGACCATCCACAGCGCGAGCTGCGCCTGCGTGGTGTCGGCGGTGCGCGCCTCGGCTACCAGCTTGCCGCCGCGCAGCACGGCCACGCGGTGCGACACGCGCAGCACTTCGCCGAGCTTGTGGCTGATGAAGATGACCGACAAGCCCTGCGCCACCATCTGCGCGAGCGTGGCGAACAACGCCTCGCTTTCCTGCGGCGTGAGCACGGCGGTCGGCTCGTCGAGGATCAGGATGCGCGCGCCGCGGTACAGCGCCTTGAGGATTTCCACGCGCTGGCGCTCGCCGACCGAGAGGCTGCCGATCTGCACATCAGGCTGCACCGGCAGGCCGAAGCGCCGGGCCACCTCGAGCAGCCTGGTGCGTGCGGCGGCGCGGCGCGACACCGGGAGCCACAGCGGCTCGGTGCCCATCATCACGTTGTCGAGCACGCTGAGGTTGTCGGCCAGCGTGAAATGCTGGTGCACCATTCCCACGCCGGCGGCGAGCGCGGCCTTCGGGTTGCCCGGCGGCAGCGGTGCACCGAAGACTTCGATGCTGCCTTCGTCGGCGACGTAGTGGCCGAACAGGATGGACATCAGCGTCGATTTGCCGGCGCCGTTCTCCCCAAGCAGCGCGAGCACTTCGCCGGCCTGCAGGTCGAGGGAGATGGCGTCGTTGGCGACGAGGGAGCCGAAGCGCTTGGTGATGCCTTCGAGGCGGAGAACGGTCGTGGTGTTCATGAAGGCCTTGCTCCTTCCCCCTGGAAGGGAGGGAGAGGACGCGGGATCACTTCCACGCAGCGAGGAACGCGAGCATGACCTTTGCGGAGTTGTCCGCCGCAATGCCCATGAAGGTGCCCATCTCGTTCTCGCCGTCGCCGCCGCCCGCGAGGTCGCTGAGCGAGCGGAAGGCGATGTAGGGCACGCCATTGGCATAGGCGACCATGCCCACGGCCGCGGTTTCCATGTCGAGCACGTTGGCCTGGAAGGTCTTGTAGGTGTATTCGCGGTAGGCCTTGTTGTCCATGAAGGCCTGGCCCGAGACGCCGTTGCCGCCGACCACCAGCTGCGGCTTGCGCGGCAGGCACTTGCCGGCGCTGCAGTTGGCAAGGTCTACGCTGCGGATGCCGCGCGCCACGTCGAGCATCTTCGGGTCGGCCTCGAACCAGAACTTGCGCTGGATCTCGGGGCGCGCCGCCGATCGCACCTCGACCGGGCGCGGGAACATCATGCCGAAGTTCGGCCGCGTGGCGTCGGTGATGAAGGGCGGCGCCGTGTACTTGCCGGGTGCGGTTTCGCGCGCCATCAGCACCTCGAGGTACTGGCCCCACTGGGCCGGCACCGTGACGTCGCCGACGTGCAACGACGGATTCACGCCGCCCGCGATGCCGCTGAACACGATGTTCGTGACGCGGAATCGGTCGAGCACGAGCTGCGTGTTCATCGTCGCGTTCGTCATGCTGATGCCCGACAGGAACAGCACCACGGGCTTGCCTTCGAGCGTGCCCGTGGTGAATTCCACGCCGTTCACGCTGTACTTCACCGGGCCTTGCAGGCGCGTCAGCAGCAGCTTGAGCTCGGGTTCGAAGGCCGAGAGCACTGCGATGCGCGGCGTGCTGTCCAGGCGCGTGCTGCTGTCGGTGCTGACGACATCGGGCGACCTGTAGACGCCGACGCAACCCGAGAGCACGAGGCCGAGCGTGGCGGCAAGCACCGGACCCCGCAGGCGTTGCAGCAATGAAGTGTGGTGGGGCGTCATGAGTTGGTGGGTGGTAGTGCAGGGCGATGCGCGGCATCGGGCGTGGCGATCCAGGCCTGCAGCGCGGGAGCGCGCGGGTGCTTCGGCGCCAGGCCGACGAAGGTGGTGTAGGCGGCGAGCGCCTTGGCGTCGTTGCCGGCCTGCAGCTGCGCATCGCCGAGGTTCAGGTAGGCGAGGGCGCGGCTGCCGTCCATGTCGATGGCCTGCTCGAACCAGCGCGCAGCCTCGACCGGCTTGCCGCGCTTGAAGTACAGGAAGCCGAGGTTGTTGGCCGCCAGCGCGAAGCGCGGCTGCTGCTTGAGCGCTTCGGTGAAGGCGGCTTCGGCCTCGTCGTAGCGGCGCTCGCGGTACAGCTGCAGCCCGCGGTCGTTGGCGCGCTGGGCCGCCACACGCGGCGGCAGCGGCGCGGCGGCCGGCATCGTCAGCCTGGCCTCGGCGCCGTCCAGGTTCTTCACCACCACCTCGATGGCGGCGGCGGCCTTGGGCGTCGCCGCGGCGGCGTGCACGGCCTGCTCGTTGGCCTCGTCGATGCGCTTGTTGACCTGGCTGGCCGCGGCATCGAGCTGCACGACGTCGCCGCTGAGGCCTTCGCGCTCGGTCGGCAGTGCGAACACGAACTCGCCGCCCTCCGAGCCCGGCAGGCTGCCGAAGGCAGGCGTCTGCCGCGCGATGGCCGAGACGGCAGGCGCCACGTAGGCCGCGAGCTCGGTGCTGGTGATGACGCCGTCGCCATTGAGGTCGGCCTTGCCCGACAGCGCCTGCAGCACCGTCCAGGTGAAGACCGAATGGCCGCCGGGGCCGTCGTCTGCCACCTGCTGGTCGGCGCCGCCGGCAGTGATCATCTGGCGGCCGATGCGGCGCGCGTTGTCGCTCAGGAAGTTCTTGCTGCCGCGCGGCCCGCCGCCCCGCGTGAGGCCCAGGCCCGAGTAGCAGGCGTCCACCATGAACAACACGTGCTTGGCCGACAGCGCCTCGGCCACTTCCTGCAGCTGCGGCATGGAGATGGCGTCGGCCGCCAGGTCGTCGAGCGACGCATCGACCGGGATGATGTAGCCGACGTCGCGCCCGCTCGCGAGCTTGCGGGTGCTGCCATGGCCGGCGAAGAACACCAGCACGCGGTCGTCGCGTTTCACGCGCTTGCTGTCGGTCAGCTTGTCGTTGAGCGTGCGCAGGATGTTGGCGCGCGTGGCGTCGCCGTCGTACAGCGCCGTGACGTTCTCGGGCTTGAAGCCGAAGCGCGTGACCAGCGCCTGTTCCATGGCCTTGCCGTCGAGCACCGCGTGATGCAGACCGGGCCACCTGGCGTACTTGTCGATGCCGATCACCAGCGCGTAGCTTTCGCGGTAGAGCGTGTCGCCGGCAGCGGCGGCGGCAATGCCGTCGTCCGGTGCCGCGCGCTTGGGCGCATTGACGACGAACTTGCCGTCGCGCCAGGTGGCGAAGCGGTAGCCGTCGGCCACCAGCTGGTCGAGCACCGTCGGCAGCGCCTGCACGGTGCGGCCCTGGATGTCGTGGAACAGGATCACGCCGTGCTTGGCCTTGTCGACCTCGGCCAGCACGCGGTCGGCGATCGACTTGGGCACCGGGTCGGCCCAGTCCATGGAGTCGACGGTCCACAGCATCGAGCGCAGCTTGAGCGCCTCGACCGTGCTGAGCTTGTCTTCGTTGCGCGCGCCGTAGGGAAAGCGGAACAGCGTGGATTGCGGGCGGCCGGTGACGTCGAGCAAAGCCTCGGTTTCGGTGGCCTCGGTGCGCACCGCGTCGTCGCTCATCTTCGCCATCATGCCGTGGCTGAAGCTGTGGTTCGCCAGCACATGCCCCGCGGCCAGCACGCGCTTGGCCACAGCGCCGTTGGCGCCGAGCTGGGCCTTGCCCTGGGCATCGAGCTTGCCGAGGTTCTGGCCGAGCTCGAAGAAGATGGCCGGCGCGTCGTAGCGCTTGAGGATCTCGAGGATCTCGTCCGTGTGCTTGGCGTGCGGGCCGTCGTCGAAGGTCAGCACCACGGTCTTGGGGGGCAGCGAGGTGCCGAAGATCTCGCGCGAATCAGCGGCGCTTTCCTTGGCACCACCCGCGGGCTGGGTGTAGGGGACGATGGCGCCGAAGTCCTTGAGGATCTTCTCGCGCGAATAGATGCCCTGGAGCTTGGCCACGTAGTCGGCCCATTTTTCCCGCTTGGGCTCGATGCCGCGCTGCGCGAAACGGCCGAACACGTCCTTCAGTTCACGGTCGTAGGCCTGCTCGATCTCGGCGAGCACGACCAGGTCTTCGCTCGCGCGGCGGCCGAGCTTGAGGCCGGACAGCGACTGCGCCTGGCCGTAGCGCGTGCTCAGCTCACCGAGGAATTCCTTGAACGCGAGGCGGTCGGCATCGAACCAGCTCGGCTCGCTTTCGATGCGGTCCAGCAGCGCGTTCAATGCGGGCACCGTGGCCGGGTCGGATTCCTCGCCGGCCTGGGCGACCAGTGCACGCTGGCGCTCCTGCATGTCATGGAACAACAGTTGCCCAACCGCGCCGACTGCGCGCTTCTCGGCCGCGTCGAGCGTGCGCTCGCCGGTCATCAGCACGATCATCTGCCGGTGGGCGGCGAGCAGGGCATCGGCACGCTCCTGCAGCTGGGGCGGGATGCCGACCGGCGCCACGGCCACTGGGGGCGCTGCCGCCGATGCGGCCATCGCAGGAGGCGTGGCCGCCGCGGCGGGCGCCGCCGCAGCCACGGGTTGCTCACGCTGGCACGCGGCGAGGCCGAGCGCCAAGGCCACGACAGCCACGGCCTGGCTTGCGGTCTGCCACCGCACACGATTCATTTGCATTCGACGATGCCTACTTTGCGGTGGACTTGGGCTGGCTGTCGTCCACCTTCACCGTGAACTTGCCCGACAGGATGTCGGCCTGCCTGGCCTTCACCTTGGCGACGATGTCTGCCGGCACCTTCTTCTCGAAGGTGCCCAGCGGCGCGAGCTCGGAGCCCTTGTGCTTCATCTGTGCGTACACGCCGTAGTCCTCGGCCACGAACTTGCCTTCCTTCACGAGCTTGATCGCGCGGTCGGCAGCGGGCTCGAAGTTCCACAGGGCGGAGGCCACCACCGTGTCGGGGTACTGGCCCTGCGTATCGATCACGTTGCCGATGGCGAGCTTGCCCTTTTCCTTGGCCGCGTCCGAAACGCCGAAGCGCTCGGCGTACATCACGTCCGCGCCCTTGTCGATCATGGCGAAGGCTGCTTCCTTGGCCTTCGGCGGGTCGAACCAGCTGTTGATGAAGCTCACGCTGAACTCCACCTTCGGGTTCGTTTCCCTGGCGCCAGCCATGAAGGCGTTCATCAGGCGGTTGACCTCGGGAATCGGAAAGCCGCCGACCATGCCGATGCGGTTGCTCTTCGTCATGCCGCCCGCGACCATGCCGCTCAGGAAGGCCGGCTCCTGGATGTAGTTGTCGAACACGCTGAAGTTGGGTGCCTGCGGCTTGAGCGACGAGCCCATCAGGAAGGCCACCTTGGGAAAGTCCTTGGCCACCTTGCGCGCAGCCGCCTCCACGCCGAACACCTCGCCCAGGATCAGCTGGTTGCCGCCGGTGGCGTACTCGCGCATCACGCGTTCGTAGTCGGCGTTGCTGACGTTCTCGGTGGCTTTGTATTCGATCTCGCCGCGCGCCTCGGCCGCCTTCAGCGCCTTGTGGATGCGGCCCACCCATTGCTGCTCGAACGGCACGGTGTACACCGCCGCCACCTTGAGCTTGGCCTGTGCGAGCGCCAGGCCGGGCGCGCCCGCCGCAAGCGCTGCGGCGATGGCGACGGAACGAATGATCAACTGACGGCGTGCTGTCACGGTGCTTCTCCTCGGTCTATGAAAAAAACGTGGCCTCGATGGCGCATCTGTTCGGGGCACACCGCGGAACCGGCTTTGCC
>NZ_AKIW01000166.1 GCF_000282635.1 Variovorax sp. CF313
CACGCTGGTCGTCGCCAAGTGGACCGGCGACCTCGACACCGTGCGCATGCACCAGCATCTGAACCAGGAAAGCACCGCCGAAGCCGACGAACCCGAGCGCGTGCTCGACGCCGCCCAGGCGCACATGCCCGCCGGCCAGGCACGGCAGGCCTGACCCTGCCTTCGGCCCCGCCAGGGGCCATCGGGCTGCCACCGATGCGGACGGCCCGGCCTTGTGCAATAACGCTCCCATGATTTCAAGGGAGCCGGGCCTGCATTTCGATGGACCTTTCGACCACACGAGGGGATGGCGCGCCCTGCCGCGCTGGTGTGGCGCGCTGGCGCTGGTGGCCGTGGCCGCCTTCGCCGGCCAGCAGATCGCCATGCAGGCCGGCCTGGCGCGTCTGCGCGAGGCGGCCGAGCACCGGCTCGACATGCTCGCGACCGGGCTCGACGCCGACCTCGCCCGCTTCGACTACCTGCCCGCGCTGCTGGAGATGACGCCCGTCGTGCCGGAGCTGCTCGGCACGCCGTCGGACACGCGCCTGCGCGACGCGGTCAACCGCTACCTCGACGGCGTCAACGCCACGGCCGGCGCCGAGATGCTCTACGTGCTCGACGCCTCCGGCACCTCGCTGGCCGCGTCCGACTGGGACAAGCCCGGCACCACCGTCGGGCAGGACCTGTCGTTCCGGCCCTACGTGATCGACGCGCTGGGGCAGGGCCGGGGCCGCTTCTACGGGGTGGGCATCACCAGCAAGAAGCCGGGCTACTACCTGTCGTATGCGCTGCGCCGCGGCCAGTCCTCGCGCGGGGTGGTGGCCGTCAAGATCAACCTCGAGGAGGCCGAGCGCGCCTGGCGCAAGCTGCCCGGCGACGTGGCGCTGATCGACCAGCGCGGCGTGGTGATCCTTTCCACCCGCGAAGACCTCAAATTCCGACCGCTGCTGCCGCTCGATGCGCTGCAGCGCGCCGAGGTGCTGCGCTCGCGCCCCTACGGCGAGGCCAGCCTGCAGCCGCTGCAGTGGACGCAGAAGGAGGTGCTGGACCGCGACGTGCAGGTGATCTCGCTCGACGGCGTGGACCAGCTCGCGTCGGCGCGCATCCTGCGCGGCGCACCATGGCAGCTGGTGGTGCTCGACGACCTCGCGCCGCTGCGCACGGCGGCACGCTACGCGGCGATCACCGCCAGCCTGGCGATGGCGGTGCTGCTGCTGGTGGCCGTCGCGCTGTGGCAGCGCCGCCGCGCGGTGCGCCAGAAGCTGGCCAGCCAGGCTGCGCTGCAGGCGGCGCACGACACGCTCGAATCGACCGTGGTGGCGCGCACCGCGCAGCTGCGCGCGGCGCAGGGCGAGCTGGTGCATGCCGGCAAGATGGCCGCGCTGGGCCAGATGTCGGCCGGCGTGGTGCACGAGCTCAACCAGCCGCTCACGGCCATGCGCACGCTGTCGGAAAGCGCCGTCATCCTGCTCGACAAGAACCGCATCGACGACGTGCGCGGCAACCTCCAGCGCATCCGCAACATGGTCGACCGGCTCGCGCGCCTGACCTCGCAGCTGCGCACCTTCGCCTACAAGGGCGAGGTGCCGCTGGCGCCGGTGCCGCTGTCGCAGGCGATCGCCGAAGCGCAGGCGATCGTCGCCGACGCCGCAAAGAAGCAGCGCGTGGCCATCGAGGTCGACGTGCAGCCCGCGGCGCTGAGCGCCATGGCCGAGGACGCCGCGCTGGGCAGCGTGCTCGCCAACCTGATGCGCAACGCCATCGATGCCATGCAGGACGCGCCGCTGCGCACGCTGCGGCTGGAAGCGCGGCCGAAGGAGGGGCGCGTGCTCCTTTCGGTGACCGACACCGGCCCGGGCATTCGCCCCGATATCCTGCCGCGCCTGTTCGAACCCTTCGTCACCGGCAAGGCCGCGGGTTCCGGGCTGGGCCTGGGGCTCGTGATCTCGGCACAATTGGTGCGCGCCATGGACGGCACGCTGCGCGCGGCCAACCTGGATGGCGGCGGCGCATGCTTCGTCATCGACCTGCCCGCCGCCATTGCCGTGATCCACAACCCGCCCGTACCCTCTCATTCACCCCCCCTTTCCACTGCACAACAGGAGTGACCCCCAAGTGAGCGAAGCCCCTGCCATCCGGGTGCTGCTGGTCGAGGACGACGAAGACGTCCGCATCAGCACGACCCAGGTGCTGACCCTGGCCGGTTTCGAGGTCGAATCCTTCGCGAGCGCCGAGCGCGCGCGCCCGCACATCGGCTTCGGCGTGCCGGCCGTCGTGGTCAGCGATGTGCGCCTGCCGGGCCTGAGCGGCACCGAGTGGCTGCCCGAGCTGCGCAACGTCGATGCCGAGCTGCCCGTGATCCTGGTCACAGGCCACGGCCACATCGCGATGGCCGTGCAGGCCATGCGCGAGGGTGCCTACGACTTCATCGAGAAGCCTTTCAGCTCCGAGCGGCTGGTGGCCATCGTGCGCCACGCCATCGAGCGCCGGCAGCTCAGCCTGCAGGTGCGCGCGCTGCGCGACGCGCTGGAAAACTGGCAGGGCATCCAGTCGGTGCTGATCGGCCGTTCGGCGCAGATGCAGCAGGTGCGCCAGACCGTGAAGACGCTGGCCGAGACCTCGGCCGACGTGCTGGTCTACGGCGAGACCGGCACCGGCAAGGAGCTGGTGGCGCGATGCCTGCACGACCACAGCGCGCGCCGCCGCCAGCATTTCGTGCCGCTCAATTGCGGCGGCCTGCCGGAGTCGCTGGCCGAGAGCGAGCTGTTCGGCCACGAGGCCGGCGCCTTCACCGGCGCCAACCGCGTGCGCGTGGGCAAGTTCGAATACGCCAGCGGCGGCACGCTGTTCCTCGACGAGATCGAGAGCATGCCGATGGCGGTGCAGATCAAGCTGCTGCGCGCGCTGCAGGAGCGCAGCATCGAGCGCATCGGCTCCAACAAGACCATTCCCTTCGATTGCCGCGTGGTGGCCGCGAGCAAGGACGACCTGAAGGCCATGAGCGACCAGCAGAAGTTCAGGGCCGACCTTTACTACCGCCTGGGCGTCGCCTTCATCGAGCTGCCGCCGCTGCGCGAGCGGCGCGAGGACATCCCGCTGCTGTTCGAGCACTTCACGCTGCAGGCCGCGAGCCGCTACGAGCGCCCCGCGCCGCTGCTGAGCAACGCGCAGCTGGCCGACCTGATGGCCTACGCCTGGCCCGGCAACGTGCGCGAGCTGCGCAACGTGGCCGACCGCTTCGTGCTGGGCCTGCTCGGCGAGCGCCTGACGCAGACGCGCGGCGGCAACGGCGCCGACGGCGTGCCGACCTTGCCGCGCGGGCTGCCGCAGCAGGTGGAATCGTTCGAACGCGCGGTGATCGTCGAGGAGCTGCGGCGGCAGCACGGCGACCAGCCCGCCACGGCCGCCGCGCTCGGCATCGCGCGCCAGACGCTGCACGACAAGGTGCGCAAGCTCGGCCTGACGGTGGACGAATTCAAGCCCGCGGCCTGACCGGCAGCACGGCCGCCGTCAGAAGGGTTCGACAGGCAGCGCGCGCTTGTGCGCGCTCCTGCGGTGCGTCGCAAGAATGATCCGGCGGGCTTCGGCCGACACCGGCTTGCCTTCGAGGAAGTCGTCGATCTGCTCGTAGGTGACGCCGAAGGCGTCTTCGTCGGGCTTGCCCGGCACCAGCGATTCGAGGTCGGCGGTCGGCACTTTGTAGACCAGCGCGTCGGACGCGCCCAGCAGTTGCGCCACCGCGCGCACGCGGCGCTTGTTGAGACCCGTGAGCGGCGTGATGTCGGCCGCGCCGTCGCCGAACTTGGTGAAGAAGCCCATCAGCGCCTCGGCCGCGTGGTCGGTGCCGATGACGATGCCGTCGTGCGCGCCGGCCACCGCGAACTGCGCGATCATGCGCTGGCGCGCCTTGATGTTGCCGAGCACGAAGTCTTCGTGCGCCGCATCGCGGAACGCCAGGTCGCCGGCCTTCAGCGCCGCGAGCATGCCGTCGGCGGCGGGGCGGATGTCGACGGTGATGGTGCGGTCGGGCTTCATCACTGCGAGCGAGGCCTGCGCCTCGGCTTCGTCCTTCTGCACGCCGTAGGGCAGGCGCATCGCGATGAAGGTGGCGTCGTAGCCTGTGGCGCGCAGCTTTTCGACGGCGCGCTGCGCGAGGCAGCCGGCAGTCAGCGAATCGACGCCGCCGCTGATGCCCAGCACCAGCGTCTTCAGGCCGGTCTGCTTCAGGTAGCCGGCGAGAAAGTCGACGCGCCGTTCCAGTTCGCGGGCGGCATCGAAGACGGGCGCGACGTGCAGCGCGGCGATGATCTCGCGCTGCGTGTCGTCGACGGGAGTGAGGTCCTGATTCATACGGCGATTCTTCCTTGCATTCTTTCAGTGGAACACCGCGGAACCGGCTTTGCCGGGCCGCAGGTGTTGCCCCCGGCAGGGGGCGAAGCGACACGAAGCGCGCGAAGCCTGGGGGCGAGCTTAAAAATCCACGAGGCTCAGGCCGATGCTCAGGACGGTCCGCTTGCGGTTGTAGTCCACCAGCGTATCGCCATAGCCCGAGAACAGCTGCGTGTGGAAGCGCAGGTTGCTCTTGGTCGGGTCGCCGATGGCCTTGAGCCATTCGAGGCGCACCGAGCCGCGGCCGCTGTCGCGCAGGTTGTTGCGCACGGTCACGGCGAGCTGGTTGTCGCGGTTGAGGTTCCAGCGGCCGGTGAGCTCGGCGCGGCCGATGTAGTCGGAGATGTCGGGGTTGTCGTCCTTGGCGGCGCTCTCGGAAACGCGCTTCCAGATACGCCCGGTGATGGTGAAGCGGTCGTCGAGCTCGGCGCCGCCCATCAGGTAGACGCGGTTCCAGCTGCGCGACAGCGGCAGGGTCTGGCCGTTCGACTGGTGCACGATGCCAAGGCCCGAATAGCGCCAGCGCCAGCCCCCGGGCAGCTTGAAGTCGGTCGGGTAGACGTACATCAGCTCGGGTTCGTGGTCGGTGGTGCGGAAGGGCCGCGAGATGGCGCCGTTGAACAGCTGCCACGTCGACTGCTGGCTGTAGGCGAACCACAGCGAATCTTTCCTGTTGGCCGGATCGTTCTGCGTGAGCATGCCCTGGGCGAGCTTGGTGCGCACCGACAGGCCGATGCGCATTTCGTTGGCCTGGTAGGCCACCGGATCGGCGGTGTGGCCGGCCGAGGGCGAGGTCGGCGTCTCGGGTTTCTTGGTGGCGGCCGAGACCGACACGTTGAGCGGGCGGTAGCCGCGGAAGCCGAAGGTGCCGCAATCGGTGGCCTCCTCCAGTTCCCAGAAGCGCGAGAGCACCGAGTACTGGCGGTCGCGGCAGCCTTCGGCGGTGGCGACCGAGACGACGCGCGTGGCCGGGATCGAGGCGTCCACCGGCGGCTGGGTGTTCGCCAGCACGGGCGGCGCGGCGGGAACCGACACCGAGGGCAGCGTCTGCTGCTGCGACCAGCGGTCGAAGCAGGCCAGGCGCGCCTCGTTGTTGGCACCGAGTGCGGCGCACTGCTGCCAGGTGAGCTGGGCGTCGGCCAGCGGACTCGCGGGCTTGTCCACGGCCTGTGCGTGCGCCGTGGCGCCGCCGCCGAGGCAGGCGGCCACGGCCGCGAGCGCGGCCAGGTTGAAGTGAGGTTGTCGTCGTGTCGTCGTCATTGCTTTCCTTCCTGCGCGACTGTCTTGCTGAGCACGAACGGGTGCGTGCTCTCGTCCGCGGCGTTGCGCCACGTGCCCCTGAATTCGCGCCCGCACGAGCCGGCCTGTAGCTTGCCCGACCAGACGGCGCTGATGGCGCGGCCGTCCTGTGATTCATCGATGGAGAGCGCGCCTTCGTCGTCCACGTCGCCCGCGAGCTGCGCGACCGCGGCTTTCGCAGGGTTGGCGCCGTGGCGTGTGATGGTTCCGCGCACGCCGTCGTAGTCGGGGTGCTTTCCGAGCTGCACGGCGGCCACGGCCGGCAGGCCGTCGAAGTGCGCATCCCAGCGGCCGTAGAGCGATTGCAGCGGCAGGTCGCGCGCGTCGGCGGGGCAGTCGGCGCTGCCCCGCACGGAGGCGCAGCCCGACAGCGAAAGAAGAACGGCGCCGGCCAGCAGCGCGGAAAAGCTGTTCGCCTTCATGACGCTGCCGCTGCCTTCGCCGCGTTGTCCTGTGCCTTGCGCGCGAACTCGGCGCGCAGCGCCTTGAGTTTCTCGCGCGGGTCTTCCTTGATGGTTGTCTTGTCGAGGCCCATCTCGGCGATGAAGCGGCTCGGCACGCAGGGCACCATCTCGCGGCCCTGCTTGCGCTTCTTGGTCCAGCTCACGGCCAGGCTGCGCTGCGCGCGCGTGATGCCCACGTACATCAGGCGGCGCTCTTCCTGCAGGCGCTGCAGCGTGTCGTCGCTCACCACCTTCTGGCGGCCGTTGTCGTCCTCGAGCTTGAAGGGCAGCAGGCCCTCGGTCACGCCGATCAGCATCACGTGCGGCCATTCGAGGCCCTTGGAGGCGTGCAGCGTCGAGAGCGTGACCACGTCCTGGTCCTGCTCGCGCTCGCTGATGGTCGACAGCAGCGAGATGGTCTGCGCCACTTCGAGCAGGCTCTTGCGCTCGGTCTCGACGTTGTCGTTGGCGCCCGAGGCATCGTCGAGCGTGCCGCCGGCGCGCTGCGACATCCAGTCGACGAACTCCAGCACGTTGGTCCAGCGCGAGGCCGCGGCGGCCTCGCTGTCCTCGCCGTCGTAGAGGTGCTTCTCGTAGTCGATCTCCTTGAGCCAGTCGAGCATGAAGGTGCGCGAGTCTTCGGCGCCCATGGTGCGGCGCGCGCGGTATTCCAGGTCGTTGATGTAGCGGCCGAACTCGTGGATGCCTTCGAGCGTGCGCTTGGGCATCACGCTCGGCAGCGAGGGGCTGAATAGCGCCTCGAACAGGCTCAGCTTGTACTGGCTCGCGAAGGTGCCCAGGCTCGCCAGCGTGGTGTGGCCGATGCCGCGCTTGGGCGTGGTGATGGCGCGCAGGAACGCGGGGTCGTCGTCGTTGTTGACCCACAGGCGGAACCAGCCGCACAGGTCCTTGATCTCGGCGCGGTCGAAGAAGCTCTGGCCGCCCGACACCTTGTACGGAATCTGCGCCTTGCGCAGCGCCTGCTCGAACACGCGCGCCTGGTGGTTGGCGCGGTACAGGATCGCGAAGTCGCGGAACTCCTTGTACTGCTTGCCCTGCGCGATGACGTCGCCCGCGCGGATGCTGACGATGCGCGCCACCGCGCGCTCGGCCTCGTGCACTTCGCTGTCGGCATCGACGATGCGCACCGGCTCGCCTTCGCCGAGCTCGGAGAACAGCGTCTTCGGAAACAGCTTGGGGTTGGGGCCGATCACGTTGTTGGCCGCGCGCAGGATGGCGCTGGTGGAGCGGTAGTTCTGCTCCAGCTTGATGACCTTGAGCGTGGGGTAGTCGACCGGCAGCTTGCGCAGGTTGTCGAGCGTGGCGCCGCGCCATCCGTAGATCGACTGGTCGTCGTCGCCCACGGCGGTGAAGTGGCCGCGCTCGCCGGCCAGGGCCTTGAGCACTTCGTACTGCGTGGCGTTGGTGTCCTGGTATTCGTCCACCAGGATGTGGCCGAGCGCGGCTTGCCACTTGGCGCGCACCTCGGGAAATTCGTAGAGCAGCTTGAGCGGCATGCCGATCAGGTCGTCGAAGTCCACGCTCTGATAGGCCGCGAGGCGCTCTTCGTAGCGCGCCATGATCTTCGCGGTGATGCGCTCGTTGTCGTCGGCAGCCTGGGCTTCGGCCTGCGCGGCGTTCAGGCCCATGTTCTTCCACTTGCTGATGGTCCACTGCCAGATGCGCGCGGTGGCCGCATCGGTGGTGCCGCCGGCGTCCTTCAGGATCTTGGTGACGTCGTCGGAATCGAGGATGCTGAAGGCCTTCTTCAGGCCGAGCACCGCGCCATCCTCGCGCATCATGCGCACGCCCAGCGCGTGGAAGGTGCAGACCACGACCTTGCGCGCGTCCTTGCCGATCAAGTCCTTCGCGCGCTCGCGCATCTCGGCGGCCGCCTTGTTCGTGAAGGTGATGGCCGCGATGCGCTGCGGCTCGATGCCCGACTGGATCAGCCGGCCGATCTTGTGCGTGATCACCCGCGTCTTGCCCGAGCCCGCACCGGCAAGCACCAGGCAGGGACCATGCATGTAGTTGACCGCTTCTTGTTGCGCGAGATTGAGACCGTGAGACATGGGAGAAAAAGAACCGGGAAGGCCGCGAAGAAGGCCGTGGGGAACGGCTGGCGCAAAGCGGGCAATGATACGGGGCCGGCCTTTGCGGGGTTATAGCCCGGACACCCCCATGCAGCCCTGGAGCGGCCCGGCGACAGCGGACCGGTGCCGCCTGTAGTCCTTGTTACTTTCCCTTTCTTTGCGCCGAGCGCGGCCGCATCGCCCGCGTCGTCCAGTGGACGACGGGGGACTGCCTTCTTCGGCTTTCCGCTCGCGGCGCGCGCGCTACGGGGTCAGCACGCCGAGCTTGTACGGATCGGCATCGGCGAGGCGCTCGCACTTCGAGAAGTCGCGGCCCTGCGTGCCGTCGCAGTAGTAGGTGTTGTAGACACGCCCGAAGAGCGTGGGACTGGCGGTGAAGAGCACGCCGTGGTCGGGCTGCCAGTTGTCCTTGGGCGGCGGGGCGCTCGCTTCCACCGGCTTGGCCGCCGACCCGGCGGTCGGCGTGAAGTCGGCGAGCGTCTTGTGGGTTTCGTCGCCGCGCCAGCGCACCGCGAGCTCGGCAGCCGTGGGCCGCGCCGCCACCGGCAGCAGGATGCCGTTGACCTGCGGGCCGTAGCCGAAGCGGTGCGTCCTGCCCGCCAGGAAGGCATAGGCACAGGCCGCCATGCACTGGCCGCGAACCTCGGTCTGCACGCCGCTCGCACGGATGGCGTCGGCAAAGGCGCCGGCCGCTTCGGCGGTGCCGCCGAACGAATCCTTGAAGACCACGACATGCACCGTGCCGCTGGTCAGCTGCTCGGTGAATTCCTTGATGGCGGTGCCGTCGAGCATGCCCGACACCAACAGCCGGCTGCCCTGCACCTCCAGTTCGGCCGCGCAAGCCGAAGGCACGCCCGCGATGCAGGCGAGGCTCGAAGCGAGCGAGAGGACCCAAACAGAGAAAGACGACGGTTTCACGGCGACCCTTGCCTTTGCGACGAGCGAGCTTGCTTGGAACACGGTCCCCGCGGGGGGCTGGCGCTGTGACAGCTTGGCCAGCGCCGGGGTATGGCGTCAACTCTTTTTTCACAAATTTTCGGGTAGGCCGAGGCAGGCCGTAAGGCATAGCTATCGCTATCACTTCAGATGAATACTTGAGTTTGCAGATGAGCTGCTACAGTGTTTGCAAGTCAAAGATGTGAATGGAGCGCGCGATGGCAATTCTTTCTCGCATCCTGCTGTGGTTGGCCTGGCTCTTCGTGGTCGGCTGGTTCTGGCATGCCGACAGGTTCGGCACCGCCACCGCGATAGCGCTCGCCGCGCTGAGCCTCGTGGTGTTCGCGTGGCCCGGGAGCATCGTGCGGCGCAGGCATGGCGAGCTGCGCTACGTCGACATGGGCAAGGAGCCCGTCGGCCACCACTGAAACCGCGGCTTCAGGGTCGCTGGCGTTCCAGGTTCAGATGCTGTGCGGGTCGACGTCGACCAGCCAGCGGATCACGCCCTTGCCCTCGGGCGTGCGCCGCAGTTCGTGCAACAGCGGCTGCCAGGCGGCCAGCAGGCGCTGCAGCGCCGCCCGCGAGGGGCTTTCGATCAGCATCTGCGCACGCTCCACATTCGCCACGCGCTGGATCGCCAGCGGCACGGCCGGGTAGCGCGTGACGAGCTCGGCACCCGGCAGCGCCTCGGCCTTGTCCGCGGCCGTGTTCAGGAAGCCCTGCGCCACCGGCTGCTCGCGCGCGTCGGCCCGCAGCAGCGCCTGGAACGCGAACGGCGGCATGCCGGCGGCGCGGCGCTCGTCGAGCTGCTGCTGCGCGAAGCTGGCGTAGTCGTGCCTGCGCAGCGCCATGAACAGCGGATGCTGCGCATGGTGCGTCTGGATCCACATCTCGGCCTTGGCGCCTTGCGCGGCGAGGTAGGCGGCGTCGCGGCCTGCGCGGCCGGCCGACTGCATCAGCAGGCTGAACAGCCGCTCAGGCGCGCGGAAGTCGCTGGAGAACAGCGCACCGTCGGGGTTCACCGCGGCCACCAGCGTGATGCGGCGGAAGTCGTGGCCCTTGGCGATCATCTGCGTGCCGACCAGCACGTCGACCTCGCCCGCGTGAACGGCCGCGAGCTGCGATTCGAGCGCGCCCTGTTTCTTTGTGCTGTCGGCGTCGATGCGCGCGATGCGCACCGCACTCCCGTCCGGGTGCTTCACGCCTGCGAACAGCTCGGCCAGGTGTTCTTCGAGCCGTTCCGTGCCGCGGCCCACAGGCGCGATGTCGGGGTTGCCGCAGGCCGGGCAGGCGCGCGGCACGCGCTCGGTGAAGCCGCAGTGGTGGCAGCGCAGCGTGCGGTCGATCTTGTGGAACACGCGGTAGGCGCTGCAGTGCGGGCACTCGCTCTTCCAGCCGCAGTCGCCGCAGGCCAGCACCGGCGCATAGCCGCGCCGGTTCAGGAAGATCATGCTCTGCTCGCCGCGCGCGATGCGCTGGCCGATGGCGTCGAGCAGCGCGGCGGAAATCACCGTTTTCGGCGGCTGCAGGTTCATGTCGACGAGCCGCACGGCGGGCAGCTCACCGGCGCCGATGCGCGAGGGCATGGCCAGCCGCACGTAGCGGCCGCCCGGGTCGTCGCCCTCGGCGGGCCGGCTCTGGTGCCAGCTCTCGAGCGAGGGCGTGGCCGAGCCCAGGATCACCTTGGCCTTCTCGCGCTGGCCGCGCCACACGGCGAGGTCGCGCGCCGAGTAGCGCGCGCCTTCCTGCTGCTTGTAGCTCGGGTCATGCTCCTCGTCGACCACGATGAGCTTCAGCCCCGGGATCGACGCGAACACCGCCATGCGCGTGCCCAGCACGATGCGCGCGGCGCCGCCATGCGCCGCCAGCCAGCTCGCGAGCCGCTGCGGATTCGTCATGCCGCTGTGCAGCGACACCACGGCCTCGTCGCCGAAGCGGGCCTTGAAGCGGGCTTCGAGCTGCGGCGTGAGGTTGATCTCGGGCACCATCACCAGCGCCTGCGCCTCGGGGTCGCGCGCGAGAAGGTCGGCCACGCAGCGCAGGTAGACCTCGGTCTTGCCGCTGCCGGTGCTGCCGACCAGCAGGAAGGTGCCCGTTTCTGCCTCGATGCGCGCCAGCGCGGCGGTCTGCTCCGCGCTCAGCGCGATCAGGTTGGCGGATTCGGCCGTCTCGGCCACCGGCCCGGCCGCCGTCCCGCGCTTGAGCCGGCGCGCCAGCTGCGCGGTCGACAGGTCGCGCAGCTGCGGCGGCAGCGCGGCCAGCGCGATCTCGCCGATCGAGCGCTGGTAGTAGCGCGCGGCGAAGGCCACCAGATCGCGCCAGGCCTCGCCCAGCGGGGCCAGTGCGTCGAGCGCCGCGCCCACGGGCTTCAGCGCCCTGTCGGGCTCGGCGCCCGCCAGCGAAACCGGCTCGTTCCAGACCACGCCCAGCACCTCGCGCTTGCCCAGCGGCACGCGCACCAGCGTGCCCGGCACCAGCGGCTCGGTGCCGGCGTAGCTCAGCAGGTCGCCGAGCGCGGCATGCGCGGGCGTCTGCACCGCGAGGTCGAGCCGCCACGGCAGGGCCGGCGAAGCGCCGTCCGTCGTCTGGTGAGCCCCGCCGAGGGGTGAGCCGGCTGTGGAGATGAGCGGTCCTTCTTGGAAAGGTTTGTTAATGCGACTTTGAGCAAAAGCGCTTAAGTCGTTGATTTGTCTGGGCTTTGAGGCCCATCCAGAGTTTCTGTGGATAACTTTGTTGACAAGCGGGCTCGACTCGCTGCGAGGCCTTGAAAATCAAGGCTCTGGCTGGAATGCCCGGAAAAAAAGCAAAGTTCAAATCCTATATAAATCAACAACTTAGCTTCGCTATTTCTTTAGGAGCAAAGAAAGAGGCCACTCAGATAATCTTGCGCGGTGCAACACCTGTTTTGTGCATAAGTCAGCGCTGATAGACCGTTTTTGTGCTTGACAAACGGCTGCGAACCCACTTTCGGGCAGGTCCGGCGCCATCGCCGGCCCGCCTCGAAGTGACGGTTTCAACCGCGCAGCGCGCGCGACTGGGCGTGCACCGCCTGCACCAGCGCCGCCACATGCTCCGGAGGCGTGAACTGGCTGATGCCATGGCCCAGGTTGAAGATGTGGGTCGGGCCCTTGGCGTTGCGGTCGGCATGGGGCTTGCCGAAGGCGTTCAGCACCTTCGCCACCTCGGCCTCGATCTGCGCGGGCGGCGCGAACAGCACGTTGGGGTCGATGTTGCCCTGCAGCGCCTTGGCCTTGCCGTCGGTGCCTTCAGCGATCTGCCTGCGCGCGGTGGCGAGGTTCACGGTCCAGTCGACGCCGAGCACTTCGCAGTCGAGCTCGCGCATGGCGTCGAGCCACAGGCCACCGCCCTTGGTGAACACGATGCGCGGCACGGGCTGGCCGTCGGCGCCGGTGCGTTTGAGGCCGGCCAGCACGCGGGCTGTGTAGGCGAGGCTGAATTCCTGGAACGCGCCGTCGGCCAGCACGCCGCCCCAGCTGTCGAACACCATCACGGCCTGCGCGCCGGCGTCGATCTGGGCGTTGAGGTACGTGGCCACCGAGTCGGCATTCACGGCCAGCAGGCGGTGCATGAGGTCGGGGCGTCCGTAGAGCATGCTCTTCACGAGGCGGTAGTCGCTGGAACCCGCGCCTTCCACCATGTAGCAGGCCAGCGTCCACGGGCTGCCCGAGAAGCCGATCAGCGGCACGCGGCCGTCCAGCGCCTTGCGGATCGAGGCCACGGCATCGAACACGTAGCGCAGCTTGTCCATGTCGGGCACTTCGAGCGCGGCGACGGCCGCCTCGTCGCGCACCGGGTGCGCGAAGCGCGGGCCCTCGCCGGCCTCGAACGACAGGCCCAGGCCCATCGCGTCGGGCACCGTCAGGATGTCGGAGAACAGGATGGCCGCGTCCAGCGGGTAGCGCGCCAGCGGCTGCAGCGTGACCTCGGTGGCGTAGTCGGTGTTGGTCGCCAGCCCCATGAAGCTGCCCGCCTTGGCGCGCGTGGCGACGTACTCCGGCAGGTAGCGGCCGGCCTGGCGCATGAGCCAGACGGGTGTGTGGTCGGTGGCCTGGCGCCAGCAGGCTCGCAGGAAGGTGTCGTTTTGCAGGGGGGCGAAAGGCATTCCGCGATTGTCGCAGGGGTGTGTCCCGGCTCCCCGCAGCCCGGCCTATCGCCTATCGATGCGCTCAGACCACCGGCACGCGCCGCGCATCGGCCGGGTCCACGTTGCGCCGGTACAGCAGCAGCGTCGCAATCAGCCCGCACACCGCGGCGGCCGTCATCCACAGCCCCGGCGCGCCCTTGTCGCCGGTCATCTCGATCAGCCCTGTCGCGATCGCCGGCGTGAAGCCGCCGAACAGCGCCGTCGCCAGGCTGTATGCGAGCGAGAAGCCGGCGGTGCGCACGTTCACCGGCATCACCTCGGTGAGCGCCACGACCATCGCGCCGTTGTAGCTTGCGTAGAGGAACGACAGCCACAGCTCGACCTCGAGCATGCGTACAAAACTCGGCGCGCCGACCAGCCACTTGAGCGACGGGTACGCGGTCAGGATGGTCAGCACCGTGAACAGGATCAGCAGCGGCTTGCGGCCCACGCGGTCCGACAGCGAGCCCATGATCGGCAGCCAGATGAAGTTGGAAATGGCCACGCACAGCGTGACGATCAGCGCGTCGGTCGTGCTCAGGTGCAGCACGGCCTTGCCGAAGGTGGGCGTGTAGACGGTGATCAGGTAGAACGACACGGTGGTCATCGACACCAGCATCATCCCGGCGAGCACGAGGCCCCAGTTGGCGATCATCGACTGGAAGATCTCGCGCGCGTCGGGCCGGTGCTTGCGCGCCATGAACTCCTCGGTCTCCTGCAGCGAGCGGCGGATGATGAACAGCGCCGGCACGATCAGGCAGCCCACGAAGAACGGAATGCGCCAGTAGAAGTCGCCGATCTCCTGCGGCGTGAAGGTCACGTTGAGCCAGTAGCCGAGCGCAGCCGCCACGACGATGGCCACCTGTTGGCTGGCCGACTGCCAGCTCACGTAGAAGCCCTTGCGGCCCGGCGTGGCCATTTCCGACAGGTACACCGACACGCCGCCCAACTCCACGCCGGCCGAGAAGCCCTGCAGCAGCCGGCCGACCAGCACCAGCAGCGGCGCGACGAGGCCGATGGTGGCGTAGGAAGGTACGCAGGCGATCAGCAGGGTGCCGACGGCCATCAGCGCGAGCGTGACGATCAGGCCCTGGCGGCGGCCGACGCGGTCGACGTACGCGCCGAGAAAGATCGCGCCCAGCGGCCGCATCAGGAAGCCCGCGCCGAAGGTCATGAACGTGAGCATCAGCGAGGCGAACTCGTTGCCCGCGGGGAAGAACGCCTTCGAGATCTGCGTGGCGTAGAAGCCGAACAGGAAGAAGTCGAACATCTCCATGAAGTTGCCGCCGGTCACGCGCAGGACAGTGGCGAACTTGGAGGAAGAGGCGGAGGAGGCGTGGGCGGCCGTGCCCGGTTGCGCGGCGGTGGGCGCAGGATTCATCTGGTTGTCCCCTTGGGCGATATTGGCGATGTGCTCGCCCGAGGGTAGGTGGGCTTCCCGACCGCTGGCTGACTGTGCGAGTCAGGTAGCTGTCACTGGCAGCGTCACGCGCGAGGCCCGGGCCCCGAGGACGAGGACGCTCCATGTCACATCTGCGCGGCCGAGCATGTCCTCGCGCTGGCCTAGAAACCGGCGCCGCAGACCGTGCGCTTCGGCAAGCTCGCAGGTCTCCTGAGCCGACACCTCGAACATCCGCCGGCCCGCGGGCACGGGGCCATGGCGCAGCGACATTGCAATCTGCCCGCCGTCGGCCACCAGTCCGGCAAGGGCCGCCATCGCGGCGCGACGTTCCGCGTCGTCGAGGTGCATCCAGACGGCGGTCAGCAGGATCAGGTCGTATCGCTCGCCGAGCGCCCGGGTGCGATGCAGGCCGGGCAGGTGGTCGTCGACCCACTCGATGGGCAGCGCGGCGTGGCGGCGCAGGCCTTCGGCGCGGAGTTCGGCGGTCGGTTCCACGGCCACGACCCGGTGGCCCAGCGCGGCCAGCGCCGCCGCGTCGCGCCCGGCGCCGGCGCCGATGTCGAGCACGCGGGCCGGCGGCGGGGGAAAGAGATGCAGCACCTCGCGGTGTACGTCGGCGAAGTGCAGGCTTTCGTACTGGGTGGCCAGCGCCGCGGCGTTGGCTCCGTATCCGGCGGTGCCCGGGACTTGCGTCATCCGGGTCGGGCTCAGGTCTTGTACTTGATCGAGCAGCCGTAGGGCCGCGTGCTGGCGGCCGAGATCGGCTTGCCGCCGAAGGCCTCGCCCAGTGCCTGGTTCACGTAGTTGGTCGCGGTCTTGATGTCGTCCGCCCGCGCCGAGGCGATGCTGTCGATGCCGCCCGCATACACCAGCGTGCCCTTGGGGTCGATGATGAAGATGTGCGGCGTGGTGCGCGCGCCGTAGACCTGGCCGATGACGCCGTCCTCGTCCATCAGCACGGCGGTGGGCGCGGCCTTCTGCGACTTCATCCAGGCGTCGAGCGCCTCGGGCTTGAGGTAGTCGGTGGCGGCGCGCTCGGTGGAATTGATGGCCAACCACACCACGCCCTTGTCGGTCGCGGCCTTCTGGGTGGCGGGCATGTTGCCGCTGCCGTAATGCTTGCGCACGAAGGGGCAGCCGGGGTTGGTCCATTCGAGCACCACGAACTTGCCCGCGAAATCGGACAGCTTGTGCTTGGCGCCGCTGGTGTCGACGGCGATGAAATCGGGCGCCTGCTGGCCCACCGCGGGCGCGGCGGCGGCATTGGTACCCATCAGGAAGGTGGCGCCGAGCGCCACGGCGGCGGCAACGACCGCACGGCGGGAGGCCCGGCTCAGTGCGGCGCGGGCATGGCGCGCGGCACGGCGGGAGCGCGAGTCTGTGGATGGCGAAAGAGACATGGCCAGCTTGAACTCCAGAACAAAATTCCAAACAACAACTGCAGCTTAGAACGGTTTCTTCAAGTGCGTGTGACAACCCATGTCACGCTGGTGGTCAAAGTGCGGCGAGGGCGGCGCGGACTTCGTCCTTGCCCAATATCTCGGTCAGCACGACGGGCGGCTTGCCCGGCGCCTGCAGCACGTACACCGGCACGCCGCTGCGGCCCAGCGCGGTGAGCGCGGCGGTGATGGCGGGGTCGCGCCGAGTCCAGTCGGCGCGCAGCATGGCGACCTTCTTCGCATCGAAGTCGGCCAGCACCGCGGCATCGGAGAGCGTGCTCTTCTTGTTGTACTGGCAGGTCACGCACCACGCAGCGGTGAAGTCGATGAACACCGGCTGGCCGGCGCCCGACAGCTCGGACACCCGCTCGGCGGACCAGGGCTGCCAGCGCTGGCCGGCGGTGCCGGATGCCGCCGCCAGCCTGGCCGGCTCCACCACCTGCAGCACATTGCGGCCGATGGTGGCGGTCAGCACGGCCGTGAAGCCGATCAGCACGGTGGCGATCACGACCCGCGTGCGCCCGCGCAGCGTGAGCGCCCAGACGATGGCGGCCAGGCACACCAGCAGCGCGAGCAGCGTGCCGGCGCCGTCGATGCCGCTTTGCTGGCCCAGCACCCACACCAGCCAGGCCACGGTGGCGAACATCGGAAAGGCGAGCAGGCGGCGCAGCGTGCCCATCCACGGGCCGGGCTTCGGCAGCAGGTACGCCACGGCGGGCACGAAGCCGGCCACGAGGTACGGCAGCGCCAGCCCGAAGCCCAGCGCCGCGAACAGCAGCAGCGCCTGGCCGGCCGGCAGGCCGATGGCGAAACCCAGCGACACGCCCATGAACGGCGCGGTGCAGGGCGAGGCGATGACCACGGCGAGCACGCCCGAGAGAAAGTCGTTGGCCAGCGGGTGCTTGGCCTGCGCGCTGCACACCGACGAGGGCGCGGCGCGGCCGAACTCGAACACGCCCACGAGGTTGAGCCCGATCAGTGTGAACAGCGCCGCCAGCGCAGCGACCACGCCCGGCGACTGCAGCTGGAAGCCCCAGCCCAGCCCGGCGCCGGCCGCGCGCAGCGCGAGCATGCCGCCGCCCAGCGCGAGGAAGGACAGCATCACGCCGCCCGTGTAGGCCAGCCCGGCCTTGCGGTGCGCGCTGGCGTTGCCCGCCTGCCGCGCGAAGCCCAGTACCTTGATCGCGAGGATCGGGAACACGCAGGGCATGAGGTTGAGCAGCAGGCCGCCGATCAGCGCGCCCAGCAGCGCGGCCATGAAGGTGGTCGAGGAGGGCGCCGGAGCATCGCCGGCCGGGGCTGTTGCCTTGGCTGCATTGGCGGTGAGCGCAGCCTGCAGCGCCGGCGACACCTCGGCGCGCGGCGCAGTGCCTGCCGGCCAGGCGCCCGTGACCGGCGCTTCGGCGCGCCAGGCCACCGGCTGGCCGGCTTGCCGGTCGGACTCGGCCAGCGCCACCACCACCGGCATCACCGTGGGGCTCGCGCTGCGCTGATCGGCCAGCGGCAGCGTCGCCGTCCAGGTGCCGCCCTGCCAGGATTGGGTCCAGTCCTTGCCGGAGACGGCCGCGGTGCGGATCACCTCGGGGGTCTCGGGGAAGAAGCCCAGCGTCTTGCCCTGCACGGCGGCGGGCAGGCCTTCGAGGCGCACTTTCAGGTTGTGGCCATCGACCTCGATGGTGCCGGCCTTGGCCAGCGGCTGCGGCTGGGCCGCCAGTGCGGCGTCGAACTCGGCCTTGTGCAGCGCGGTCGAGCCCTGCAGCGGCAGGGGCAGCGTGAACGTGCCTTCTTCGGGGATGCATTCCTTGCGGCAGACCAGCCAGGAAGCCTTGAGCCGGATGTCCATGGCCGGCGTGCCGCCGCCCAGCGCCACCGGCGGCTTGTAGAGCGTCGACACCTCCAGCGGCACCGGCAGCAGCACGGTGTTTTCGTAGCCGTAGTTGGCGAGGTTGCCGACCGGGATCTTCGTCGGCACCGGCCAGGCGATCTCGCCGGTGGACACGCCGGCCGGCAGCGTCCACGCCATCTCGGTGGGAAGGCCCGAATCGCCGGCGTTCTTCCAGTAGGTGTGCCACTCGGGCTGGTGCGTGATCTGCAGGCCGACCCAGACCGGGGCGCCGGGCGCCACGCCGTCGGGGGCGTGGGCGATCAGTTCGGCGCGCACGTGGGGGGTGGTCACCACGGCGCCTGGCTTGGAAGCCAATTGCGCCGCAGCCGGCATGCTGGCTGCGGTGATTGCTATCAGAAGCGTAGCGAAATGGATGCGCGAAAAGATCATGCCGTCAGTCGGAGCATTCAATGGAGGCGAAGTTCCGGGCCGTTTCAGGCCGCCGCAGGGGCCCAGCCCAGCACCACGCGGCGGCTGTTGGCGCTCTTCTTCTCGATCTTGGTGACCATCACCGCCCCGATCTCGGAAGTGTTTGCAACATGCGTGCCGCCACAGGGCTGGAAGTCGATCTGGGCATCGCCGTCGCCGCCGATGCGGATGGTGCGCACCGTGCCCGTGCCGCGCGGCGGCTGCACGCTCATGCTCTTGACCAGCGCGGGGTTGGCGTCGAGTTCCTCGTCGGTGATGGCGCCCACGGCCAGCGGATGGGCCGCTTCGACCAGTTTCGCGAGCCCGGCGGTCAGCGCTTCCTTGTCCAGCGGATCGGTCATGTGGAAGTCGATGCGCGCGTATTCGGGCGTGATGGAGCAGCCGTTCACCGGCACCGGCACGAGGTGGCACAGCAGGTGGGAGGCGGTGTGGAAGCGCATCAGGCGATGGCGGCGCTCCCAGTCGAGGCGGGCGGTCACGGTGTCGCCGGGCTTCAGCGCGGCCAGCAGGTCGGCTTGTTCCGGGGCGGGCACGTGCACGAATTCATTCGTCGGCTGGCCTTCTTCGTTCCTGGCCTTGCGGGTGTCGGCAATGACCAGTTCGCGCCCGTCGGCCAGCGCCAGCACGCCGGTGTCGCCGGCCTGTCCGCCGCCCAGCGGATAGAACACCGTGCGGTCCAGCACGATGCCGGTTTCGTCGATACGCAGGACGCGGGCGTCGCAGGTGCGCAGGTAGGCGTCGGCTCGGAACAGGTCGTCGGTCATCCGGCGATGGTAGCGGCGATGCGCAAATGAGGTGCGCCCACGCCAGAAAGCGCCCGTGGCCGACAACCCCGGGGCTGCCCGGCTGGGGATCATCCGGTGCATGCGGCACCCGGCCGCGCAAGGAACACGCATGACAGCACCGCAGCAAGCATCCGCACTGGCCCTGGCCGCCGCGCTGCTGCTCGTCGCCGGCTGCGGCGAGACCGCCAAGCTGGCCCCGGAGCTCACGACCGGCCCTCGCCCGCAACTGGCCCAGCCGAACAAGACCCTGATTCCCACCGTCAACGTCGCGACCGCCGTCGGCTGGACCGACACCGCCTCGCCCATCCCCGCCGAAGGCCTGCAGGTGACGGCGCTGGCACGCGGCCTCGACCATCCGCGCTGGGTCTATACCCTGCCCAACGGCGACATCCTCGTGGCCGAGAGCAACAAGCCGCCCAAGCCGGGCGGCAGCAGCGACGGCGGCAGCGGCGTGGTCGCGAAGGTGCGCAACTGGGTCATGGGCAAGCTCATGGCCCGCGCCGGCGCGGGCGTGCCCAGCGCCAACCGCATCACCCTGCTGCGCGACGCCGACGGCGACGGCCTCGCCGAGGTGAAGCAGGTGTTCATGACCAACCTGATGTCGCCGTACGGCATGGCGCTGGTCGGCAACGAACTCTTCATCGCCAATGCCGACGCGTTGGTGAAGGTGCCGTATACCGAGGGCCAGACCTCCATCCGCGCCAACCCGACGCTGGTGACGCAGCTGCCCGCCGGCATCAACCACCACTGGACCAAGAACGTCATCGCCAATGCCGACGGCAGCAAGCTCTATGTGACGGTCGGCTCCAACAGCAACATCGGCGAGAACGGCCTCGCGGCTGAAGAGGGCCGTGCCGCCATCTGGGAAGTCGACACGAAGAGCGGCGAGAAGCGCCTGTTCGCGAGCGGCCTGCGCAACCCCAACGGCATGGGCTGGGACCCGGACACGAAGGCGCTGTGGACCGTGGTGAACGAGCGCGACGAGATCGGCAGCGACCTCGTGCCCGACTACCTCACCTCGGTGAAGGACGGCGCCTTCTACGGCTGGCCCTGGAGCTACTACGGCGGCATCGTCGACGCCCGCGTCACGCCGCAGAACCCCGAGATGACGGCCAAGGCCATCGCGCCCGACTACGCGCTGGGCGCGCACGTCGCGCCGCTCGGCATGGCCTTCTCGCGGCCGGGCGGCATGCCCGACCAGTTCGCCAACGGCGTCTTCATCGGCGAGCATGGCTCGTGGAACCGCAAGCCCAAGTCGGGCTACAAGGTGGTGTTCGTGCCCTTCATCGGAGGCAAGCCCAGCGGGCCGCCGGTCGATGTGCTGACCGGCTTCCTGACCGCCGACGAAAAGGCGCAGGGCCGGCCGGTGGGCGTGGCGCTCGACAAGGGCGGGGCACTGCTGGTGGCCGACGATGTCGGCAACGCCGTGTGGCGGGTGTCGAGGGCGAAGTAGCTTTCTTCAGCGCTGCGGTCGGGCGATGCGGTAGAGCCTGTGCCGGCGCAGTGCGTGTCCTTCGGGCACCAGCGGATGGTCGAAGGCGCCGGCCACGTCTTCCTTCATGCCGATGCGCTCCATCACCGCGCTCGAGCGGGTGTTGTTCCAGGCGGTGAAGGCGACGATCTCGTCCAGCCCGATCCGCTCGAAGCCGACCTGCAGCGCAGCGCGTGCGGCCTCGCTCGCGAAACCCTGGCCCCACCAGCCGCGCCCGAATCGCCAGCCGATCTCGACGCACGGCGAGAACGCAAGCGTGACCGCCGGTGAGTTCAGGCCGGTGAAGCCCATGAACCCGCCGGACGCCTTGTGCTCCACCGCCCACAAGCCCCAGCCGTTTTCCGCGAAGCGCGCGCGGATGCGATCGGCCAGCGCATCGCTGTCGGCGCGCGTGGGCAGCGGCAGCAGGAACTCCATCACCTGCGGGTCGCAAGCCAGCGCGAAGAAGGGCGCCAGATCGCTCTCGCGCCACTGGCGCAAGCGCAGGCGCGGAGTGTCGAATTCGATGGGGTCGGCGGTCATGCACCCATTGTGTCGCACGGTATATATGTCACGACGTGATATATTTCGGCCATTCCGGCATCTCCCCTCGCCATGGCTTCCACCCCCCGCAAGCTCGCCAAGAAAGACTTCGAGGCGCTTTCCCAGTTCCGCTACCAGATGCGCCGCTTCGAGCGCTTCTCCGAGCGCGCCGCGCAGGCCGAGGGCCTCACGCCGCAGCAATACCTGGTGCTGCTGCACATCAAGGGCGTGCCCGGCCGCGACTGGGCCTCGGTGGGCGAGATCGCCGAACGCTTGCAGCTGCAGCCGCACGGCGCGGTTGCGCTCGTCACGCGCTGCGAAGCGCTCGGACTGGTGCAGCGCCGGCCCAGCGAAACGGACCGCCGGCAGGTCGAGGTGCACCTGCTCGCCGAGGGCGAGAAGCTGCTGCTGCGGCTGGCCGAGCTCCACCGCGCGGAACTGCGCTCGCTCAAGGGCGTGTTCGACGTGCCGCAAATCGATCTTCCGGAAATTCCATGAGCTCCAAAGCCAACTCCCATCCGCCGCGCGGCGACTTCGCGCTCAACACGCGCCTCATGCGCATCACCGTCATGGCGGCCGTCATCGGCGCCGTCAGCACCGTGGCCGCGCGCGTGCTGCTCGACCTGATCCGCTTCTTCACCAACCTGTTCTTCTTCCAGACTTTCTCGCTGGCCGACCGTTCGCCGGCCACGCACACGCTGGGCGCCTGGGTCATCGTGGTGCCGGTGATAGGCGGTCTGATCGTCGGCCTGGTCGCGCGCTACGGTTCCGACAAGATCCGCGGCCACGGCATTCCCGAGGCCATCGAGGCGATCCTGTTTGGCAAGAGCAAGATGTCGCCGAAGGTCGCGCTGCTCAAGCCGCTGTCCTCGGGCATCGTGATCGGCAGCGGCGGCCCGTTCGGCGCCGAAGGGCCGATCATCATGACCGGGGGCGCCATCGGCTCGCTGATCGCGCAGCACTTTCATCTCACGGCGGCCGAGCGCAAGGCGCTGCTGGTGGCGGGCGCCACGGCCGGCATGACGGCCGTGTTCGGCACGCCCGTGGCGGCGGTGCTGCTGGCCGTCGAACTGCTGCTGTTCGAGTTGCGCCCGCGCAGCCTGCTGCCGGTGGCCGTGGCCTGCGCGGTGGCGGGCTTCGCGCGGCCGTTGCTGATGGACGCCGGCCCGCTGTTCCCGCTGCAGACGGCCGTGCCCGGCCCGCTCGCCATGCTGTCGTGCGTGATCGCCGGCGTGCTGTGCGGCGCGCTGTCGGCGTCGTTGTCGATCTCGCTCTACAAGGTGGAAGACTGGTTCGGCAAGCTGCCGCTGCACTGGATGTGGTGGCCCGCCATCGGCGGCCTCGCGGTCGGCATCGGCGGCTGGCTGCAGCCGCGTGCGCTGGGCGTGGGCTACGACGTGATCGGGGACCTGCTGCACAACCACCTCGCGCTCGGCGTGGTGATCGCGCTGCTGGCGGTGAAGGCCGTCATCTGGGTCATCTCGCTAGGCTCGGGCACCTCGGGTGGCGTGCTGGCGCCGCTGCTGATGATGGGCGCCGGCCTGGGCGTGGTGCTCTCGCACATCCTGCCGGGCAACGACCCGATGCTGTGGCCGCTGGTCTGCATGGCGGCCACGCTGGGCGGCGTGATGCGTGCGCCGCTCACCGCCACCATCTTCGCCTTCGGGCTCACGCACGACAGCAATGCGCTGCTGCCGCTGCTGACCACCTCTGCCGTGGCCTACGGCTTCACGGTGCTCACGATGCGCCGCTCGATCCTCACCGAGAAAATCGCGCGCCGCGGCTATCACATTTACCGCGAGTACGGCATCGATCCGCTGGAGCGGCATTCGGTCGAGGAGGTGATGACGCGCGAGGTGCGCAGCATCGACGCGGCCATGCCGGTGGCGCAGGCGCTGTTCAGCTACTTCGGCGAAGGGCAGGCGCACCGTGCGTTCCCCGTGCTGCGCAACGGCGCGGTGATCGGCGTGGCCGACCGCGCGATGCTGGCCGCGCGCGGTACGTGCGACCCGATCGCGACCGTGGGCGATGCCTGCGCCGACGCGCCGCTGTACTTCGCGCTGCCTGGCGAGAACTGTCGCGCCGTCGCGACCCGGCTCGCGCGCCACCGGCTCGAACGGCTGCCGGTGGTGAAGGACGCGCAATCGCTCGCGCTGGCCGGCATCGTGGCGCGCAGCGACCTCATCAAGCCTTCGCTCGCGCACTTCGACGAGGAAGAAAAGCGCGAGCGCATGCGCGGTCTGCCGTGGCAGTCCACGTAGCTCAGAACCCGGCCAGCACGACTTTCCCTTGCGCCTTGCCGCTCTCGATGAGCGCATGCGCCTTCTTCAGGTTCGCCGCATTGATGGTGCCGAAGCTCGCATTGGCGGTGGTGCGGACGCGGCCCGCGTCGACCAGCGCCGCAACCTCCGCCAGCAGCGCGCCTTGCTCGGCGACGTCCGGCGTCTCGAAGCGCGAGCGCGCGAACATCATTTCCCAGTGCAGCGAGATGCACTTGGTCTTCAGCGGCATCGCATCGAGCATCTTCATGTCGTCGATCACCGCGATCTGGCCCTGGGGCTTGAGGCTCTCGATGATCTGCGCGTAGTGCTGCTCGGTCTGCGTGAGGCTGGCGACCATGTCGACTTCGCCGATGCCGGCCGCCTTGAGCTCGGCCGCGAGCGGCTTCGAGTGGTCGATGACGGTGTGCGCGCCGAGCGCCAGGCACCATTCGCGCGTTTCGGCGCGCGAAGCGGTGGCGACGACGCGCAGCTTCGTGAGCTGGCGCGCGAGCTGGATCAGGATCGAGCCCACGCCGCCCGCGCCGCCGGTGATCAGCAGCGTCTGGCCTCCGCCGCCGCCCTTGGGCACCCGCAGGCGGTCGAACAGCAGTTCATACGCGGTGATGGTGGTCAGCGGCAGCGCGGCGGCCTGCGAGTCGTCGAGGGTCTTCGGCGCGATCGCCGCGATGCGCTCGTCCACCGCATGCAGTTCGGCGTTGGCACCCGGGCGGACGATCGAGCCCGCGTAGTAGACGCGGTCGCCCACCTTGAAGTTCTTCACGCCGCTGCCGATGGCCTCGACCGTGCCCACGGCATCCCAGCCCAGCACCTTGGCCTGGCCGGCCTCGGGTGCGGCGTTCTTGCGGACCTTGGTGTCCACGGGGTTGACCGACACCGCCTTCACGCGCACCAGCAGGTCCCGCGGGCCGGCCACGGGGGCGGGCAACTCGATGTCCTGCAGCGATTCGAGGTTGTCGATGGGAAGGGGCTGGTAGTAGCCGACGGCTTTCATGGGGAGGAACCTTTCAGTGACGATGCCTGAACTGTAGGATTGCAAGGAAGGTTTGATAAGGCGGCTTGAGTCAGCAACACTTTCAAATGAAGATTGAAAATCTCTCCGACCTGCAGGTACTGGTGCAGACAGCGCGCGGCGGCACGCTCACGGCGGCGGCGCATGCGCTGGGCATCACGCCCGCGGCCGCCAGCGCCACGCTCAAGCGGCTGGAGGCACAGCTCGGCGCGCGCCTGTTCGAGCGCTCCACGCGCGCCATGCGCCTCACGCCGCAGGGCCAGACGCTGCTCGACTACGCGGTGCGCGCCTTCGAGCTGCTGGACGAGGGCGAGTCGCTCGTCACGGCCGACCGCGGCGATCTGGTCGGCACCTTGCGGGTGGCTTCGCCCTCGGACCTCACGCGCAGCACGCTGCTGCCGTGGTTCGACGAATTCCTGGCGCTGCATCCCGGCGTGCAGCTCTCGCTGTCGGTCGGCGACCGTCCGCTGGACGTGATGCGCGACGAGGTCGATGTGGCGTTGCGCTACGGTGCGCTGGCCGATTCGCGCCTGGTGGCGCGGCCCTTCGCGCTGACCAACCCGGTGCTCACGGCGTCACCGGGCTACCTGCGCCGCCATCCCGCGCCGAAGGTGCCGCAAGACCTGGTGCACCACAACTGCCTGATCTTCAACCGCTCGGGGCGCCGCCACCGCGTCTGGCGCTTCGCGCAGAACGGCCAGTGGACCGAAGTGCGCGTGAACGGCAACCGCAGCGTGGACGACGCCTCGCTCGCGCGCGAATGGACGGTGGCGGGCTACGGCGTGTCGCTCAAGTCCGCGCTCGACGTGCGCAACGACATCCGCGAAGGCCGCCTCGTGCGCCTGCTGCCCGACTGGGAGACGGAGCCCTACCCGCTGCATGCGCTGCTGCCGAGCGGGCGCTTCGTGCCCGCGCGCGTGCGGGCGTTCGTCGATTTCCTGGCGCTGAAGTTCGAGGCGTTGCAGGCTGTTGCCTGAGTAAAGAGGCTGCTCCGGATCGGCTCCCTCTCCCTCCTGGAGAGGGTTGGGGTGAGGGCGGCGGCGCTTGAAACCGCGCCTTCAGATCATCGGCGTCACCGCGCCGTCCATCGCCACGATGGCGCCCGTCACGTAGCTCGCCTTCGGTGACGCGAGGAAGACCACCGTGTTGGCGATTTCCTCGGGCGTCGCGATGCGCCCCAGCGGCAGGCGTGCCTTGGCGCGCGCAAGCGCCTCATCGGTGCCGATGCCCTGCAGCTTCGCGTCGGCCTTCATGCCTTCCTGCAGCCGTTCGGTCAGCGTGAGCCCCGGGTTCACCGCGTTCACGCGCACGCCCTTGGCGGCATAGGCCGCGGCCATGCCGGCACTCACCAGCATCAGCGCTGCATTGGCCGCGCCGCCGGCCATGTGCACCGGGCTCGCGACCTTGCCGCCCTGGCCGATCACGTTGACGATGGCGCCGCGGCCGCGCTGGCCCATGCGCTTCACCACAGGGTCGATCATGTGGATGTAGGTGAAGTATTTCGCGTCCATCGCGTCGTGCCACGACGCGGCCGTCAGTTCGTCGGGCGGGGTGCGGCGCGCGGCGCCGGCCGAGTTGACGAGCACGTCGACCGCACCGAACACCTGCTCGGCCGCGTCGAGCGCGGCCACGGCGCCGGCCGGGTCCTTGAGGTCGGCCGCATGCACCGAGATCCGGCCTTCGGCCTGCGCGAAGGCATCCACCAGCATCCTGCGGCCCTGTTCCAGATTGGCGAGATCGCGCGACACGAGGCTCACGCGTGCGCCTTCGCGCAGGAAGCCCAGCGCGCACGCCAGGCCGATGCCCTTGCTGCCGCCGGTGACGAGAACGTGCTGGTCCTGGAGCTGGAGATCCATGAAAGAGTCCTTGATGGAGAGTGGAGTGTGGCGGTGATTGAAGCACCGCCGCGAAACCCCTGCACGGATGCGGCCGTATGCCGCCGTGCCCCGTCCGGCGTCAGTGCCCCGCGGCCGCGCGCTGCAGCGGCTCGGGCTCCAGCGCTCCCGGCGCGGTGTCCGTGGCGTCGCGCAGGTGGCCGTTGTTGTCGTGGTGCACCAGCAGCTGCCGCGCGCGCTGCCAGGCCGACAGCCGCGCCGGCGGCACCTCGATGTAGGAGGCCAGCGCGAACAGCGACGACTGTTCCTGGTCCGGCGGCGTCTCGCGCGTCTGCTGGCGGCGGCGCAGCGGCGCCATCACCAGCATCGAGACCAGGATCACGCCGATCGCGATGGCATAGAAACCGAGCAGCTGCATCACCTCGGGCTGCGAGCGCGCGCCGAGCACATAGGGCCATGCGTACCAGATCGCGCAGAGCCAGACGCCGAGGGTGACCGCCGGGCGCAGCACGCGCAGCCACAGATACATGGCCAGCGTGCGCAGTGGCGAGCGGCCCGTGCCGAAGGCGCGCAGCGGGATTCGTGCAGCGTCGATGATCGGCTCGTCCACCGCGGGCTGTCCCCAGGAGCGCTGGCGGCTCGGCGGCGGCTTGTCGTCGTGCGTCTCGTGCAGGCGGCTTTGGGCATGGGTCTCAGGGCGCATCGGAAACTCCTCGGTCGGGGCTCGTCCACACCGCGCGCTTGCCGCGGCGGCGTATCAGAGCATTGGGAAGGGCGATGACGGTGGTCGCCATCGTGATGATCCAGAAGGCGATCGGGTACCAGATCGTTCCGGCGAAATAGCGCATCAGGTCGCGGTCGTAGCGGCGGTCGATCCACAGGCTCAGCAGCATCTGCAGGATGCAGGTCATGGCCAGCAGCGTGCCTTGCCAGTGCGGCAGCAGCGCCGAATGCCAGGACGAGTTCGCCGGCAGCAGCGGCCGCACGAGGCCGATCACCAGCACCGCTGCCATGCAATAGGCCCACACCACGCTGGTCATGTACTCCAGGTAGATCGGCCACATCCGCCAGTGGCGCGGCCGCAGGATGCGCGAGGTGTAGCGCAGCATGGTCTGGATGCCGCCGACGGCCCAGCGCAGGCGCTGTTTCCAGAGGCCGCGCAAGGTCTCGGGCATCAGGATCCAGCACAGCGCGCGCGGCTGGAAGCGCAGCTTCCAGCCGCCGAGCTGGAGCTTCCAGCTCATGTCGATGTCCTCGGTGAGTACGTCGGGGCTCCAGAAGCCGACCTCGATCACGGCGCGGCGCCGGAACATGGCGAGCACGCCCGAGACGGTGAAGAGTGTGCCCACCAGCTGCTGCGAGCGCTTGATGAGCCCGATGATCGAAGAGAACTCGCCCACCTGCATGCGTCCGAGCAGCGTGGTGCGCGTACGGATGCGCGGATTGCCGGTGACCGCGCCGATGCGTTCGGAGCGCAGCATCGGCCGCAGCATCCATGCGATGGCGTCGACGTCCACCAGCGCATCGCCGTCGATGCCCAGGATGTATTCGCCGCGCGCGAGCTGGCAGGCGGTGTTGAGCCCGACCGCCTTGCCCTGGTTGCTGGCGTTGTGGATCACGCGCAGGCGGCTGTATTCCTGCGTCATCTGGTCGAGCAGCTCGCCGGTGCCGTCGGTGCTGCCGTCGTTCACGGCGATGACCTCGTAGTGCGGGTAGCGCGTGCGCATCAGCTGTTCGATCACCTCGCGCAGGTGCGGCGCTTCGTTGAAGCAGGGCACCACCACTGTGACCAGCGGGTGCGAGGGCAGCGAGTCGAGCGGATTGGCGTCGGCGTCGCGCCTGCGCTCGAACACCCATGCATGCGAGAGGCCGCCCGCCATCCACACGTAGGCCATGAAGAAGGGGTAGTAGAAGACGAAGCCGAACAGCAGCGTGGGCAACGAGTGCGCGAGGATCTGGACGGTGGTCATGGCGCGGGCTGTGCAGGGGTCGTCGCGGCGGCCGGGGCACGCAGCGCGCGCGGCAGCAGCGTGCGCACCGAGATCGCGCGGCGCACGGTTTCCAGCGAGGGTTGGTCGTTCAGGAAGTCGTCGGGGTAGTAGCCCAGGTGGCGCACGCCGGCGCGCTGCAGCAGCGTCCATTGGCGGGTGAGCTCGGCGTCGGGCACGGGCTTGCCGGTGTGCCAGTCGCGCGCCTGCAGTTCGAACACGGTGCCGTCGAGGCCGCGCGGCGTGCCGGCCGCGCGTTGCGCGAGCCGCGAGAGCCAGGCATCGCTGTCGGCGTCGGTTCGGGCCTCGCGCTCCATGCGCGGCATCGCCATGAGCCCGACGTAGTCGTAGGCCGCGAGCGAGGCCTCGTAGTTCTGCGCGAACCATTGCTCGGCCTGGGGGTCGAGAACCGGCCGTGCATAAAGGTTGCGCGCGGTTTCCAGCGCGGGCCGCCAGGCGCCCACGCGCGCGGCCAGTTCGTGCGTGAAGTCGATCAGGTAGCGCGTCTTGGCGGCGGTCCAGCGCGCCGTCAGTTCCGGCTTCGCGCGGATCGCGGCCACGTCGGCCGGCAGGCCCCAGCGGGCGTAGGTGGCGAGGGCGGCGGGGCTCGCATCCTCGTCGTCGGACAGCGTCGCGTCGTCGTGGAACAGCAGGCCGCCGAAGAAGGCGTGGCGGCCGAGGTCTTCGTAGATGTCGCCGACCAGCGCGCGCACCGCGGGGTCGAAGGGCGTGAGCCGGTGGTAGCGGCCGGCCGGCATCGCGCCGCCCTGCGCCATCACCGTGTGGGTGGCGAGCGGATTCGAGGCCGGCAGGCGGAAGGCCGTCACCGGCATCCATGCATAGACCTTCACGCCGGCGCGGCTGCGCAGCTGCCAGGCCGCGCGGCTGAACAGGTCGGCGCGCATCGGCAGGTGCCGGTTGGGAAAGTACAGCGCGTCGGCCACGCCGTCGCCGTCGGGGTCGGCGTAGGCCTGCAGGAACACCGAGCGCGGGCGCACGGCGGCCACGCGGTCGATCAGCTTCGAGAGGTTGCGCTCCTGCTGGGCCGGGTCGGGGTCGTACACGTAGTCGAGGTCCACGTGCATCACGCGGTTGACGGGCCAGACCTCGCCGCCTGCGGGGCTGCGCAGCAGCCGGGCGTATTCGGGCGCCTCGTTGTCGTACTCCGCAAGCGCGCGGCGGACGCGCGCGAGCGGAACCGTCGGCGTGTTCGAGCCGTCGTCCAGCGTGAGGGTGATGGGCATGCCCGCGCGCTCGGAGGCTTTGAGCGCTGCCGCGTTGTAGGCGCCATAGGGCCACACCATCGAGCGCACCTTCGCGCCGGTGCGCTTTTCGATGAGTTCGCGGCTGCGGCGCAGGTCGGACTCGATGCGCTGCGTGTAGGCGGCATCGTCCTCGTAGCGCCCGGTCTTGGGGTCGTAGCGGTGCGTGGCAGCGGCCGGCAGCATGTTGCCCTGCGGGTTGGCGAGGATGCCGGTGTGCATGGCGTCGCTGTGGCTCGCGAATTCGACGAGGCCCGAGCGGGCCATCTCGGCGGCCTCGCTCCACAGCAGGAAGTTCTCGCGCGGCGCGGGCTTGTCGCCCCAGTGCACCGGTTGACCCTCGGGCACCTCGAGCCAGCTCGTCACCAGCGCGAACAGCGCCGGGTAGTTGTAGCGCTTGAGCAGCGGGAACACCTTGGTGTAGGCGCTGCGATAGCCGTCGTCGAAGGTCAGCAGCACGGGCTTGGGCGGCAGCGGCTTGCCGCCGGCGCGCGCATCGACGATCTGCTGCAGGCTCACCGGGTGGTGGCCGTTGTACTGCAGCCAGGCCAAGGTCTCGGCGAAGGTGCGCTCGTCCACCGCGGTCGCCTCGGGCGAGGTTTCGAAGCTCGCGCGCACGTTGGCGCGCACGTCGTGGAAGGCGATCACGCGAAAGCTCACGCCGTCGTCGGGGTCGGCGCTCGGCAGGGGCTGCGCAAGGGCCGGCAGCGAAAGCGCCAGCAGCAGCCACGCAAGGACCGCGCGCAGGAAGGTGAAAGGGTTGTTCGTCGTTCGCATCACTGCAGGGGCATCGAGAGGTTCAGGAAAACGCCGCGCTGTAGTTCGCGCACGCCGTCGTAGGGGTGGCTGGCAATGCGCAGGCCGTAGCGCAGCGCGAGCTTGGAACCGAGGTTCCAGCGGTGCTCGTAGCGCAGGCTCCACGTCGGGCCGCTGCCGAAGCCCGCCTGCCGATAGGTGCCCCCGCCGAGTTCGACGACGTGGAAGAACTGTCGGTCGTCGCGCTTCCAGCCAAGCCACTGCGCGCGTGCCGAGAGCTGCGCGCTGCCGTCGCTCGACGGGTTGAAGTAGGGCGCGGTGTCGATGTCGCGGCCGCGGCTCGCGTCGGCGCCGAGCGTCGTTTCGAGCTGGAACGCCGGCGTGCTCACCCAGCGTTCGCGCCAGCCGAGGCCGAGACCGCTGCGCAGGTTGCCGTCGCTGAAGTCGAGCTGCTGCCACTTCAGGTCGAAGCGGCGCGATTCGTTCACCACGTAGCCCACGCTCGCGCCGGCCTCGTGCGCGCCGATGCCGGCCGCGCGCGCTTTCCACGGCAGTTCCCTGCTGTCGCCGTCGTAGGTGGCCGACAGCCGCCAGGCGTCGCTTGCGCGGTAGTCGAGCCGGCCAGCCGCGCTGTTGCGGTAGGGGCCGCCGTTCGCATGCTGCAGCACGCCTTCGGCCAGCCAGCGGCCGCGCTGCCAGCCCAGGCCGAGGCCGCCGCGCGCCCAGTTCGCGCTGCCGAGGTCGGTGGTTCCGCGGCCCAGCGACTGGTCGTAGAACACGCGCCACTGGTCGTCGATGAGGCCCGAGGCGAGCCGGCTGTCGATGCGCCATTCGCGGTTGGCGATGGCCGCGCCGCCGGAGGAGGCTCCGGCGTCCACGTCGAGCCGTGGGCCGACCTGGGTGAGCCGCCTGCGTTCCATGTCGCGCACCTGCTTCGAGTCGGGCAGGTCGGCGGCGAGCGATTCCGCGCGGCGGCGGGCTTCGCCGAATTCACCGGCATCGAGCAGCGCCTCGACATGGCCGGTGCGTGCGCCGACGTCGTAGGGCGCGTCGGTCGCCAGCGCCTCGAAGCGTGCGAGCGCGGCTTCGGGGTGCTCGCGCAGCCGCTCGGTGAGGGCGGCGCCAGAGGCGTAGCCGGCGTTGAACGGCGCTTCGCGCGCCAGGGCCGCGAAGCTTTGCTGCGCGAGCGCCGGCCGGTCGGTGTAGAGCTGCATCAGCCCGCGCATGCCGCTCACCTCGGTGTACTCGCCGTTGGGGCGGCCGGCTTCCGGCGCGAGGTGCAGCAGGGCCGGCGTGGCGGCTTCGAGCCGCTGCAGCAGTGCCTCGGCATCGCTGAAGCGGCCGACGTCTTGATAGGCGTAGACCAGCCCCAGGTGGATGTCGTTGGGCATGGGCAGGTCGGCGCCGCCGCGGGCGATGGCCGTCTCGTAGATCGGCACGGCCTCGGCCGAGCGGCGCTCCTGTGCGAGCGCGCGCGCCGCGGCGCCGAGCCCGTAGGGCGGCAGTTCCGTGCCTGTGGCGCGCACTGTGTCGTAGAGCGCGACGGCGTCGGCCGGGCGGCCGCGTTCGACCAGCGCGAGCAGGCGATCGGACAGCAGCCGCGCGCGCACGGTGCGCCATGCGCCGGCGTCTTCGGGCGCGGCTTTCGAGGCCGCGGCATCGGCTCGTGCCAAGGCGGCTTCCTGGTCGCCGAGCACGCGATCGAGTGCAGTGACGCGCTCCGCGCCAATGCGCTGGTCGCGCGCCTGGATCGCCCATCGCAGCCGCTGCGCCAGCGCCTCCTGCTGCAGGGTGGAAAGCGCCAGCGGCGAAAAGCTGCCCGGCGCGGCGCGCTCCGCTGCCTCGGCGTTGTCGAAGGCGCTCGATGCGGCGCCGCTGCTCGCGAGCAGGAAGTCGGCCTCGCGCCGGATGTCGCCGCGCCCGGGCCGCAGTGCGCCGGCCTCGGTATAGGCGGCGAGCGCCTGCAGCGGATCTTTTTCGGCGCGCGCCAGGGCGGCGCGCAGCTCCAGCAGCGCGACGCGGTCTTCGACCTGCGTGGGCGCCGGCTGCGACAGCGCGCGGTACAGCGCCTGCGCGCCCGCGACGTCGCCGCTGTCGAGGCGCCAGTAGGCCTCGTGGATGCGCGCCTCGCGCGCCCCGGGCTGATGCGCGCGCCAGAGGCCGATGGCCTCACCCTGCAGGGCAAGGTCATGCGTGCGCCGCGCGGCCAGTGCGAGCGGGCCCAGGGCGTAGTCGCTCAGTTTCGACGGCTTGGCCTGGCGGCCCAGCGCGGCGGCTTCGGCAAAACGGCCGTCGGCGGAGGCGATCGCGATCGCATCGGAGGCCACTCGCTGGCGGGCTGCGCCGTCGATCGGCGCGGCGAGCCAGTCCTTCAATTGCTGCAGCGCCTGGGCCGCGGTGATGCGGCCTTCGCGGCGCGCGACGATCAGCGCATCGTGCCGCTGGGCGTCGTAGGCTGATGCACTCCGGTCGACCGCGGGTGCCGCGGTGACCGACGGTCCTGCGAATGCCCCGGACGCGCCGAAGGCCAGCATGCAGACGAGGGACGGAAATTCTCGTGCCGCCTGCGCGAGATGGCGAGGCAACGATCGGGCGGACGCCGATTTGCGTCCGTCCGTGACCGTGCCTCCAGTTTTTTTCTGGATGAACACTCTGCTCCCTTGGAACCACAGCTTTCACGACTAGAGATGCCGCCGCGAAAGCCGAACCACCGATATGTGACAGGTCGGCGGTTCTAGAAAATCAAATCAAGAATCACTCTAGACATAACTGTTAACTAACGCAAACCAAAGTGCCACGAACTGGTTGTATGTGTGAATAGCTTGGCGTTTTTGGCGTCCGCGTCGACCGCCTTGTCCGGACCGAAGCTTTCGAGGCCGGCTCGCCACCAGCCTAAGATTGCGTGATGAATGCTCCTTCGGCCCCTCCGTTGCCCCGTTTCTGGTCCCAGCTCACCACGCGCGATTTCGCGTCGCTCGATGCGGCGACCACCGTCGCGGTGCTGCCGCTGGGCGCGACCGAGCAGCACGGCCCGCACCTGCCGCTGGGCGTGGACACCGTGCTGGCCGACGGCATCGTCGCCGCCTCGCTGCCCCTGCTGCCGGCCGAACTGCCGGTGCTGTTCCTGCCGACCCAGCAGATCGGCCTGAGCCCCGAGCACGCGCGCTTCGCGGGCACGCTCACGCTGTCGGCCGAAACGCTGATCCGCATGTGGAAGGAAATCGGCGCCGGCGTGGCGCGCGCCGGGGTGAAGAAGCTGGTGCTGTTCAACGCCCACGGCGGCCACGTGGGCCCGATGGACATCGTGGCGCGCGAGCTGCGCGCCGAGCATGGGCTCATCGTCTACAGCGTGAGCTGGTTCAACCTGCCGCTGGGCGATGCGGGCGCGCAGTTCAGCGCGCAGGAGCACCGATTCGGCGTGCACGCGGGCGAGATCGAGACCTCGATGATGCTGGCGCTGTCGCCGCAGCTGGTTCGCATGGGCAAGGCACAGGATTTCGACTCCACCTCGCGCCAGCGCGCGGCCGACTACGCGATCCTGGGCAACGGCAAGAGCGCCAAGCTGGGCTGGGCCATCGAGGACTACAACCCGCACGGCGCCGCCGGCAACGCGGCCGCCGCCACGGCGGCGCATGGGCAGGCGGTGGTGGACGAGGCAGCCCGGCAGCTGGCGCTGCTGCTGGAAGAGGTGTCGAGGCTGCCGCTGGACACGGCCAATACGGGGCTGCTGCCGTAGCCTGCCTTTTCCGCCGTGAGTTATTCAGGCTGCGCCGCAGCCAGGGATGGCTCGCCCATTGCAAATTCTCCTCGGGGCGGGGGCGACCAGATGGCCAATTGCCGACACAAATATCGGCGACCGACGGCACGACGATCGATCGAATGAAGGATTGACGCCGGGCCTCAGCAAAGCGTTGTGAATTGCAGCTTGAACCGGCAATAGACCGCGCGAGATATCCCCTCCGAAGATGTTCACATTCGAAATTGCTTTTCACCTCTATCGGCGCAAGCATGGCATTGTCAAGGCACTGGCGGACTATGCCGATCTGCAAGATGCGCCCATGCGGCACGCGCTCAAGCCCACCTCGTCAGAGCCGGTGATCTTGTGGCCGCCCGAGCCCACGGTCTTCGACTTCAACGAACACTTCCTGGAGCTGAGCAATCTGCGCAGCGGCGAAGCGCCGCGTTGGATAGCCTTGGTGATGCGGGCGTTGTTCGCACCGTTTTGCTTGATCATGGGCGTGGGTGCGCTGTGGTTCTTGTGGAATATCGTGTTCGTCGGCGATTCGCGGATGCCCTTTCCGCCGACTTCCTTCGCGGAACTTGGACTGCTCCTTGGCGTGCTGGCGCTGGCAATATTCAGTGTGCCTATGACGGTCATGCTGTGGCGCGAGTTCGCAGGCCAGATATTCACCGCGCGCTGTGCGCGCTACCGCTTCAATCGGACTACTGGCAAGGTCTATGTGCTTCGGCCCGATCGATGGGGCGGCAATGCGATGCTCGACTGGTCGCGTGCACAAGCGCACGTTCATTGGGCGCCGCCTATCGAATCGGCGCAAAACCGACACCATGCTGCGTCGGTCGACGAAACGACTCAGGAACTCCACAAGCAGCTGAATGCATCGCGGCACTTTGGCTGGGAAGTGGATGGCAGCCTGGCCTACTTTGGACTGCTGGATCTGATCATGGGGCTTGGCGTACCACGCTATGACCTGTCCGATGAAGCGCGAAGGAAAAGACGCAGTGCAAGCAGCAATGGTTGCCTGCTGCTGTATTGGCCACCGCTGAATACCGCGGATCCGCAACGCCGTGGGGAGGACCTGATCTGGGTTGGGCCGAGCAATAGCGGCGAGCGCTTTTGGCGCTACCTGCAGACTTTCATGCAGCGGGGCATGGACGCCGTGCCCGCTCCCGAAGTCCCGAATGCATGGATATGCAAGGGCCGCGATCCGGATCGGGTACTCAACTGGCTGGCGGAGTGCCTGTGCTATTGGCCGGTTTTTCCCTCGGAGTGGAAAAGCGACTCGGGCCAGGCACGACGCGAAAGCGGCATCGGGCCCGAGCAACCGCTGAGGTGGAGGGCCAAGTTGCCCTAGCTTCCGATTTCGTCGATCAGCGAGCAAAGTCGATGCAGCTTTTCGATGATCGAAACTGTGGTCGCGATCCTCTTGCAGCGCCGGAAGCTGGCGTTCCAGGCATCCACGAAGTGGCCGATGCGTTGCACGGTTGCTTGAAACCGGCGAACGAGTCACGCCGGTGTTCTTGTCTCTGATCAGCGAGGCGCAGCGCTCGATCTGGTGGGACCGGGAGCGTGTCTGTGAGGCCGGTCTGCGGTCATGCCTATGTCCATCGATGGCTCTTCAGGGCTCGTTTGCCGACGATGCAGCGGATGCCCGGCACAGTTCATTTCGTCGAACGATCAGCGCCGTTGCGAAGCACGAACTCATCGTGCAGGCGATGGGGACAACTCCCGTGGGCCCACCGCAATGGTTCCTCAGGGCCGATGCCGCTCTCGCGGCGGCGCTGGCCGCAGTCGCTGCCCCATTCTTCCGGGAAGGTGGGCCAGTAGCACAGCCGCTCGGCCAGGCTGTGCAGCGGTGCCCAGATGAAGTTCACCGCATAGCTGGTGAAAGTCGCACCTGAGGTGCCTCTGCCCAGGATGTCGTCGCGCCTGTGCGCGCCGTGCATGACAGTCTCTTCCAGATGCTCGCCAGGGCCGCTGAAACCCTTGCGCAGCCAGTCGTCCTCTCCGGGAGGAGGCACGGCATCCATGCCTTCTTCCATGAAGGTGCGGATGTACTGCCACAGGGATGCATCGCTGCCGCTGGGGCCTACCCACAGAACGTCCTCTCCCTTGCGCTCGGGATCGCTGGGGTCCAGCGGGGGCCAGTACAGCAGCAGGTTGCTGTCCAGGCCTGCCGAGCGCAGGCGTTCTTCGCGTGCGGTTTCGCTGGCGGCCAGCTCCTCGGCTGTCCACGACTTGGGCGGCGCCCAGCGCACATGCGCCTGCACGCGGTCCCAGTCGAGCACCACGTTGCCGCCGTACTTCTTTGGGCGCAGCGCGTAGACCTTGCGGGTGGTTCGATTGAAGCGGTAGCGGGCGCGCAGACTGGTCAGGAAGGTTGGCGCGAGCATGTAGGGCCAGATCATGAAATAGATCAGGAGAAAAACCAGAACACCCATCAGCAACAAGATGCCCATCGCGATGTACCAATCCTGCGGGTACGGTCTTTGGTCCGTAAGCAAGAGACCTATGCCATAGGTCGGAAACAAGGCAACAAGTCCAAATAGCGTTAGAAGCAAAAGCCCAAGTGAGCGCTTTTCTTCTCCCGCATTGCTCAGCTCGATGAAGTGCTCATTGAAGTCGAACAGGACACGCATTCCATGGAGCGAGGGTCGTGCATATTCCTGCTGTTGGAGTTTCTCCTTGCGGGCGGGCTTGGGTTCGTTCCCGACGCGAGGTCGCACGCCTTCATGAATACCGTACAAGCGCGTGTGTTGGTTGACGTCCGCGTAATACGCCAAGGCTTCCGGCGTACCCCCGCTGCGGCACTCCCGCCGGAAGCTGTTCTCCGAGATAAACATTGTCTGGTTCAATCCATGTCGGCGATCGCATTGGCCAACTGACCGAGCATGAACTGCTCGCTGCGATGCGGAAACTTTTTGCTGTCGATTTTGCGGAACGGCTGGGCCTGCAGCCAGTCGATCCACTCCTTTTCCTTGAGCTTGTCGATCGCATAGCTCGCGGCGAGCGTGATCGTCCCCGTCACGAGATTGATGCGCGTGCACCAGCGCACGATCTTCGTAACGTCGTAAAAATAAGCTCCAACAAGCGTTGATCCAATGGTTGCGGTTCCCATTGCTGCACGACCAAAGTAGGCAGCCATCAGCACGCGGTCTTTTTCTCTGAAGGCCGTAACGCCATCAATCGCATCCCAAACCACCCCCACGACAGCCGCAGAAGCAACCCAGTGCGCAGCACCGATCTTCAAGATGCGCAGATCCTCTCCAGCCGCCTTCACCAGATCGCCCCGCGCAGCCAGCGGCGCATCGGCCTTGATCGCCTCGAAGATGTTCTTCTCGTAGTAGTCGGAGCGCAGGCCCTTCCAGGTGCCCATGGCGCTGGCCACGGCGCCCGCACTCTGGCTGCCCGCCCTCGGGTCGTCGCCGCGCTCGCTTGCGCGTCCGAAGGTCGGAATCAGGCTCATGATTTCCAGCGCGCCCAGCGCGCCGGGAATGCGCATGTTCTTCACCGCGTTGTCTTCGCCCACCAGCGTCAAGGCCCGGTCGACCCGTACCTGCATCTTCTCGCCCTTGTGGTCGTAGTGGCGCGTCCACGCCCGGCTGTCGGGCTGCGGATTGCGCTTGTTGCTGTAGGCCGCCTGCCGGCCCTGGTCTTCCAGCTTGCGGGCCAGCGCCCGCTGCTCATTGCGCACGAACTCCACGGCCTTGTCGCCCAGGCCGTGCGACAGCAGGACGATCTGCGCCTTCGCGAAGCTCAGTTCCATCGCCGAGGCGCTCAGCTTCTGCGCTGCCTGCACCACCGCCACAGCCCAGACCGCGTGCACATTCTTTCGGGCCGTCTCGGCGATCTTCTGCAGCGACTTGATCTTCTGCATCGTGTTCAGCCCCGGGTCGCCCAGCTTGTAGACCTCCTTGATCAAGGTCTGGCTGCCCTTGAGCGTCTTGGGGATCTTGCTCAATGCCGTAGCCATCGCGGCCCAGGCGCGCTGCTGGCGCGCGCTTTCCTCGGCCGTTTGCGGGTCGTGCACTTCGGTGGCCGGCGGCAGGGTGTCGCGCAGGGTGTCCATCACGCGCCGCAGCTCTTGCGAGATTTCCTCGTTGTTCAGGCTCGCCATGCGCCACACGAGGTTCCTCGGTTCGTCTTTGAACAGTTGCAGCTCGGCATACCAGCGCCGCCCCCTCGGGCTGCTGTCCATCGTCTCCAGGATGGCGCACAACTGGCCCGCGCAGCGCGCCCCGTCGCCGGTGTCGATGCCGTCGGGCTTGCGGTTGTAGCGCCCCAGCGTCTTCACCAGGAAGGCATCGGCCTGCAGCCAAGCGATCAGGTCTTCGCTGATCTTGTCCATGCGCTTGTCGCGCTCCTTGACCTGCGCCAGGTGCGCCTTGTCGAAGGCCTCGAGCCGGGCCGGGTCGAAGTGGGCGAGCGTTTTCTGCAGCGCGGCCTTGGATTCGGCATCGCTGATGAGACGGCGGTCCGACTCGCGCGCCGCGATCTCTTCCTGCAGGGCCGTGCGTCGTTGCGCCTCCAGGTCCTTGACGGGGACTTCGGCCGGGCTGCCATCCTTTTGTTCGACCATCACGGTGCCCACCGGGTAGGCGTGGCGCTGTCCCATCACCTCGTGCACGTTCTTCAGGCGCTCGGTCTCCGAGTCGTACAGCTGCATCGCCTTCTTGTAGATGGCCGAGCGCACGGTCTTGATACTCTCGCTGGCCGCGTGCTTCCAGGCGTTGGTCACCAGGGCGTTGCCTGGGTCGGTGTTGTCGGTTTCCTTGAGCCACGCCACATAAGCGGTGGCGGCCGTCAGATGGTGCAGGCTGAGTTCTTGCGCGATGCCGATGGCGTCCTCGCAGGCGACGACCGCGCCCTTGTGCTCGGTCAGGAACTCGACCATTTTCCGCAGGCGTGCACCGTGCACGTCCTTGTACGGCGCACCGGTGATGCGCGCAATGTAGGGGCCGTGTGCCAGACCACCGGCCGCCCCTGTGTCGGTAACCACCACGCCGTCGGCGCCGCGGGCTTCGTGGCGCACGGCTTCGAAGTGCCGTCCGACGCGCGCTTCTTCGTAGTTTCCCCACTCGCGCTCGGCACCATGGATTCCCATAAGTCCGTAGTGCTGTTCGCAGCCCACCGTCTGCGCGGCGGGGTTTTTCAGCGCGGAGAATTCCATGACCTGGCTGTTGAGCTGGCCGGGCTGGCAACTGTCTTGCTGGCTCGTGTTGCCACCCGCCCAACCCGCCACATCGAAGCTTTGCATGTAGATGTTGCGTTTCGGCTCGATCTGCTCGAACAGGTGCTTCGGCACGATCGGGTCCGGGTGGAACATGTAGTTCAGTTCGGTGACGTCCTTGGCATCGCGTATCCACACCATGCTGGCGTTGGCGCCGCGCACCTCGATCTCGCAGGCGGGATTGGATTTGGCGGCTTCCGGAAATCCGATGTCGAACTGGGCGAGATAGCCGTGTGGGTGCACGATGTAGGCGAGCCACTCGGGATTGGCCTGGCCCGCATACTGCAGCCGCACGTACAGGTAGCCCGGGCGCAGCATGCGGACGCCGTACAGCGCTGTCTGCATGGAAACGCCGCCGGGCCTGCGCTGGAAATGACCCGTGGGCTGCAGTTGCCCGAGCGCAGTCATCCCCTGGTCCTGCGCGCTGAAGGCGGCGGCATAACGGGTAAACAGGATGGGCAGGCCCTTGCGATCGCAGTTTCTGCAGGGAGTTTTGCAAGCCATGGGTTTCAGTTGTTTCGTGAGGGCTGCGCGCGGGCCGAAGCTGCTTGCCGGGCCTGGTGCAGCGCACCGGCAAAGCTGGGTGCTTCGGGAGGCGATGCCGTCGCGACGGTCGCAAGACCGGGGGCCGGATGCATCAGGGCAAGCGTGTGCCTCAGCACGGCGGCTTCCTGCGGCGCCGACCAGTCGCGCGGACTGGCCTTGCCGGCGTGGAGGTCGGTGCGCCACGACGCGTCGATGAAATCGGCGATATCGCTCTCCCGGCTCAACCCCATCCCGGCGCCATGGCCCAGCAGGTGAGCCATGGTCATGCCATCGGGCTGTCTGCCTACGGGCACTTGCCGCGACGCCATGCGAAACCATGCCCTGTTGCCCGCGGATGCACTGTGGGCGGCATGCCACTGGGCCAGGTGCAGAAGGTGGCGCATGGCCTCGCGGGATGGCAGCCGCCCGGGCGCCTGCAGCGATGCTCGCGCCAAGGCGAAACGACTGGCGATGAACCACTCGGGCTGATGTCCTGATGCGTCCTCGGTGCCGTCGGTTTCATCGCCCTGGCCGAAGGCTTCGGCGCTCGCCCACGGTCCCCAAGGTTGCTCCAGGGACCACCATTCGGTGACCGGCCCAAGCCACGAAGATCGCTGCGCGTCGTCGAGCACAGGCCACACGCGCTGCATGACGCGGGCATCCTGATAGCGAAACAGCTTGTCGTGGCCATCTATTGGCGAAGTCTGAAACCCCAGGCAGTTCCAATGCATCGCGATGGTCGCGGGTGTCGCGGGGCTGAAAACGACGCCGCACAGCGTCTGTTCGGCCAGGCGCCGCCGCGCCTGCTGCCAGGCCGAAGCAAGCGCGACTGCGAGGGTGCGAAGCACTGCCCGGGTCTGGTCGCAAGGTGCGTCCGAGGTCCAGTCCGCGGGGAGCGGCACCAGGGTAGGCGCGGCTTCGGGTCGGTCCTTGTAGATCTCGTCGGGCACGTCGGCTCGTTCGTCAGCCAGCGTGGGATGGTGCTCCTGCAGGTGGGCAGCCAGCGGGTTGGCCTCCCAGCGTTCGAGCACCAGGCAGGCGTGCAATGAAGCCGGCATGAGGCCGCCGAGCATCGGACGTGCGGCTGTGGATGCGAAAGCTGTCTGCGCCTTGATGAAGCCGCTTTGCAGGCGGCGCAGCAAAGCCCATGTGTCAAGCGAAGGCGAGGTCGAGGGCGTGCGCCTGGGGTCGCGAGGATCAGTGGCGCTCATGGCTTTCTTCGCATCAGCGCGAGGCGGATGCGCCGCCTGCGGCATCGCTGTTCTGCAATTCGCATCGGGCTTCATAGCCCTTCGGCGGCGGCATGTTCTTGGGCCCCACGAGGTTGTGCGAGGCCGCATGTTCGCGCCACAGGCCCTGGGTGCAGTGCTCGATGCCCGAGGCGTTCCAGCGGCTGAAGCTGCCGCCGCCGTTGACGACCACCTCTTCGCGCGCGGCAATGATGATCCTCTCGCCTTCGAGCCTGATGCCGAGCCTGGCGATGATGTTGACACTGCTCTTCAGAGCCCGGATGTCGATGTCCTCGTTCGCGGCGCACAGCCGCATGCCTGCCTTGTGGGCGAACAGGCGCACTGCGTCCTTGGCACTGGTCAGGAAGCTCTTGCCGGAGCTGATGCTCGTGTGCCCGCCACTGGTGAAGGCGGTGTGCTCGGTGCTCATCAGATGGGTGGAGCCCGCGGCGGCGCTCTGGATGCCGGCGGGGCTGGCCAGCGTGAGATGGGGCTCTTCAAATTCGGGGAAGACGCCTTGCGCCGGGTTGCCGCCGTGGCCCTTGAGAGCATCGTTCTGCTCCTTCAGGGTTTTCGTGACCGCATCCTGATCGCCGGCCTCGTGGGCCTGGGCCTCCATCGCCGCCTGGCTGAGCCCTTCGTGCATATCCCGGCCTTGCGTGAGGCGCGCGAGCGTCTCGGGCATATCGGTAGTGTGACCGTGCGCGTCGGGGCGCGCCTCGGTGGTCAGCAACATTCCCCTGGCGGCGCGCAAGGCGCCACGGCCATCGGTGCGCAACTCGAAGCCCTGGCCCCGGTCGTCCTTGCGCCCGGCGGTGTCCTCGATGCGGCCTATATGCCCGAGACCGAGGCTGCTGCTTGAGTGGTCGCTCTTGAGCTGCGCCTGGATTTTTTGCGGCCCGTCGTCCAGTGCGAGATGGTTGCTGCGGCCACCACTGCCGCTGCCGAGTTCGCGGCTGCGAATGCCCGAGAGGTGCTTCTGGTCCGGTAGCTGCCACGCCGGCATTTCATCGGCATTGTGGGCGCGGCCCACGACGATCGGGTGGTCCGGATCGCCGTTCAGAAAATTGACGATCACTTCCTGCCCGATGCGAGGCAGCGCGACGTCGCCGAAACTGGCGCCCGCCCAGGATGAGGACACGCGAAGCCAGCAAGAGGAATGCTCGTTCTTGTGGTCCAGCCGATCCCAGTGGAAATGCACTTTGATGCGGCCAAGCTGATCGACCCAGATGTCTTCGCCGGCCGGGCCGACCACAAGGGCTGTCTGCGGACCGTTGGTGCGCGGCTTGGGTGTGGTGCGCGCCGGTCGCCACGCGTGGCTCACCGGCTGCGCCTTGAAGGCGAAGCACTGGATGGAGCCTTCGCCGCCGTCGCCTTCACTGGCTTGAAGGTTCTCCTGCAACTCATAGGCAACGCTGACCAGAAGGTAGCGCAGGTTCTGGTCGGCCCTCGGATGCCTGGAGAGTTCAAAGATGTAGCCCGGCGCAAGATTGCGCCGATTGGAAGAGCCGCGTGCCTGAATGCGCTCGCTCTGTTGCTCTTCGGTGCGGATGTGCGCATAGGCTTCACCGTCGGCCAATTGCGTGTAGCCGCCTGGCCACTCGTACCGCTCGAAGTGGTCGTGATCGTGACCGGCAGGCATGCGTCGACGACTGGAGATATCCGCGCCGGGTCTGCCGGGGTCGTAGTCATCGGTGTAGTAGAGACCCGAGCGCACCTCTTCGGACATCGTCCATTCGTAGATGCGTTCACCGGCCTCGAGGCCACCGGTCATGCCGGCGAACGGGTCGACGTGGTAGCGGATCGCCTCGCCGCCAGGCAACGGCCCATGCGAAGTGGCGATGTCGTCTGCAAAGACCAGCACGTGCTGCCCGGCTTCATGACGAAACCAGTAGTACATCCCTTCGTGCTCAGCCAGTCGCGAGACGAACGCGAAATCGGTCTCGCCTCCATACTGGCAGCAATAAGTCCATCGACGGTACTCGCGGCTGAGTTTCTGTTCCATCGGATAACCGTAGGGCCCGAGAACGGCTGCGATGATTTCCGGGACGGTGAGATCCTGGAAGATGCGGTAGTCCGAACGCCGTGTGGCCAGCCACAGCCACGGGCGCAGGCGCATCTTGTAAAGGGAGCGACGGTCGTCCTCGTGCGACAGGCCGAACTGGGTGACGATTCCGCCGAGATGACGGACACGGCCGCTCTCGGTCTGGATCGCCACGGTGGTGTGCTTGCCGAGCAGCGCCTTCGGGTCGACGGCATTGCTGGCTGCCAGCAGATCGACCTCGAAGAGGTAGGGCCTGCTCAATTCCTCGGTGCCAACCAGCCGGTGGAACTGGAGTGCTTCGACCAGCGGCGTCCGGACGGTGACGCGGCGCGATGTCATGGCGCGCACCTGCGCAATAGTGCCCTCTGCTGCGAATGGATCACATGAACTCCCTGCTGTTCTTGTTCGGAAGGTGACAACTGCCGCAACGTTTTGTGCCATCACCGTGGCCGGTCGCGTCCAGTGGCGGCGATTCTGCGGGAATTCACTGGCGCGATGTTGGAATTAGGTCATGTTGTGCGATGGTTTTTCTGTGTGTGAGCGGTCGTTGTACGGTGTTGGTTTTAAGAGTCGCATCCAGAGAGCGGCTGTTGGTGCTTTCGTCCGGCATGGCACCGGGGACCCGATGCACACGCATGTGGTCCACGCCGACTCCAGCCGGGTCGATGTCCGGATTGAACGGCCTTCTGGCGTTGGTCGTTCCCGGCGTGCAGGCACGCGGTGGCGGCGCCGATGAGACACCGCCAACACCGGCCCGCTGCCCAGGCCCTGCTGACTCCGGATTACGAAGCGCTGTGCCCCAGCACCGCGGCAAACATGCCGGTATCGACATTGCCCCCGCTCAGGCACACGCCCACCGTCTTGCCGCGCCAGCGTTCCTGCTGCTGAAGCGCGCCCGCCAGCGCCGCGGCGCCCGCGCCCTCGGCCACGTTGTGCGTGTCGCTGAACAGGATGCGCATGGCCTCGGCGATCTCGTCGTCGGTGACGGTGATGACGTCGTCGGCTTCGCGCAGGATCACCTCGACCGACTCGGGCACCGGCACGCGGCAGGCCATGCCGTCGGCCAGCCGCGTGGTGACGGGCGACTCGACGGGCTTGCCGGCGCGGAAGGAGTCGCGGTAGGCCGTGGCGTGCGCCGACACCACGCCGATGAGCTTCGTCGACGCGCCGCAATGCGCACGCGCCGCCGCTGCCGCGGCAAAGCCGGAGCCCAGGCCGATGGGCACGAACAGCACGTCTGGCGGCGTGGCCGACAGTGCGTCGAAGAACTCCACATACGCGGTCGACACGCCGCGCACCAGTTCGCGATGGAACGATGGCACGCGGTGCAGGCCGTCGCGCTCGGCCAGCGCGGCCGCGTGCTCGGCAGCCGCCTGGAAGTCGTCGCCATGCTCCACCAGCGTGACGCCGAGCGCGCGCATCGCGGCGTTCTTCTCGGTCGAATTGCCGTGCGGTACCACGATGGTCGCGCCCAGCCCATGGCGCCGCGCCGCGAAGCCGACCGACTGACCGTGGTTGCCGCGCGTGGCGCTGATGGCGTGGCGCACGCCCGGCTGCTCGCGCGCCAGGGTCTCGAAGTAGGTCAGCCCGCCGCGGATCTTGAAAGCGCCGGCCGGCGTGTGGTTCTCGTGCTTGGCCCACACGTTGGCGCCCAGGCGCTGCGACAGAAGCGGCCAGGCGTACTGCGGCGTGGGCGGCATGGCCGCATGCACGGTGCGCTGCGCGGCTTCGATTTCTTCGCGGGTGAACCTCATCGGGTGTCCCATCTATTTGCGTTCCGTCAGCGCGACGCGCACGGCCAGGGCAGCGAGCACGCTGCCCATGATGTAGCGCTGCGCGCGCAGCCAGCCGGCGCTTTGCGACAGCACGGCCGTGATGCTCGCGGCGCCGACGATCATCACCGTGTTGACCGCGGCGCTGGCGGTCATTTGCGCGACGCCCAGCTGCATGCTCTGCAGCAGCACCGATCCGCGCTCGGGATGGATGAACTGCGGAAAGAACGAGAGATAGAACATGGCCACCTTCGGGTTCAGCAGGTTCGTCAGAAAGCCCATGCGGAACAGCCTGGCCGGCGGATCGGCCGGCAGCACGCGCGCCTCGAAAGGTGCATTGCCGCCGGGCCTGACCGCCTGCCACGCGAGCCACAGCAGGTAGGCCGCGCCCGCGATGCGGATCGCGTCGAACGCGAGCGGCACGGCCAGCAGCAGCGCGGTGAGCCCGAGCGCAGCGGCGAACAGGTGCGCCAGGAAGGCGATCAGCACGCCGCCCAGCGAGATGAGCCCGGCGCGGCGGCCCTGGATCAGCGTGCGCGAGACGCAATAGATCATGTTCGGCCCCGGCGTGAGCGCCAGCAGCAGCGAGGCGAGGGCGAACAAGGCGATTTCAGGGAGGCTCAGCATGGTCAGAGTCCTTGGGATTCGAGGGTGACGGGGCCGCGCGGCGTGTCGAGCACGGCGATGAGGTTGGGCGCTCCGGCAGCGACGGCCATGCCGGTCATGCCGATGGCCGACAGCGCGGCGGAGAGCGCGGGCGCACGCGGATGCACGGCGCGCAGCGAGCGCATCGAAAGACCCGACGCAGGCATGGCATCGGTCGGATGCACCGGCCCCCACTGGATCAGCGTGGGCAGCGCGCCGTAGAACAGCCGCTGGCCGTCGTCGCGCACGGTGATCTGCCACTCGAGCCGGCCGGCGGGCGTGTCGCGCGAGGCTTCGAGCAGCTGGCCGCGGTCGATGTGCGCGTGCTCTTCATGCGCGAGCGCACGCGTTGCCGCATGCGCATCGGGCACGCGGGCGACGAAATGGATCAGCCGCGGCCCGTGCCGCGCGAGCCCGGCCTGCAGCGCGGCGTCGTCGAGGTCGAACCAGCGGTGCGTCTTGGGGCGCGAGGGCCGCTTGCCCGGCTCGATCGCGATGATCTCCGCGTAGGCGGCAGGAAAGGCGTCGCTCGCGATGTTCAGCAGGCGGTTGTGCGTGCCCATCAGCGGATGCGAGCCGCCCGGTGCCGGCGTCACGCCGAGCGTCGCTTCGCACCACGCCACGCCCTCGGCGAGCGAGGCGGCGGCAATCACGAGGTGGTCGAGCTGCGCGTGCATGGTGCGATGGTTCTCGCCGAGGTTCAGAGCGTGACGTGGCCGTCGATGCAGGTCACGGCATCACCGCCGACCCAGATCTTTCCCTCGGGGTCGCGCTCGATGTGGACGCGGCCCGCGCGGCCCAGGCACTGGCCTTGCGCGGCGAGGTAGCGCTCGGGCATGTGGCCGTCGGCGATCAGCCATTCGGCCAGGCTCGCGTTGAGGCTGCCGGTGACCGGGTCTTCCTGCACGCCGATGGGTTCGGCGAAGGCGCGCACTTCGAGGTCGATCTTCGCGCCGTCGTCGTAAGCGGCCGCCGGGCGGTTGCCGAAGGCGCGCGCCTCGCGGTTCGAGCGGCCGATCAGCGGCGAGGTGTCGAGCGCGGCGGGCACGCCGGCCACACCCGCCTTCACGCCCAGCTCCTTGAGCATGCGGTGATCGGGCGCGAGCGCCAGCACGGCGTCGGCATCGTTGACCAGCAGGCCGAACCAGACCGGGCCGTTGTCGAGCACCTGCGCCGCGATGATCTGCTGCGCCTTCAGGCCCAGCGCGCCGGCCACCTTGGCCAGCAGCGCGGGGCTCGGGGCGCTGCGCCTGAGCGGCGGCGCGGCGAAGGCCAGGCGGCTGCCTTCACGGCGCAGCGGCACGAGGCCGGCGCCGCACTGCTGCACCACGAGGCCGGCGGCCTTCGGCTTGCCGCCGGCCTGCAGCCACGCATGGCAGCTGCCGATGGTCGGATGGCCGGCGAACGGCAACTCGCCGCCGGGCGTGAAGATGCGCACGCGGTAGTCGGCGCCCGGGTCGGTGGGCGGCAGCAGGAAGGTGGTCTCGGACAGGTTGGTCCACTGCGCGAAGCGCTGCATCGCGGCGTCGTCGAGGTCCGTGCCGTCGATGACGACGGCGAGCGGATTGCCGCGGTAGGCCGTGGCGGTGAAGACGTCGACTTGCTTGAAGGGGCGGGATTTCATTGGAGACTCGGGAGGATCAGATCAATGGGCGATGTCAGTCGGGGAATACCGTGGAGCCGGCCTTGCCGGGCCGCAGGGGGTGGCGAAGCGACACGAAGTGCGTGGAGACCGGGGGTCATTCCAGGCTCAGGTCGAGCACGCCGCGCGTGCCCGGGCGGGAAAGCAGTTCGGCATACCAGCGCTCGACGTTCGGCCACGTCGGCCGGCGGTATTCGGCGGGGGGCAGGCCGAACCAGCGGTGCGCCTCGCAGCCGATGGGGATGTCGGCCATGGTGAAGCGCTCGCCGGCCATGTACGGCTGGCGGGCGAGGTGCGCGTCGAGCATTGCGAACAGCGCCTCGCTGGCGCGCACCGAGTCGTCGATGAGCGTCAACTGTCGCTCCGACGGCGGCGTGCGCACCCATTGCACGAAGGCGTCGCGGCTCGCGCGGTTGAGCGTGGTCTGCTGCCAGTCCATCCAGCGCTCGGCGTCGAAGCGCGCGGGCAGCTCGCTCGGGTAGAGGGTGCCGTGCGAATGCTTCGCGCAGAGGTAGCGCACGATCACGTTCGACTCCCACAGCGTCACGCGCTCGGCGCCTTCGCCGTCGTCGATGGTGGGCACCATCGCATTCGGGTTGAGCGCGAGGTATTCGGGCGTCTGCACCACGCCGAACCTGCCGCCGGCCTCGGTGCGCTGGAAGTCGAGCCCGAGTTCCTGTGCGCACCACACCACCTTGCGGACGTTGATCGAACTGATGCGGCCCCAGATGTTGAGCATGGTCGGTTTCTTTGTCAGCGGGGTGAAGGACGGTCGAGGAAGAGCAGGCGCACGGCCAGCCCCAGCATCACGGCGGCCAGCAGGCCGCTCTGGAACCGTGCCGCACCGGGGCGGCTGTGCAGCCAGCGGCCGATCTGGCCGCTGCATGCGCCCAGCAGCGTGTTGAAGGCCAGCGCGGCCATCGACAGCAGCACGCCGAGCTGCACCAGCTGCGGCGGCACGCTGCCGCGCGCCGGATCGACGAACTGCGGCAGGAACACCATGAAGAACAGCAGCGCCTTCGGGTTGACGAGGTTGTTCAGCAGCGCCATGCGCACGATGCGCCCGAACCCGGCCGGCTGCGCCTGCGCGCCGATGCGCAAGCCGCCACCGCTTCGCAGCGCCTGCACTGCCAGCCACACGAGGTACAGCGCGCCCGCATAGCGCAGCACGTCGAACGAGGGCGGCCACGCCGCCACCAGCGCGGTGACGCCTGTGGCGGCGAACAGTGTGTGCACGAGGTCGGCCGCCGAGATGCCGAGGGCCGCCGCAAAGCCGCCGCGCGGACCGTGGGCCACGCCGTGCGAGAGCACGAAGGCCATGTTCGGGCCGGGCGACAGGAACAGCGCCAGTACCGCGAGCAGGAAGAGCGAGAGCGTTGCGAGGCCGATCAAGGGAGGCTCCTGGGTCAGACCTGCGCGGCGGCCAGTTGCCTGTCGCCGAGCAGCACCAGCTCTTCGCGCAGCGTCTGTGCCAGCGCGGCGATGGCGATGTCGATTTCTTCCACGCTGGCCGTCACGAACGACAGCCGCAGCGTGCGCGGATCGCCTTCGCCCGCATAGAACGGCGCGCCGGGCACGAAGGCCACGTTGCGCTCCACCGCCTTGGGCAGCAGCGTGACGGTGTCGACGCCCTCGGGCAGCCGCGCCCACAGGAACATGCCGCCCTTGGGCGCGTTGAACTTCACGTCCAGGCCCTTCATCTCGCGCGTGAGCGCGGCGATCATCGCGTCGCGCTGGCGCTTGTAGAGGGCGCGGATGGTGGGCACGTGGCGGTCGAGGAACTTGTCCTTCATCACGGCAGAGACCATGCGCTGCGTGAAGATCGGCGTGTGCAGGTCGACCGCCTGCTTGGCCTGCAGCAGCTTCGGATAGATGGACTTCGGCGCCACCAGGAAGCCCAGGCGCAGGCCGGGCGCCAGCACCTTCGAGAACGAGCCCAGGTAGATCACGCCCTCGGGGTTGCGCGCGGCCAGCGGCAGCGGCGGGGCTTCGTCGAACCAGAGTTCGCCGTAGGGGTTGTCCTCGACGATGGGCAGGTTGGCGGCCGTGGCGGCGGCGGACACGGCGGCGCGGCGCTCCTCGGTCATGGTGCGGCCGGTGGGGTTCTGGAAGTTGGGCAGCAGGTAGACGAAGCGTGCGTCCTTGGCCTTGGCCACGAGGTCTTCGACGATCACGCCGTCATCGTCGCTGGCCACGCCCACCGGGTGCGGCTCCATCGGGCCGAAGGCCTGCAGCGCGCCGAGGTAGGTGGGCGTCTCGACCAGCACCTTGCTGCCCGGATCGATCAGCACCTTGGCCACCAGGTCGAGGCCCTGCTGCGAGCCGGTGGTGATGAGCACCTGCGAGGCATCGACGTCCCACGGCAGCATGTCGGCCACGGCCTGGCGCAGCGGCGCGTAGCCTTCGCTGGCGGCGTACTGCAGCGCGGCCTGGCCGTCGTTGTGCAGCACTTCGGCGCAGGCATCGGCAAAGGCCTGGATCGGGAAGGTCTTGGGCGAGGGCAGGCCGCCGGCCAGGCTGATGATGCCGGGGCGCTCGGTGACCTTGAGGATTTCACGCAGCACCGAAGGATTCATCTTGGCGGCGCGGGCGGCGAGTTTCCAGTTCATGGCTTTCTTCTTTCAGGCGGTGAGGTGAGATTCGGATAGGGGGCAGGCGGGCCGGAGGTCAGTCCGGTGGGATGTCGCCACGGTACACGACATGGATTTTGTTGCTGTCCGGGTCGCGCAGGTAGGCGCCGTAATAGCCATGGCCATAGCGTGGGCGGGGGCCCGGCGCGCCTTCGTTGCGGCCGCCGTGGCGCAGGGCCGCCTCGTGGGCGGCATTCACGGCTTCGGCCGAGGCCGCGGAGAACGCGACCATGCTGCCGTTGCCGGCGCTGGCGGGTTCGCCGTCCAGCGGGATGTACACGTAGAAGCGCGGCAGCACCTGTCCCGGCACGACCCAGCAGGCCGCCTCGGGCCCGCCGTCGGGCGTGACCGGGCGGCGCTTCAGGCCGAGCGGGGCGAGCAGCGCGTCGTAGAAGGTGGCGGCGCGCGGCAGGTCGGTGCAGCCGACGGTGATGTGGCTGAACATCGTCAGCTTCTCCCCGGGCCGACGGCGCCTGCGGGCAGCGAGGCTGCAGCTGGCGCGGCCTGCGGTTGCGACAGGCGCTTGCCGATGACCACCGTGGCCACCACCGCGATGGCGAAGCCCAGCGTCACCACGTCGAGCGGTTCGCCCAGCAGCGGGATCGACGCGAGGATCGACAGGAAGGGCTGCAGCAGCTGCGTCTGGCTCACGCGCAGCGCGCCGCCCAGGGCGAGGCCGCGGTACCAGGCGAAGAAGCCGATCCACATCGAGAACATGCCGACGTAGACGAAGCCCACCCAGGCCGACACCGCGACGGGCTGCTGCGGCCACAGCGCCAGCGCGGCCGGCAGCGTAAAGGGCAGCGCCATCACGCAGACCCAGCAGATCACGCGCTCGGCGCCCAAAGACGGCGTGACCTGTGCGCCGTAGATGTAGCCGAAGGAGGCGGCGATGACCGCGCCCACCAGCAGCAGGTCGGCCCACTCGAAGCCGAAGCCATGGCCACCCTGGCTCGCGCGCAGTACCGAGAACGCCACCACCAGCAGGCTGCCCGCAATGGCGCAGAGCCAGAAGCCGAGCCGCGCGCGCTGGTGCAGCACCCAGGCCGCCACGGCGGCCGTGACCAGCGGCAGCAGCGCCGTCACCACCGCCGCGTGGCTGGCCGTGACCACGCGCAGCGCAAAGGCCAGCAGAAGCGGAAAGCCGATGGCGTTGCCCAGCACGGCCATGCCCAGCGGCTTCCACTGGTGCGCGGCGGGCCTTGGCGCGCGCGTTGCCAGCAGGAAGATGGCCGACAGCACGCCTGCCAGCGCCGCACGGCCGACCGTGACGAACCACGGCGACAGCTGCGGCGCGTCCTGCGAGCCGGTGGCCAGGCGCGTCATGGGCAGGGTGACGGCGAACATCGCGACGCCGATGACGCCGAGCCACATGCCCAGCGTCTCGTCTTTCATGGCGAGCTTCATACGCTCACCATCCACCAGGCGGTGAGCACGAGGACGAGGCCCATCGCGCGGTTGAACCACAGCAGCCGCGAACCCTTGGCAAGCCATTCGCGCAGCAGCGCGCCGACCATCGCATAGGCGAAATTGCTCGTGAAGGCATAGATGAGCATTACCGGCGCCACGATGGCGAAGCGGCCCAGGGCGTCGGTCTGGCCGGCGATCCAGCCCGCCACCAGCGTGAGCGCGAGCAGCCACGCCTTGATGTTCACGAACTGCAGCATCACGCCCTGTCCGAAGCCGACCGACAGGCTCGCCCCGTCGGCCTTGCCGAGCGTGGCGCTGCCGCTGAGCTTGTACGCGAGCCACAGCAGGTAGCCGATGCCCAGCCCCTTGATGGCCAGGCGCAGCGAGGGCATGGCCACCACCAGCGCGCCAATGCCGGCGGCGCACAGCGCCAGCAGCAGGGTCCAGCCCACGGGCACCGCGACCACGAAGCGCATGGCGCGCGGCAGGCCGCCGTTGGCCGCGAGGGCGGTGGAGAGCGTGGTGTTGGGACCGGGCGAGAAGCTCATCGCCGTGGCCAGCACCAGCAGCGCGGTGAATTCTTGCCAGTTCATGACACACACTCTAAACTTGAGACCATTACAGTTCCGGTACAGATGATCGAACAATCAGGCAATCTGTATTGGTCAGTCCTTCGACACAGAAGCCGGCCCGGCCCGGAAAACGCATGCTGACACGCACCTCCACCCAGTCGCTGACGGGGCAGTTGGCCGACCGCCTGGCCGAGCGCATCCGCACCCGCCTGCTGCCGCCCGGCGCCCGCCTGCCCTCGGTGCGCGAATGCGCGCGGCAGCAGGGCGTGAGTCCCTATACCGTCGTCGCCGCCTACGATCAGCTGCTGGCGCAGGGCCTCGTCGAGGCCCGCCGGCAGCGCGGCTTCTATGTGCGGGATTCCGCCCCTGCGCAGGAGGGCCGCCCGCCGAATCCGGCCGCGGCCGCGCCCATGGTCATGCAGATAATGGCCTCGCGCATACCGGCGGATGCGAGCTCGCTGATCCGCAGCATGTTCCACCGCCCGAGCGACAAGCCGCAGCCGGGCATGGGCGTGTTCCCGCCGGACTGGATGGCGTCGACCTTCATGCCCACGGCCGTGCGGCGCATGACCAGTACAGCCGCCCTGCAGGAGCTGTCGCTCCAGTACGGCGAGCCGGCCGGCGACATGAGCCTGCGGCGCAGCCTCTCGCAGAAGCTGGTGGGCATCAACGTGCCGGCGTCGCCCGAGCAGATCGTGACCACCATCGGCGCCACCCACGCGCTGGACATCGTGAGCCGCACGCTGTTGCGCGCGGGCGATCCGGTGATGGTCGAGGAGCCGGGCTGGGCGCTGGAGTTCGCGCGGCTGGAGGCGCTGGGCATGCGCATCCTGCCCGTGCCGCGGCGCGCCGACGGGCCCGACCTGGAGGTGATGGCGCAGTACTGCAAGCTGCACAGCCCCAAGCTGTTCGTCAGCGTGAGCGTGCTACACAACCCGACCGGCTACAGCCTCACGCCGGGCAGCGCGCACCGCGTGCTCAAGCTGGCGAACGAGCACGACTTCCACATCGTCGAGGACGACACCTACAGCCACCTCGCGCCCGAGCACGCCACCCGGCTCAGCGCACTCGACGGGCTGCAGCGCACCATCTACGTGAGCGGCTTCGCGAAGATCCTGGCGCCCAACTGGCGCATCGGCTTCCTGGCCGCGCCGCCAGCGCTGAAGGAACGGCTGCTCGAAACCAAGCTGCTGGCCACGCTGACCTCGCCCACGCTGTTCGAGCGGGCCTTGTCGTGGTGCATCGACCAGGGGCAGCTGCGCCGGCATTCGGAGCGCGTGCGCATCCGCCTCGACGGTGCACGGGGACGGGCGGTGAAGCTGGCCATGTCGCATGGCTGCACTTTCGCCTCGGAGCCAGCGGGGCTGTTCGGCTGGGTCGATACGGGCGTGGACACAGACGCGCTCACGCAGCGCATGCTCGACCAGGGCTACCTGTTGGCGCCGGGCTCGCTGTTCCACGCGCGCCGCCCGCCGAGCACCATGATGCGGATCAACTTCGCGACCTCGCAGGACGCGGCCTTCTGGAAGGTCTTCAGCAAGGTCCGAAGCGAACTCTGACGGTGCCGAAAGGCCGAAAAAGGCCGGGGGCTTGGAGTAAGCTGGCAACACAAGAAAACCATCCCAGGAGACCTCCGCATGAGCAACGCCAGCAAGCCCTTCGACTTCAGCCAGTTCGTTCCCGGATTCGACTTCTTGAAGAACCTCGCCGGCGGCGCCGCGGCGGGCTCGGGCGCCGGCTCGGTGCCGGGGATGCCGAGCCTTGCGAGCTGGGTGGCGCCCACGCTGAGCGTGGAAGAGGTCGACAAGCGCATCCAGGAACTCAAGACCGTGCAGTACTGGCTCGAACAGAACGGCCATGCCCTCAAGGCCACCATCCAGGCGCTCGAAGTGCAGAAGATGACCTTGTCGACGCTGCGCGGCATGAACGTGCGGATGGAAGACATCGCCAACGCGTTCACCAAGCAGGCAGCCGCGATGGCGCCAGCGGCATCCCCCGAGCCCGAGCCCGAACCCGAACCGGAAGAGGTCGAAGACGCGGACGAGATGCCCGAGGAGCAAGCTCCGGCGCCGAAGAAGCCGCGCAGCAGGCCTGCCGCGGCCAAGGCGAATGCCGGCTCGCCCGACGGCCCCGGCGTGGTCGACCCCATGCAGTGGTGGGGCTCGCTCACCGAGCAGTTCCAGCAGATCGCAAGCTCGGCGCTGCAGGACGCGGCGCAGCTGAAGGTGCCGGCCATGGCCCAGCCGTTGGCCGACGCGGTCGACAAGGTCATGGGCAAGCCCGCTGCGGCTGCCCGCAAGCCTGCAGCAGCCAAGAAGACTGCAGCACCGGCCGCAAAGAAAAGGCCGTCGACCGCCGCCCGCAAGCGAACCTCCAGCCGGCGCTGACGTCATACACATTCATTCGTTGAAGAGAACGGGTTGGCACGCACCATGAAGTTGTTTCCCTCCGGCCACGCCACCCATCCGCAATGGCGTATGGCGGCCGGCCTCGTGCTGGCCCAGCTGCGCGCACAGATGGCCTTGCCCGACTACGCGTCTTCGCCGACGCTCGGGCTGCTCTACATCACCGACCACTATGCGAGCGAGGCGCAGGACATCCTCGATCACCTGAGCGCGGAGCTGCCCGAAGTGACCGACTGGTCGGGCACGGTCGGCGTCGGCGTGTCGGCCAACAATGCCGAGTATTTCGACGAGCCCGGGCTGAGCCTGATGCTCTGTGCCCTGCCCAGCGACCAATACCGCGTGTTCTCGGGCGTGGCGCCGCTGGGCAACTCCGAGATGAGCGGCTTCGAGGCCCACACGGCGCTGGTGCATGCCGATCCGGCCACCCCCGACCTTGCCGAGCTGATCGCCGAAATGGCGGGGCGCACGAACACGGGCTACCTGTTCGGCGGCTTGTCTTCGGGGCGTGGCAGCGCGCTGCAGTTCGCGGTCGGCGGCAACGGCAACATCCGCGGGCACGGGGCGGCGGGCGGGGTGTTCTCGGGCGGCCTGTCAGGCGTGGTTTTCGGCGAGGGCGTGCGGCTGGTGTCGCGCGTCACGCAGGGCTGCCAGCCGCTGCGATCGGGGGCGGCGCGCGAGCGCGAGATCACCGAGGCCGATGGCAACCTGCTGCTGAAGCTCGACGGCGAGCCAGCGCTCGACGTGCTGCTGGCCGACCTTCAGGTGTCGCTCGAGCGGCCGCAGGAGGCCATCGACGCCGTGCGTAACACGTTGGTCGGCCTGGCCGACGCGGGCAGCGACGGCATCCGCCGCACCGGTGACCTGGGGGCCGACGTGCTGGTGCGCCACATCATCGGGCTGGACCCGACGCGCCGCGGCATCGCGATCGCCGACGTGGCCGAGGCCGGCATGCGGCTGAGCTTCTGCCGCCGCAATGCGCAGGCCGCGCGTGCCGACCTGATGCGCATCTGCGCCGAAATCCGCGAGGAACTGGAGCCCGAAGAGCAGACGCTGGCCACCGCGCGCGCCGTGGCGGCAGGCGAGGCCGAGGCGGCGCCGCATCCAGCGCGGCGCATCGCGGGGGCGGTGTACGTCAGCTGTTCCGGGCGCGGCGGCCCGCACTTCGGTGCGCCGGGGGCGGAACTGCAGATCGTGCGGCACGCGCTGGGCGACGTGCCGCTGGTGGGTTTCTTCGCGGCGGGCGAGATCGCTCGCCACCATCTGTATGGCTATACCGGCGTGCTGACGGTGTTCGCCAGCAACGACTGACTGCGATCAGGCCGGCTGCAGCGCGCGCGGCGCGGGCGCGGGCATGCCGGTGAACACGAAATCGACCTCCGGCGCCAGCCCGCTCACGATGCGCGCGATCGACTTGCCCGAACCGCAGGCGTGCGTCCAGCCGAGCGTGCCGTGGCCGGTGTTGAGGAACAGGTTCGGGAGCTTCGTCTTGCCGATCAACGGCACGTTGCTCGGCGTCGCGGGACGCAGGCCGGTCCAGAACTGCGCCTGCGTCGTGTCGCCGGCGCCCGGGAACAGCTCTTCCACGCGGCGCACGATGGCTTCGCAGCGCACCCGGTTCAGGTCGCGGTCGTAGCCGTTGAGCTCGGCAGTGCCGGCGATGCGCAGGCGGTCGCCCGACTCGGATGTGTAGCGCGAGAACACGAGCTTGAATTCGTCGTCCGTCAGCGAGACCTGGTGCGCCTTCGAGGCGTCTTTCACGGGCAGCGTCACCGAATAGCCCTTGGCCGGGTAGATCGGCAGGCGGATGCCCAGCGGCGCGGCATACAGCGGGCTCAGCGAACCCATCGCCAGCACGAAGGCGTCGCCGCGGATGCGCTGGAAGCGGCCTTCGCTGTCGGTGGCCTCGACGTGGTCGATGCTGCCGCCGGCCTCGCGCAGCGCGGTCACGGTGTGGCTCATCAGGAACCTGACGCCCGCTGCCGTGGCCAGGCCCACCAGTTCGCGCGCGAAGCGGTTGGCGTCACCTGACTCGTCCTCGGCCGTGTAGGTGGCGCCGGCCAGCTTGGGCCGGATGTGGGCGAGGGCGGGCTCGATCTTCACGGCTTCGTCGGCCGAGATGACCTGGCGCTCGCAGCCCAGGGCGCGCATCTGCTCGGCGGGCGCGAGGGCGCCGTCGAACTCTTTCTGCGTCGTGTAGAAGTGCAGGATGCCCTGCGTGCGCTGGTCGTAGTTCAGGCCGGTGTCGCGGCGCAACTGTTGCAACATCGAGCGGCTGTATGTACCAAGACGCACGATCTGCTCGATGTTGTGGCGGGTGCGCGCCGGCGTGCATTCGCGCAGGAACTGCAGGCCCCAGAGCCACTGGCGCATGTCGGCGCGGATGCGGAAGAGCAGGGGGGCGTCTTCCTTGCCCAGCCACTGCAGCACCTTCAGCGGCGCGCTGGGATTGGCCCAGGGTTCGGCATGGCTGACCGAGATCTGCCCGCCGTTGGCGAAGCTGGTTTCGGCGGCCGGGGTGGCCTGCCGGTCGATCACGGTCACTTCGTGGCCGAGTTGCTGGAGGTAGTAAGCCGAGGTCACGCCGAGCAGGCCGGCGCCAAGAACGATCACGCGCATTTCAAGTACCTTTGAGGTTGCAGCGCTTGAACGGCGGACGTGGTGTGCTATTGAATCAATAGCAAGCAACCGGACGACCGCCGTCCAAGTTGCCGCTCCCCCTGTCCTTGGTACCTGAGAGATTCACCCGCTGCGCCCGCAGAGGGTTTGCTCCTTCGGTGCGCCACATGGCGTGGCGGCTCTCCAGACGGCGTTTCAGTTGGTGCAGTACAGACCCCTTGTTCGGGCCGACCTGAGCGTTTATGGGAGTTTGCGCCTTCGGTAGGGCCACCAAGGTGGCCCGCTCTCCTGCAGTGGGGCGATTGTAGGCGGGGTTCGTGCGACTACCGACCTGTGACTTTTGCCCATATGAGCGATGGGATAATCATTTGTTAATCTGCCGCACCGAACTTCTCACAAACATTCAGGGGACCCCATGATCCTGGTAACCGGCGGCGCCGGCTTCATCGGCGCCAATTTCGTACTCGACTGGATCGCCAACAGCGACGAGCCGGTCGTGAACCTCGACAAGCTGACCTACGCAGGCAATCTCGAGACGCTCGCATCGCTCAAGGACAACCCGAAGCACGTCTTCGTGCAGGGCGACATCGGCGACAGCGCGCTGCTCGACCGCCTGCTGGCCGAACACAAGCCTCGCGCCGTGGTGAACTTTGCGGCCGAATCGCATGTGGACCGTTCCATCCACGGCCCTGAAGACTTCGTGCAGACCAATGTCCTCGGCACCTTCCGCCTGCTCGAATCCGTACGCGGCTTCTGGAGCGCACTGCCGGCCGAGCAGAAAGCCGCCTTCCGCTTTCTGCACGTATCAACCGACGAGGTCTACGGCTCGCTCTCCAAGACCGATCCGGCCTTCACCGAAGAAAACAAGTACGAGCCCAACAGCCCGTATTCGGCCAGCAAGGCCGCCAGCGACCACCTCGTGCGCGCCTGGCACCACACCTACGGCCTGCCGGTGGTCACCACCAACTGCTCGAACAACTACGGCCCGTTCCATTTTCCCGAGAAGCTGATCCCGCTGATGATCGTCAACGCGCTGGCCGGCAAGAGCCTGCCCGTGTACGGCGACGGCATGCAGGTGCGCGACTGGCTCTACGTGAAGGATCACTGCAGCGCCATCCGCCGCGTGCTCGAGGCCGGCAAGCTGGGCGAGACCTACAACGTCGGCGGCTGGAACGAGAAGCCCAACATCGAGATCGTCAACACCGTGTGTGCGCTGCTCGACGAGCTGCGCCCGCGCGCGGACGGCAAGCCGTACAAGGAGCAGATCACCTACGTCACCGACCGCCCGGGCCATGACCGCCGCTACGCCATCGACGCGCGCAAGCTGGAACGCGAACTCGGCTGGAAGCCCGCCGAAACCTTCGACACCGGCATCCGCAAGACCGTTGAGTGGTATCTCGCGAACAGCGAATGGGTGCGCAACGTGCAGAGCGGCGCCTACCGCGAGTGGGTCGAGAAGCAATACGACGCGAAGGCCGCGGCATGAAGTTGCTGCTGCTTGGCAAGGGCGGGCAGGTCGGCTGGGAACTGCAGCGCAGCCTTGCGCCGCTGGGCGAACTGGTTGCGCTCGACTTCGACAGCACCGATTTCAACGCCGACTTCAGCCGCCCCGAGCAACTGGCCGAGACGGTGCTGAAGGTTCGCCCCGACGTGATCGTCAATGCCGCGGCGCACACGGCGGTCGACAAGGCCGAGAGCGAGCCCGATTTCGCACGCAAGCTCAACGCCACCTCGCCGGGTGTCGTGGCCGAGGCGGCCCGGCAGATCGGGGCGCTGATGGTGCACTACTCGACCGACTACGTCTTCGACGGCAGCGGCACCAGGCCCTGGAAAGAAGGCGACGCGACCGGCCCGCTCAGCGTGTACGGACAGACCAAGCTCGAAGGCGAGCAACTGGTGGCGCAGAACTGCCCAAACCATCTGATCTTTCGCACGAGCTGGGTGTACGCGGCGCGCGGCGGCAACTTCGCCAAGACCATGCTGCGGCTGGCGAAGGAACGCGAGAAGCTGACCGTCATCGACGACCAGTTCGGTGCGCCGACCGGGGCCGAGTTGCTGGCCGACGTGACGGCGCATGCCATTCGAGCCACGCTGCAGGATCCGGCGAAGGCGGGTCTCTATCACGCGATTGCCGGTGGCGAGACGACGTGGCACGGCTACGCGCGTTTCGTGCTCGAACTGGCGCAGCAGGCCGGCGTCGAACTCAAGGCCGGCCCGCAGGCTGTCGAGGCGGTGCCCACCAGCGCCTTCCCGACTCCGGCGAAGCGCCCGCACAACTCCCGGCTCGACACCTCCAAGCTGCAGACCACTTTCGGCTTGCGCCTGCCGCCCTGGCAGGAAGGCGTCGCGCGCATGCTGCGCGAAATCCTTTGAATCTTCACGAGAAAAAGTACATGACCAAGACGACGCAACGCAAAGGCATCATCCTGGCCGGTGGTTCGGGCACTCGCCTGCATCCGGCCACATTGGCCATGAGCAAGCAGCTCCTGCCGGTGTACGACAAGCCGATGATCTACTACCCCCTGAGCACGCTGATGCTCGGCGGTATGCGCGACATCCTGATCATCAGCACGCCGCAGGACACGCCGCGGTTCCAGCAGTTGCTGGGGGATGGGAGCCAGTGGGGGATCAATCTGCAGTATGCGGTGCAGCCGAGCCCCGATGGTCTCGCGCAGGCCTTCATCATCGGCGACAAATTCGTAGGAAATTCGCCGAGTGCGCTGGTGCTGGGCGACAACATCTTCTACGGCCATGACTTCGCGCCCCTGCTGGCTAATGCCGATTCGAAATCTTCGGGCGCCACGGTGTTCGCCTATCACGTGCATGACCCCGAGCGCTACGGCGTGGTGGCGTTCGATGCGAAGGGCAAGGCCAGCAGCATCGAGGAGAAGCCGTTGAAGCCGAAGAGCAGCTACGCCGTCACGGGCCTGTACTTCTACGACAACCAGGTGGTCGACATTGCCAAGGCCGTGAAGCCCAGCGCGCGTGGCGAGTTGGAGATCACAGCAGTCAACCAGGCCTACCTTGACCTGGACCAGCTCAACGTGCAGATCATGCAGCGCGGCTATGCCTGGCTGGATACCGGCACGCATGAGAGCCTGCTAGAGGCCGCGCAGTTCATCCAGACCCTGGAGCATCGGCAAGGGCTCAAGATTGCCTGTCCTGAAGAGATTGCGTGGCGCAATGGATTCATCGATCGCGAGCAATTGGCAAGGCTTGCCGTGCCGCTTCAAAAGAATGGCTACGGCAAGTATCTGAATCATCTGCTGGCCGAGGAGGTGCGCTCATGAAGGCAACCCCAACCGCGATTCCTGAAGTGCTGATCATCGAGCCCAAGGTCTTCGGCGATGCGCGCGGCTTCTTCTACGAAAGCTTCAACAGCAGGGCGTTCGATGAGGCCGTCGGACGGCATGTCGAGTTCGTCCAGGACAACCATTCGCGCTCGGCCAAGGGGGTGCTTCGCGGATTGCACTATCAGATCCAGCAACCGCAGGGCAAGCTGGTGCGCGTGGTGCGGGGTGCCGTCTTCGACGTGGCGGTCGACATCCGCAAGTTGTCGCCGACCTTTGGCAAATGGGTGGGTGTGGAGCTCAGCGAGGACAACCACAGGCAGCTGTGGGTGCCTGAAGGCTTTGCGCACGGGTTCCTCGTGTTGAGCGAGACAGCGGAGTTTTTATACAAGACGACGGACTACTATGCGCCGGCACACGAGCGCGCAATCAAGTGGGACGACGCAGATTTGAGAATCGAGTGGCCGCATGTCGGTGCCGCGCTGCAACTGTCTGGTAAGGACCAGGCCGGTGTTTCACTGAACCAAGCTGAGACCTTCGACTAAAAAGCGAAGACCGCCACCCATGTGTGAGTGCGATGCCCGCAAGAGCGTCAAATTCGAGGAACCGAATGTCGATTGAAGGAGCGCGGGAGACTCCCGAAGCACCAGTGGCTAACACCGGTGCAATACGTCAGCAGGTCAGTGGCGTTGTCATTGCCTACAACCGGGTTGATCTGATAGGTACCTGCCTCAGGGCGCTGTCGTTCGTCGACGAGCTCTTGGTGATTGACAAGTCCTCAACAGACGGGACCGCGGAGCTTGCGGCCCAGTTTGCAGACCGGGTGATCGTCGTGCCCTGGTCGCCTGTGGTTGAGGAAACCAGGGCATTTGCGGTCGCGACCTGCAAGCACGACTGGATCGTCTGCATGGACGATGATGAATGCTTGAGCGTCGAGGCTGTTCGCTTCATCGAGCGCGAACTCGTATCTCCCCGCGCGTCTGTCTACTTGTTGCCGCAGCGGCACTACATCATGGGTCAGCACGACGAGCGTGCCTACTATTGGCCTGAATTCCAGCCCAGGTTTTTCTCAAAAAAGGCAGTAACCTTCCTCGAGACGGTGCATGGCGGCATGAAGTACGACGAGGCGACCGCCTACGTTGTCTCCTACGAAGACGGCACCTGCATTCATCACTTGTCGCATAAGAATGTGGAGCAGTGGATCGAGAAGGCCAATCGCTACACATCGAGACCGGATCGCGTGCGAGTCCCGCATGCCGGTGATGACGTCGTGGCGTTCTCGCACGAGAGTATCAACCGCTATGTCTCCGTCACCAAGTCGAGCGAGCCGGGGGGCTATCCACGCACCGTGGCTGTGTTGCGCGCGCTGTACGACAACATCGACCGCCTCAAGACGTGGGAAGAAGAGGAGGGCGTCGATGGCGATGCGGCATTTCAGGCGATTTGCCGCCAGCTCGATGCAGCGTATGCCCGAGAGCTCCCACCTCGAAAAGTTGCGGTACCGCAGATCGATACCTCGCAACTGGTAGCGTCGACAGCGCTGCCAGCTAAAGCGCCCAAACGCGACGCGGCCATCAGCGACGACGTGCCGCTCGAGACATTGCGTCGCGCTATCGAAGCATTGCGCGAATCGTTGCGCCACGTTCGCGCAGCGGCAGAGATCGAACGACGCAGCACCGCCGCGGCACTTGCGCATGAGCGCCAGTTGCTGGCGGAGAGCAGCAACCAATTGGCCATTCGGGAAGCCAGTCTGGCGGATATGCGTGAGCAACTTGTGGCGCAGGAAGCCAAACTGCAAAAAGAGGCCCGCGCGAATGCAACTCTGCATGAAGCGCAGACACTGCAGGCATCCAGAGACCTCGGGCTCGCGCGCAGCGAACTACAGGTCCAGTACGACCAGGCTCTCGTACTTCGACAGCAGATTGCTGCGGTGCAAGCGGACGCGGACCAGTTGAGAGCTGACGCTGCAAGCGCGCACCAGCAACTGCATGCGGTCTATGCCTCTGCCAGCTGGCGGCTTACCGGCCCGATGCGCGGTATTGCCTCGCGGCACCCGAAGGCGGTGGCCGGGCTGCGTGGATTCCTTAGGCGGCATCCGAAGCTCAGGCGTGCGGCGGTGGGAACTGTCAAAGCTGGATGGCGGCTCATCACGCTTCGTCGGGGAAAGAGGCCGGTATCGCCGGCACCGGCGCCGGCGACCGAAGTCGAACTGTTGCCCGCGCTAGCTCCGAGCGCAGATGTCGAGAGGCGCTTCGATGTGCGGCGCCTCGATGTTCCTTCGGTCGCGAGCACCTTGGCTTCGAATCGCCGCGTGCTTTGCGTCAGCCATGTGATGCCGTACCCCCCTCGTGCTGGCAACGAGTATCGAATTCACCAGTTGCTTACGTGGCTGTCGAGCGCTGGCTACAGTCCGCTGGTCGTGATCTGTCCGCTCCCGCACGAGGTGCCTTCCGATAAGCAGATCGCAATAGCCGCCTCGGTCTATCCGAATTTCATCGTGTGTGGGCGCGACGGCGTGATCCATCACAACCTCGACGAAGATTCACCGCTCCTCGAAGGGCTTCATGGTGGAGTTGTCCGCGACTTCGCAGCGATGCTCGGGGAGCAATCGCCTGCGACTCAACGCGAACGGGACTTGCTGGGTACCATGCGCACTTTTTGTCCGGACGTATTGATCGACCTGCTGGTGAAGCTCGATGCAAATTGGAATCCGGACGTTCTTCTGGCCGAGTACGTCTTCATGACGCGTGCATTTGCCGCAATGCGGCCTGAGCTGTTGAAGGTGATCGATACCCACGATGTTTTCTCGACCAAGGCGCGCAAAGTCCAGCAGTACGGCGTGACAGACGGCCTCGCACTGAGCGAGGCCGAGGAAGCCGCTTTGCTCAAGCGGGCTCGGCTGCTGATAGGAATTCAGCCCGAAGAAACCCGTGATCTCATGCGGCTTGCTCCAGAATGCAATGTGGTAAACGTGGGCGTCGATTTCCAAGTGAATATGAAGGCTGTGGTGCCACCGCCTCAGCCGATCGTTCTGTTGGTGGCCTCCAACAATCCGATGAACGTCAAGGGGACGAAGGACTTCCTGAGCTTTTCATGGCCGATCATCCACAAGGAAAGGAGCGATGCCGAACTGCACATCGTCGGCGATGTGGGCCGATCGATTGCTATCGTCCCCGATGGTGTGAAGGTGCTCGGCCGACTCGACGACCTGAACGCCGCGTATGCGAGTGCCACTGTTGTCATCAACCCGACTGTGGCGGGCACGGGCCTGAAGATCAAGACAGTCGAGGCGATCTGCCAATTGCGGCCCGTGGTTGCATTCCCCGCGGGGGTTGATGGCATTAGTGCCGCGGCGAAGCCGCTGCTCCACGTGGCCTCGGACTGGTTCCTCTTCGCCCAGCACGTCTTGCGTGTCCTCTCGGAACGGCCGGACGCCGAGATGCTCGCCGGACTTGGCACCGCACTCGCCCGCGAATTTTCGCCCGAAATTGTCTATGCGGAGCTTGCCGGTGCACTTGATGAACTCTGAATCGATGATGAACTCTGCCGAGTCTTTGATTGCGGGGCCCTGCGATCTGCTGGTTGATCTGTCTGCCTGCGCACCCGATCGGGCAGGGCTTGATCAGCACATTGCCAAGCTTCTGAAGTATTGCGGCTTTGGCGACGTCGTGGATCGACTAAGTGTCGTGATGCCGCCGGGGCTTGAAGTTCAGCCAAGGCCAGAATTGAGTGGTGTGCTGCGCAGCAATGCCGACGGCGCTGCGTTGTTCGACCTTGCCGTCGAGGAGGCCGCCATGCGGCGCCGGGCCTTGTTGGTTGTCATTGGGCCACTGCTCCCGTCCAACGAAGTGCTCCTGCACCTTTGGCGCGCCATTCATTCAGATCCCTTGCTAGGTGTCGCTCAACCGCGCTTCGCCGATGCCCGGACCGATGGCATCTTTCCATTCCCGTATTCGGGCGAGGTTCCGAGCCATGGGCTCACTTCAAAAAGAGCGTTGGCGGAGTTGCCAGAGATTGCGATCACGGCGGAACTGCTGTCGTCGTGCCTTCTGCTGCGCCGTGAAGTCGTCGCCGCGCTCGGACCTTCTAGACCATTTCGCAGTTTGCCCGGTGCGCTTGCCCTGGGGCTGTGTCGAGCAAGACGCAAGGGCTACCGAAATGCGGTTTCCAACAGGGCGGTCGTCGTCCTGCCTGCGGATCCCGGCGAAGAGGCACAACGGCTGGCCTACCCGAAGCTCGAATCAGCCGACATGACGACACTGCTCGACATGTATCCTGACCACGCGCGTGCAGGTGCCGAGATTGAACGTCGTGCGAACCGGCGGCTGGAGCAACTCTTGGCTGCAGCACATCCACCTGTGCGCCAGCCGAGGCGCCTTCTGCTCGATTTCCGCGGTATGTCCGCCATTCACAACGGCACGTCGCAAGTGATGCTGGGTTTGCTGGACGGCCTTTCGTCGGTCGAGCACTCATCTTGGGAAGTCGTTGTCCAAAGCCAGTCCGAGGCCGCGAAATTTCATGGCTTGGCAGAGCGTTTTCCGGATTTTGTCCATGCGCATGGCGATCTTGCGGGGGCATATGCTGCTGCCCTGATGCCCAATCAGCCATGGGCACTGGAAACCGTGGCGCAACTGCATCGCCACGCGTTGGTCAATATCTTCAACATCCTGGACACCATTGCCTGGGATGTGCTGTACGCAGTCGATCTTCGCGTGGAAGAAACTTGGGGGTTCATCGCTGCGCACGCGGATGGGCTTGCCTACATTTCGTCTTTCAGCCGCCAGCGATTCCAGCCGAGATTTCCGGTGAAGCCGTGCGTGCAGGATAGAGTCATTCACCTGAGTCTCGATGGTAACGACCACTCGGATCCTGCAGTCGGTGCGCACGCGTCGCTCGACCATGTGCTGCTGTTTGGCAACAGTTACGACCATAAGGATCTGGTGCCGGCGTTGCAGGTTCTGTCCGACGCTTTTCCCTTGCAGAAATTCATGGTTCTTGGTGCGGCCTCTTGTGCACTGCCGCGGGTCGAATACGTGCCGAGTGGACAGGTGTCGGGCGAGGAGGTTCACAGGCTGATCGCGACTGCGAAGGCCGTTGTGTTTCCGTCGCACTATGAGGGCTTCGGGTTGCCGGTGGTGGAGAGCCTCGCCTACGGGCGTTCAGTGCTGGTTCGAAAATCCGCGCTATGGGACGAGATTGCCGCGCATTCATGCCTGCCTGGCCGGATGATCGAGTTCGACGATACGGTTTCATTGGTCGAGGGCCTTGGCCGAGTGTTGGCAGGATTGCCGGTGACCGAACTGCCTCGCGCCACCGCACTCGCCGATGGCGCGCGCCCCCCGAACTGGCACAGCTATGCGTTGCACCTACTCGACTTTGTCGAGGAATGCCTGCACCGCGTCGACGTTGCGCGTTGGGCGGAGCGAGAACATACCTTGACATGGATGAAGCTATGACCCCAAAACTGCGGATCGCCACGATCATGGCGCGCCACGGCACCACCAAATATCAATCCGCCGTGGCCGACCTTCGGGCACTGTTTGAACGGCGCCTCCCGCAGATCGAGCACACCTTCATCGTCGTTGACAATGCGCTGCCGGTATCGCATGAAGAACGCCTTGATGGCGGTATGACATTGATCGGCGGGTCCAATGCGGCCTGGGAGTTCTCTGCCTGGGACAGTGCCATTGCGTACCTTGGCTCGCGCCTCGACGACTTCGACTTCGTGCACCTGGCAACTTCCGCGTTTAGACAACTGTATGTGGACTACCTGGACCGATTCAGCGAGCGGATGTTGAACCTCATGCTGGGGCGCAGCGTGGCGTTGGGCCATGTCGACTACTACAACGAGTCGGTGTCGCTGCTGGGCGTGGGCTCTCAGTCGTGGCTCAGAACATCATTCGTCTTTCTTCCGCCTGCTGAGATCAGGCTTTTGAAGTCATTGGTGAGCGTGACCAGCAAGGAGACTTTTTTCTCGGGAGATCCCGCAGAGCCATTCTTGAAAGAGGCGCCAATTTCGCCCGGCTATCGAAAAAACATCCTTGGCTGGCTGACGGGTGACGGTACCGAGCAGGGAGTCGAATGGCACTCGCGCTTCAAGCTCGACCCCACAACGTTGCCTTTCTTCGAGAGCAAGGTGCTTGCGATCCTCAACGAGCAGATGCTCACCAATCGGCTGAGGGCACAAGGTTGCGCGGTGGTTGATGCCACCTGGGCGGCCACCGTAGCCGAAGCCCTCGAATGGCGAGGTGAGCCGTTCTCCATTCCCTGCTGGCAGCAGCAATTGGTGGCACGCGACAGCGTCGCGGCGCCGGCAAGCATATTGGCGTAGTTGCAAGAAGCCAACTGCTGAAGTCGGGGGCATTGATGCCGCAGCTCCGAAATTTTTTCGCTTTCATGCCCATCATGGACCCTCGACTCGAGCAGACCGACAAATCGTTTTGGCACGGATTCACCAACTTTTACGACACGCATTTGCCGCACAGGATCGAAGGAAAGATCCTCGAATTCGGCGTGTTCAAGGGAAATTCGATACGGTGGTTGCTGGCAAAATTCCCCGACGCCGTCATTCACGGCGCGGACATTCTTCCGGCCCAGCCAGAGTGGCCTTTAGATTCTCGTGTCACTTATCACGAGGTCGATCAAGAGGAAGAAGAGCAAGTGAAGAGCTTGCTCGAAAAGATCGGGCAAGGCCTTCGACTGTTGATCGAGGACGGTTCTCATTTTCCGCGGCACCAATCGCGGTGCCTGAGGCTGGGTCTCGGTGCCTTGGAGCCGGGGGGGACCTATGTCCTCGAGGACATTCAAACCAGTCATCCCGCTCACAGCCAATATGCCGATGAGTTCGGCAGTGCCGTGGAGCAGACTTCGCTCTCCGTCCTGCTTGCCTTTGAGCACTTGAAGCGGCGAGGCGAAGCCTTATCGCCGTCCCGGCTGGCCATGTTGGGACGAGGATCGCATTTCACGGCCAGCGATATTGAAAAGCTGTTCGCGCAGATCACGTCGATTGACGTCTACAAGCGCGCGACGTTGCCATCGAAGTGCTGGAAGTGCGGCTCTTCAAATTTCGACTACCACTCATACCGCTGTGAGTGCGGCGTCGATCTTATGAACGAGGCGGACAGCATGACTGTGGTCATAAAGAAGGCTTGACTGCTGCTGCTCGGTGTGAAGGAGGCCTGCTGAGAAGTAGGGCGCCTTATGCTTTGAGCGCAGTGGTCGCCTTGATCTCCGATAAAACGAATCGGCAAGCTTCATCCACTGAGACAATGGTGTAGTTCTCGTGTTTGAGTGCGTCAGCGAGGGAGCCGCGTGCATTGCTCGCTTCGTCCTCGATCAGCTCGGCGGGAAGGTAGGAAGGGGGCGGGCTTCCCTCGGTCTGTGCCGCGACAGAGAGGGCGGGCTTCGACCGCGTCACCCGCGTATTGGCGTGCGCGACGCCCGGCACGCAGGTGAACCATCCGATCTTGTGTTGCACAGTGCCGTGGTGGCAAACGTAGAAGTCGCAGGTTCGCGCCAACGCCAAGGCCTCAGACAAAGGACGCCCCGCGGTCTGATAGATCTTTGAATTCCGTTGCGCGAGGCGCTTAATCACCTTTGCCGCCACGTCTGCATCAGCGGCCGCAATGGCGTGGTTGGAAGTGTCGCCCAGTTCAACCAAACGGTAATCGTCTTCGGACAGCGAATGCCCATCGAGCACGATATCGCAACCCGGATACTCATCGATCAAAGAGTTCGCCAGCTCGGTGAGAAACTGCACTTGATTGGTGATGGTGCGGTTGCGTGTGCGAATACTCAGCCAGAAGCGGCCGGCTGGGTTGCGCCGGACGGCGGCTTCGGGGAGGTTGACTGTGCGCTCGAGGTACTTGAATACACGAGCTTTGGCGCCTTCCGTGACCAGCATTCCGGCGAGCTGCACGAATAGGATGTCACGACAGTTCAATTGCTGAACTCGAGATGAGTGCACATACCTGATCTTCCAGTTCGGGCAGTCGTCGAACAATTCCGCCAGCGGGCCGAGCGGCTCCTGCATCACCACCACATTCGTTCTCTCTAACGTGAACTCAGGCTCGTCTGCGATCAGCCGGTCCAATGCGCCAAGCTGATTCCAGATGTGATGTGCGAAGCTTGCGTCGCCTGTCACTAGAGACGGCGTCGGACCACTGATCCGGTCCATATCGAGCGGCAGACTGTTGAAGATCGACATGGCTTTACGAACGTGGGCCTCGGTCACACCCCAGGCTTCATGCCCAAGGTTTATCAGGATCGCCCTCTGAGGAAGGTAGATGCCTTGAATTGGCGCACCCTCCCCGAGGGAGCCGGCGAACAGCCAGAAGTTCAGTGCAGACCCGAAGCCATAGGCGATGGTCTTGTCTTCCAGCAGCACGGACTGCGTAGCCTGCACCGGTTCGTTGTCCCAGACAGAGCGAACGACAAAACGGCCTTTCCGCAGCAAGTCTCGCTGGTACCAGCGACCGATGCACTCGCTGTGCTCGGCCTGCTTTTCCTCAAGATCGTCTATCAGGTGAGCTAAAAAAGGGACGCCCAGGGCGGCCATTTCGTGGGAGTCCCTGCGAGATGGCGCGGCCTGGATGACGCGGAGTGCATCGCTGTTCATCATCGGCAGAAGGATACCCTGCTCACATTGCTCAGCGTTCGCGCGGGGATCCTCTCGCTGCGGGCGACGATCCTGCAAGCAGTGCAACAAACCGCCGGCGGGCCTTCCGTTTCTAGGTCTTGAGCACGCTGACTGCGGCGGCGGTTAGCATGCGCTCCAGCGTGTCTTCAAGGCGTGGTATCTCGAGTGTGGCGCCATGGCGCTCCAGCAGCGCGTCGAGCTTGGCCGGGTTGCCGCAGAGCCTGTGCACCTCGTTCGCCCTCACGAAGGCCGGGTTGACCTCGATGCGCGGAGTGTGGGCTGTCATGCGCATGAATGTATCGAGCACGTGGCGAAGCGTGTGGGGGCGTCCGGTGCAGATGTTGTAGCTTTCGCCCGGCTCTCCATGAGCAAGGAGCAGAAGGTAGGCGTCGCACAGCATCCGCACGTCGTTGAACTCGCGTTCCACGTCGAGATTTCCGAGCTCGATGGCCGGGGCACGCTGCGCGAAGTGAAATGCGAGCTTGGGAATCAGGAAACTCGGGCTCTGCCCGGGGCCTGTGTAGTTGAAAGGCCGCGCGGTTACCAGGTCGAGGCGGCCTTCATAGGTACGCGCCATGTACTCCATGGCGAGCTTGCTCATGGCGTAATGGTTGATCGGCGCGGGCGGCTGGGGCTCGCTGATCGGCGACTGTGCCGTGTTTCCGTAGATGTTTGCACTGCTGGCCAGAAGCACGCGCTGGGGCCGCGCAGGCAACTTGGCGAGCGAGTCGAGCAGGTTCGTGGTGCCCACCACGTTGACGGCATAAAACGCCTTTTCGTCTGCATGCCCGACGAAGCTGATCGCCGCCAGGTGAACCACCGCATCGGGTGATGCCTCGAGCACCTCTTGGCGAAGCGCGTCGCTGTCCGTCAGATCGGATTGCAGCGCAATGACCGAGTTTCCCTCGGCCAACGCGCGTTCGGTGAAATGCCGACCTGTGAAACCCTCGGCACCGGTTAGCAGGATCCTCAAAACGAGAAGCCCTGGCGATTGCGCCGCAGGTCTGCCTCGACCATCATCTGGCAAAGTTCCTCGAGCGTGGTCTTCGGCTCCCAGCCGAGTTTGGCCTTGGCCTTGGCTGGATTCCCGATCAGCAGTTCGACTTCCGCGGGTCGATAGAACTTCGGGTTGATGCGCATGACGGTCTTTCCGGTGGCCGTGTCCACGGCCGACTCGCCTTCGCCGCTGCCCTTGAAATCCACTGCGATGCCCGCGCCCTTGAACGCCATGTGCACGAAGTCTCGGACGGTTTCGGTGCGGTTGGTTGCCAGCACGTACGTATCGGGCGTGTCGATCTGGAGCATGCGCCACATGCCCTCGACATATTCCTTCGCAAAGCCCCAATCGCGCTTGGCGTCGAGGTTTCCGAGTTCAAGGACGTCGAGCTTGCCAAGCTTGATCTTGGCAACGCTGTCCGTGATCTTGCGGGTCACGAACTCGCGCCCGCGCAAGGGGCTCTCGTGATTGAACAGGATGCCGCTGCAGCCGAAGATGTCATAGCTCTCGCGGTAATTGATGGTCATCCAGTGGGCATAGAGCTTGGCAACGCCGTAGGGACTGCGCGGATAGAAGGGTGTGTCTTCCACCTGCGGAATGGCCTGAACCTTGCCGAACATCTCGGAGGTGGACGCTTGATAGAAGCGAATCTTCGGGTTGACGAGGCGGATGGCCTCAAGCAGGTGCAGGGCGCCCACGCCCGTGATCTGCGCAGTCGCCGCAGGCTGGTTGAAGCTCACGCCAACGAAACTCTGGGCCGCAAGGTTGTAGACCTCGACCGGCTCCGCTTGGCGGATCAACTCGATCGAGCTTCCCAGGTCGGTCAGGTCGTACTCAACCAGATGCAGGTCAGGGTTGGTTTGAATGCCCAGTTCCTCGATGCGCCAGAAGTTGACTGAGCTGGTGCGCCGATAGGTGCCATAGACGACGTATCCCTTGGCGAGCAGCAACTCGGCCAGATAGGCGCCGTCCTGGCCAGTGATGCCCGTTACAACGGCATGTTTCTTCATGAGAACCTTCTCTGTATTGTCTAAAGAGCGCGTGACGCGGTGGCTTCTGCCATTCGTGGTGAGACACTGCGAATGGAGAAGCCGTCGAGCCCCGATTTTGCCAAATCGGGGAGTCCTGATTCAGAGCATATTTGGTTACGTAACTTGCCGGCGGATGGGTATACGGGGGTTACAGCAATCAACGGCAGGTTTTCGCCTCGCTGCAGGTCGGGGGAAGCACGTGCAGGGCCCGAAACTGCAACACCGATCCGGATTACGTGGCTGAAAGCCAACAGTCAACGGGGATAATAAATGTGAAGAGCGCGGACATATGCACCAAGCGTTGTGCCCCGACGCGGGGAGCAAGGACCTGCATCGAACGGGGTGGGCCCGCCAAATGCTCCAGATATACAAAGCAAGTATGAGTGACACAACACGAGACGCAGAAAAACTCGCCGAAGCCGAGCGGCAGATCGCCGCACTTAACTTGCGGTTGGAGTTGCAGGAGCGACTCGTACTAAGCAGCGACGCCTCCGTTGAGGCGCAGATCGAATCGGCAAATCAGCGCGCCGCGCTCGCGCTGCAGCAGCATAACGAGCTGCTCCGATCGATGTCCTGGCGCCTGACGGCCCCGCTGCGGAGAGTGTCGGCTGCGATTCCCCCCTCCTGGCGTGGATATCTGCGGCGCGCGGCAAAAGCTACATGGTGGGTCGCGACGCCGTGGCACATGTCTCAGCGGCTGCAGTTTCTCAAGGATCGTCGTCAAACGGATGAGGCGAATGCGTTTCGTGTTGTGCCCGCCGCCGGCGCCGACGTTGGCTGTGACAGCCAAAGCGCCTATCGTCAATGGATCGCTGAGAACGAATCTCGCTCGGCGGCGTTGGTGGGAGGGGCCGCGAACCCGCGGTTGAGTTTTTTGCTTTGTGCAAGTGATGCGCAGCTCGAAATGCTGAGCAAGACGGTGCAATCGATCCGCGGGCAAAACTTGCTCCAGTGGCAACTCGTCGTGGCGAACACGGGTGATCATGCTGCTGACACGGTTGATGAGTTCCTTCGCGCGTTGCAGAGCAAAGAGCCACGTGTCGTCGCGGTATCCGCTTACGGCAAGAGTCGCGCCGAAGCGCTGGCCGCCTGCCTTTCACGCGCCGATGGCGATTTCATTGCGGTGCTGGATGTCGGCGATGTTGTTGCACCGGGCACTGCAATCGAAATTGCGAATGCGCTCGTCAACGAACCCGCAAGCGATATTCTTTATGGCGACGAGGACGAACTGTCGGCTGAGGGCGGCCGAACTCGGCCTTACTTCAAGCCGAGCTGGTCGCCAGAACTACTCTATGTCTTCAACTATTTTGGTCGCCTGACGCTGTTGCGGCGGCAGCTCGTCGAAGCCGCGGGCGGCATCGACCCCGAAGCGGGGGACGGTTTCGAATGGGACCTGAATCTGCGCGCGAGCGACATCGCGCAAACCATCACCCGCATTCCCAAAGTGCTGTGCCATCGTGCGGCCGGCGGCCATCGAGACCGGCCGGATGCCGATTCGACGGAGGCCACGGCGCAGCGCGCGGCACTGCGCAAGTTCTGGGCGCAAAAGGGAATTGACGCTTCCGTTCAGACGCAATCGGACGGCACCCAGCACGCCACTTGGACGATCAACCAGCCGCCGCTCGTCTCGATCGTGATCCCTTCCAAGAATAAGGACCACCTGCTGCGCATGTCGGTCGGCGGGTTGCTGCGAGGAACGGCATACGCGAACAAGGAAATCATTATTGTGGACACCGGCTCTACCGAGCCGGAAACGCTGGCGTATTACGCCGAGCTCGCATCGGAGCCGAGCGTTCGCGTCGTCCATTTCAACAAGACCTTCAACTATTCTGCGGCGTGCAACTACGGCGCTGCGTTCTCGCAAGGCGAGATCCTGCTGTTCCTGAACAACGACATCGAGGTCACCTCTCCCGACTGGCTGCACGAAATGGTGCGCGTCGCGATGCGCCCGGGCGTCGGAGTGGTCGGTGCCAAGCTGGTGTTTCCCTCGGGCGAACTGCAGCATGGCGGCGTGGGCGTCGGCATTCACCTGTGTGGCCTGATGTATCGCAGCGCCGAGGGGCGCGGCTGGGGCCTGTTCGGCTCGCCGGACCATGCCCGCAACTGGCTCGCGATCATGGGCGCATGTCAGATGGTGCGGCGCGATGCCTTCGAACGCGTCGGCGGTTTCGACGAGTCGTACCTGATCGCAATGAGCGACGTCGCACTCTGCCTGAATATCTGGCGCGCCGGCTACCGGACTGCCTATGTACCGCAGGCCCGTCTCGTGCATCATGAAGGCGCGACGCGAGGCAACAGCAACCCCGGCGTCGATATGTCCCGGGTGGCTGACGACATTCGTACGCTGGGTATCGACGACGACCCTTATCTTCATCCCGAGTTGGATGCGAACTACGCAATTCCGGCCCTTCGAGTCGGCACGGCGCCGACGGTCCGCGAGAAGCTCAAGGTCAGTCTTCGCGAATTCGGCTCGCCGAGGCCGCAGGTGCAGACTCTTGATCTGTCGAATGACGGCGCATGCCTGGCCGTTGCCATGCTGCCGCGCGAGAGCGTGATCTGGGCGCCTCAGCCTGCGCATGGCGTGCGCGACGTCTGGTCTGCGGCCAGGTGGTGCCTGGATCTCTTGCGTACGCGCGCTGATGTCCGCCTGCGCTTCCCCGTTGCGCTGTCCGAAGGTCCCAATGGTGCGTTCTGCCGTTGGCTTGAAGCCGAAGGTGCAAATCGTTTTGGGCTCGACGGGGACGCGCTCGCCTCGATCCGAATGCTGTGGTCGGAAGATCTCGCAGCTCGTGCGCGACAGGTGTTTCTTTTTCATTCGGAAGTCAGGGCCGTGCTACCACACGGCTTGTTGCCCATTGGCAGGCGCGACCTGTTCTACTGGTTCATGCAGCACGGCCGGCGCGATACGGGCCTGAGGCTGGAGGAAGTCTGGTGGCTGTTTTGGACTGCCGCGGAAACGCCCGAGGCCGAACTGGTCAGGGCCTACGAATTCACGCCTGACTGGCAAAAGCTCTATCCCGACGGGCTGACGATTTTCGGCCGCCGCGCGTTTGCCTCCTGGTTCTGCGCAAATTACCGCGTGGCCGAACTGTGGGCCGACCCGGTGCGCTGGCCGGTTGACCTCCCGCCCGCCCGGCAGCTTCGATCGGCTTATCGCGCGCGCGAACAATGGCAGCGTGCGCATCCCGAAGCGCTCGACAAGATCGAGGCCGCCAGGGCGCTGATTGAATGGCTCCAGTTGCCCGAATCCATGCAGCCCGAGACGGTACGGGCATGGTGCGCCGGTCTCGACAAGGAAGGCGTGGCGGCTGAAATGACGATGCTCGGCGTCAACGTCATCGGCCATTTCTCGTATCCGTCGGGTCTTCGAGTCTCCGTGGAGGCGCTGGCAAAGGGCTTGAGAGAGGTCGGCGTGCAAACTGCGCTGCGCGACCTTCGAACCGACAAGAAAGACGATCCAGTTCACGCACAGTTCCGCGATTTCGAGGATTTCGAAACGACCATCATCCACACACAACCTGAGCCCTTCTTCGACGAGGCCTATAGCCGCAGCGATTTGAACGAGCACTTGCCGCGCACTTATCGCATCGCCTACTGGTACTGGGAGTTCGACTCAATTCCGGATTCGTGGCTTGATGCAGCTGCGAAGGTCGACGAAGTCTGGACGGCCACCGAATTCGTTGCCAAGGGCCTGCGCGAGCGGCTTTCGATTCCTGTGCGGACGATATTCCCTGGCGTTGCGCTCGGTACATATCAGCAGCGAGAGCGCAAATACTTTGGCCTGAAGGACGGCAGCTTCACATTCCTGTTCACGTTCCACATGATGAGCGTGATGGAGCGCAAAAATCCGCTCGGCCTTATCCAGGCATTCAAGACGGCGTTCTCTATGCAGGACGATGCGACGCTGGTGCTGAAGACGTCGTTCGGAGACCGTCATCCGGCGCAGTTGCAGGAACTGCGTGCCGCCGCAGAGGGGCACAACATCGTTGTGATCGATCAGGTCTACAGCCCCGACGAAGTGCTGTCACTGATGGACGCGTGCGACGCTTATGTATCCCTGCATCGCAGTGAAGGGCTGGGTCTCACGATGGCCGAGGCCATGCTGATGGGCAAGCCGGTCATCGCCACGAACTACTCTGGCAATGTCGACTTCATGGGCGAAGAAGACAGCCTGTTGGTGCCCTACAAATTGGTGAAACTCGGTCGTCCGATCCCGCCTTACGATGAGAAGCTTGAGTGGGCAGAGCCCTCGACAGAGCACGCCGCGCAACTCATGCGACGACTCTACGAAGACCGCGAATGGGCGAAGCAAATTGGGGCGCGGGGCAAGGCTCGGGCAGCAATCGACTTGTCGTTGCAAACCGCCGGCCACAGGGCCGCTGCACGACTCGCCGAGATCCGAGCATCGATTCGGATGATTCCGAGGGGCTGAGCCCGCCGACAACGGGAAGGGGACGCGCCCAAGGCCAGGCGCGTGCGTCCTCCCCTGGACGTCGAGGAATCAGGCGGCCAGTTTCGCCCGCTCGGCCATCAATTCGGCCATATACGCCTCCATGTCTACTGCTTCCAGCCGGCCATGGTTGAGTTTCACGACCTTGTTGCATTCCTTGACGATCAACTCGGGTGAGTGTGAAGCCAGCACCAGAATGCCGGACTTCGAAACCACGTCTCTCATCCGCTTTTCGGCTTTTTCAGTGAACTCCGCATCACCTACCGACAACCACTCGTCCATGAGCAAGATGTCGGCCTCGACACTGGTGGAGATCGAGAACGCCAGTCGCATCATCATCCCGGTCGAATAGGTGCGCACCGGCATGTTTACGTACTCGCCCAGTCCGCTGAACTCGCAGATGTCGGGCGTGAGGCGGTCGATCTCATTCATGTTCATGCCCATCACGAGTCCGCGCAACATGATGTTTTCAACCCCCGTGGCATCCATCTCGATGCCGAGCGACGGGTCAATCAGGCTGGCAACCGAGCCTTGCCGCGCAAACTCGCCCGACGACGGTTCGTAGACCCCGGCCAGCGTGCGCAGCAAGGTCGACTTGCCTGCGCCGTTATGACCCACCAGGCCGAGCCGGTCACCGCTCTTGAGTTCGAGGTTGACGTCGCTGAGCGCTTGAACCACGGTCACGCCGGTTTCCTTGCCGAAGCGTCCGCCAGTCACGGAGGCTGCAAGCGTCTTCTTGAGGGAGTTGGCGCCAGCGCCGTAGATCGGGAAGTTGACTGCGACGTTTTTGAGTGAAATGAATGCCATGGATCAGAGCCAGTAGACGACGCGGCGGCGGTACTTCGAGAACAGAAGAATGGCCAGGGTCAGACACATCGCCGTCCAGACCAGGATGCCGATCCAGCTGTGGATGTGTGCAACGCCGCCCATCAGCGGGGTGCGCAGAAGGTCCAGCATTTGCGCGAACGGGTTCCACAGCACGTACTTGGCGCGTCCGGGAAGGCTCTCGGGCAGCCAGAAGACGGGCGTCAGAAACATCAGCATCTGCATCACGCTGGTGACGATCTGCGTGACGTCGCGATAGCGTGTGCAAATCAGGCCCAGCAGGAGGCCGAGGGCATGCGCATTGACGATCAGGATGGCAAAGGCTGGCAGGACAAGAAGCACTGACCATGACAGCGAAATGCCGGCCCAGATCGCCACCGGGATGTAGAGCACGATCTGATGGGCAAACTGGATCAGGTTGCGAGCCAAGCTGCGCCAGACGAACAGGCTGATCGGAAAGTAGCCCTGCTTGAGATAGTTGGACGACCCGACGAAGGCATTGCAGGCATCCGAAACGATGCTGGAGAAGAACCCCCAGAAGATGATGCCGAGCGCCAGGTGCGGAAAGAACCTGGAAAGCTCGGTGCCGAACAGCGAGCTGTACAGCGGACCCATGCCGCCGATCATCACGCCCATGCTCAAGGTGAGCCACATCGGGCCGAGCATCGAACGGCGATAGCGCAGAACGATGTCGAACCAGGCGAGGGTCCACCAGATGTCGGTGCGGCGGGTGCCTTGCCACCAGTCAGATAAGGCGCTTCGATGTAGATTGGAATGGACTTGGCTCATGTACGTCCGTAAGTGTCCGCAAGGCGGACGATGTCGTCTTCGCCCAGGTAGCCACCACACTGCACTTCGATGAGCACGAGCTCTTCGTCGCCGGTGTTGGTGAGGCGGTGTTTCTCTTTCAGGGGAATGTAGCGGTATTGGCCCGGCAAGGTCTGGTGCTCGACGTCTCCGATCTGCACGATGCCCTGGCCTTGTACCACTACCCAATGCTCGGCGCGTTGGTGATGATATTGGAGCGACAGTGCTTCACCGGGCCGGACCGTGATTCGCTTGACCTTGTAGCCTTCTTCTTCCTTGAGCGAGGCGTACGTGCCCCACGGGCGGTGGACTACCGGCGGCAGGTGCACGGTATCGTGCTTGCGAGCCTTGAGCACGTCGACGACCTTCTTCACCTTCTGCGCGCTGTCCTTGTGCAGAACCAGCAGCGCATCGGGCGTGTCGACGATCACGAGGTCGTGCACGCCAATGGTGGCGACGACCTTCGGGCCATAGCTTTCGACCTGCACGTGCGTGCCTGTCGTGTCGAGGGCCACGACATCGTCGGGAAGGGTGTTGCCGCTGGCGTCAGGCGTCAGCGCGTTGGACACTGCGGGCCAGGAACCCACGTCGCTCCAACTGAACTTGGCGGGCACCACATGGACATTCGATGCGTGCTCCAGTACCGCGTAGTCGATGCTGATGTCCGGTTGCAGGCCGAACGCATGCAGATCGAAATTGACGGCTGCACCGGAGGTCTTGGCGGTTTCGAGCGCATGCCTTGCCGCTCTGATCACGTCGGGGGCGTGCTTCTCGAGTGCCGCGATGATGGTGTCCGCGGTGAATGCGAACATGCCGCTGTTCCAGTAGTACCGACCTGTGGCAAGGTACTTCTGTGCCGTCTCGAGGTCGGGCTTCTCGACGAAGCGCTTGACCTCCTGGCTCTCGCGTGAAACGTGTTCTACCTCGATGTAGCCGAAGCCGGTGTCGGGGCTCGTCGGGCTCACGCCAAACACCACGAGATTGCCTTCCTCGGCGAGCCGGAAGGCTTCCGTTGCACTGGCTACGAAAGCGTGCACGTCCGGCACCAGGTGGTCTGCGGAAAGGACGAGCATCACGGTGTCGCCGCTGAACTGGCGCGCACATTGAAGCGCTGCCAGTGCGATGGCCGGTCCGGTGTTGCGCCCCTTGGGCTCAAGCAGGAAGGTTGTGTCCGGCGGGTCGCTCATCTGCCCGAGCACATCCTTCGTGAGGAACAGATGGTCCTTGTTGGTCACGATCATCAGATCACCGGTCCCGCAAGCCTGCCCACGTTCGACGGCTTGTTGAAGCAGCGTGGAATCACCGATCTTCATGAATGGCTTGGGGAAAGCCTGACGCGAAGCAGGCCAGAGCCTGGATCCGGCGCCTCCCGAGAGCACCACTGAGAGTAGTCTCATTGTTTTCCTTTAGCTTTTGAACCGATCAATTTTACGGGCAGCCCTCTGACTGCCGGCGCGAGGGGGAGAAACGCTGTCGCCGTCCATTGTTGCGGCTCGTTGCGAAGATAATCCCCTCCCGCAAGACCGGCGATGCCATGTTCCGGCATTGCCCTGTCTATTTCAGGTATTCCTCGACAAGCTCTGCCTCATCCGCCTCGCGGATGCGCAATCTCTATGAAATCTGTCTATCGATTCATCCTCGGCCTGGCCGGACTTTGGCAAGGCCCCGGGCTGATGGGGCGCGTGCAGCGGGCGTGGCGAATGTTCAGGAAATCGGGCTGGCCCGGCATCCGCTGGGAGCTGGGCCGGCGCTTCGGCGGCTACAACAACTATTCGTCCTGGGTGCGCCGCTACGATACGCTGACGCCCGAGCTGCGCGACCGCATCGCCCAGCGCGTGGCTGCCATGAACGACCGGCCCCTGATCTCAATCGTCATGCCCACCTACAACCCGAACCCCGGCTGGCTGCGCGAGGCCATCGAATCGGTGCGGGCGCAGATCTACCCGAACTGGGAGCTCTGCATCGCTGACGACGCCTCTCCCTCGGCGGAGGTGCGCCAGATCCTCAAGACGTACAGCGAGAGCGACCCTCGAATCAAGGTCTTCTTCCGCCCCGAGAACGGCCACATTTCGGCCGCTTCCAACAGTGCGCTGGAACTGGTCTCGGCCCCTTGGGTCGCGCTGATGGACCACGACGACCTGCTGCCCGCGCATGCGCTCTTCTGGGTGGCAGATTGCATCGTGGCCCATCCCGATGTGAAGCTGATCTATTCCGACGAGGACAAGGTCGACGAGGGCGGCCACCGGTTCGGCCCGTACTTCAAGTGCGACTGGAACGTCGATCTCTTCCGCTCGCAAAACATGTTCAGCCACCTCGGCGTGCTCTCGACCGAGCTCATGCGCTCGGTCGGCGGTTTCCGCGTCGGCATGGAAGGCTCGCAGGACTGGGACCTCGTGCTGCGCTGCATGGAGCGCGTCGAGCCCGGGCAGATCCGCCACATTCCGCGCGTGCTGTACCACTGGCGCGTGCACAGCGAGAGCACGGCCCGTTCGATGAGCGCCAAGCCCTATGCGGCCATCGCGGGCGAGCGCGCGCTGAACGAGCACTTCGTGCGCACCGGTGTGCGCGCCACGGCCGAACACCTCGACTTCGGCTATCGGGTGCATTACGCCTTGCCCGATGTCTTACCCTTGGTTTCGGTAATCATCCCCACGCGCAATGCCCTGAAACTGACGCGCCAGTGCGTGGAGTCGATCCTCGCGAAGACCAGTTATTCGAACTACGAGATCATCATCGTCGACAACGGCTCCGACGATCCGGACACGCTGGCCTGGTTCAAGCGCATCGCTTCGGAAAAGCCGAATGTCCGCGTGCTGCGCGACGACCGCGACTTCAACTATTCGGCGCTCAACAACGGTGCGATCCCCGTAGCGAACGGCGAGATCCTCGCGCTGGTGAACAACGACATCGAGGTCATCACGCCCGACTGGCTGAGCGAGATGGTTTGCCTGGCCGTTCAGCCGGGTGTGGGGGCGGTGGGGGCCCGGCTCTGGTATCCGAACAAGACATTGCAGCACGCAGGCGTGATCCTCGGCATCGGCGGCATTGCGGCGCATGCGCATCGGGGCATGCCGGTCGGGCGTGAGGGTTATGGCGGCCGCGCCGCACTGATTCAATCGTTCTCCGCTGTCACGGCGGCCTGCCTCGTGATTCAGAAACGGCACTACCTCGCCGTGGGCGGCCTCGATGAAGTGCATCTGAAGGAGTCCTTCAACGACATCGACTTCTGCCTGCGCCTGCGCGAAGCGGGCCTGCGCAATGTCTGGACGCCGTATGCGGAACTGTTCCATTACGAGTCCGCGACCCGTTCGAAGAACATGTCCCCGAAGAGGCAGGCCCAGTTCCAGGAAGAGTCCGCCTACATGCACCAGCGCTGGGGCGATCTCATCCAGAACGACCCCGCCTACAGCCCCAACCTCATGCTGGCCCGTGAGGACTTCAGCTACGCCTGGCCGCCCCGCCTGCCCCCGGTCTGATGGCTCTCGACGTCTCCGTCGCGCTCTGCACCCGCAACGGCGCGCGCTATCTCCCCGAGCAGATCCGCAGCATCTGCACGCAGGCGCCGTTGCCGCGGGAGATCGTGCTGTCCGATGACGGTTCGACCGACGACACCCTGGCCGTCGTGCGCGACACCCTTGCGCAGTGCGGCGTGGCCGATCGGATCGAATTGCGCGTGTTCAGCAACACGCCGCCGCTGGGCGTCACGCGCAATTTCGAGCAGGCCGTGCGCGCCTGCAGCCATGACCTCATTGCCTTGTGCGACCAGGACGATGCCTGGCATCCTGGCCGGCTCGCGCGCATGGTGGCGCAGTTCGAGGCGCGTCCCGACCTGCTGCTGCTCCACACCGATGCGCGCCTGGTCGATGCCCAACTCGAACCCCTGGGCTCCACACTCTTCCACGCGCTGGAAGTGCAGCCCGCGGAACTGTCGGCCATCGCGCATGGCGAGGCCTTCGGCGTGCTGCTGCGGCGCAATCTCGTGACCGGCGCCACCACGATGTTCCGCAAGACCCTGCTCGACACGGCGTTGCCGTTCGCGCCCGAATGGGTGCACGACGAGTGGCTGGCCGCCGTGGCCGCGGCCATCGGCCGCATGGACGTGCTGCCCGAACCGACCATCGACTACCGCCAGCACGCCAGCAACCAGATCGGCGCGCGGCGGCTCACCTTGTCCGAGAAGATCGCCAAGGCATTTGTCGAGCGTGGCGACAAGCACGTGGCGCGTCTGCGCCGGGCCGAGGCGCTGCTGCGGCGCCTGCAGCAGCTCGGCACCAGGGTGCCAGCCCGTTACCTGGAGGCACAGCGCGACAAGGTTGCGCACCAGCGGTTCAGGGCCGAACTTCCGTCAGCGCGGCCGCTGCGCCTTTTGCCGATCCTGATCGAGGCGGCGCGCGGGCGCTATGCGCGCTTTGGCCGCGGTGGGCACGCCATCGTGCAGGACTTGTTCGAACGCGGCTGACTCAACCGCGAAGCCGCCAGTACCGCCAGAACGCCCCCGACAGCCACACCTTCAGCAGGCTGGTCACGTGCCAGTACAGGTATTTCTTGCTCCGGTGGCTTTCGCGTTGTGCGTCGTGTCGCGCCACCAGGTCCTCGCCCACCTGCAGCTTCCAGCCAGCGAGCCGGGTGCGTGCGCAGATGTCGAAGTCTTCCCCGTACATGAAGAAGCGCTCGTCGAAGCCTCCGACTTCCCGGTACGCCTCGCTGCGAAACAGCATGAACAGCCCGGGGATCCACGCCGGCACGCTGGGCCGCACGTAACCGGGCTTTTTGCGCCCGACGATCTCGAAGGGGGTGAGCAAGGCCCGGTGCGGCTCCGGTGTGTTCTTTCCCGGCTCCAGGATGCGCGGCGTCAGCAACCCGGTGTCAGCCGCGGCTTGCGCCAGCAGCGGCGTCAGCACGTCGCTGTCGAAGCGGATGTCCGGGTTCAGCACCAGGAACCACGGCGTGCCGCAGCGCTCGAAGGCCTGGTTGTGATTGGCGCCGAACCCCTTGGGGCCCGCGTTCCCGATCCGCTCCACCTCGAAGCCCCAGTTGCGGCCGGCGAGCACATCGGGCTCGGGAATGTTCAATGTGAGCACGACCTTGGCAATGACGGCCCGGCTGTGCCGGTCCAACTGCTCGAGCAGCGGCAGCACCAGCGGGAGCTGGCCGTGGCTCACGATTGAAATGGTGATCGGGGGGCGGGAGGGGGGAGGCGTGGGCATGGTCTAATTTCGCTCGGGAATTCTAGGGTTCCCCAACCCCCACACATGATTGCTCTGATCGTCATCAGTTTCTTCGTCGCCGCTTTCGCGGTCCAGCTGTTCATGCGCCGCGCGCGCAGGCATGCCCGCCTCTATGGCGCCGACATGCCTCAGCGCTTTCACAAAGGCCATGTGCCGCGCCTGGGCGGTGCGGGCATCCTGCTGGGCATGGGCGTGGCATGGCTGGCGGCCGGCGTCACCGGCACCGATCCGTTCAACGTGTCGTGGCCCGTCAAGACCTCGATGCTCACGCTGCTGTGCATCTTGCCGGCGGTGCTGGGCGGCATCGTCGAAGACGTCACCCAGAACGTCAAGGTGCGCTACCGGCTGGGGCTCACCATCGGCTCGGCGCTGCTCGTGTGCTGGGTGCTGGGGCTGGGCGTGGCGCGCACCGGCTCCGAAACGGTCGACGGCTGGCTGGCGATGATTCCCTTTGCCACCGTGCTGTTCGCGGCCCTGGCCATCGGCGGCCTGCCGCATGCCTTCAATATCATCGACGGCTACAACGGCTTGGCGGGCACGGTCGCCGTGCTGGTGTGCCTGGCAATTTCCCACGTGGCGCTGCAGGTCGGCGACCGGCAGCTGGCGGCCATGGTGATCTGCCTGGTGGGAGCCACCTTCGGCTTCCTGGTGTGGAACTACCCGCGCGGCAAGATCTTCGCCGGCGACGGCGGCGCCTACGTCTGGGGCATGGTGATCGCCGTGGCCTGCGTGACGCTGGTGCAGCGCCACCGCGTGGTGTCGCCCTGGTTCCCGATGCTGCTGCTGATCTACCCGGTGTGGGAGACGCTGTTCTCCATCTACCGCAAGCTGGCCCGCGGGCAGTCGCCCGGCACGGCCGATGCACTGCATTTCCACCAGCTGATCTTCCGCCGCATCGTGCGCGTGGCCTTCGCGGACGACGAAGCACGGCAACTGCTCGCGCGCAACAACCGCACCTCGCCGTACCTCTGGATGTTTGCTGCGCTGTCGGTGGTACCGGCCGTGCTGTTCTGGAACAACACCATCGTGCTGATGTTCTTCTGCCTGCTGTTTGTCACGACCTATGTGGGCGCGTACCTGATGATCGTGCGTTTCAAGGTGCCGCGCTGGCTGCGCCCGTGAACCGGCACACCCCCAGGCTTCGCGCACTTCGTGTCGTTGCGCCAACCCCCTTGCAGGGGGGCGACACCGGTGCCCCGGCGAAGCCGGTTCCACGGTGTTCCCGCGCAGTCAGTCGGCCGTCACCGCGATTGCGCGAGAATTTGAGCCTCACCTGATCGTCCACTGTTGCTTTGGAGCCTGACCGCCCATGACCGACCCCGTCCTCAACATCCCCCCCCGCGACAAGGCCGAGATCCTGGCCCAGGCGCTGCCGTACATCCGCAAGTTCCACGGCAAGACCATCGTCATCAAGTACGGTGGCAATGCCATGACCGATCCGGCGCTGCAGGCCGACTTCGCGGAAGACGTGGTGCTGCTGAAGCTGGTCGGCATGAACCCGGTGGTGGTGCACGGCGGCGGCCCGCAGATCGAGGCGGCACTCAACAAGCTCGGCAAGAAGGGCAGCTTCATCCAGGGCATGCGCGTGACCGACGCCGAGACCATGGAGGTCGTCGAATGGGTGCTGGCCGGCGAGGTGCAGCAGGACATCGTGGGCCTGATCAACCAGGCTGGCGGCAAGGCCGTGGGCCTGACCGGGCGCGACGGCGGCCTGATTCGCGCGCAGAAGCTCAAGCTGGCCGACCGCACCGACCCGAACCTGCACCATGACGTAGGGCAGGTCGGCGACATCGTCTCCATCGACCCCAGCGTGGTCAAGGCGCTGCAGGACGACGCCTTCATCCCCGTCGTGAGCCCGATCGGCTTCGGCGAGGAGAACGAGAGCTACAACATCAACGCCGACGTCGTCGCCGGCAAGCTCGCCACCGTGCTCAAGGCCGAGAAGCTCATGCTGCTGACCAACACGCCCGGCGTGCTCGACAAGGACGGCAAGCTGCTCACCAACCTGAGCGCGCGAGAAATCGACGACCTGTTCGCCGACGGCACGATCTCGGGCGGCATGCTGCCCAAGATCGAAGGCGCGCTCGATGCGGCCAAGAGCGGCGTGAACGCGGTGCACATCATCGACGGCCGGGTGCCGCACGCGATGCTGCTGGAGATCCTGACCGACCAGGCTTACGGGACGATGATTCGGGCGCGCTGAAAGTCAATTGCGAGACGTGCTAGCGGTACCCGTCGGGGTTGCGCTGCTGCCAGCGCCAGCTGTCGGCGCACATCTGGTCGAGACTGCGGCGCGCGCGCCAGCCCAGCGTCGCCTGGGCAAGTGACGGGTCACCCCAGTAGGCCGGGACGTCGCCCGGCCGGCGCGGACCGATCTCGAAGGGTAGGGGACGTCCACTTGCGCGTTCGAAGGCCCGCACCACTTCCAGCACCGAGGCTCCCTGCCCGGTGCCCAGGTTGAGGGTAACGAGGCTCGATTGGATCTCCGCATGCTTCAAGGCCGCGACGTGGCCTTCAGCAAGGTCCATCACGTGGACATAGTCGCGCACTCCGGTGCCGTCCGGTGTCGGATAGTCGGCGCCGTGTATCTGCAATTTGTCGCGTTGCCCCACGGCGACCTGGCAGACGAAGGGCATCAGATTGTTCGGTTTGCCGTGAGGGTGTTCGCCGATCAATCCGCTTTCATGCGCGCCGACCGGATTGAAGTAGCGAAGCAGCGCGATTCGCCAGCCGGGCTGCGAGCGATAAAGGTCGACGAGCGCTTGTTCCACCATGAGCTTGGAGCGACCATAGGGGCTTGCCGGCCGCAGGGCGGCGTCTTCCGGGATCGGCGAGTGCTCCGGTTCACCGTAGACCGTGGCCGACGAGGAAAAGATCAGTGTGTTCACGCCAGCATCCCGCATCGCAGAGGCAAGCATCAGACTGCCGCCCACGTTGGTGTCGTAGTACGCCAGCGGGTCGGCCACCGATTCGCCCACTGCCTTGAGGCCTGCGAAATGGATCGCGGCCGCGAACGGCATTTCTGCGAACACCCGGGCAAGCAGCGCGGCGTCGCGCACGTCGCCTTGAATGAATCGGACCGTGCTGCCGGTGATCTGGCGCAGCCGCTCCAGGACGCGCACGTCGCTGTTGCAGAGGTTGTCGAGAATCACGGGCACATAGCCGGCCGCAGCCAGCGCCACGCAGGTGTGGCTGCCGATGAAGCCGGCGCCGCCGGTGACCAGGATACGTTGGCTCATGAAGTTCTATCGATTGCCACGGAAAGTAGATTTTGAACGGGCTTTCGCGGGACTGCCGGCGCGCTCGGCCGGAGACGGCGCGTGCTCACAGCCCTGTGCGAGAATCAATTGATTACATCTTTGCACGCGCTCCCATGCAGAACGAAGAGACGACCAGTGCTTCCGGCGTAGAGACCTCTGCGGACACGCTCACCCCCCCGACGCGCAAGCGCCCCAAGCCGGGTGAGCGGCGCGTGCAGATCCTGCAGGCGCTTGCCGCCATGCTCGAGCAGCCCGGCGCAGAGCGGGTCACCACCGCCGCGCTGGCCGCGCGGCTCGAAGTGAGCGAGGCCGCGCTGTATCGCCATTTCGCGAGCAAGGCCCAGATGTTCGAGGGCCTGATCGACTTCATCGAGCAGAGCGTCTTCACGCTGGTCAACCAGATCCTGGAGCGCGAGGGCGCCACCGGCGCCCAGCAGGCCGCAAAAATCCTCACGCTGCTGGTGCAGTTCGCTGAGCGCAACCCTGGCATGACCCGCGTCATGGTGGGCGATGCGCTGGTCTACGAAAACGAGCGCCTGCAGCAGCGCATGAACCAGTTCTTCGACAAGATCGAAGCCACGCTGCGCCAGGTGCTGCGCGGCGCCGCCGCGGCCGACGGCTCGGCAACGCCCAGCGTCGACGCGCAGGTGCGCGCCGCGGCGCTCACAGCCTTCGTGGTCGGGCAGCTCCAGCGCTTTGCGCGCTCGGGTTTCCGCCGCGCGCCGTCCGAGCACCTCGAAGCAACGATCGCCTTGATCGTTTGATTCGTCCCTGTCGGAGCGATGGCTCATCGAACTGCGAGCCCATAGGGTACCCAGGTGACGGCGCGGAGCCCGGCACCGCGCTCGACTTGCTTCGTTGCGAAGCGTAGGATCGGTGCCCCTTGCCGCCCCGTCGCGGCGACAAGTCCGTGTTCGTGTGGCTTCTTGAACGGAGGTTCGTATGAGCTATCACCTGGAAGGTCGCCTGCTCGAGGTATGCAACTGCAACGTCCTTTGTCCCTGCTGGATCGGCGAGGATCCTGACAACGGCACCTGCGACACGATCGTCGCGTGGCGCATCGACAAGGGAACGATCGACGGCATCGACGTCGGCGGCAACACCATCGCGGCCGTGGCGCATGTGCCCGGAAACATCCTGGAAGGCAACTGGACGGCGGCGATCTTCGTCGACGAAAGCGCCTCCAAGGAGCAGGAAGAAGCGCTGCTCAAGGTCTACACCGGGCAGGCCGGCGGACCGATCGCCGACCTGGCCAAGCTCATCGGCCAGGTCGTGTCGGTCGAGCGGGCGCCGATCCGCTTCACCGTGAACAACGGCAAGGGCGAGCTGGAGATCGGCAAGGACTACTACGCCGAACTCGAGCCCTACCGCGGTGCGACCGGCGGCCAGACCACCCTTTCCGACACCGTGTTCTCGACGGTTCCGGGCGCGCCGGTGTTCGTCGGCAAGGCCCCGACCTACCGTTCGAAGAATGCCGCGCTGGGCATCGACCTCGACATCAAGAACCACAACGCGCTGCAGAGCACCTTCGTCTTCGACGCATGAGCGCCGCGCGGGGCCGCCCCAAGCAAGTTCGCACCGCAGTGCGAAGCACGAAGGTTGCCCAATGAACCCGGCGGCCGGCTCGCCGCCGCGCAACGTCTCGCGCCATCGCCGTGTGTTCCTGCCGGTGCTTGCTGCGCTGATCACGCTCGCGTGGATGGCGTTGTGGGCCTGGGCGCGCAGTCCCTACGGACGCTATCTCGAACACGGCGACTGGACCGCCTCGGGGCCGGCCGCGTTCCTGTGCCAGGTCGTTCCCGCCGGCGACGTGGTCGTGCCCATGGTGCTCTACGCCGCTTCGTGGATTCTCATGACGGCGGCCATGATGCTGCCGACGACGCTTCCGTTGTTCAACGCCTTCGACCGGTTGACCGAGGGGCGCCCGGACCATGGACGCCTTCTCGTGCTGCTGGGGCTGGGCTACATGGCGGTGTGGGGCGCCTTCGGGTTGCTGGCGCACGCACTCCACAGTACGGTGCTGGCCCTGCTCGCAAGCGCGCCGACCCTGGCCTGGCACGGCTGGGTGATCGGTGCCGCGACCATCGCGCTGGCTGGAGCCTTCCAGTTCAGCCGTCTCAAGCACCGGTGCCTGGAGAAGTGCCGCACGCCGCTGAGCTTCGTCGTCGAGCATTGGCGAGGGCAGGCGCAGGCCAGGCATGCGTTCGCGCTGGGCACGCACCACGGCCTGTTCTGCGTCGGCTGCTGCTGGGCGCTGATGTTGTTGATGTTCGCGCTCGGCACCGGCAGCCTCGGCTGGATGCTTCTGCTCGCGGCCGTCATGGCGGTAGAAAAGAACGTTCCCTGGGGCCATCGTCTCAGCGCGCCGCTTGGGTTCGCGTTGCTGGGCTGGGCCGCCTTCATGGTGGCGATGCATGTCTGAAGCCATGTCTGAAGGGCGCCGCGGCCCGTCCCTCCTGCAGACCATCGCCCTTACCGCTGTGGCCATGGTCGCGTTCGCGGCCAATTCGCTGTTGTGCAGGCTCGCGCTGCAGCAACGGGGCATCGATCCTGCCAGCTTCGGCAGCATCAGACTGGTTTCCGGGGCAATCACGCTCGCGCTCGTCGTGCGGCTCAGGGTACGGCCGTCTGTGGCCGGGCGGGCCGACTGGCTTGCCGCCGCCATGCTGTTCGCCTATGTCGCGTTCTTCTCTTTCGCCTACCTCAGCCTGTCCGCGGGAACGGGTGCGCTGATCCTGTTCGGTGCGGTTCAGCTCACGATGCTTGGTGCGGGTCTGGGCTCCGGCGAGCGCTTCGGGCCTGCTGCATGGTTCGGTTTCGCCCTGGCGGTGGTCGGACTCGTGTACCTGGTGTCGCCGGGGATTTCCGCGCCGCCGCTCTTCGGCGCCGTGCTGATGGCGGTGGCGGGCGTGGCGTGGGGCCTGTATTCATTGCGCGGCCGCGGCGTGGCCGACCCGCTGGCCGCCACTGCGCGCAACTTCACGCGGGCGGTGCCGCTCGCGCTCGCGCTGAGCCTGGGCTTCGTGGCAAGCGCTCATGCGGACGCGACCGGCGTCGCCCTGGCCGTGGCTTCCGGTGCGCTGACCTCGGGTCTCGGCTATGTCGTCTGGTATGCGGTGCTGGGCCGCCTTTCGGCGATGCGGGCAGCCACCGTGCAGCTGTCGGTGCCGCTGCTGGCCGCATTTGGTGGCGTGCTGTTCCTGTCCGAGGCGATCACGCCGCGGCTGGCGGCCGCCTCCGTGGCGATCCTGGGAGGCATCGCGCTCGTGCTGAGCCAGAAGTCGCAAAGCGCGCGCCGTTAGCCGTCGTCAAGCCCTTACGCGATGGCAATGCCCACCTTGGCACCCGCCGCGACGATCTCCCCCCACGTCGCCTCATCGACCCAGATCCCGTCCCGCCGCCGCGCAGCCCGCGCCTTGCGTTCCGGTTCGCCGGCAATCTGCACCTCGTCGAAGCCCTGTCCCGGCGGGCTCTGCCGCAGCCATTCGACGAACTCCCGCGCCTCCTGGTCGAACGACGCCTGCGTGCCCAGGCGCGCCGGGTCGATCAGCACCGTCAGCATGCCGTTGAGCACCGTACGGGCCGTGTCGGCCGGCCGGTGCCATGTGCCACCGCCCGTGAGTGCACCGCCCAGCAGCTCGCACGCCACGGCCATGCCGTAGCCCTTGTGCTCGCCGAAGGTCATGAGCGCGCCGAACAGGCCGTTGCCCTGCGGCACGACCACCACGCCGGGGTCGTTGGTCGGTGCGCCGTTCTCGTCGATCAGGTAGCCGTCGGGTACGCGCTCGCCCTTGTTGTGCGCCACGCGCATCTTTCCCTGCGCGACGCGGCTGGTCGCGTAGTCGAGCACGAAGGGGTCCGCGCCCGAGAGTGGAATACCGATGCAGCACGGGTTGGTGCCGAAGCGCCCGTCGCCGCCGCCCCAGGGCGCGACCACCGGACGCGACAGCACATTGACGAAGTGCATCGACACCAGCCCCTGCGCCGTCGCCATCTCGGCGAAATGTCCGATGCGTCCCAGGTGGTGCGCATGCGAGAGCGTGAAGATGCAACTGCCGTGCTGCTTCGCCCGCGCAATGCCGAGCTCCATCGCCTGCACGCCGACGATCTGCCCATAGCCGTGCTGGCCGTCCAGCCCCATCAACGTGCCGATGTCGAGGTTGACGCGCACGGCGGCGTTGGGCTTCAGCCCGCCCTCGGCCACTGCATCCACGTAGCGCGGCAGCATGCCCACGCCGTGCGAGTCGTGGCCGCTGAGGTTCGCCAGCACGAGGTTGGCGGCCACCTGTTGTGCTTCGGCCGGCGTGCTGCCTGCGGCTTCGAGGATGCGGGCGACGGTGGCTTGCAGGCCATCGGCCTCCAGTGTTCTGGACATGGATCAGACTCCCTTCGCGTTCAGCGTGATGGCATAGAGCGACGTGGTCGCACAAATGAAAAGGCGATTGCGCTTCGGCCCGCCGAAGCAGACGTTGGCCACCCGCTCGGGCAGCAGGATCTTGCCGAGCAGCGTGCCGTCGGGGTGGTAGGCGTGCACGCCATCGAGCGCGCTGGTCCAGATGCGGCCTTCGGTGTCGAGGCGGAAGCCGTCGAACAGGCCGCTGGTGCATTCGGCAAACACTTCGCCACCGCTCAGGGTGCGGCCGTCGGCGCCCACCTTGAAGCGGCGAATGTGCCGCGGCCCGTCCGCCGCATGGCTCGCGCCGGTGTCGGCGATGTACAGCAGCGATTCGTCGGGAGAGAACGCCAGCCCGTTGGGCTTCACGAAGTCGTCGGCCATGCGCTCGACCTCGCCGCTCGCGGGGTCGATGCGGTAGACGTGGCAGGCGCCGATCTCGCTGTCCGCCTTCAGGCCTTCGTAGTCGGAGAGGATGCCGTAGCTCGGGTCGGTGAACCACACGCCGCCGTCCGAATGCACGACCACGTCGTTCGGTGAATTGAGCCGCTTGCCCTGCCAGTGCGAAGCCAGCACGGTGATCGATCCGTCGTGCTCTGTGCGCGTCACGCGCCGCGTGAGGTGCTCGCAGCTCACGAGCCGGCCCTCGCGGTCGACCGTGTGGCCATTGGCGTTGTTCGACGGCTCGCGGAAGACGCCGACCGTGCCGTTGACCTCGTCGTAGCGCAGCATGCGGTTGTTGGGAATGTCGGACCACACCAGCGTGCGGTGCGCGCCGAACCAGGCGGGGCCTTCGCACCAGCGCGCACCGGTCCACAGGCGTTGCACCCGCTCGGGGCCGGGAATGCAGGTCTTGAAGCGAGGGTCCAGGTGGTCGAAGCCGGTGCCGTCGAGGAAGCCGAAGGGGAGTGTGGCCATGGGGTTCCTTGTCGATGGGTTCACATCACGGCGCCGACCTGCCACGGAACGAACTCGTTCTGCCCGTAGCCGTGCTGCTCGCTTTTCGATTGCGCGCCCGAGGCGGTCGCGAGCACCAGTTCGAAGATTCGCTGGCCCATCTCCTGGATCGACGCGGTGCCGTCCACGATCTCGCCGCAGTTGATGTCCATGTCTTCTTCCTGCCGCTGCCACAGCGCCGAGTTGGTCGCGAGCTTGAGCGAGGGGGAGGGCGCGCAACCGTACGCCGAGCCACGCCCGGTCGTGAAGCAGATCAGGTTGGCGCCGCCGGCCACCTGGCCCGTGGCGCTCACCGGGTCGTAGCCCGGCGTGTCCATGTAGACGAAGCCGTGCGCGGTGACGGGCTCCGCGTATTCGTACACCGCCTCGAGGTTGCTCGTGCCGCCCTTGGCGACCGCGCCCAGTGACTTCTCGAGGATGGTGGTGAGCCCGCCTGCCTTGTTGCCCGGCGAAGGGTTGTTGTTCATCTCGCCTTCGTTGATGGCGGTGTAGTGCTCCCACCACTTGATGCGATCCACCAGCTTCTGGCCGACTTCGCGCTTCACGGCACGGCGCGTCAGCAGGTGCTCGGCGCCATACACCTCGGGCGTTTCGCTGAGGATGGCGGTGCCGCCGTGCGCCACCAGCAGGTCGACCGCCGCGCCCAGCGCCGGGTTGGCGCTGATGCCCGAGTAGCCGTCGGAGCCGCCGCACTGCAGCCCGATGGTGATGTGCGCAGCGCTGCATGGCTCGCGCTTCACCGCGTTGGCGCGCGGCAGCATCTCGTTGATGAGCGCCACGCCTTTCTCCACCGTCTTGCGCGTGCCGCCGGTGTCCTGGATGTTGAAGGTGCGGAAGTTCTCGCCCTCGGCCAGGTGGCCGGTCGCGAGCCAGGCGTTGATCTGGTTGGCCTCGCAGCCGAGCCCGACGACCAGCACGCCCGCGAAGTTCGGGTGCGTGGCGTATCCCGTGAGCGTGCGCTCCAAAATCTGCATGCCCATGCCCTCGGTGTCCATGCCGCAGCCGGTGCCGTGCGTGAGCGCGACCACGCCATCGACGTTCGGGAACGCCGCAAGTGCTTGCGGATTGGTCTTGCGCGAGAAGTGATCGGCAATGGCGCGCGCGGCCGTGGCCGAGCAGTTCACGCTGGTCAGCACGCCGATGTAGTTGCGCGTGGCCACGCGGCCGTCGGCGCGCTTGATGCCCATGAAGGTGGCCTCGCGCTTGGCGGGCGCGGGCTTCACGTCGGCGCCGAAGGCGTAGTCGCGTTCGAAATCTCCCTTGTCCGGACCCATGTCGAGGTTCTGCGTGTGCACGTGCTCGCCGGCGGCGATGGGCTTGCTCGCGAAACCGATGATCTGGTTGTAGCGGCGCACAGGCTCGCCCGGCGCGATGGCGCGCATGGCGATCTTGTGGCCCGGCGGGATCAGGCCGCGCACGGCCACGTTCTCGACGACGGTGCCGCCGAGCAGTTGCGAGCGCGCGATGACGACGTCATCGGCGGGGTGGAGTCGGATGTAGGGAGTCATCGTGAGTGTCTGCCGGCGCTTGTTTGTTTGTCAGGAGGCCTTGGTGCGGCGCCAGCTCGCGCTGAACCGCTGGTGGAACTTGTCCATGTGATGGTGCATCGCGTCGCGCGCCGCGGCCGGATCGTGCGCCGCGATGGCGTCGAGGATGGCTTCGTGCTCGCCGATGGCGGCCTGCCACGAGTCCATGGTCTCGAAGTAATCGATCATCCGGGCGAAGATCGGCCCATGCCGCGACTCCCAGAAGCCCTGCACCGTCTCGGTCAGCACCACGTTGTCGCACGCGTTGACGATGGCCAGGTGGAAGGCGCGGTCGCCCTCGTGCGGCACCTCGTTGCGTGCAGCCATCTCGCGCATCATGCGGATCGCGCGGCGCATGGCGTCCACGTCCTTGCGCTTGCCGTACTGGGCCGCGGTGGCGGCGGTCTCGCCTTCCACCAGGCGGCGCGCGCGGATGATTTCGAGCGGGCCCCATTCGACGCCGGCTGCGCCGTTGGCTGGCGGGGCCGCTCGGTGCGACCTGTCGAGCACGTACACGCCCGAGCCGGTGCGGATCTCGACCCAGCCTTCGACCTCCAGCGCAATCAGCGCCTCGCGCACCGAAGGCCGGCTCACGCCCAGCTGCGCGGCCAGGTCGCGCTCGGCGGGAATGCGCGCGCCCACCGCGAACTCGCCCTTGCCGATGAGCACGCGCAGCTGCTCGGCAATCTGGCGGTAGAGGCGCTGGGGTTCGAGGGTCTGGATCGGCACGGGAACGAAAAGAGGAAATCGAACGGGTTAAGGGTTGTCCTGAATTGGACAAGTGGTAAGGCCAATTCAGAATACGATACACCGCCCGGATCAACATCGGGCCTAACCCGAGGAGACACCCATGAGATTGAAGGGAAAGACCGCGCTGGTCACCGCCGCAGGCCAGGGCATCGGCCGTGCCAGCGTGCTCGCCATGGCGGCCGAAGGCGCGCAGGTCTGGGCCACCGACGTCAACGAAAAGCTGCTCGAACGCTACGCCGGCATGCCCAACGTCACGGCGCTCAAGCTCGACGTGCTCGACAAGGCCGCCATCGGCGCGCTGGTGGCGAAGCTGCCCGCGCTCGACGTTCTCTTCAACTGCGCGGGCGTGGTGCACAACGGCACCATCGAGCAGGCCACCGACGACGAGCTGCTGTTTGCCTTCAGCCTCAACGTGCGCGCGCAGATGTGGACCATCCAGGCCGTGCTGCCCGGCATGCTGGCGGCCGGGCGCGGCAGCATCATCAACATGGCGAGCGTGTGCTCCAGCATGAAGGGGCTGCCCAACCGCTTTGTCTACGGCACCACCAAGGCGGCGGTGCTGGGCCTTACCAAGAGCGTGGCGGCCGACTACGTGGCCCGGGGCATCCGCTGCAATGCCGTGTGCCCGGGCACGGTCGATACGCCTTCGCTCGGCGACCGTATCAACGCCAACGCCGACCCCGATGCCGCCCGCAAGGCCTTCATCGCGCGCCAGCCCATGGGCCGGCTCGCGCAGGCCGAGGAGATCGCGCCGGTGGTGGTGTTCCTTGCGAGCGACGAATCGATCTTCGCTACCGGACAGGCCTTCACGGTCGACGGCGGCATCACCATATGACCCGCTCGACTTCGCGGGCCACCGCTGCGGTCTTCGACCTCTCCAGTGGCCGCTCCACGTATTGATTCAATGCACTGAAAGGAAAGCATGAAACTCGTCCGCTATGGCAACCCCGGCAAGGAAAAGCCCGGCCTCATCGACGACAAGGGCCAGCTGCGCGACCTGAGCGCGGTCGTCAAGGACATCGGTCCCGACCAGCTCGGCGATGCCGCCATTGCCAAGCTGCGCAAGCAGAAGCTCGACAAGCTGCCGCTGGTCAAGGGCAAGCCTCGTTTCGGCAGCCCCGTGGCCAACGTCGGCAAGTTCATCGCCATCGGCCTCAACTACGCGGACCACGCGGCCGAGTCCGGCCTGCCGGTGCCCAAGGAGCCCGTGGTGTTCATGAAGGCCAACAGCTGCATCCAGGGGCCGAACGACCCCGTGATGCTGCCCAAGGGCTCTGTCAAGACCGACTGGGAAGTCGAGCTCGGCGTGGTCATCGGCACGCGCGCCCGCTATGTGTCGCAGAAGAGCGCGCTCGACTATGTGGCCGGCTACTGCACCATCAACGACGTCAGCGAGCGCGAATACCAGATCGAGCGCGGCGGCACCTGGGACAAGGGCAAGGGTTGCGACACCTTCGGCCCGCTCGGCCCCTGGCTCGTCACGCGCGACGAAATCGAGAACCCGCAGAAGCTCTCGATGTGGCTCGACCTGAACGGCCAGCGCGTGCAGACGGGCAGCACCAGGACCATGATCTTCAGCGTCGCCAAGATCGTGAGCTACGTAAGCCAGTTCATGACCCTGATGCCCGGCGACGTGATCACCACCGGCACGCCGCCCGGCGTGGGCATGGGCATGAAGCCGCCGTTGTTCCTGAAGAAGGGCGACGTGATGACGCTCGGCATCGAAGGCCTGGGCGAACAACGCCAGGAAGTGATTCCCTTCAAGCTCTGATTGGATTGACTCGCCCCCAGGCTTCGCGCACTTCGTGTCGCGCGCGCCTTCCCCCTACCGGGGGCACCACCTGCGGCCCGGCAAAGCCGGTTCCGCGG
>NZ_AKIW01000167.1 GCF_000282635.1 Variovorax sp. CF313
AGCCTGGGGGAGAGCCTGGTCAGTCCGGGGTCACCGTGTGCTGCGCCAGCGCCTCCAGCGCGCGCACCAGCGCCGAGTGGTCGAGCTGGCCGTAGCCCAGTGCAGCGCAGGCGTTCATGAGCTGCGCCGCGCCGGCCGTCTGCGGCAGCGCCACGCCCAGCGAGCGCGCGCTCTGCATCGCGAGGTTCAGGTCCTTCTGGTGCAGCGCGATGCGAAAGCCCGGCGCGAAGGTGCGCTTGATCATCCGCTCGCCGTGCACTTCGAGGATGCGCGAGCTCGCGAAGCCGCCCATCAGCGCCTGGCGCACCTTGGCCGGGTCGGCGCCCGCCTTCGAGGCGAACACCAGCGCCTCGCCCACGGCAGCGATGTTCAGCGCCACGATGATCTGGTTGGCCACCTTGCAGACCTGGCCGTCGCCGGCGCCGCCCACGAGCGTGACGTTCTTGCCCATCTTGTCGAGCAGCGGCTTCACGCGGCCGAAGGTGCCTTCGTCGCCGCCGCACATGATCGTGAGGCTGGCGGCTTTGGCGCCCACCTCGCCGCCGGAGACCGGCGCGTCGATGTAGCCGGCGCCGAGCGCGACGATGCGCCTGGCGAAGTCCTTGGTGGCGATCGGGTCGATGGAGCTGCAGTCCACCACGATCTTGCCGCTGGAGCCCTTCAGGCCGTCGGCCACGCCTTCGGTACCGGGCGCGCCGAACAGCACCTTCTCCACGTCGGGCGTGTCCGGCACCATGATGAAGACCACGTCGGCCTGGCGCGTCACCTCGGCGGCCGAGGCGCAGATGGTGGCCTTCGAGATGAAGGGCTCGGGCGTGTTGCCATGCGTGTTCACGAAGAGCTGGTGGCCCGCGTCGAGCAGGTGCCCCGCCATGGGCGCGCCCATGATGCCGAGGCCGATGAATCCGATTTTTTGCTGGGTTGTCATGTCTCTGTTTCCTTGTCCGATGCTTATTGCTGTTGGGTGAGTGCCTGGCGCCATCCGAGGCCTTCGACGGTAGTGGCGCGGGGCTTGTATTCGCACCCGATCCAGCCGTCGTAGCCGAGCGAATCGATGTGCCGGAAGAGCCACGGGTAGTTGATCTCGCCCGTGCCCGGCTCGCCGCGGCCCGGGTTGTCGGCCAGCTGGATATGGCCGATGCGCGGCAAATTCTTCGTGAGCGTGTTGCCCAGTTCGCCTTCCATGCGCTGCGCGTGGTAGATGTCGTACTGCACGCGCAGGTTGGGCGAACCGACTTCGTCGATCAGCGCCAGCGCCTGGTCGGTGCGCGTGAGGAAGAAGCCCGGTATGTCGAAGGTGTTGATGGGCTCGATCAGCAGGCGCAGGCCGGCCGCTTCGAGTTCGCGTGCGGCGAGGCGCAGGTTCGCGACCACCGTCTTGTGCGCGGCCTCGGTGGTCACGCCCGCGGGCACCTTGCCGACGAGGCAGTTGACCTGCGGGCAGCCGAGCGCGGTCGCGTAGTCGATCGCCATGGCGATGCCCTCGGCGAACTCGCCGGTGCGGTCGGGGTGGCAGGCGATGCCGCGCTCGCCCTTGTCCCAGTCGCCGGCCGGCAGGTTGTGCAGCACCTGCTGCAGGCCGTTGTCGCGCAGGGCGGCAGCGAGTTCCTTCTTCTCGAAGGGGTAGGGGAAGAGGTACTCCACGCCTTCGAAACCCGCCTTGGCGGCGGCCTCGAAGCGTTGCATGAAAGGCAGCTCGGTGAAGAGCATCGTGAGGTTGGCTGCGAACTTGGGCATGTCTTTTCTCTTCCTTCTTTTCAGTCGAGCAGGGCCGCGACGGCGGTCGGCGCATCGGCCAGCGTCTCGGCCAGCGGCTCGAACTCGGTGATGTTGTCGATCTCGGTGCCCATCGCGATGTTGGTCACGCGCTCCAGCATCACCTCGATCACCACCGGCACGCTGAACTCCGCCATCAGCGCTTCGGCGCGGCGGATGGCCGGTGCGATCTCTTCCTGCCGGTTCACGCGGATCGCCTTGCAGCCCAGGCCTTCGACCACTTTGAGGTGGTCCACGCCGTAGCTGCTCTCGATGCCGGCGTCAGGGCCGGCGTTGATGTTGTCGAACGCGAGCTGCACGCAGTAGTCCATCTCGAAGCCGCGCTGCGCCTGGCGGATCAGGCCGAGGTAGGAGTTGTTGACCACGATGTGGATGTATGGCAGCTTGAACTGCGCGCCCACGGCCAGCTCCTCGATCATGAACTGGAAGTCGTAGTCGCCCGACAGCGCGACGATCTTGCGCGCGGGGTCGGCGGCGCGCACGCCCAGCGCGGCCGGAATGGTCCAGCCCAGCGGGCCGGCCTGGCCGCAGTTGATCCAGTGGCGCGGGTTGTACACGTGCAGGAACTGCGCGGCGGCGATCTGCGAGAGCCCGATGGTGCTCACGTAGCAGGTGTCGTTGCTGAAGTTGTTGTTCATGCACTGGTACACGCGCTGCGGCTTCATCGGCACTTCGTCGAAGTTGGTCTTGCGCAGCATGGTCTTCTTGCGCTCGATGCATTGCCTGGCCCAGTCGCGGCGGTCGGGCAGGCGGCCGGCGGCCTTCATTTCCTCGGCCACTTCGACAAAGAGCTGCAGCGCGGCCTTGGCGTCGGAGACGATGCCGAAGTCGGGCGTGAACACGCGGCCGATCTGCGTGGGCTCGATGTCCACGTGCACGAACTTGCGCCCCTTGGTGTAGACATCGACCGACCCGGTGTGGCGGTTGGCCCAGCGGTTGCCGATGCCGAGCACGAAGTCGCTCGCGAGCATCGTCGCGTTGCCGTAGCGGTGGCTGGTCTGCAGGCCGCACATGCCGGCCATCAGTGGATGGTCGTCGGGAATTGCCCCCCAGGCCATCAGCGTGGGAATCACCGGCACGCCGGTGGCTTCGGCAAAGCGCACCAGCAGGTCGGCCGCATCGGCGTTGATGACGCCGCCGCCGGCCACGATCAGCGGGCGCTCGGCCGCGTTGAGCATGCCGATGGCCTTCTCGATCTGGGCGCGCGTGGCGGCCGGCTTGTAGGGCTTGAGCGGCTCGTAGCTGTCGATGTCGAACTCGATCTGCGCCATCTGCACGTCGAAGGGCAGGTCGATCAGCACCGGGCCCGGGCGGCCCGAGCGCATCAGGTGGAAGGCCTGCTGGAACACCTGCGGCACCTGGCCGGGCTCGCGCACCGTGACCGACCACTTGGTGACGGGCTTGGAGATCGACTCGATGTCGACCGCCTGGAAGTCTTCCTTGTAGAGCCGTGCGCGCGGCGCCTGGCCGGTGATGCAGAGGATGGGAATCGAATCGGCCCAGGCCGAGTACAGGCCCGTGATCATGTCCGTGCCCGCCGGGCCCGAGGTGCCGATGCACACGCCGATGTTGCCGGCCACCGCGCGGGTGTAGCCCTCGGCCATGTGCGAGGCGCCTTCGACGTGGCGCGCCAGGATGTGCGCGATGCTGCCGCGCTGGCGCAGCGCCGAATACATCGGGTTGATCGCCGCACCCGGCACGCCGAAGGCCTGCGTCACGCCTTCCTTCTCCATCACCAGAACCGCGGCCTGGACCGCTGTCATCTTTGCCATTGTGAAGTCTCCTTTGGGATGGGCTCACTGTAGGAATCCGGGCGGATTCCAAGAAGACGGCTGCGGACCATAAAACCTATTCCAGGCTGGAATAAGTGACTACCATCCGGCCCATGGACAGATTGCTTGCAATGGAAATGTTCGTGCGCGTTGTCGAGATGGGCAGCTTCTCGCAGGCCGCGCGCGAGTTCAACACCACGCAGCCCACGGTGACCAAGCAGATCGCGGCCACCGAGGAGCGGCTGAAGGTGCGCCTGCTCAACCGCAACACGCGCGGCGTGAGCCTCACCGAGCCGGGCGCGCTCTACTACGAGAAGTGCAAGACCATCGTGCGCGAGGCCGAGGAGGCCGACAGCATCGTGCAGCTGCGGCAGAACCAGGCGCAGGGGCTGCTGCGCGTGGGCACCTCGGTGGCGTTCGGGCGGCGCGTGGTGGTGCCGCTGGCGCTCGAGTACATGCGCCGGCATCCGCAGGTGCAGCTCGACCTGAGCTTCGAGGACCGCTACGTCGACCTCATCGCGCAGGGCATCGACGTGGCCATCCGCATGGGCAAGCTGGCCGACTCGTCATTGGGCGCGCGCTACCTGGGCGCCAATCCGTGGGTGATGGTCGCCTCGCCCGCCTACCTGAAGAAGCACGGCACGCCGAAGCGCGCGCAGGACCTCAGCGCGCACGTGGCTCTCATCTACAGCAGCGTGGTGGGCGACGAGTTCTGGCGCATGCACACGCCCAGGGGCGAGCCGGTCACGGTGCCGGTATCGGGCCGCTTCCGCTCGAACAACCTCTCGGCCGTGCTGGCGGCGGCGCGCGACGGCCTGGGCATCGCGCTGATGCCGCGCTACGTGGCCAGCGACTCGCTGGCCGCCGGCAAGGTGCGCGAGGTGCTCGGCGACCATGCGCTGCCCGAGCAGGAGATACACGCCGTCTTCCCGTCGCCCAAGCTGGTGCCGGGCAAGGTGTCGGGCTTCGTGGCCTTCCTGCAGGGGCGCTTCGACGAAGGCTGGTGGGCGGCGGCCTGAGCACCAGGCCCACCGGCACGCTTCACGTCGCCACGAAGGCACCGTGCAGGCCCAGCGGCAGGGCGTAGGGCAGCGTGGCCTGCGCCACCGGTCCCGCCGCGAGGTTGTCGGCCGCGAAGCACGACAGCACCGTCTTCTGCCTGCCGAAGTCGAGCACTGTGCCCAGCACCCAACCCGGCTTCGAGCCGTCGGGTACGAAGACGTGTTCTTCCACCATGGCCTGCGCGCCGTAGCTGTAGCGCTGGCTGCGGCCGGTCTCGACGTCGGTGCGCGCGATCGAGCCGAAGCCGGGCAGGTCGCGCCGGATCTGCGTGGCGTGCACCACCTGGCGATGGCGCAGGCCGACGCGGCGCGGGTCGATGCGTGGGAACTCGGCTTCCTGCGCCAGCGTCTCCTGCGTGGCGCGCTCCGTGGACAGGTTCAGCGTGGCCACGGTCAGGTGCGGCTCGGTGGTCTTCACGCGGCGAGCGCGCATCAGTTCGCGGCTGGTGACGAACACCGAGCCGGCATTGTCCGAGCGCACGTAGTCGATGTGGATCTGCGTGCCGCGCGGCGTGTCTTCCTCCCAGGCGTTGCCGACGTGGAACAGGAAGCCGGCCGGCAGCGCGAGCACCTGGCGGCGCTCCCAGTTCCGCTTGTCGATGACCAGCGCGCGCATGCCGAGCTCCGGCCGCCAGACGTGGGCGTCGAGAAAGCTCGCGCCGGCGGCCTTGCGCTTGCTGTCGTAGACCAGCGGCGGCAGCAGGAACACCAGGTGCCGTTCGGTGACGGCGAAGTCGTGGACCATCGGCATGTCGGCCACCGGCACCACGGCCGCGCGCCGCAGCGCGCCTTCGGGTGCGATCTCGTACAGCGCCAGCAGGCCCTGGCCCGAACTCACGCCGAAATTCCACACCGTGCCGTCCGGATCGACCTTGGGGTGGGCCGAGAACGGCATGCCCGCGAGGTCGGCGCGCCAGGTCTTCACGCCCAGCGTGTCGAGCGTGAGCGCGTCGATGCGCGTGGCCGAACCGCCTTCCCATAGCGCCAGCACCTCGCCGCGCATCGGCAGCACGCTGGTGTTGGCGACGTTGATGCTGTCGGCAGAGGTCGGCGGCTCCACGCCCGGCGGCATGGTGCCGAAGGCCTCGAACAGGCGGCGGCCGGCCTTCACTTCGGCCACGCGCTTGGGCGTGGCGACATAGCGGCCCTGGTGCCGCACGTCGGCACCCTCGATCACGAAGCGGTGCACCATGCCGTCGCCGTCGAACCAGTGGTGGTAGCGCTCGCCGCCCAGATCGTGGCCGGCCGGGCCGATGCGGAACAGTGTGCCCGCCACGGCATCGGGGAAGCGTCCGCGCACCGTGGCGCGGGTGAGCGGGAAGTCGTCGGCAGGCGTGGCGAAGCTGGTCTTCCAAGGGGCGCCGGCAGCTTCGAACTGAGTCTGCCAATCGTCCGTGCCGGCTGCGCGCGCCAGCGGTGCCAGCAGGGGCAGGGCGCCGGCCGAAACCAGCAGGCGCAGGAGTTCGCGTCGTTCCATGGCGTCCTGCTCCTCAGCGCAGGTGGATGACGGCCTGCAGGTCGGCGTCGACGGCGATCGCGGCGGCCTCGAAGTCGGGCGCGGCGCGGTTGCCCTTGGCGTCGTTCGAGAAGCCGTAGCGCTCGATCGGCATGCCCATGAGGTTGGTGTCGAGCTTGCCGTTGCCGTTCTCGTCGGCGAATGCGCGCAGCGCGTAGCGTCCGGGCGCCAGCCCCGCGAACACGAGGCGGGCCTTGCCGTCCTGCATCGGCGCGGTCTGCGAAGCCACGGCCTTGCTGTCGGCGTAGCTGGCGGCGTCGCTGTACAGCGCGACGTAGAGCGTGGCATTGGCGGTGGGGCCGTCGGCGACGCTCAGGCCCAGGTCGGCGGCGAAGGCGCCGGCGGGCAGGAGGATCGCGGCGGCGCACAGGGCGTGCACGGCCGGGCGGGACATGAATGCGGGAAGTTGCATGGCGGGCCTCGTTGGAAGTTGGAGGTCCGACGATCTCGCAGGCCGGGCACGGTGCCCAGCGCCATGTGACGAAACGCAGGATTGCGCGCGCGAAATGCGCGCGGTGGGGATGAAACGGGAGCGGAACGGGGCCGAACGGAGGAGCGGGCGGGTGCCCGTGCCTGCCTCAGCCCTTCTTCTTGCCGCTGTTCTCGGCGCCTTCGGCCGCCTCGTGGCCGTTGCCCACGTGCCCCGAATCGGCGAACAGGCTCCACGCCGCCATGAACAGCGCCGCGATCACCGGCCCGATCACGAAGCCGTTGATACCGAAGATCGCCATGCCGCCGATGGTCGACATCAGCACGATGTAGTCGGGCATCTGCGTGTCCTTGCCAACCAGCACGGGGCGCAGGATGTTGTCGACCAGGCCGATTACGAACACGCCCACGAAGATCAGCACACCGCCCTGCCAGAAATGGCCCGTGGCCAGGAAGTAGATGGCCACCGGCCCCCAGATCAGCGCCGCGCCCACGGCGGGCAGCAGCGACAGGAAGGCCATCAGCACCGCCCACAGCAGTGCACCCTGCACGCCGAGGAACCAGAACGCCAGCCCGCCGAGCGCGCCCTGCGCGACGGCCACCGCCACGTTGCCCTTCACGGTGGCGCGGATCACGGTGGTGAACTTGTTGAGCAGGTAGTGCGTGTGCGGCTTGGCCAGCGGCACCGCGTCGCGCATCGTCTTCGACAGCGTTGCGCCGTCGCGCACCAGGAAGTACAGCAGGTACAGCATCACGAAGAAGCTGACGATGAAGTCGAAGGTGTTCTGGCCGATGGCGAGCGCCTGGCTCGCGATGATCTGGCTGGCCTGCCCGGCGGCGGCCGAGATGCGCGCCTGCCAGGCTGCCATGTCGCCGAGGTCGAAGCGTTCGACCAGGTTCAGCAGCCACTGCGGTGAGGCGTCCAGGATCTGCTGGAAGTAGGCCGCGAAGTTGAGCTGCCCGGAACGGATGCTCTGCGTGACCAGCGCGATCTCCTGCACCAGCGAAACGCCCACCATGGCCAGCGGCAGGATCACGATGAACAGGCAGATGGCCAGCGTCGACAGCGCCGCGAAATTGGGTTTGCCGCGCATCTTCTTCAGCAGCCATTTGTAGAGCGGCGTGAACAGGATCGCCAGCGCCACGCCCCACAGCACCGCGCCGAAGAACGGCATCAGCACCCAGAGGAAGGCGACGGTCACGGCGGCGAGCAGGGCGAGGAACACGCCGCGCTGGAGTTGGGGTGAGTTCATAAGTGTCTCGGACTGTAGCCGAGCGTAGCGGCGGCAGAAGCCGTCCGCCAGCTGCGGCTCGCTCGATCCATCGAGGATCTGCTTTCCTGCGTTGGGAATATCGAGATAAATCGCACCAAAGCTCGCTCGTTTATTTCAGATGGCCGCATTCGCGTCAGCTTGCGTTCTAGGATTGCCTGCAAAAAATAAAAGAGGGAGGTGAGCGTGAGCTCAATTTGCTATTCGTGCAGAACGAATTGCCCCCGGATTCTTGTCGTATCTGCATGCATTGATTCGGCAATGGTCCTGCACGTCCGGATTCCGATCCCGTCGGCAGAGGCGCCGTAACTCCGCAAGCCGGCAGCCCGATTGCACAGCCGGTTCCGCGCGCAGGCGCGGCCGAGCCTCTTTCCTTTCCCAATTGATTTTCACGACATAAACAGACGCAGTCAGGGAGACTGGACAATGGGACCAGGCACGCCGCAGCGGCCACCATCGGGCACACATCAAGGCCAGCCCGCACCGACATCGATTGCCGAGCGCGAGCCTCAGACGGCCGTCGCCCCGCTGAACACCATCGCCAAGGAAGATATCGCCGCCGCGAGCAAGGTGGTGGACGAATGGCTGCGGTCCTTCACCGGCGGCTACGTCACGCTCGATCGGCTGACCACGGTGCTGGGCAGCATCCCCATCGTGGGCAACATCATGGCGCTGGTGGATGTGTTTCTCGACATCGTCACCATCCTCGAGAAGAAGTCGACCGATGCCGTCACCAGGTTCCTGAACTGGGCCAGCCTGGGCATCAATCTCATCGGCCTGATTCCTGCACCGCCCACCATGGCCGCAGCGCGCATGAGCCTGCGGCCCACGCTGCACCTGGTGAAGCAGGAACTCATGCATGGGGCCAGGAATCTTGGCGAGACCATCGTCACCACGCTCGTGGGACACCTGAATGCGTCCATCGTCGGGGAGCTGGAGACCTTCATCGACGGGGCCATCGCCAGGCTCTCGCACGCGGTATCGCTACACGACGGCGGACGAACCGGGGAAGGCCACCGCCGCAGCGAACGCCAACCGTCCGGGCCGACTCGAGGAAATCACCCTGCCAGACAACAGCAGCGAGCATTTCGTGCACGACGCCGAGGGACGCCTGCTTGCGCACACCGATGCGCTGGGGCGCAGGACGAGCTATGACTACACGCGCTCCGGTCTCGTGTCCAGGCGCACCGATGCGGCCGGGCACACGCTCAAATACCGCTGGGACCTGCTGGGATGCTTGAGCGAACTGCATAACGAGAACGGCAGCAGTTACGACTTCCGCTACGACCCCGTGGGCCGGTTGCTGGAAGAAACCGGCTTCGACCGCAAGACCACACGGTACCGCTATGACGAATCCACGGGCGTGCTGTCGGAAGTGGTCGAGGGCGAACACACCACGCTGCTGCAATTCGACCCTGTCGGCCGCCTGACCGAGCGCAGCGCCGGCGGCGTTGCCGAGAGCTTTGCCTACGATCGAAACGGCCGATTGGTCGAGGCCGGCAACAGCGACGCCAAGCTGCAATGGTTCTACGACCCCGCGGGCAACCTGACGCGCGAGCATCAGCACTACCTGGAGGGCGCTCGCACCGCGGTCTGGCAGCACGGCTACGACGAACTCAATCAGCGCATCGCGACCATCCGCCCAGACGGTCACGTCACTCGATGGCTCACCTATGGCTCTGGCCACGTGCACGGATTGCTCGTCGACGGGCAAGACACCCTGGGCTTCAAGCGCGACGACCTGCACCGCGAGATTGCGCGCGAGCAGGGCAACGGACTCACACAGGAGCAGCACTACGATCCGGCCGGCCGATTGCTGGAGCAGCAGATATCCCAGACCGGGCGCGGCGCCCTCGGAGCCACCGGCATTCGCCGCAGCTACCAATACGACAAGGCTGGCCAGTTGATCGCCATCGGCGACAGCCGGCGTGGCAACCTCAGCTACCGCTATGACCCGGTAGGGCGACTGCTCGAAGCCAACAGCCGCTTGGGACGGGAGACGTTCGCGTTCGATCCAGCGGGGAACATCGGCAACCCCTCTCCAGACGCGGAAGGCGCCGCTCAACCGGCGGGCCGCATCACCAATCGTGTTGCCGTTCGCCCGGGCAGTGACGGCCGCAGCATGGCAGGCAAGCTGATGGACAACCTGCTGAAGGACTACGCCGGCACCCGCTACAAGTGGGATGAGCGCGGCAACCTGATCGAGCGCAGCCGCAACGGCGAAAAGACGGTGTTCACCTGGGACGGCTACAACCGCATGCGCAGCGCCGAGACCTTCGGCGAAACCACGAGCTTCAGCTACGACCCGCTGGGCAGGCGCATCGCCAAGCGCACGCGGCATGCCTGCACCTTGTTCGGCTGGGACGGGGACACGCTGGCGTTCGAGAGCACGCAAAGCACAGAGGGTTGGCGGGAGCACGCGTGGCGTGGTGACAGCGTTCACTACATCCATGAACCCGGCTCGTTCGTGCCGCTGCTGCAGATCAGGCAGGCGCAGGCAGTCGTGTTGAGCCAGACGACGGATGTGAAGGCGCTGATGGCCGACAACGGCGGGCGCTACGACATCGAACTGGACCCGCTATGGAATGGCGAAAAAAGTCGAACGCCTGCGCCATTCGGCAAGGAAGAAATCGCCTTCTACCAGTGCGACCATCTGGGCACGCCGCAAGAGCTGACGGATCATGAGGGGCGTGTGGCGTGGTCGGCGGGCTACAGGGCTTGGGGAGAGGCTAGGCAGGCGATCAGTGAGGCGGGGAGGAAAGCGGGGTTTCGGAATCCGATTCGGTTTCAGGGGCAGTATTGGGATGAAGAGACTGGGTTGCACTACAACCGGTATCGGTATTACGACCCGGCGAGCGGGCGATTCATCTCTACGGATCCGATTGGCTTAGAAGGTGGCATCAACGTCCATCAGTACGCATCGAATCCCCTTGAGTGGATTGATCCACTAGGCTTGGCCGGCAACCGGGCTAACCGGCGCGCAGAGAAAATCCTACAGGGCATAGATGCTAGAGGAGGGGGGCATGCGAACTCTCGGCATGGGGCCCAAACCACGATGCAGCAACAGGAGCATCGGGCGAGGACTGGTATCCCCCCGGATAACCCGTGCCCGAGGCGACCTCGCCCAGTTGACTCGACTCGCTTTTTAAGTCACGTTGATCAGCTCGACGCCATTCAGCGTGCGATTCAGAAAATGAACCAAACTGGAGAAAACGAGGCGACGGTCGATATGGGACGTGTGATAGGTGAGGGATACAGGGCAGGAGGCGGTTGTCCCGAGACCACTACGCAAGCGACCGTCTATCGAGGTAGGAACGGAGAAATTCGAACGGCATTTCCGCAACTTCCAACACCTTAAACATGCAAATTTTCCCTGACTACATTTCCAAGTTGAATTACTTCTTGCACATCATGAGCGATGACGAGCTGGATGATTTCTATATCAACGATGGAGGCTGCCGCGCCAAGCTGTTTGATGCGATGAAGGCTGACTTCGACCGTTTCGGACCGGAGAGCCAACAACGAGTGCTGGATGCGATCGAGTTCATCCTGTCATCGGGCAATATCGAAAAGTACTGGCGCTCGGTGGTGCCTCATGAGGTGCCGCTAGACGAAGTGGAAGACAAGCCGGGCTACTTGCACTCGCTTTATGAAAAGCTGACGGGGCATGCACCGTCGTCAAGAGGATTTGGGTCTGACGTGGAACTAGTTTATGGACGTCACAGCATTGACGTCCGCCTTTGATCGCGACATATGCCAGCGGTTCTTGTGTGTCTGAGAGGGCTCCAACCACTTGTATCGTGAAGCCCACGGAACTGCTAAAGCGACGCTGAGCGTTTCCCCTCTCTTGTCTTGGCGAGTTTCCGGCCGCACGACTTGCCGGCCGCAACGCCGCACCCTGGAGAGGTTGGAAGACTAGGCGAGCCGCCGCAACAAGTGGAATGAACGGCAACCTGATCGAGTGCAGTCGATGGTGATAAGGCGGTTTTCACTAGGATGTTGGCTGGCGCTTTGAGCGAATGGATCGATAGCCTGAAATAGGCAAAGCCATTTAACTGGCGTTGCTTACGGCCGTACCAGCGTTGCGGGGCGCAAACCCCCGCGACTCACCGCCGCGCCCGCGGCAACGCCACCGGCGCCAGCGTAACCCTCAGCCTGCTCGTCGCATCCGGCTCCGCCGCAGCATCCACCTCCAGCGCCCGCTCGACATTGCCGATGTGCTCCAGCATCAGCCGCCGCGCCCCGGCCGTATCCCCGGCCTCGAGCGCCGCGACGATCGCCCCATGCTCCGCACAGGACTGCCCGGCCTCGTGCTTCGACTGATAGAGCGTGGCCGCCAGGGTGGTGCGCGCCGTAAGGTCGCGCAGCACGTCGACCAGCAGCTGGTGCCCCATCTGCTCGGCGAGGCAGACGTGGAAATCGGCCAGCAGGAAGGCGCGTGTTGCGGCGTCGGCGCCTTCGATGGCGCGCTGCTCGTCGGCGATGTGGTCGCGCAGCTTGCGGATCACCTTCGCGAGCGGCCGGCCTTCGCTGGCCTCCAGGATGCCGGCTTCGACGATGCGCCGCGCCGAGAAGGCGTCGCGTGCCTCTTCGGCCGAAGGCTCCACCACGTACCAGCCGCGGCGCGACTGCACTTCGACAAAACCGCGAGCCTGCAGCTGCATGAGCGCCTCGCGCACCATGGTGCGGCTCACCGAGAAGTTCTCGGCCAGCGCCTGCTCGCCCAGCCGTTCGCCCGGCGCGAGCTTCTGCGCGAGGATGGCCTCGACGACGCGTTCGGCGATGACGGTGGGGCTGACGTCCGGGGCGGGCATGTCTGTCGGGGTTCTTTCTTTTTTCAGCGGGCGCCGGAAGAGGCGGTGCTGGGGTTTACCACGGGCGCGGCATCGGCTTCAGCCAGCGGCTCGTCATCGGGCGAATAGCTGCCGTTGAGCACCGCATGGGCGCGTTCGCGGTCGATGTCGCCTTCCCAGGCGGCGATGGCCACGGTCGCAACGCAGTTGCCGATCAGGTTGCCCAGCGCGCGGGCGATGCCCATGAACCAGTCGACCGACAGCACCAGCACCAGACCGATGGCGGGAATGGCAGGAATCGCGTGCAGCGTGGCCGCCAGCACCACGATGGCCGAACCCGGCACGCCGTGCGCGCCCTTGGAGGTGACCAGCGCGATCGCCAAAATGGTCAGCAGGTCGGCCATCGAGATCGGCGTGTTGGTGGCCTGTGCGATGAACACGGCCGCCAGCGTGATGTAGATCGAGAAAGCGTCGAGGTTGAACGAGTAGCCGGTCGGGATCACGAGGCCGACGGTCGAATCGCGAATACCCATGCGGCGCAGCTTGGCCATGATCTGCGGCAGCACGCTGTCCGACGAGGTGGTGGCGAAGACGATGGTGAGCTCCTCGCGCAGGTAGCGCAGCAGCTTGATCAGGCTGAAGCCCGACATGCGCATCACGAGCCCGAGCACCACGAACACGAAGATCAGCACCGCGCCGTAGAAGAGCGCGACCAGCATGCCCAGTTGCTTGAGCGAGCCGATGCCGTACTGCCCCACGGTGAACGCGATGGCGCCCAGCACGCCCAGCGGCGCCAGCTTGATGATGATCCCCATGATCTTGAACAGCACCAGTGAAAGCGCATCGACCACCACCGCCACCGGCTTGCCGCGATCGCCCAGCAGCGTGAGCGCGCAGCCGAACAGCACCGCGAACAGCAGCACTTGCAGCACGTCGCCGGTGGCGAAGGCATTGACCACCGTGGTCGGAATGAGCTTCATCAGGAAGTCGACCGTGCCGCCGCTCGTGAGCTTGTCGGCGTTCGACGCATAGGCGCTCATCGCGGTCGCATCGAGCTTGGAGGGATCGACGTTCATGCCCGCGCCGGGCTGGAACACGAAGGCCAGCACCAGGCCCATCGCCAGCGCGATGGTGGTCAGCACCTCGAAGTAGATGAGCGACTTCACGCCCACCCGGCCCACGCGCTTGAGGTCTCCCGCGCCGGCGATGCCATGCACCACCACGCAGAACACCAGCACCGGGATGATCATCTTGATCAGCTTGATGAAACCGTCACCGAGCGGCTTGAGCTTGACGGCGTACTCGGGCGCCAGGAGCCCCGCGAGCACGCCGAGCACCAGCGCGATGACCACCTGACCGAAAAGCGATTTGGCGAAGCGGGGCATGGAAGTCTCCTGTCTGTCTTGTCAAGTTTTGCATGCAAGCAATGCCTTTTCTTGCATACAAGAAATGTAGGCAAGAAGACTTCGGGGGGACAGAGGGTATTCCCGGGCACAAGCCTTCTGCCCACGGGGAATTAAGTCGTGGACCGGGATGCATCTGCGCCTTGGGCGCCACCGTCTGGCACCGTGCTGGGCTACAGCAATCTCTGGACTGAATGGTCACGAGGCCCCTCAATCCGCTACAAACGCAGCATGAGCATCCTGTTTCACCGCGGCGTCAGTGCCGCCCTTGGCGCGGCAGCGCTCTTTGGCGCCGGTACACCCTTCGCGAAGCTGTTGCTAGCGCATGCCAGCCCTTGGCTGCTCGCCGGGGTGCTCTATTTGGGCTCGGGTATCGGTCTGTTGATCTGGCGGCTTGCGTCGCGTGCCCCGGCCGTGCGGCTCCAGCGTGCCGAAGCGGGCTGGCTTGCCGGCGCCATGATTGCAGGCGGCATGCTGGGGCCGCTGCTGCTCATGACGGGCCTGGCAGGCATGGCGGCCGCCGATGCATCCCTGCTGCTCAACGCCGAAGGGGTGCTGACCGCGCTGATCGCCTGGTTTGCTTTCAAGGAGAACTTCGATCGCCGCATTGCCTGGGGCATGGTCGCCATCGTCGCTGGGGCCGTGGTCCTCAGTTGGCCGAGCGAAGCCCGTGCGGGCGCCCTCTGGCCATCGCTGGCGGTGCTCGGCGCCTGCCTTGCCTGGGCCTTGGACAACAACCTGACGCGCAAGGTGTCGGTGACCGACGCCTCGTTCATCGCCATGACCAAAGGACTGGTGGCGGGGGCTACGAACCTCGCGCTCGCAGTGGCCACCGGGGCCAGTTGGCCCTCTGCAGTTGTTCTCGCAAGCGCCGGCGTCCTGGGCCTGCTGAGCTACGGCACGAGTCTGGTCCTGTTCGTGATCGCACTGCGACACCTTGGAACCGCGCGGACCGGCGCGTACTTCTCGGTGGCACCTTTCTTCGGCGCCGTTGTGGCGATCGGGCTGCTGGGCGAACCGTTCACCCTTCAGCTCGCGCTGGCCGGCGTACTGATGGCAATCGGTGTCTGGCTGCATCTGACCGAAAGCCATGGCCACCTCCACATGCATGAGCCACTGGAGCACTCTCACGAGCACGAGCACGATGAGCACCACCAGCACGCCCATGCCGACGGCACACCGGTTGCGGCGAAGCACGCGCACTGGCACCGGCATGAGCCGGTGGTGCACGCTCATACGCACTATCCCGATGTTCATCATCGACACACGCACTGAGACGAGAAACAGGCGCAGGCGGTCCTGTTCCTGCGCAATGCGCTGGCTTATTGCGCGCGCTTGGGCATCACCGTGAAGCGCCTGCCGACGGACTTGACGCTCCACACCTGGAGGGGGCAAGTCCACGACTTTGTTTTTTTGCCTGCTCTTTGCCGCACTGTGTGATCAACGACTTACGCGTCTTCTGGTCCAGTAGTTCGTTCCTCATGGGCAGCCTTCACGCAGGCGCCTCGCATCCGGCACCTCCAAGCCGCCGTACTTTCAGTTGGCCTTGGTCTTCCGGCCGTTGAGCGGTAGACGCCACAACTCATAGCGCTCCTCGCCGCTCTTGACCGAACCGGCGAAGTGATTGTTCAGTGCGCTCGAAGTGAAGACCAGGTCTCCATCCGGAAGGATCGCGGGCGTATCCGGCCACTGAACGCCGTCGTCGGATGCGATCAGCGACATCGTGCGGCTGCGTGGGTCGTACTTCACGATGCCGTTGCGGGTGACGTCCGTGATGTAGAGCCTGCCCTTGGTGTCGGTCACGATCCCGTCGGTGTTGCCGCCTACTGCGCCGAGATCGCGGATGGCTGAGGCGATCTGTTCATCGCTCGACGCCGCATCGCGCAAGACCGATGTCGGGACCGAGCGCGCGCGCGTTCCCGTCGTCACTGTCCAGTACAGCGTGCGCGCATCGGGCGACAGCGTGATGCCATTGATGCCGAGCAGCAGCGGGTTGCCCGGCCAGACTTCCGCGCCGTGGGAGACGACCTTGACGCCGGGTTCGATCTGCAGGCTCGGGTGCCTGTCGAGCACGCGTCGGGCCTCGCCTGAGGCGAAGTCCACGACGATCAGGCCCACCATATTGGCGGGTGCGCTGCGCATGCCGCTGTCGGAGATGTAGGCGATGCGGCGGCGCTCGTCCACGGCGATGTCGTTGAGGAAGCTGCCCTTGCGGTCGGCCACGCCGTCCAGCGCGATGCGCTTCACGGTGCGCCCCGACTTCAGGTCAAGCACCAGCACTTTCTGGGCACCTGCGGGAGCCTCGGCCTCACCGGCAACGAAACCCATGTCGAGCGCCCACAGCCAGCCGTTCCTGCGGTCGACATGGAAACCGAGCACGTTGCGCAGGCTGTCCTGCGGCGCAGTAGCCACGGCATTGCCCGAAATCGAAGGAAATGCGGTCAGCCGTGCGGGACCGGTCTCCGCCCGGGTGTCGAGCCTGCTGAGTGTTGCAGGCGCAGACGCCGACACGAGGCGTGGCGTGCTCACGTAGGCGGTGCCTCTTGCATCGAAGTGCAGGCCGGCGATGGGCGCGCTGACCGAGGTGGCGAACGGGGCCGGGTCCTTGCCATCCTTCGAGGGCTCCCAGCTCACGCCGGCGTAGCTGCGCCAGCGCTCGAGCGGAAGGCCGTCCGCCGCGTGGGCGGCTTGCTGGTGATGGAGGAGGGCGGCCAGCGCGAGGGCCGCGAATCGAAATGAATGATGGCGCATGATGAAACCTGATGTGAAAAGAAATGGCTGGGCAAGCCGCTGTCAAGCCACCTGGCGCAGCTGCAGAAGTTCAAAGGCCCCGATCAAAGGACCCGCATTGGCGCGGAACGCGTCCATGTGGCCCCCGCGCATGTGGCGCTCCCAGGATGTCCGGTCGAGCCACCGTTCGAAGAACACGACCCTTCCAGGTTGATCGATGGCCTCATGGAGTTCGTAGCTGATGCAGCCCGGCTGCTCGCGTACGACCTGAACCAACTTCGCCTGGGCCTGGACGAGCGCTCTTTCGTGACCTGGCTTGGCTTGAACGAGTGCGATGATGACGAGATCGTTGGGCATGCTGGATTTCCTGTTCAAAGGATCGAGCGGAAGGTTCCGCCTTCGACGCGCACGGCGGCGCCGTTCGACGCCGCGCCCAAGGGGCTCGCAAGCAGTGTCACCATGGCCGCGATCTCGTCGGCTTCGATCATTCGTGCGATCAGGGAACTGGGCCGGTAGGTCTGGAAGAAGTGGGCCTCGATCTCGGCGTCGGTCATGCCGGCCCGCGGCGCCGTCTGCCGCAGGTAATCCACGATGCCTTCCGAGCGGGTGGCGGAAGGCAGCACGCTGTTGACGGTGACGCCGGTGCCCTTTGTCAGTTCGGCCATGCCGCGCGACACCGCGAGCTGTGCCGACTTGCTGACGCCGTAGTGCACCATGTCCGGCGGCGTGAAAGCGCCGACCTCGCTCGACATGAAGATCACCCGGCCCCAGTTCTTCCGGAGCATGCGCGGGAAATAGTGGCGCGACAGGCGCACGCCCGACATCACGTTGACGTCGAGCATCCGAAGCCAGTCTTCGTCGGTGATCTCGGGATGGCGGTCTTGCCCTTGAGTTGCATGTCCATGGTGGGGTTCCTGTTGGCTATTACTTGAGGCGCTTGGGCATTTCGTTGGCCACGCCAACCGCCGAGGCAGGGTTCTGGCCCGTGGCGAGCTCGCGGTCGCAGCGATGACTTGAATGTATTGATTGCATTCGCGGGGATAAACTGGCCTTCGAGGAAAATATTTATTCTCGAAAGGACCAAATGAGTCGCAGATTCGATCACCTCGGTGATGTGGAGGCCTTCGTCACGGTGGTCGAGAAGGGATCGATGACGACGGCCGCGGTTGCGCTGGCCACGACGCCATCAGTGCTCAGCCGGGCGATCACGCGCCTCGAGGCGCGCTTGGGCGTGCAATTGCTGCGGCGAACCACCCGGCGCCTGAGCCTGACCGAGCAGGGGCGGCTGTACCTGGAGCACTCGCGCGCGGCCTTCGCGCTGATCGACGAGGCCGAGCGCACGGTGCAGGGACAGGGCGATGAGTTGAAGGGCAGCGTACGGTTGAGCGCCCCCACCACCTATGCCCATCATCGATTGCCTGCGTTGCTGCAGCACTTCTCGGCACAGCATCCGCAGGTGCGTATCGAGTTGAACATCACCAACCGCAACGTAGACCTCGTGGCAGAGGGCTACGACCTGGCCATCCGGATGGGCAGCCTGCCGGACAGCGGACTGGTCGCGCGCAAGCTCGAGGACGCAGCCATGTGCCTGATCGCCGCACCGAGCTATATCGCCCGCGCCGGGGCGCCGGCAGGCATCGGCGACTTGGCGCGGCATAGCTGCCTGGCTTTCGTGATGCCCAGCACCGGGCGGGTGTCGCCGTGGATCCTGCGGGCGGATGGACGCGACGTCGATTGGGTGCCGCAAGGCGGCTTGCAGGTATCAGACGATGTGCTGGGCGTGGTCACGCTCGCCCAAAGCGGCCTTGGCATATGCCAGACCTATGACTTCATCGCGCAGGATCTCATTGCGCAGGGGCGAGCCGTCGAGGTCCTGGCACCGGCGCGTGGTCGCTCGCGGCCGTTTTCGGTAATCTATGCACCGCATCGGCGGCTGTCGTCCGCATCGAGGGCGCTGATCGATTCGCTTGTCGCGACCACATGCGAATAGTCACGGTGCCTGGAAGTCCGCGAGTCCGACTCGTCTCGACGCCGAGGCTCTCGCAACGCCAGCTTCCGCAGGCTTGGCTGATCAACGGTTTGCATGTCTTTGGGTCGACCGGTTTGCTCTCCGTGGGCAATAAAGGAGGAGCAACAGGCTCTTCTGCGGTAAACCCTGATCGGCTGCCAGACACATGTCCAAGGATCGGACACGCAATTTGTCTGAATGACTTGCATCAGCCAGCCGGCCATTCAGAATTCCCTTGCGGATCAAGGCCTGGGCAGCTGGCACGCCCCGTGCAAAGTACAGCCCATTCCAATCCACCCCGGCCAGTGCGCTCGCCGCGATGCGCGGGCTCGCAAGCGCGCAGGGGGCGGTACACGTTGCGCAGGAAGAAGACCCCATGGACACACCGCAAGCGCGCCGAAATGCGCCGCAAGCCCACGACAGCGTTGCAGCCTGGTTCGAACCGCTGCTGTCCGAAAGACTTTCACAGGCGGGCTTCGGCACGCTGAGGCAGCTGGTGCGGCGCATCAACGACGCGGGCATGACCTGGTGGTATCCGGTGCGAGGCATCGGCGTCAGGCGCGCCGAACGCGTCGTGCAGTGGCTGCATGAACAGCAGGAAAGCACAGGCATGGAAGTGAGCCTGCCGGCGCACGGGCGCCGCCATGCGCCTTGACTGACGGCTCGCTCGGCGCCCCCGACCCATCCGGATAATGGCGCCCTTCGTATCAGCAGCAAGGCAAGGATGAGCGCCGCGGATTTCCTTTTCTCCCCCGAAGTGCAGAAACTCCTCACGGTGCTGTACGCGGCCCCCGATCAACAGTTCCCGACGAGCGAGCTTGCACGTCGCTCGAAACTGGCCGAGGCCGAAACGGCCCTCACCGTGGACCATCTCGTTCGCAGCGGCATCGCGAAGCGGCAGGCGGCGAAGGCAGACCAGGCCGAGACGGTCCAGGTCGATCGCTCCTTCGTCTTCCACGACGAACTCCGGAGCATCGCGCTGAGATCGTTCGCCGCGGCAGAGCCGATCCGCTCCATGCTGCGGTCCAGGTTCAAGGACTCGGTCGTGCGTGCGTTCGTGCTGGGAGAGGACGCACAGGGCACCGTGGAACTGCTCGTCGTGCACGGCCAGCTGGTCCCGGACGAAGCCGCGATGGCAGCGGCTTGCCAGAAGCTGTCGAAAACAATGGGCCGGCACCTCAAGGTGCACGTCATCCCGCTCGGGAGGTTCAACGACATGTCACCGCGCGATCCGTTGTCTTCCAGGATCTCGGCAGCCACCGTGCATGAGATCGTCGCGCTGGGGGACACCAAGGCAGCGCTGCCCGTCGAACGAGGCGGCCTCTTGCAGGCGGCCAGGAAGAAGTTGGCGACGCTGGCCAGGCCGTCTGCCTGACGACCCACGGCGCGCGTCGCGCTCCGCTCAGTGCGACTGCTTCGGCAGGTTCAGGCTCTTGAGCATCGGCACCCAGCGCTCGAACTCGGTCTGCACGAACTTCGCCAGCTCTTCAGGCGTGCCGCCGCGCGGCTCCATGCCCATGGCGCGCGCGCGGGTGACGAAGTCGGGCTGTGCGATCACCTCGTTCACGGCCTTGTTCAGGCGGCGGATCGAGTCACCCGGCGTGCCGGACGGCACCGAGAGCGAATACCACAGCACGGCCTCGAAGTCGTAGCCCTGCTCCTTGAAGGTCTGGGCGTCGGGCACCTGCGGCAGGCGCTGGCTGTCCATCACGCCCAGCACACGCAGCTTGCCGGCCTGGATCAGCGACAGCGAACCGGTGAGCGAGGTGCCGTGGATGTCTATGGTGTTGCTCAGCAGCGCCTGCACGGCCGGTGCGTCGCCGTTGAAGGGCACGTGCGTCGTGCTGAAGCCGTTGTTGCGCTCGAAGCTCAGCGGCGCAAGGTTGGTCAGGATGGCCTCGCCCGGCGAGCCGCGGTTGATCTTGCCGGGGTGGGCCTTGGCGTAGGCGACCATCTCCTTGATGTTCTTGTAGGGCAGGTCGATGCGGCCGACGATGATCGCGGGCTGGTAGCCGATCTGCGAAACGGGTGCGAAGTCTTTCTTCGGGTCGTAGGGCATCTTGTCGTACAGCACGGTGTTGTTGGCCAGCGTGCCGAGCGACGAGACCAGCACCGTGAGCCCGTCGGGGCGCGAGCGGGCCACGTAGTCGGCGGCGATGATGCCGCTGGCGCCGGGCTTGTTCTCCACGATGACCTGCGTGCCCTTCTTCGTGAGCTCGGAAGCCAGCAGGCGCACGTACTGGTCGGTGCCGCCGCCGGCCGCGAAGGGCACGACCAAGCGGATGGGTTGCTGCGCCTGCGCCGCGCCTGAAACCACGGCCAGCCCGAGCAACAGCGGGGCGATGAGTTTTCGATGAATCACTTTGTCTCCGATCTCTTTTAAGGGGTAAGTGGCTGCTGCCAGTCCCGTCGAGGCAGTCTATCGACGGGGTCGGGTCAAGGTGCTGCAGGGTGTGAAAAGCTGGTTTGTAGGTTGCGCACCGGCACGGGCGGGTTCGCCCCCTTGACGACGCCGGCTTCGCGCAGTGCCTCGATCTCGGCGGCGCCATAGCCCGCCTCGCGCAGCAGTTCCTCGGTGTGCGCGCCGTGTGCCGGCGCTGCCTGGGTCCGGCGGCGCGGCGTGTCGCACAGCTCGTAGGGCAGGCCGAAGCTGGCGTAGCCCGGCTCGCCGCCGTTGGGTGCGGCCTCGATGACCATGCGGCTGGCGCGGAAGTCCGCTCCCGCGAGCGCATCGGCATAGCTGCGCACCACGCCCACCACGATGTTGTTGCGCGTGAGCAGTTCGACGCACTCGCCGGTACCGTAGTGCGCGAGCCGCTCGCTCACGGCCGCCTTCATGGCTGGCCGGTTGGCCACGCGCAACTCGTTGGTGAGAAAGCGCGCCTCCGTCGCCAGCTCGGGGCAGCCGATGGTCTCGCACAGCCGCACCCAGTGCGCCTGCACGTAGGCCGAGATCACCACCATGCCGTCGCGCGTGCGGAAGATGTCGGCCGCCGGCGCACTCAGCGGCTGGCCGTCGCCGCTGCGCATGGGCTCCACGCCGCGCACCATGTAGTCGCTCCAGTTGGCCAGCTGCAGGTTCAGCGCCACCTCCAGCAGCGACACGCGGATGGTCTCGCCGCGGCCGGTGCGCTCGCGGCGGAACAGCGCGGCCAGGATGGCCTGCGTCGCCACCTGCACGCTGGCCGTGTCGATGATGGTGGCGCCCACCTTCTGCGGCAGGCCTTGCGGCTCGCCGGTCACGGACATGAGGCCGCTCTCGGCCTGCGCCGCGATGTCGTAGCCCGGCCGGTCGCGCGAAGGCGCATCGGCCGGGAAGCCGCTGATCGAGACGTGCACAAGGCCCGGGTGCGCCGCGCGCAGTGCCTCGGCGCCCAGGCCCAGCGCGTCGGCGGCGCCCGGGCGCAGGTTCTGCACCACCACGTCGGCACCGGCGATCAGGCGGCGCGCCACCTCCAGCCCGCGGGGCTGGCGCAGGTCGAGCGCAATCGACTTCTTGCTGCGGTTGTAGGCGCGCAGCATCGCGTGGCCGAAGTGCCCGGTGTGGCGCGCCATGTCGCCTTCCATCGATTCGATCTTCAGCATCTCGGCGCCGAGGTCGCCCAGCGACATCGCCGTGCCGGGGCCCGCGATGTAGTTGCCGAGCTCGACGACGCGAATGCCCTGCAGGGGCGGTGGAGCGGTGGGTTCGTTCATCGGCCGCACTCTAGGAGCGTGCGGGCGCCATGGGAGAGCACGGCGCGCAAAGCAGCTTTGCACGATGCGCCGCCGGCCCTGCGCGCTGCATTGCCACACTGCGGTCCCATGGATGCATGCACTGTTCGGGAACTCGGCACGACCCGGGACCTGCTGGGCGAAAGCCCCTGCTGGGATGCGCGCTCGGGCGCCGTCTGCTGGATCGATTCGCTCGCGGGCACGCTGCACCGCCACTGGCCCGGCGGCGGGGAATCGGAGCGGCACAGCCTCCCCGCGCCCGTCGGCTCGATTGCGTTGTGCGAAAGCGGCGCGGTGCTCGTGGCGCTGAAGCACGGCTTTGCGCACTACGACCTGAGCACGCGCACGCTCGAGGCCATCGCGCAGATCGGCACCGACCACCCGGACGTGCGCCTCAACGACGGCAAGTGCGACCCGTGGGGCAACTTCGTGGCGGGCACGCTGCACGTGCATCGCCAGCCCGGCGAGCCCATCGGCGGCGGGCTGTACCGGCTGCGGCCCGGTGGCGACGTCGAGTTGCTCGCGGACGGCTTCGCGCTGACCAATGGCCCCTGCTTCAGCCCGGACGGCCGAACCTTCTACGTGGCCGACAGCCCGCTGCGCACGATCTGGGCCTACGACTATTCACCGCACGGGCCGCTCGCCAACAAGCGCACCTTCGCGCAGACCGACAGCTTCGGCTCCGGACCCGACGGCGCGACCGTGGACGCGGAAGGCTTCGTGTGGAGCGTGCTGCCACGCGCCGGCAGGATGGCGCGCTTTGCGCCCGATGGCCGCGTGGACCGCGTCGTCGAACTGCCTGCGACGCACCCGACCAGCCTGTGCTTCGGAGGGGCCGGGCTCGAAAGGGCCTTCATCACCTCGATCTCGAAGAGCACCAACCTCTCGGGCGACCGCCCGCAGGACGGGGCGTTGTTTGAAGTGAGCGGATTGCCCGCCCCCGGCCTGCCGCCGCACCGCTTCAGCGGCTGAAACCTCCTTCAGGCGCCGTCGTTCTCGCGCAGCGCCTCGGCCATGAAGTCGACGAAGGCGCGCACCTTCAGCGGCAGCGTGCGGCTCTGGCGAAACACCGCGTAGACGCCGTTCGAGAACGCGCGCACCGCGAAGCGGTACTCGGGCAGCAGGCGCACCAGTGTGCCGTCCTGGATGCAGCCGCGCACCGTGGGCTCCGACAGCAGCGCGATGCCCATGCCGCCCATGGCGGCCAGCCGCAGCAGCTCGCCGTTGTTCGAGTTCAGCACGCCCTGGATCGCCAGCTCCTGCTGCACGCCCTGTTCGTCGATGTACTTCCAGGTGACCGCCTCGTGCTCGCGCTTGTAGGTGAGGCAGCGCACCTGCAGCAGGTCATTCGGGTGGCGGATGCGCTTGTGCACCTTCATGAAGGCGGGGCTTGCCACCAGCACCTCGTCGCTGCTGAGCAGCCGCTTGATGACGAAGTTGGAGTCGTTCGACTCGCCGGTGCGGATGTCGATGTCGAAGTCCTGCTCCACCAGGTTCACCGGGTGCTCCGACAGCTCCAGTTCGAGCCGGATGTCGGGGTGGCGCTGCGCGAAGCCCGGCAGCAGCGGCCCGATGACGCGCAGGCCGATCTGCGTGCGCGAGTGGATGCGCAGGCGCCCCTCGGGCAGCAGCTTCGAATTGCGCGCTGCTTCCTCGGCCCGCGCCATGGCCTCCAGTACCACCTCCGCATGTTCCAGGAAAGCCTGGCCCGCCTCGGTCACCTTGAGGTTGCGGCTGGTGCGGTCCACCAGCTGCACGCCCAGCTCTTCCTCCAGCGCGCTGATGCGCCGAGAGATGGTGGCGGGCGACAGGCTCAGGCTGCGGCCGGCCGCCGAGAGGCTGCCCTTCCTCTGGACGATGACGAAGATCCGCAGCGAATCGAGGGCCTTCATTTCAATAAGCGCAAAGAAGCTGTGCGAAGCATGGCGAGCCGGGCGGGGACCCCACTCCTACGATCAAGGCACGTAACCAAGCCCACAAGGAGACCAGCAATGGATTTCGGAATCTTCATATTGATGCAGCAGCGAAACAAGCACAAGACGTCGCACCAGATCCTGCGCGACGCGGTGGAACAGACGCGCCTGGCCGACGAGTTGGGCTTCGGTGCCGCGTGGTATGCCGAGCACCACTTCAGCAACTACGGCCTGTGCTCGTCGCCGCTGACCATGATCGCGCACTGCGCCGCGGTCACCCGCAACATCCGGCTGGGAACCGGCATTGTCGTCGCACCGCTGTACCAGCCCGCGCGCCTGATCGCCGACGTGGCCATGGTCGACCAGCTGTCCAACGGCCGGCTCAACCTGGGCATCGGTTCGGGCTACCAGCATTTCGAATTCGAGCGCTTCGGCGTTTCGCTGGAGACCGCCAAGGCGCGCACGCTGGAGATGCTCGACATGCTCGAGCTGGGCCTGAAGCAGCCCAAGTTCAGCTACGAAGGCGAGTTCTACCGGCAGCCCATGAGCGCCATCAGCCAGCGCGCGGTGCAGCAGCCGATGCCGCCGATGTGGATCACCAGCGTCGACCCGACCTTCGTGACCCGCGCGGTGCGCGGCAGCCACCATGTGTTCGTTTCCGGTGGCGACGGCGGCGTGGAGAAGCTGCGCCAGACCCGCAACCTGATCGACAAGGTCGCGCTCGCCGAAGGCAAGGACCCGGCCCAGGTGCAGGTCGGCGTGCTGCGCGCGGCCTATGCCAGCGACAACAAGGCGGAGGTCGAGCGCTACCTCGACTGCGCACGTTTCCAGCGCCGCATTGCCGTGAGCCTGAAGCGCCGCACCGCCCAGGTGGCCGACGACTACCAGGTCGAGGAGGGCATCGTCGAAGGCGAGGCCACGCTCGAGGAAATGCGCGCCAACCTGCCGGTGGGCTCGGTGGACCAGGTGATCGAGCGCGTGGTGAAGGAGATCCGCACGCTCAAGCCCTGCCACTACGCGTTCCAGACGCAGATGGGCGACTTCGACCACCCGACCATGCTGCGCCAGCTGGAGCTGTGGGCCAAGGTGATCATGCCCGCGGTGCAGCGCGAGATTGCCAACGACCCGCCGCACGTCGCGCAGGTCGTGCCCGAACTCGCTGCCGCCTGAAACGGCGCCGCCTGGTGACTCACCCGAGGGGAAAGCCATGACCCATGCCGTGTCCGATGCGATCCATGCCGATCCGGTGGCACCCGTCGCGCCGATCGAGCCGATGCTGTTCCGCCAGCTGCTCGGCTGCTTCCCGACCGGCGTGGCCGTCATCACGACGCGCGACGCGAACGGGCGGCCGGTCGGCCTGACCTGCAACTCGTTCAGTTCGGTGTCGCTGGAGCCGCCGCTGGTGCTGTTCAGCCTGCGCAAGGCCAGCAGCCTGGTGGGCGCGTTCAGCGAGGCCGAGGGCTTTGCCATCAACATCCTCTCGCAGAGCCAGGACGCGCTGTCGGGCCGCTTCGCCTCCAGCAAGATCGCCGACAAGTTCGAAGGCGTCGCCTGGCGCGCCGGCCCGCTGGGCATGCCGGTGATCGACGACTGCCTGGCCAGCTTCGAGTGCAGCGTGCACGCCTGCCACGAGGCGGGCGATCACCACATCTTCATCGGCGAGGTGAAGCACATGGGCGGCGGCGGCGCCGACCACGCGCTGGTGTTCTACAAGGGCGCCTACATGATGCTGGCGGAGTCGCTGCGCACGCTGGTGATCCAGGGGCGGCTGGGCTCGGCCGATCTCGACGAGGCCTACCGCACGCTGTACGGCACGCTGCTGCGCCTGGCCTGCGAACGCGCCAGCGAAGCCGAACTCGACGCGGTCGAGAAGGCCGTCGACGCCATCGAGCGCCACCAGCCCTGCGACACGCTCGCGCAGCGCATCGAATCGGCCAGCCGCTTCTTCTGCGCCATCGCGGACGCGGGGCACAACGAGGCGCTCATGCTGATGGCGCAGACCATGACCGCCATCCTGCGCGAACGCATGACGCATGTCGTTCCCGTGCTGCCGCGGCCCGACCTGTTCCCGCTGCGGCGCGAAGTGGCGCGATGCTTGCGCCGGCGCGATGCCGGCGGCGCCGTGGCCGCGCTCGACGAACTGATCACCAGGCTGCGCAAGGGCGCCCCCGCGGCCGCCTAGCACCGATTGGCGCGGCAAAGCGCCGCGCATGGACCACAGGACAGGAGACAACGAACATGTCGAACACCGACACCCCCGCCGCCACCGCTGCCAGCGGCGAGGCGCACGCCTACGCGGACTTCCGCCGCGAGCTCGAAGACTTCGCGCGCAGTGCGTGCCCCCCGGAGATCCGCGCCGTCGTGGCCGCGGGCCAGAAGATCACCAAGCGCGAATACCTCGGCTGGCAGAAGATCCTCACCGCCAGGGGCTGGGGCGCGCCCAGCTGGCCGCGCGAGCACGGCGGCACCGGCTGGGACATCATGCAGCGGCTGATCTTCGAGGAGGTGATGGCCGAGGCCGACTGCCCGCCGCTGTACCACCATGGCCTGGGCCACATCGGCCCCGTCATCATCCGCTTCGGCACGCCCGAGCAGAAGGCGCGCTTCCTGCCGCGCATCCTCGACGGCAGCGACTGGTGGTGCCAGGGCTACTCCGAGCCGGGCTCGGGCTCCGACCTGGCCTCGCTCAGCACCAGCGCGCGGCTGGACGGCGACGAGTACGTCATCAACGGCCAGAAGATCTGGACCTCGCACGCCCACGAAGCCAGCATGATCTACATGCTCGTGCGCACCTCGAAGGAGGCGAAGAAGCAGGACGGCATCTCGCTGGTCCTGGTGCCCATGGACACGCCCGGTATCACCGTGCGGCCGATCCACACCATCGACGGCTGGCACCACCTGAACGAAGTGTTCTTCGACGACGTGCGCGTGCGCGCCGACAACCTGATCGGCGAACCCGGCAAGGGTTGGACCTGCGCCAAGTTCCTGCTCGAGCGCGAGCGCCTGCCCCCGGCCAACGTGGCGCGGCTGGAGCTGGTGCGCCGGCAGGTCACGCAGCTGGTCGAACAGGCCGCCAAGGCTGCAGCGGGACGCCGCGATTTCGGCAGCCTGCGCTACCGCCTGCTGCTGGCCGAGGCCGACGTGAAGGGCGCGCGCGTGATGATGGCCCAGGCCACCGACGACCTGATCCACCAGCGCCCGCTGGGCGTGCAGCCCTCGGCCATCAAGATGACCTGCGCTGACGTGGCCCAGCGCCTGACCACGATCGCGCTCGACGCGGTCGGCCCCGACGCCGCGCACCGCTTCCTGGTGGCGCAGGGCGAGGGCGAGCCCGGTGCCGCCTGGGTGCAGAACTACCTGTTCACCCGCGCCCGCACGATTGCCGGCGGTACCTCGGAAGTGCAGCGCAACGTCGTTGCCAATGAATTGCTGGGAGCCTGAAAAGTGTCGATGTCATTCACCCCTTTGTTCCCCGGCATGCTGCTGGACGCCGCGGCGCGCTTCGCGCAGGACAACGAGACCACCAGGGACTTCGCCGGCACCGACCCCGTGCGCGAGATGGGCTGGACCTGCACGCTGGTGCCGGAGGAAGCCGGCGGCGTCGGCGGCACGCTGTCCGACCTGGCCTCCATCGTCGTCGGGCTCGCCACGCACGGCGTGCACCTGCCCGTGATCGAAACCTGCGCGGTCGCGCCGCTGCTGCTGCAAGCGGCCAACGCAGACACCTCCGCGCGCTGGCTCGAAGCGGTGTGCGAAGGCAGCGCGAAGATCGCGCCGCTGACCTCGCTTTCGGCCTCGCTCGACGAGGTCGCCCTGACGGCGAAGCAGCTGGACATCGGCTACGCGTTGACCGACGAGGTGAAGGGCGTGGACGTGTCGCTGGCGGCCACGCACCACCTGGTGCCCGCGCTGCTGCAGGGCAGCGGCGAAACGGCGCTCTTCCTGGTCGACCACGAACACATGCCCGCGCCCAGCGCCACCTACCGCACCATGGAAGGCCGGCGCAGCGCCGACTTCAGGCTCGACGGCCTGACGGTGCCGGCGGTGGCGTGCATCGCACGCGGTGCCGCGGTGGACTCGGCCATCGAGCAAGCCGACAACGCAGCGCTGCTGCTCACCGCGGCGGATACCGTCGCCGCGCTCGCCACGCTGATCGAGCAGACCGTGAAGCATCTGCAGGAGCGCCGCCAGTTCGGCGTGGCGCTGGCGTCGTTCCAGGTGCTGCGGCACCGCACGGCGGACATGTATGTGCGCTATCTCTGCGCCAAGGGCCTGCTGATGCACGCCTTCCAGGAACACGAACGCGGCGCCGCCGACCTGCGCCGCACGCTGCGCCTGATGAAAGTCGCGCTGGCCGAGACGGCACGGCTGTGCGCCGAAGGCGCGATCCAGATGCATGGCGGCATGGGCGTCAGCGAAGAGGTGCTGGCCACCCGCATGGCGCAGCGCCTGCTCGCCTCCGAGTTCCGCTACGGCGACCGCATGGCGCATGCGTCGCGGTTGCTGTATTCCCCGACCGAAGCCGCCGCTGCCGATGCGGCGGCCTGCGGCATGTCCCACGTTGCCAGGAGTTCGTCATGAGCGTCAGTCTTGAAGTTTCCGAGTTCGTCGCCGTCGTGCGGCTGGACAAGCCGCCCGTCAATGCGCTGAGCCGCGACACTCGCCACCGCCTGATCCAGGTGTTCGACGAGATCTCCGAGCGCGACGACATCCGCGTGGCCATCCTCACCGGCACCGGCAAGTTCTTCTGCTCCGGTGCCGACCTGAAGGACCGCCCCTCGGCCGACAAGCCCGGCGACTTCCTCGACCACAACCGCTGGACCCGTGAGACCGGCAACGCCATTCGCGAATGCGCCAAGCCCGTCATCGCGGCCGTCAACGGCCCGGCACTGGGCGCGGGCTTCGGCCTGATGGCCGCGTGCGACATCTTCCTGGCCTCCGACGATGCGAGCTTCGCGATGCCCGAGATCAACGTGGGCCTCGCCGGCGGAGTCTCGATGCTGCGGACCATGTTCGGGCGCTCGTTCACGCGCCACATGTTCTTCACCGGCATGCGCGTGCCGGCCGCCGAGCTGTACCGCCGCGGCGTGCTCGACGAGGTGGTTCCGGCGGAAGAGCTCATGCCCGCCGCCATGCGCCTCGCGCAGGAGATGGCCTCCAAGAGCCCGATCGCACTGGCCTATGCCAAGCAGGCCGCCAACATGATGGACGTGATGCCGCAGCGCGACGGCTACCGCTTCGAGCAGAACATCACCATGGCGCTGTCGCGCACCGAGGATGCCAAGGAAGCGCGCCAGGCCTTCCTGGAAAAGCGCCCGCCCGTGTTCAAGGGGCGCTGAGCGATGGCGACAGTCGAAGTCGAAGTGGGCAAGGGGCTGGAGGCACTCTTCAAGCCGCGCTCGATCGCGATCTTCGGAGCGTCGGACGACGTGACCAAGATCGGCGGGCGGCCGCTGCAGTTCCTGCAGAAGTACGGCTACCGCGGTGCGATCTATCCGGTCAACCGCAAAGGCGGCACGGTGCAGTCGCTGCCCGCCTATGCGAACGTTGCCGAGCTGCCGTCGGTGCCCGACCTGGCCGTGATGGCGGTGCCGCCCGATGCGGTGCTCGAAGCGGTGAAAGACTGCGCCGCGCGCGGCGTGCGCGCGGCCGTCATCCTGTCTTCGGGCTTCTCGGAGATGGGCGAAGAGGGCAGCCGCCTGCAGGCGGCCATCGGCGAAGTCGCCAGGGCATCGGGCATGCGCGTGGTGGGGCCGAACTGCCTGGGCTCCATCGGCGTGGCGGACAGGAGCATCGCCACCTTTTCGGTGGCGCTGGAGTCGTCGTTCCCGACGGCGGGCCCGGTGGGCATCGTGTCGCAGAGCGGCAACCTCGGCAGCTACACGATGCGCCTGGCCGTCGAGCGCGGCATCGGCATCAGCCGCCTGCTGACCACGGGCAACGAATGCGACGTCGATATTGCCGACGGCATCGCCTCGCTGGCGACCGACCCGGCCACCTCGGTCATCCTGTGCTGCATGGAAACCTGCCGCAATGCGGCCAAGCTGGTGCGCGCACTGGCCATGGCGCGCGAGGCAGGCAAGCCGGTCGTGGTGCTGAAGGTGGGCGTGTCGTCGGCCGGCAGCGAAGCGGCGGCCTCGCACACCGGTGCGCTCGCCGGTTCGGACGCGGTGTTCGACGTGGTGCTGCGCAATGCCGGCGCCATTCGCGTGCCCAGCATCGAGCAGCTGCTCGAAGTGGGCCATGCTGTGTCGGTGGTCGGCACGGCGCGTGCGCCGAAGGGGCCGCGCGTGGCGCTGGTCACGGCATCGGGCGGCTTCGGCGTGCTGATGGCCGACGCCGCCAGCGCACAGGGGCTGGAACTGCCGAAGCTCTCCGCGGCCACGCAGGAACGCATCGTGGCCGCGCTGCCCTACGCATCGCCGGGCAATCCCGTCGACATGACGGCGCAGGTGTCGAGCCGGCCCGAGCTGCTGGTGCAGGTGCTGTCGGCGGTGGCGGAAGATGCGAGCTGCGACGCGGTGATCCTGCAGTCGGCGTACGCCTTCCAGATGCCGCGGCTGCGCGACGTCTACCTCGCGGCGCTGGAGCAGGTGCGCCGTGCGCATCCGTCGCGGCTCGTCCTGCTGTGCTGCAAGGCGCCGCCCGACACCATGGCGCAGCTGAACGAGATGGGCTTTCCGACAGTGGAGACCATCGATGCGGCGTGTGCCACGCTGGCGGCACTGGTGCGCCTCGGCACACGTGGCGAACAGGCCGAGGTGGCGGTCGCGTCGCGGTCGGCCGAAGCGCTTCCGGCCGAAGCCTTCGCCAACGAGGCCAGTGCCAAGGCCGTGCTCGCGCAGGCCGGCATCCCGGTGCTGAAGGAAGTCACGGCCGGCGGCCGGGACGAGGCACTGGCCGCGGCGCGCGACATCGGTTTTCCGGTGGTGCTGAAGATCGTCTCGCCCGACATCCCGCACAAGACCGAGGTTGGCGGCGTGGTGACCAACGTGCGCTCCGAGGCGCAGCTGCGCGACGAATACGACAGCCTGCTGGCGCGCGTCGCGCAGAAGGCGCCGCAGGCGCGCATCGCCGGCGTGCTGGTGGCACAGATGGCACAGGGCGGCACCGAGCTGATCCTCGGCACCATGAAGGACCCGGTCTTCGGCCCGGTCGTGATTGTGGGCCTGGGCGGCATCTATGCCGAGGTGCTGCGCGACGTGGCGCTGCAGGTGGCGCCGGTGACCGAGGCACAGGCCATGCAGATGCTTCGCTCCCTCAAGGCCTTTGCGCTGTTCGATGGCGCACGCGGCCGGCCGAAGGCCGACGTAGCGGCCGCGGCGCGCGCCGTGGCGGCGCTGTCGCGGTTCGCCGTACGGCATGCGCGCAGCGTCGCCGAGATCGACATCAACCCGCTGGTGGTCCTCGATCACGGGCACGGTGCCTTCGCGCTCGATGCGCTGCTGGTGCCGGAAACGAAAGACAAGCCATGAATGCATCACAGTCCCTCGAAGGCCGCGTGGCCTTCATCAGCGGCGCGGGCCACGGCATCGGCCGAGCCACCGCGCTGGCCTTCGCCCGGCTGGGCGCGACGGTCGGCGTGAACGACCTCAAGGCCGAGTTCGTGGAAGACACCGTCGCGGAGATCCGCCGCCTCGGCGGCAAGGCCGTGGCGGTGCCGCAGGACGTCTCGAGCCGCGAAGGCATGCGCCTGGCGGTGCAGCGCCTGGCCGGCGAGGCGGGCCGGCTCGACGTGATGGTCAACAACGCGGCCTGGGTGCGCTACCAGGCGCTGATGGAAATCACGCCCGAGGTGATGGACCGCATGGTCGACATCGGCTTCAAGTCGGTGATCTGGGGCATCCAGGCCGCGGCCGAGGCGATGGACCCGGAACGCGGCGGCGCCATCATCAACGTGGCCTCCATCGCCGGCTTCAAGTCGCCCGCGCGATCGGTGGTCTACAGCGGCCTGAAGGCCGGCGTGCTCGGCATCACCCGCGCCGCGGCGGCCGACCTGGGCGCGCGCCGCATCCGCGTGAACGCCGTGGCGCCCGGCGCGGTGCCCACCGAAGGCACGGCCAAGCACCGCAACGCCGAGCTCGACGCCAGGCGCATCGCGCGCACGCCGCTGGGCCGGCTCGGCACCGTGGAAGACATTGCGGACGCCATCTGCTTCCTGGCCGGCGACGGCTCGCGCTTCGTCAACGCGGAGGTGATCCGACTGGACGGCGGCGCATCGGAGACCTCGCTGTGAGCGCCGAGGACATTTCTCCCCAGCGCCTGCAGAACGTGTACGTGGTGGCGCAACGCCCGGCCGAGCTGCATGCCTTCTACGAATCGGCACTGGGGCTGAAGCTCAAGTTCCGCGACAAGGACCGCTGGTTCCAGTACGGCGTGGGCAACACCAGCGTGGCGCTGGCCTGTGCCGAAGAGGCCGCGCCGGCGACCTCCGGCGTGGTGATGGTGTTCGAGGTGAGCGACTTCGCCGGTGCGCAGGAGCGCATCACCGGCGCAGGCGGCGAGGTGATCGGCACGCGCGACATGGGCGCGCACGGCGCGGTGATGTCGCTGCGCGACCCGGAAGGCAACGTGGTGCAGTTGTTCAAACGCGCCGCGGCGCCAGCGGCCCCGGCGGCATGAACCCGCGCGCACCGCTGCAGGCGCTGCTCGATCGCGAGGCGATCCGCGAGTGCCTCTACCGCTACTGCCGCGGCATCGACCGCGTCGACGAAGAGGCCCTGCGCTCGGCCTACTGGGAAGACGCCACCGACTGCCATGGCGCCTGGAACGGCAGCGCCGACGGCTTCATCGCGCAGGCGCTGCAGCGGTTGCGCCAGGGCGGGCGGCGCGTGCACCAGGTGAACAACATCGCGATCGAGCTGCATGGCGACGTGGCTGCGGTGGAGAGCGGCTTCTTCGCACTGCAGGCCCCTGCCGATGCGCCCGCGAAGCGCACCCTGCTGTGCGGACGCTACCTCGACCGCTTCGAGCGCCGCCACGGCGAATGGCGCATCGCCGCGCGCACGGTGGTGTACGACTGGATCGAGGAGCGCGAACGGCCCGAGCTCACACGCAGCGACGCCGTCCTGTTCGGCGCGCGCCAGCCGGCCGGCTGCGCGGCGCCCAACGACATGCTTTATGCGCTGTTGCGGGATGTGCGCGCGGCGGACAACGAGGCGAAACCATGATCAGGGACCGCGAGAAATTCCAGGCCATGCTCGCCGAGGTGCGCCGGTTCATCCATGGCGAATGCCTGCCGCTGGAGGAGCAGGTCGACCGTGACGACCTGATTCCCGAACCGGTCGTCCAGCGCATGCGCGAGATCGGACTGTTCGGCCACAGCATCCCCGAGGCTTTCGGCGGCGCCGGCCTGACCACCGAGGAACTGACGCTGGTGAACCTCGAGGTGTCGCAGGTCGCGACTGCATTCCGTGCGCGCTTCGGAGGCAACACCGGCATCGCATCGGAGTCGCTCGTGGTCGACGGCACGCCCGAGCAGCAGCGCCGTTACCTGCCGCGGCTGGCCAGCGGCGAGCTGACCGGCTGCTTCGCGCTCACCGAGCCCGAGGCCGGATCGGACGCCACGGCGCAGAAGACGGTGGCGGTGCGCGACGGCGACAGCTTCGTCATCACCGGGCAGAAATGCTTCATCACCAACGCGCCGATTGCGAACCTGTTCACCGTGTTCGCCCGGACCGACCCGAACGCGAAGGGCGCGGCCGGCATCAGCGCCTTCCTGGTCGAGCGCGGCGCGCCCGGCCTGTCGACCTCGCAGCCCTACCGCAAGATGGGCCAGCACGGCTCGCCGGTGGGCGAGATCAGGCTGGAAGGTGTGCGCGTGCCGGCCTCGGCCATCGTCGGCGGCGTCGAAGGGCAGGGCTTTCGCACGGCGATGAAAACGCTGAACAAGCAGCGCATCAATCTCGCCGCGCTGTGCATCGGCCCTGCGATCCGGCTGGTGGAGGAAATGGCGCGGCAGGCGCAGTCGCGCCGGCAGTTCGGGCAGCCCATCGGCGACTTCCAGCTGGTGCAGCAGATGATTGCCGAGAGCAACACCGAGGTGCATGCGGCACGCGCGCTGGTGCTGGAGGCGGCGCGCAAGAGGGACGAGGGCATCGACGTGACGATGGAAGCGTCGATGTGCAAGCTGTTCGCCTCCGAGATGTGCGGCCGCGTCGCCGACCGGGCCGTGCAGGTCTTCGGCGGCAGCGGCTTCATCGCCGGCAACGTGGCCGAGCGCTTCTACCGCGATGTTCGGCTGTTCCGCCTCTACGAGGGAACAAGCCAGATCCACCTCGTCAACATCGCGAAGCGGACCCTGGCGCTGGCCGCGCAGGGCGCCGCCCGCTGAAGCACTGTTTACTTGTCGTGGTGCAGGTACGTCGCCTGCTTCGGCAGCAGCAGGCTCACCAGGAACACCACGCCCATCATCGCCGTCACGTACCAGTAGAAGTACGACTCGTGCCCGATCGACTTCAGCCCCAGCGCCACGTACTCCGCGCTGCCTCCGAAGATCGCGTTGCCGACCGCGTAGGACAGCCCCACGCCCAGCGCGCGGATCTCGGGCGGGAACATCTCGGCCTTTACGATGCCGCTGATCGAGGTGTAGAAGCTCACCACCGCCAGCGCGAGCGTGATGAGCACGCCCGCCGCCAGCGGACTGCCGACGCTCTGCAGGTTGCTCAGCACCGGCACCGTCATCAGCGCACCCAGTGCCCCGAACAGCAGCATGTTGTTGCGCCGGCCGATGCGGTCGGACAGCGCGCCGAACACCGGCTGCATGCACATGTAGATGAACAGGCAGGCCGTCATCACGTTGCTGGCGGTCTTGATCGACATGCCCGCCGAATTCACCAGGTACTTCTGCATGTAGGTGGTGAAGGTGTAGAAGATCAGCGAGCCGCCGGCCGTGTAGCCCAGCACCACGAAGAAGGCGCGCTTGTGGTTCGTGAACAGCTCGCGCATGGTGCCGGCGCCCTTGGCGGCGCGGGTCTTGGTGCTGGCGGTCTCTGTCAGCGTGCGGCGCAGCATGAGGGCCACCACGGCAGCCACGGCGCCGAGCACGAACGGAATGCGCCAGCCCCAGCTCTTGAGCTCGGCCTCGTCGAGCACCTGCTGCAGCACCACGACCACCACCACGGCCAGCAGCTGGCCGCCGATCAGCGTGACGTACTGGAACGACGAGAAGAAGCCGCGCTGGCCGCGCATGGCCACTTCGCTCATGTAGGTGGCGGTGGTGCCGTATTCGCCGCCGACCGACAGGCCCTGCAGCAGCCGCGCGGCCAGCAGCAACGCGGGCGCGGCGGCGCCGATCTGCGCGTAGGTGGGCAGGCAGGCGATGACCAGAGAGCCCACGCACATCATGACGACCGAAGTGACCATCGATGTCTTGCGGCCCTTGCGGTCGGCCAGGCGGCCGAACAGCCAGCCGCCGATAGGGCGCATCAGGAAGCCGGCGGCGAACACGCCGGCGGTGTTCAGCAGCTGCACGGTCGGGTCCGACTTGGGGAAGAAGGCCGGCGCGAAGTAGATGGCGCAGAAGGCGTAGACGTAGAAGTCGAACCATTCCACCAGGTTGCCGGACGAGGCGGCGAAGATGGCGAAGATGCGCTTGCGCTTTTCTTCGAAGGTATACGGCGTGTTGTTGGCGGTCGCGTCCGGGCCGGAGGCGCCGACGCTCGCACTGGCGATGTTGGTCATGGAAAGGTGTCCTTGTCTCTGGCTGCGGCCCGCCGCAAAGCCGCGCGAGACCGTACCGGCAAGTCTGTCCGGCCGCCGGCGCGCTGTCGTCCGTAGCCGCCCGCCGTGCGGCTACGTATCGGTACGCAAGGGTAAATACCTAGAAAGGACTACAGCCCGTGTTCCCGCAGGAACCGGTCGAGCTGGTGGCTGTTCGCGAGCCCCAGCTTGGCGAACACGTGGGCGCGGTGCGTTTCCACCGTGCGCTGCTCCAGCGGCGCGAGTTCCAGGGCGATCTGCTTGTTGGGCTTGCCCTCGGCCACCAGCCGGGCGACCTGCATCTCGCGCGGCGTGAGCTTGTCCCACAGCGCCTGCGCGGCCTGGCGGGCCTGCCGGCGCACGGCGATCTCGCCGGCGCGCTGCAGGGCCCGGGCGATGCTGTCGAGCAGGCGCTCGTCGTTGCAGGGCTTCTCGAGCCAGCCGAAGGCGCCGTTCTGCACCGCCTCGACGGCCATCGGAATGTCGCCGTGGCCGGACAGGAAGATCACGACCAGCGGGCTGTCCTGCGCGCGCAATGCATCGAACACCTGCAGCCCGCTCACGCCCTCCATGCGCAGGTCGAGGATCACGCAGCCTGCGCGCTGCAGGTCGGCGCCGGCCAGGAAGGCCTCGCCCGAGGCAAAGGTCTGCACCGCGTAGCCGCGCGACAGCAGCAGGAGGCCCAGCGAGCGGCGCACGGCCTCGTCGTCGTCCACCACGCACAGGTTGTTGGCAAGAGCGTTCATGGGGGTGAGATCTCCAGCTCGAGGGTGAAAACCGTGCCACCGCCGTCCCGGTTGGCAAAGGACAGCCGGCCGCGATGGGCCTCGACAATGGTGCGGCAGATGTTCAGGCCCAGCCCCAGTCCGCCGGTCTTGGTGGTGAAGAAGGGCGCGAACACCTGCTCGGCCAGCGCTGCATCGATGCCCGGCCCGCGGTCGGCCACGCGGATGTGCATGCGTCCTGCCAGCACCTCGGCCTCGACCTCCACGAGCCGCTGTTCCGGCGGCGTGGCCTGCATCGCCTGCAAGCTGTTGGACAGCAGGTTCAGCAACACCTGCTCGAGCAGCACGCGGTCGCCGCGCACCTCGGGCAGCCCCGCCGGTATGCGGACTTCGGCACGCGCCTGCCGCATCCGCATCTCGCCCTGCAGCAGCGCCAGCGCGTTCGCCACCAGCGCCGCCACCGCGCAGTCCTCGGTGCCCACGGTGCGCTGGCGCACGAAGCCGCGGATGCGCCGCACGATCTCGGCGCTGCGCTGGGCCTGCGCCATGGTCTCGTCGAGGCTGCTGACCAGCAGCTGCTGGTTGCCCTGTTCCGCGAAGGCCTTGGCCGCGCTCGCAAAATTGCTCAGCGCCATCAGCGGCTGGTTCAGCTCGTGGGCCAGCGTGGAGGCCATCTCGCCGAGGCTGGCCAGGCGTTGGGCGTGCTGCAGCTGCTCGTCGTTCTGGCGCTGGCGCAGCTCGGCGCGCTTCTGCTCGGTGATGTCCACCACCGAGCTCATCCAGCCGCTGTGCTGGCCGTCGGCGTCGATCAGCGCGGCGGTGTAGACCATGGTGATCACGTCGTGCCCGTCGCGGTGCCGCAGGCGCGACTCGAAGCCCGAGCGCGCGGGCTGGCCGCTCATCATGGCGTCGTACTGGCGCCAGTGCTGCGCCACGTCGTCGGGGTGCCAGTAGGGGTAGGGCGGCAGCTTGCCGAGCAGTTCGTCGGCGTCGTAGCCGGTCATCTCGCAGAAGGCCGGGTTGACGTAGATGATGCGGCCCTCCAGGTCGCGTGCGCGCATGCCCACCAGCAGCGAGTCTTCCATCGCCTTGCGGAACGCGTGGGCCTCGTCGAGCTCGTGGGTGCGCTCGCGCACGCGCAGCTCCAGGTCGCGCCGTGCATCGCGCTGCTCGGCGAAGCGGCGTTCGCGCAGCTGCCAGTACAGGCCGCCCAGCAGCAGCACGCCGGCGCACAGCAGGCCCAGCATCCAGGTGCGCTCGCGTGCGCGGGTGACTTCGGCGTGGTCGGCCATCACCGTCAGCGTCCAGCCCAGGTCGGGCAGCGGCTCGTCCACTGCGAGGAAGCGGCGCGGCTGGCCGCCGATGTCGGTGCGCACGAGGTAGCCGGGCTCGCCTTCGCCACGCTCCACCTTCCACGGCAGTGCCGCGAAGCTGGTGCGCGCGCCGTACTGCTGGTCGCGCTGCATGCCGTCGAGTTCCGCTGCGCCCAGCGCGCGCGTGGCCTTGTACATCCACGGCGGCACCGAGCTCAGGAACACGATGCCGCGCGCGTCGGTCAGCAGGATCGGGTCGCGCGAGAAGGTCCAGGCTTCCTGCAGCTGGCGCAGGCTGACCTTCACCGTCACCACGCCCAGCACGGCGCCGCCGTCGGGCCGCACCGGCGCGGAGATGAAGAGCCCCGGCTCGCCGGTGGTCTGGCCCACGCCGTAGAACAGGCCGTTGCGCCCCGCGCGCGCGTCGCGGAAGTAGGGGCGGTTGGCATACGACTCGCCGACGAAGCTCTGCGGCGTTGCCCAGTTGCTGGCCGCCAGCGTAAGGCCCTGCAGGTCGATGAGGTAGAGCGCGTCGGAGCCCGCCTGCCGGTTCACCTCCTCGATATAGCGGTTGGCGCGCTGCTTCACGGCCGCGTCCTGGGGATGGGCCAGCGCGGCCAGCACGTCCGGATGCAGGCTCGCGGTGAATGGCAGGTAGCTGTACTTGCCGGCGGCGTCGCGCAGGCCCAGCACATGGACTTCCATGGCGCGGCGGATCGAGTCGGCCTGGAAGTTCGCCTCGCGCCTCGCGGCCCACTGGCCCGCCACGCCGATCAGCAGCAGTGCCAGTACGCCCGCGGCGATCCAGCCGGCCAGCGCGCGGTGGCGCGGGCGGGGAGGGGAGGGCGGAGGTGTTTCGGGCGTGATTGGCAGCGGGGGCGGCATGGACGGCACGGGGGATGGGGCCGATCGGCGCGGCCGGGGGATTTTGCCCTCATCCTTGCGCCTGTGCCCGCCCTCGCGGGCGCGACAATGCCAGCCTCCCAGATCGACCCGAACCCATGAGACCCGACCTCGATTCGCTGGCGCTTTTCCTGCGTGCCATTGAGCACGGCAGCCTGTCGAAGGCCGCCGCCGAGAGCCACATGGTGCTGTCGGCCGCGAGCCGCCGCCTGTCCATTCTCGAAGGCCACCTGGGCGTCGCGCTGCTCAACCGCACCTCGAAAGGCGTGACGCCCACCGGCGCCGGCGAGTCGCTCGCCATGCATGCGCGCCAGATCCTGCGCGACGTCGATCGCATGCGCGCCGACCTGTCCGACTACGCACAAGGCGCCACCGGCCGCGTGCGGCTGCATGCCAACGCGTCCGCCATGGGCCAGTTCCTGCCCGACGACGTGGCGAGCTTCCGCCAGCGCTACCCGGAGATCCGTGTGAGCGTGGAGGAGCACCGCAGCGTGTACATCGTGCAGGCCATTCGCGACCGGCAGGCTGACGTGGGCGTCATCACCAGCGAGGCGGCCGACCCGGCGCTCAACTTCATTCCCTACCGCACCGATCGGCTGGTTGCCATCGTGCGGCAGAAGCATCCGTGGCGCGGGCGCGAGGTGTCGTTCGAGGAACTGCTCGATTTCGATTTCGTGGGTCTCGAAGACGATTCCGCCATCTCCCGCACGATGGAAGACGCCGCCATGAGTGCGCGCAAGGTGCTGCGCCTGCGCGTGCGGGTGAAGAGCTTCGAGGCCGTGTGCCGGATGATCGAAGCGGGCATGGGCGTGGGCATCCTGCCAGAGGGTGCCGCTGTGACCTACCGCAAGGAGATGAAGCTGCGCTTCATCAATCTCACCGATGCGTGGGCTTCACGACGGATGTACCTGTGCACGCGGCAGGAGGCGTTGAGCTTTCCGCAGCGCCGGTTGGTCGATCACTTGCTGGCGCGCGGGATGCCGTAGGGCTCGTGCTCGGGTTCGTTCGGGGCGCGGGTGCCTTGCTCCGCGAATGCATTTGTTGGCGAGAAGGCGCGACGCGGAATGCCTGAGGCTGGCGGTTAGCGGTTGGGGCAGACCGCCGGCAGATCATCTCCTTTGACGGCGGATGGACCTCTGGCAGCACAATGTGAGTTTGGCGGTCACGCCCGCCGCCTCGTCAACTTGCAACATTTTTTCAGGACTGATGTCGATGATCTACGAACTACGCGTCTATACCGCAATGCCTGGCCGGCTGCCCGACGTTCTTGCCAGATTTCGCGATCACACCGCGGGCATCTGGAACCGGCTGGGAATTCGTCAACTCGGATATTGGACGACTGCAGTCGGACCTGACAGCAACGCGCTTACCTACATGCTTGTCTGGGAGAGCCTGGCCGATCGTGAAGTCAAGTGGGGAAAGTTTGTCGTCGATCCCGAATGGGTCGAGGTCAGAAAGGCGAGCGAGGCAGCCGGACCGATTGTTGCGAAGATGGACAACTCGTTCTTGGCGCCCACCTCTTTCTCGCCTGCGAAATAGTCTCTTCCGCGGCGGACGACACAGTTGGCTGGGACGCGGTATCAACGCCCAATGCCTCTTCAGTCTGTCCTGGAGTGCTAACGACCGGGTCCGCGCACCACCAACGCGTTGGCTGCCGTCGCCAGGGTTGGTTGGGCTGACAGGAATGGCTGCATGGAGCCGACCGAGACCGCCGACATCGGTATTCGCGCGGTTCTTGAAGCGCGTCAAACGAACTGTAGAGCGCGGTTCGTTTGCTGAGGTTGCTCAGGATGTTTTCGCACCGTGCGCTGGCGCACAGACCGAAGGCCAAGGCCACACCATGATCGGGTTGACGGCCATCCGGCGCTGGTAGAGGAAGCTTAAGCACCCGCCCATCAAGAGCGGAGCCTCGATGCAGGAGGGCCGTCACCTCGATGGAGTTCGCGGCAAAGAGCCAAGCGCGTAGACCTGTGTGGCGACCAAACACCCGATATCGCACAGACACGAAACGCCAGACCTGCGATAGTGCGCAGCCGCCTCAAAGAAAGATCTCGAAATGTCTGACGCTCCGTACTTTCATGATGCTTCAGGCTCCGTCCGCTTCTGGGTGGACATGGAAGGCACCCAGTTCGTGAGTGCCAGCATCGGGAGGGAAGCACTGCGTTATCACTTTCGCACGACCGAGAACGCCGACCCGCTTGAAACGTTCAGCCACCATGTCGAAGAGATCGAAGCTGCGGTGCGGCGTCGTCTCTCACAGGGGGCAATGGAGCCGGTGATGCTGCGGGAGAACGATCTTCATGTTCCTGCCCTATGAATTGCAGGAAGGCGACCTGTCATGAGATCAACCGCGCGTAGTTGCGCTGGTTGGCCCGATAGCAATCGCACGCCGCACTTTCCAGTCCCCGGCGATCCGTGATCGTGATGGCGCCACGTCGGTAGTCAATCAGTCGACGCTCGTGCAGCGCGGTCGCGGCATTGGTGATGCCGACCCGACGCACCCCCAGCATGCGGCCCAGCACTTCATGAGTCAGTGCAAGGTGTGTGGAGTGCGCGCAATCCTGGGTCGTCAATAACCAGCGCGCCAGGCGCTCCTCGATCAGATGGAAGCGGTTGCACAGGCCCGAGCGACCCAGTTCCATCAGCAGCACACAGACGTAGCGGTTGAGAACACGCCTGAGCATCGTGTTGTGCTCCAGTTCCTGAGCAAAGGACTGCGCTGTCAGGCGCCAGGCCAGACCGCCGCCCTGAACGAACGCCCGCAACGGCGCGCTCTGAACACCCAACGACAGTTCGTAGCCCAAGGCGCCCTCGTTGCCCACCAAGCCTGTTTGCAGGCCGTCGTGGCCGTCTGCCGTGGAAACCAGTGAAACAAAGGCGCTCGTGGGAAAGTGGATGTGGCGGATGGAATCGCCCGGCTCATAGAGCGTCTGGGACGCCGCCAATGCCACGTTCTCGCATTTTTCGAGTAGACACGCCCTGACCATCGGCGGAAGCACTTCGAGCAGACGGTTGTGAATGGGGCGGGTCGGATGGGATGTCACAGAGCCCCTGTTGAGAGGAGCCAGCGCGAAAATGCGTGACCTGCCGCATTGTTGCCGATGCGATGGCTCACGTCTGTGCGGCGGCGCACCGAGCCTGACCGTCGCCGCGGCGAATCAGCTTGCCACTTGGCGAGGAAGCAGCCGATCCGTTTCGCGCTTCACGACCTCATAGCATTCACAAACCTGCTGTTCCAGGCCCGGGCGGTCGAGCACCGTAATGTGACCTCGCGCGTACTTGATCAGGTTCAGACGCTGCAATTTGCCCGCCGCCTCCGTCACGCCTTCGCGTCTCACGCCGAGCATGTTGGCGATCAGTTCCTGAGTCATGACCAGTTCATTGCCCGGCAATCTGTCCAGGCTCAACAATAGCCAGCGGCACAGCTGCTGCTCGAGCGAATGATGCCGATTGCACACCGCCGTTTGCGACATCTGGGTGATGAGCGATTGGGTGTAGCGCAGCAAGAGGTGAAGCAACGGCCCCCCCTTTTCCGTCAGCTCCTGAATGTGGGTGGCGCTTAGCCTGAAGGCGTTGCCTGCACTTTGCACCACGGCACGATTGGGCGTGCTACCTCCGCCCATCAAGAGCGATACGCCAACCATGCCTTCGAAGCCGACGACCGCGATCTCAGCGGACTGCCCGTTCTCCAGCACGTACAGCAGGGAGACGATGCAATCGATGGGGAAGAAAACGTGTCGCTGCACTACCCCCGACTCGTAGAGCACCTCCCCAAGACGCAGCGGCACCGGCTCGAGGAACGGCTCCATTCGGGCCATCACTTCAAGAGGGATGGCATCCAGCAGTTCGTTGCGTGCGGCGGCCCGGTGCAACGAAGACGAACGAGGAGGCAATGCCATGAGGAAGTCTGCTTCCAAATCTTCATGATTCTGCGACTGAAATCCGGCGTCTGTGCGCCGGCGTACCAACTGCCGAGACATTTTTTGGTGAGGCTGCGTGCGCCAGCGAACAGTCAGGGACTCACTTTCTGGCTGGCGGGGTCCCATAACTTCGCTTTGGAGAGCAACCTAAAGTGCACCATGAACCCCACGGGAAACCGATGCCGAGAACTTGGCGTGCACGGGGCGCGTTCAAGTGGGCGGGTCACGGGGCGGCTCCGGTGGTTTGATAAAGGGACAGAACTTGGCAGGCCTCGTCGGCGATCACCTGCTCTTCGTCGGTGTGCATGACGAACACGGCGACCTGACTGGCTGCGGGATCGGGCGCCACGCCGAGCCAGGCGAGGTGGTGACACACGGCGTTGCGCACAGCCGGCTGGTTCTCTCCGATGCCGGCGGTGAAAACGAGCGCATCGAGCCCGCCGAGCGTGGTGGCGATGGCGGCCACTTCGCGCGCGATCCGCAGTGCATACAACGCCAGCGCTTCGCGAGCTTCGGGCGCGTCGCTCGTGAGCAGTTTGCGCACGTCGCCCGAAACGCCGGAGAGACCTAGTAAGCCCGAGCGGTGATAAAGCATGTCTTCGACCGTGTCGATCGACTGACCCGGTTGCTTGAGCAGATAAAGCAGCGCGCCGGGGTCGAGCGCGCCGCTGCGGGTAGCCATCGGGATGCCGTCGAGCGTGGAGAAGCCCATGCTGGTCTCGCGGCTGGTGCCATGCAGCAAGCCGCACAGGCTGGCGCCACTGCCCAGGTGCGCGACCACCACGCGGCCCGCGGCAATCCCGGGGTGCTGCTGGCGCAGTTGCGACGCGATGAATTTGTACGACAGGCCATGAAAGCCGTAGCGCTTGATGCCTTGGTCGAACAGCACGCGCGGGAGCGCGTAGCGGCGCGATGCAGCGCTCTGGCTGCGGTGGAAGGCCGTGTCGAACGAGGCCGACTGCGGCAGCGCCGGTGCGGCGTGCCGCACCGCATGGATCAGTCGCAGGCTTTGCAGCTGGTGCAGCGGCGCGAGCGGCGCCAGTGCCTCGATAGCGACGAGCGTGTCCTCCGCAATCGCCACCGGGCCGCTGAACTCGTCCCCGCCGTGCACGACGCGGTGACCCGCCGCGACGAGTCGTGCGCCCGGCGCCGCATCGTTCACCCAATCCAGGGCATTCGCGATCACGCTGGACAAGGCATCGAGTGTTGCATCGACCGTGCGGCGGGCGAGGGCGCGTGTCGCGCCGGCATCGATCACGAACAGCCCGAGCTTGATCGACGAAGACCCGGGGTTGAAGGTGAGCATCACATCGCCTGTCATGCGACCATCATGCGTTCATTTCCGCTGCGAGCGAGATTTTTCATCAGCGATAGCCAAGGCACCATTTCGTGTGATCGTGCGAACATGCACTGATTCGCGTATAGATGTCTTTGCTTTGCCCTGCAACTCCAGAGTCATCTCAATCAGGCCGTCGGCAGCCAGCCGCTTCGCTGCTGAAACATCCGCCGACAAAGTGAGCCACCGAGGTGGTGCCATGCGGCCGATCCGCATCAGCAATTGGATGTCCATGATGAGTCCTTGGGATTGGGAGAAACTAGATGCTTGTCATTCGAGGACGTGCAGGGGCAAGCGAATGGTGAAAACGCAACCGGTTCCCGGCACATCTCGAGCTGTCAAGGTGCCGAGGTCAGCCTCAACGCTTCGGCGTGCGATGGACAGGCCCAAGCCAAGGCCGGATTTGTCATGACTGTGTTGATTGAAGGGCTCAAACATCCTGGAAGCGCTTCCGGGCGGAAGTCCTCCGCAGTGGTCTTCGACGTCAATCGATACATGCTCGTCGAGTGCATGAGCTCTTAAGGCAATGATGGTGTGCGGGTGCGTGAACTTGAACGCGTTTTGCAAGAGATTCGCCAGGGCGGCAAGCAGCAGCTCGCGATTGCCACGGATGGCCAGCAGAGGATCGACAGAGCTCACCTCGAAGGGGCAGCGTGCGGCTCCGGCGACGAGCTGCGCGGCGGTTTCGGCATCTTTGATGAACGTGGCGACGGAAAACGTCTGGCGCTGTTCCGGCATGTTGACGCGCACCTCGGCGAGCGTCCGATCGATCAGGGTGACCATCGACGAAAGGCTGCGCTTCAATACGCTCCCCGTGGCACCTCCCAATGTCATGCTGCCGAGTTCGAGGGCATGGATGGCAAGAGTCGCCGTGCCCAGACAGTTGCGCAACTCGTGAGCGAGGAAACCGACACGCTCGGTTGAGTCAAGGCTCTGCTGGCGGGCGATCTGCGTATCGCGCTGGGAGCTGAACTCCGTGACGGCATCGGCAATGGCGTTGTCCAAGCATCGATTCAATGTGCGGAACTCCCCGACGGCAAAGGGAGCATCGCGCTCGAAGGCCATGTCCGTGATCGCTTGGCAAAGGTCGCCATAGTCGTGGACGACTTGATCTACCGTGTACCCCAGTTCGAGCAGCTCCTTGCCGTGGGCCGTGGCGGCTACCCCCATCTCCGACAAGGTCTGCGAATCTCCGCCTGAAGGTCCCGAAATTCTGATGCTGTCCGCCGGTTTGTCATCTTCTTCCGCGGCAAACGTTTGGATCAATTGATCAAGGAACAGCGGAATGCCGTTGGCCAACTGCTGTTCAGTTGCTGCGCGTCTGGGCCTTCGCGCAACTTTTGACTTGCACCGGGAGATCAGTTCATCGCGGTTGTTGGTCAAGAAGTTACGCATGCTCAGACCTCGATGGCTTTCGCCTGATTCATCAATGAACGCTGTCGACTGTGTTTCCGAGGCGCATTGCTCAATCGTTATTCATGCAAAAAGCCTTGTCTGTGCGGTAGCGAACATAGTGCCGATCTATCGCCAAGATCGTTGTTCGGGGCAGCGGGGTGACGAGCTCCTGGGGCGACCGATTGGCACGAGTGCGCCGGCTGGTTCGCTTGTACTTCAGAGGCGGCATGGGGTAGCTGCGCCAAAGAATCAGCTGTGACAGACATGCCCTCAATCGCGAATGCGTAGGCCCTCGTATGTCGGGCATCGTGAAAACAGGCACCCGTAAGGTCAATTAAAAGCGTACGGTCGGAACACGTTCACAGTTCTCGCAATCGCGCGGCAGCTCGAAGTCGTTTCATAGGAGCCCGTTGCAATGTCCGTCCCGCAGTCCCTTTCCCATTCGCACATCGATTTCGTCGGCAGCGATTTCGAAGCCCTAGCTTCGCACATGCATCACTGCGCACGTGCCCACGGGCGATGGTTCTCGCTGCGAAGCCACATGCAACGTGTGCGCGCGCTCGCTGCGGGCCGCATTGTCACGATGGCCTGCGTGGCCGTGGTCCTGGGCATCGGCCTGTTCGCGGTCACTTGAGCGCCGCTGCCGTCGTCGACCGCCTCCAAGGGCTCAGTCACTATGCCCGGACTCTTCTGCTCGGTCCGCACGACCCGGTAGCGCTCCCGATTCGCGCCGAACTCTTCGGTGCCCAACGTTTCGAACAGCACGGCCACAGCCTGGCCGGTGCCCAGGTGGTGGAAGACGAACACCACCGCGCGCGCGAAGGCGCGCTTTTTTTCCCGCGTGTCGATGAGAACCTCGAGTCGCTGCGCGCCGCCTTCGACTACATCGCGCTGATCTCGCTGAGCGGACGCTATGTGTCGCCGGCGGCCGAATGGCTGCTCGACAACTTCCACCTCGTCGAAGCGCAGCTCCAGCAGATCCATGACGGCGTGCCGCGCAGCTACTACGCGCGCCTGCCCAAGCTCGTCACGCCGCCGCTGGCGGGGCTGCCGCGCGTGTACGGCATTGCGTGGGCCTATGTGGCGCACACCGACAGCGTGCTCAACAAGACGCTGTTCACTGCCTTCCTCAACGCCTACCAGGACATCGACGAGCTGATGTTCGGCGAACTGTGGGCGCTGCCCACCACCCTGCGCGTGGTGCTGCTCGAAAACCTGCGCCGCGTGGCCGAGCGCATTGCCGAGAACAAGGTCGCGCGCGAGATCGCGCATGCCGCGTGGGACGCGGCGCCGCACCTCTCGGTGCAAGACCTCGACGTGCTGTACCGCGCGCTGCAGAGCCACGGCCTGCAGGACAGCTACCTCACGCAGCTGTGGCAGCGCCTGCCCGTCGAGCGAGGCGACGACATGCCCACGCTGGTGCGCTGGACCGAACAGCACTGTCCCAACGGCCCGGCGCTGATCGGCGACGCGCAGAACGCGCAGGCCGCGGCCAATCTCACGGTCGGCAACATCATCACGACCTTGCGCATGATCGGCCAGGTCGAGTGGAGCGATCTGATCGAGCCGGTGAGCCGCTCGCTGCGCGTGCTGCGCGAACTTCCCAGCTTTGCGAACGAGAGCGAACTCATGCGCCAGCAGATCACGCATGCGATGGAACAGGTGGCGCGCAGTGCCGAACGGACCGAGCGCGAAGTGGCGCAGGCCGTGGTCACGCTGGCGTCCAGTGCACCGGCCGAGGAAGCCGGCGCCGAGACCGACCGCGCCGACGGCACCGCCGGCTATTACCTCTTCGGCCAGGGCCGGCCTGCGCTGATCGCGTCGCTGCAGGCGAACGCACCGGCGGGCCATGCCGCACGCGCCGCGAGCACACGAAGCCCCGCGCGCAGCCATCGCGGCTGGCGCCTGCCCGTCTACGTGGGGTCGGTTGCCCTCGGCACCGCGCTGCTGCTGGCGGCCGTGGTGCACGGCCTGCCGCATCGCGGCGACTGGACCACCGTCGCGGCGTTGCTGCTGCTCGCATGGCCGCTGTCCGAAGCGCTGATTGCGCTGGCGCAACGCATCATGGCGGAGTCGGTGCGCGTGCAGGCCCTGCCACGCCTCGATTTCGCGAACGGCATTCCCGAACGGCACCGCGCGCTCGTCGTCATGCCCACGATGCTGGGGTCGACCGCGAACAACGCCAAGCTCGCGCACCGGCTCGAACTGCACTGGCTCGCCAACCGCGAGGCGCACGCGCAGTTCGCGCTGTTGACCGACTGGGCCGACGCTTCGCAAGCCTCGATGCCCGACGACGTGCCCTTGCTCGATGATGCCCAGCAACGCATCGCCGCGCTCAACGCCAAGTACCCACCGGCCGAAGGCGCCGCGCCACGCTTCCTGCTGCTGCACCGTCCGCGAAACTGGAGCGAGACCGAACAGCGCTGGATGGGCTGGGAGCGCAAGCGCGGCAAGCTCGAAATGCTCGTGCGCCTGCTGGCCAGCGGCGACGCCAGCGGCTTTCTCCCGCTCGCACCGGGCCAGCAGCTCGCGCCCGGCCGCACGCCCTATGTGCTGACGCTCGACAGCGACACGGGCCTGCCGCCCGGCGCGCTGCGCGACCTCGTGTCCATCGCCGCGCATCCGCTGAACGCGCCCGAGATCGACGTGCCAAGCCGGCGCGTGGTCGCGGGCTTCGGCATTCTTCAGCCGCGCATCGTCACGCCGTTCCCGATGCGCAGCGAGCGCTCCTTCTTCCACTGGGTGTTCGCCGGGCAGTGCGGGCTCGACCCCTACGGCAGCGGCGCCTCCGACATCTACCAGGACGTGTTCGGCAGCGGCTCCTTCACCGGCAAGGGCTTGCTCAACGTGCGCGCCGTGCACGCCACGCTGAACGACCGCCTGCCCGACAGCGCCGTGCTGAGCCATGACCTGCTCGAAGGCAGCGTCGCGCGCTGCGCGATGGTCAGCGACGTGGTGCTGGTCGAAGACCATCCGCACCATGCCGGCGTGGCCGCCTCGCGCGTGCACCGCTGGGTGCGCGGCGACTGGCAGCTGCTGCCACTGATGTGGCGTGCGCGCCGCTTCGGCATCGACGCGCTGGGCCTCTGGAAAATGTGCGACAACCTGCGCCGCTCGCTGGTCGCACCAGCATCTTTCGCGCTGCTGGTGCTGGTGATCTTCACGCAGGCCATGCCGCTCGGCTGGGCGCTGGCTGCCGTCGGCGCGGCGCTCACGCTGGGCCCGCTGCTGGGCGCGCTGGCCGGCCTGGTGCCGACACGGCGCGCCATCGAGCTGCGCCACTTCTTCGATGTGGGCACGGTCGAGTTGTTGCGCGCCATGGCCGGCGCAGCCTGGCAGTTTGTGCAGCTGGCGGCGCAGACGCGCCTGCTGCTCGACGCGGCCTTCCTCGCCACCTGGCGGCTGGTCGTGAGCCGCAGGCACCTGCTGCAATGGACGACAGCCGACCAGGCGCAGGCGCAATCGAGCCAGCGCCTGAAGCCTTTCGTGCGCAGCGCGGCCCTCAGCAGCGCGGTGTCCCTGGCGCTCGCCATCCTCGCGAACCGGAGCGCCCACCCGGTGCTCGGGCCCCTGCTCTTCGTGCTCTGGTCCCTGGCGCCCCTCGCGGCCTGGTGGGGCAGCCGCGTCGATGCACACGCCGAAGACCCGCTCGAGCCCGAAGATCGCAGCTACCTCGAGAAGCTGGCGCACGACACCTGGCGCTTCTTCGAGCACGTGGTGGGCCCGGACGACAACCACCTGCCGCCCGACAACCTGCAGCTCGAACCGCAGCCGACGATTGCGCACCGCACCTCGCCGACCAACATCGGCTTGTACCTGCTGGCCACCTGCTGCGCGCGCGAGTTCGGCTGGATCGACACCGGCTCTTTGCTGGCGCGCATCACCGCCACGCTCGACACCGTCGACCGCATGCAGAAGCACGACGGCCACCTGTTCAACTGGTACGACACGCAGACGCTCAAGCCGCTGCCGCCCGACTATGTGTCCAGCGTCGACAGCGGCAACTTCGCGGGCCACCTCGTGGCCGTGGCGCAGGCCTGCCGCGCCTTCGCGGCGAAAGCAAGCTGCCAACTCCACGAAGCCCCCACGCTGGAAGCACTGGCCCGACGCTGCGACGCGCTGCACGACGGCATGGATTTCAGCGGCCTCTACGACGCCAAGCGCCACCTGTTCCACATCGGCCTGCGCGTCGAAGAGAACGTGCTCGACGCCAGCTACTACGACCTGCTGGCCTCCGAGTCGCGCCTGTTGAGCTTCCTTGCGATTGCGAAGGGCGACGTGCCGCGCCGCCACTGGATGGCGCTGGGCCGGCCGTTCCTGCTGGTGGGCTTCAAGCCCAGCCTGAAGTCGTGGTCGGGCTCGATGTTCGAGTACCTGATGCCCGCGCTCGTGATGACCGAGCCCACCGACGGCCTGCTGCAGGTGGCCAATGCCGCGGCCATCGCCGAGCAGCAGGCCTTCGGCCGTGCGCAGAGCATGCCGTGGGGCGTGTCCGAGTCGGCCTACTTCGCGCAAGACCATTCGCTGGCGTACCAGTACTCGCCCTTCGGCGTGCCGCGCCTGGCGCTGCGGCGCACGCCACCCACCGACCGCGTGGTGGCGCCCTACGCCAGCCTGATGGCTGCGCCCTTCGCGCCCGAAGCGGCCGTCATCAATCTCGAGCTGCTCGAATCGCTCGGCGCGCGCGGCGAGTTCGGTTTTCATGACGCGATCGACTTCACCACCTCGCGCCAGACCGAGGGGCAGGAGTTCACTGTCGTGCGCAACTTCATGGCGCACCACCAGGGCATGTCGCTGGTGGCGCTGTGCAACGTGCTGCGCGACGACGCGCCGCGCCGCTGGTTCGGCAGTGCCGCGCTGGTGCAGGCGCACGAGTCGCTGCTGCATGAGCGCACGCCGCGCCAGATCATCGGCAGCGCCGACCCGCGCACGCCGCCCGAGCCCAGCCGGGCCGAGCTGGCGCCGCTGTTCCAGCCGCGCGTGGTCGATCCGACGGGGCCGGGCTTCCAGCCCACGCACCTGTTGTCGAACGGCCGCTATACGGTGGCGCTGCGGGCCAACGGCGCCGGCGTGAGCCGCTGGCGCGCGTTCAACGTGACGCGCTGGCGCGACGATCCGCTGCGCGACAGCTACGGCACCTTCTTCTATGTGCGCGATATCGAAAAAGACGGAGGGCAAAGCGAGCTCACCTCGCTCACCGCCCTGCCTGCGCCCGGCGCCGACTGGCACTATCGCACCCGCTTCCTGGCCGACCAGGTGCAGTTCGATGCGACCGGCCCCGGCCTGCAGGTGCGCACCACGGTGCTCATCAGCCCCGAGGACGACACCGAGCTGCGCAACATCACGCTGCACAACAGCGGTGACGAAACGCGCACGCTCGAACTCGTCTCGTACTTCGAGCCGGTGCTGTCGAACCCGAAGGCCGACGAGGCGCATCCGGCCTTTGCCAACCTGTTCGTCGAATCGCGCTGGGAGCCCGCGTGGCGCGCGCTGCTGCTGTCGCGCAGGCCGCGCCTGCACGGCGATGCGGTGGTCGCCGCGGTGCACTTCGTGGCTTCGGTCGATGCCAACGTGCTGTCGATCGACAGCATGACCGATCGGCGCGTCTTCATCGGCCGCAACCGCACGCTGGCCGACCCTGCGCTCGACAGGCAACCGCTCACGGCCCAGGGCAAGCAGGTGAACGGCCTGGACCCCATCGCCTGCCTGCGCGTGCGCCTGTCGATTGCCCCGGGCACCACCGCACGCCTGAGCTTCGCCACCGCTGCCGACGAGAGCATCGAGGCGCTGATGCCCCGCATCGACCGCTACCTGCAACCGATGCACGTGGAGCGCGCCACCCGCATGGCGGCCACGCTGGCGCAGGTGCGGCTGCGCGACCTGAGCATCGCGCCCGCACAGAACCTGGCGCTGCAGGACCTGACAACCGTCCTCACCTACACCACGCCGCGCGTGATGAGCGACCGCGGGCTGATCGACCTGCGCCAGATCTGGCGCTTCGGCATTTCGGGCGACAAGCCCATCGTGCTGGTGTACATCCACTCGATGAACGGCATGGGGCTCATCAACACGCTGCTGCGCGCGCAGCCGTGGTGGGGTTTCGGTGGCGTGGCCTGCGACCTCGTGGTGCTCAACAGCGAGCCGAATTCGTACCTGATGCCGCTGCAGCGCGAGATCGAGACGTTGCGCTCGCGCGTCGCGCAGCAGACGCAGCACAGCTTTCCGCGCAACGACACCGCCAGCTTCTACCTCTTGCGCGACCAGGACGTGGTGCCGTCGGAAAAGGCCGCGCTCTCCAGCCTGGCGCGCGTGGTGTTCACGGCCGACGGCCGCGCGCTCGAAGTGCAGGTGGCGGCGCTGCAAGAGGCACGCAGCCCGGCGATTGCGGACGACAGCAGCGCACCGGTGCAACACCGCACGCCGCTGTTCAACCGACAGGCCGCCTCGCCAACCAACACAGCCCCCACCGGCGACTTCGACGCCGAGAGCGGTGAGTTCCGCTTCGAGGTCGGCCCCGATCGCCGCACGCCGCGCCCATGGATCAACGTGATCGCCAACGCCGCCTTCGGCTTCCAGGTGTCCGAATGGGGCACTGGCTACACCTGGGCCGGCAACAGCCGCATGCACCAGGTCACGCCGTGGTCCAACGACCCGGTGCAGGACCCGGCTTTCGAGCATTACCTGCTGCAGGACGTGGCGACGCGAGAGATGCTGCCGCTCACGCCCGCCGGCGGCGGCGGCGCCAACCGCCACCTCGTACGGCACGGGCAGGGCTACTCGGTTTTCGAATACCGCCAAGGCGAGCTCGTGCTCGAAACCACTTTCTTCGCGGACCGCGACGAAGCCATCAAGCTGGTGCACGTGCGCGTGCGCAACGAAGGCGCCGGCCAGCGCCGCCTGCGCGCGCTCGCAATGGTCGAGTGGCAGCTGGGTGCCGCGCGCGGCGAACGGCGCACCGTGCACTGCTGGAAGCCCGAAGACCAGCCGGCCGTGTTCGGCCAGCAGCGCGAATCGAGCACGGGCTTCGGCGGCAGCACGGCCTTCCTGCTGTTCGCGGCCCTGCAAGGCACGACGACCGGAGCCACGCAATGGACCTGCGACCGCAGCGAATTCTTCGCCGGCCGCGGCATCGTCGAAGTGCCCGACACGCTGGCGCGCCGCGCCGGCAGCGGGCTCGATGCCTGCGCAGCCACCGGCGGCGAATTCGTCGTTGCATCCGGCGAAACCGCGAGCTTCACTTTCGTGCTCGGCCACGCCGGCACGGCAGACGCCGCGCTCGAACTTGCACGCCGCTGGCGGCAGCGCGATGTGCCCGAGGCATTGGCGCAGGTGCGCGGCTTCTGGGATGACCTGCTGGGCCGCCTGCAGGTGCGCACGCCCGACCCGCTGTTCGATGCGCTGGTCAATCGTTGGCTCGTGTACCAGACGCTGGCGTGCCGGCTCTGGTCGAAAGCCGGCTTTTACCAGGCCGGCGGCGCCTTCGGCTTTCGCGACCAGCTGCAGGACGCAATGGCCTTTGCACTCACCGACCCGCCGCGCCTGCGCGAGCAGATCCTCGTGAACGCGGCGCGCCAGTTTCCCGAAGGCGACGTGCAGCACTGGTGGCACATGCCCGGTGGAGCCGGTGTGCGCACGCATTTCTCCGACGACCTGCTGTGGCTGCCGTACGCGTCGGCGCACTACGTCGAGGTGACGGGCGACGCCTCGCTGCTCGACGAGATGGTCGGCTTCATCGAAGGCCCTGGCATTCCCGAGGGCGCGGAAGACGCCTACTACGCGCCGCAGCACAGCGGCTGCATGGCCACCGTGTTCGATCACGGCGCGCGCGCCATCGACCGCAGCCTCAAGATCGGCGTGCACGGCCTGCCGCTGATGGGCACCGGCGACTGGAACGACGGCATGAATCGCGTCGGCCACGAAGGACGCGGCGAATCGGTGTGGCTCGCATGGTTCCTGTGCAGCGTGGTCGAGCGCTTTGCGCCGCTTGCCGCAGCACGCGGCGAACACGAACGCGCCGCGCGCTGGACCGAAGCACGCACCGGCTGGATCGCCGCGCTGCACGACGCCGGCTGGGATGGCGCCTGGTTCCGCCGCGCCTTTTTCGACAACGGCGTGCCGCTGGGCTCGTCGACCAACGACGAGTGCCGCATCGACCTGATCGCGCAGGCCTGGTCGGTGCTGTCGGGCGCCTCGGACGCGGCCTACACCGGCCCGGCCATGGCCGCCGTCAAATCGCAGTTGCACGACGAGCCAGCCGGCCTGCTGCAGCTGCTGGCGCCACCGTTTGCCCAGTCGATCAACAACCCGGGCTACATCCAGGCCTACCCGCGCGGCGTGCGCGAGAACGGCGGCCAGTACTCGCACGGCGCGGTGTGGGCGCTCATGGCGCAGGCGCTGCAGGGCGACCATGAAGCGGCCTGGCAGAGCTTCGAGGGCCTGAGCCCGGCCCACCGTTCGCGGCACCCCGAGCGCGGCCCGGTCTACGAGCTGGAGCCCTACGTGATGGCGGGCGACGTCTACGGTGCCGCGCCCTATGTGGGCCGGGGCGGCTGGAGCTGGTACACCGGCTCGGCCGCGTGGCTGCACCGCGCGGCCGTCGAGACCTTGCTGGGTCTGAACGTGAAGGGCAAACAGCTGTCGATGACGCCGCATGTGCCCGCGCACTGGCCAGGCTTCGAGATCGCGCTAAGGCTCGGGGCGCGCGAGTTCACGCTGCAGTGGGGCGACATGGAAGGCGCCTCGACGCCCACACACCAACTGGCGGCGGGCGACTGGATCGATTGGCACACACTGCCGCCTAATTCGACCGTACGGGTTTTGGCATAGCGCAACCTGGCTGGCCACCAGGGAGTCTGGATGTGCAGGGTAACTGTCGGAGGCGAAATCGTGATGAAGGCAGCTGCTTGGCATCGATGTCAACAGGCGCACCCCAAGGAGCAGGTATTGACGGAACGGCGAATGGCTAGCCTCGGCAGTAGCGGACACTGCGGTAACAGGTCCGACCGGCTGCATCCGGTCTGGAGCGGGCCTACCTGAAGGGCGGCTACGCGGCGGTTGCCGACATTCGACGGACTCGCGCGAATAGGTACTATCGGCCAACAGCTGACCTTCGCAGCATCGACAGAAATCGCACGACCAGACTCCGATGACATGAGCACAACCGTTCCATCCCTTCGGCGTCTGATGCCTGAGGAAGCTCGCTATCTTTTCGACCTCTGCCAAGCGACCATGCGCGGGTATGTCGAGCAAGTTTGGGGCGCTTGGAACGAAGCGGCCGTTCGGGCGCATCTAACCGAAAGAGCGCAGGAAGGCGCGTTTTTCATGCTCCTCGTTCGAGGCGAGCGTGTCGGGGCGGTCGCGTTCGAGCGTTTTGATACGCACTATCAGATTGAAGACCTTTACGTCGAGCCAGGAAGCCAAGGCCAGGGCATAGGAACGTTCGTCGTGACGCACATCATCGGGATGGCAATGCTGGAAAATGTTCCGGTCCGACTTCGTGTGCTCACCTCGAACCCTGCTCGCCGGTTGTATGAGCGGCTGGGTTTTGAAGTTGTTCAATCCACTTCCGAGCGGTACTTTCTAGAGCGTCCTAGCTGAACGTAGGGGCCGCGACGCGTAGGACAGAATGCGGCCAGAACCGGACCGTCGAAGTTGTTCTCCAAATTGCCTGAGGAGCCAACGTGTTTTCCCATGTCTTCGTGAGCGTCAGCGATTTCGAGCGCGCCCTGCACTTCTACGGCGCAGTGATGGACAGTCTCGGTGCTGAGCTTCGCTTCTGCGAGCGAGAGAGGCCGTGGGCTGGCTGGCACAGCGCAGGCGGGGCGCGCCCCTTCTTCGTCATCTGCAAGCCCTATGACGGACAGACGCATCACCCCGGAAATGGGCAAATGATTGCTTTCGCGGCAGCCTCCAGGGCGGCCGTCCGAGCGGCACACCGAGTTGCGTTGGCGAACGGCGGCAACTGTGAGGGCCCGCCAGGACTGCGGCCTCAGTACCACGAGAACTACTACGGCGCCTACTTTCGGGACTTGGACGGAAACAAGCTCTGCGTTGTCTGTCATGCCCCCACGCTCGACGACGCATGAAGCGTTACGCCATGATGTGCGGCAGAGTTCGGCCAAGAGCGGAAGTTCGTCCCGGCGTTGCTGGTTGCATTCAGCAGGCCGACGGCCCACGCAATGCACCCGCCTGTCTCGGGAGAATGGCGGTTTCATGCCTCAACCGAATCCTCACACACACTCTCTCAAATTTAACGCCGACTGCTCGAAATGAAGCTTGCAAAGCCAACCCGCTCCAGGTGGGAGTGGCTGCTGTGCCGCTCGCGTGTCTTCGCGCTGCTGCTCCCAGTCGGATGCGCTACCGCAGCGCTTGCTGCGCCGGTTGTCTTCCCGGGATCATCTTGGGCAGTAGCGCCCGAGGCCGAACCAGGCAGCGGCTGTGGCCGCGACCTGGACGCCACCCGCGACTACGTGCGCACGCTGGACACGACGGCTCTCATCGCGGTGCAGGACGGCCGCGTGTTGTTCAGTGAGGGCCCGGTCCAGGCCGTGAGCATTGTGTTCTCGGTGCGCAAGAGCGTGCTCTCGATGATGTACGGCAAGTACTTGGCCAACGGCACCATCGACCTCGACCGCACACTGGCCAACCTGGGCATTGACGACGTGGGTGGCTTGCTGCCCATCGAGCGGCAGGCGAGGCTGCGCGACCTGCTCGCCGCGCGTTCTGGGGTCTACCACGCAGCAGCCAATGGCGGCGACGATGCGGCGGCAGCGCCCCCACGCGGATCGCATCTACCTGGCAGCTACTTTTTGTACAACAACTGGGATTTCAACGCTGCGGGAACTGCCTTCGAACTTCTGACCGGTCGAGACATCTACCAGGCTTTCGCGGACGATCTGGCAACACCTCTACAGCTCGAGGATTTCGACTTGGCCCGCCATGCACACAGTGGCGATGCGCGGCGCTCGCAGCATTTGGCTTATCCCTTCTACCTGTCCACGCGCGATATGGCACGTCTGGGCTATTTGATGTTGCGCCAGGGAAATTGGCGCGGCCAACAGCTCGTGCCGGCTGACTGGGCCAAACAAATGACGAGCCAGACCACGACCGCTGCACAGATGCATCCGCCGCACACAGCACGGCGTGGCTTCGGGTACGGCTACCTGTGGTGGCTACTCGAAGAACCGCAGGACTCGCCGCTGAGCGGTGCGTACATGGCGTGGGGCGTGCATGGACAGTACATCCTGGTCGTACCGAAACGCGATATGGTGATCGCGCACAAGCGCGAGGTGCCAGTAGCGGGTAACTGGGACGTCAGCTGGGTCGGGCCCGTGGCGTTCCTCCGCGCAGCGCGAATGTTGGCTGCAGCACCCTGCCGAGCGGGGGAGCAATGAGTCTGCTGCGCGCATGACGAATGGCGACTGATCCACCTTTCCGGCGACAAGCGAATGAGGAGGCCTCCTGAGCCGCTGGGATGCCTGCTTCAGAGAAATCTGTACCGCCGGTATGGGCCCGTTCACGACGGCGGTGCGACCGGCTACAGTCGGCCACAACCAGTCATTTGGCCTTTTGCCAGTTACTTTGAAGCTATCCCTATCTCTGGCTTACCTGCCAGAGAGGCGTGGAGATTGAACCATGTCCCAACCCACACAAATCTCGCTTCGGGCGCGACTGGATGCGATTCCTTGGAGCGATTTCAAGACCTGCCTCGGCCCAGCGGACAAGATGGGGGAAGTACTGGAACGCCTCGCAAGTACGGATTCGGCCGCCGCACTCGCAGCAAGCCGTGAACTCTGGTGCGATTTGGTTTCGAGTGGTAGCGGCCCTCCGTCAGTAGCGATTCATGCGCTCCCGTTTGTTCTCGACGTCTTGCCTCAAGCCGATGAAGAACTGACGACTGAACTCCTCGAGCTTGTCTGGCGCTGCGTTCACTTCGACCGACCAGATGAGACGGCAACTTTTCAAGAACTGCGGCGTATGGTCATCGCGCAGCGCCCGCGACTGTTCGGGTACACCGCCGGCCCCAATCAGGAAATAGCGGAGTTGGCGAAGGACATCCTTGCCGATATAGGTGAGAGGACCGTCAGCAGTAAGCCCGCTTAAGAGCGGGTGGAGTATCTGTTGTGGGCCCACTGACGGCGGCGCGTCTACGGCAGAATGCGGCCAGGACCGGACTTTCCCCGGAGGCGGGCGGGCTGGGCCGTGCTTGCCACAGGAAACATTGGAGGACAGGTATGTGGAAACGGTCTGAGGTCGACCCGAACAAGAAGTACCAAGTCGCGCTCTGCGCCTCGCCAAGGGGCAGTAGGTCACATGCGCTGCATCCTCTCGGGCACGACGTCCTCCCAGAGCACACGGTCTTTCTAACTGAAGTTGTTCCCACAGACTTGTTGTTGCGGCGCGATTTCAATGGCATCTCGAAATCGGTTCGTATTGTTGGCGGCAAGCAATACTGGGTGGACGCCCACGGCGTGTGGTTCACCATGGAAGAAGTGAGTGCCTTGGAGGAAGAGCTCGAGGTGCCTTGGGTTAACGGCGTGCCTCCCCACATTGCGCCCAAGTGATTCAAGCCCGGGGCTGCTGAGTTCATAGCAACCGGTGTCCGCTTTGCAGCGGGGTCACGGACGGCTTCGGGCCCAGAGGCGTCCTTCAATATCGCCGATACCGGACGTTCAGCGCCTGACGAAAGGAAGCGGCCATTTGCTCAATCCTTCCTCGCCATACTCACGTAGCTGGTTGTCTGAGTGACGGGCCAAGTGCTCAAGGACTTCACGAGATTCGAGCGTTCCGATTCGAGCGAGCGCATACGCGCACTTGCGCTGAAACGCGTGAAGATTGCCCCACTGCTCTAGGTATGGAAAAGGGGCTGAAACGGCTTTGACGATTGCCGGGATAGCAGAAGGATTGCCGAGAAGCCCAAGGTCAAACACGATGTCTTCGTGGCGCTCGTGTCCATCCAAGCTGAGCAGTTCAATCAAAAGGGGTAGCCGAGACTCGTCGTCCGGCAGGGCATCCAGTGCTGCACACAGTGCGGCGACGTCTTTTGGTTCGTTCATAAATGCACCTGAATGCCTGGTTGTGGCCGATGTACCCATTCGCGAGAGCGCATCGAACGCCGGCAACCAATCTGAAGCGGGCATTGAACGCAGTCACGCCAATGTCGACCGCGGCCGACGCCGGCCCTTCGGAGTTCTGCTTGTTCAGCGCCCGTCTCTCGCGAAATCTCAGTGGTGCGCCCGCGCATGTCCACCTGCAATCCGCCGCAGCGGTCGAACCGCCGACGCCACAGCCGCGCTCATCGTGCGCAGGGCACCGGGTGCTCCCCGCAGCGAAATAAAGGAGGAGCCGAAGGCGGGGGACATTCGCGGAGGGGAGTACCCGGTGGCCTGTGCACACGCCCTGAACGACAGCGCCCTGAACGACAGCGCCCCGAACATCAGCCCTCGAACACAAGCACCCCGCGCCGGAGCAATTGAATGGACAGTTACGCACTCCTCCTGGGCTCCACCCTGAGCGCCGGAACGGTCCTCGCCATCGCGGCGCTGGGTCTGTTGATCAACGAGAAGGCCGGCATCGTCAACCTCGGCGCCGAGGGCCTGATGCTCTGCGCCGCCATCGCAGGCTTCGCGACGGTGGTCACCACGCACAACCCCTGGCTCGGCTTCCTCGCCGGCATGGCGGCCGGGGCGCTGCTCTCGGCCTTCTTCGGCGTGCTGGTGATCTGGCTCAACACCAACCAGTACGCGACCGGCCTCGCGCTCAGCCTGTTCGGCGTTGGCTTCTCGGCCTTTGCCGGCATCAACTTCGTGCAGGCCAAGCTGCCCGCGAGCGTGAGCTACGCCATCCCCGTGCTGGGCGACATCCCGCTCGTCGGCCCGGCGCTGTTCCGCCACCACCCGATGGTGTACTTCGCGGTGGTGCTGACCGTCGCGCTGATCTGGTTTCTCTACCGCACGCGTGCCGGCCTGGTGCTGCGCTCGGTCGGCGAGTCGCCCGAGTCGGCGCATGCGCTGGGCTACCCGGTGCGGCGCATCCGCTTCATGGCGGTGATCGCGGGCGGCGCGTTGTGCGGGCTGGCGGGCGCGTATCTGTCGACCGTGTACACGCCGCTATGGGTCGAGGGCATGGTGGCAGGGCGCGGCTGGATCGCGCTGGCGCTCACCACCTTCGCCACCTGGCGGCCGGTGCGCGTGCTGCTGGGCGCCTACCTGTTCGGCGGCGTGTCGATGCTGGGCTTTCACCTGCAGAGCAGCGGCGTCGACGTGCCGGCGCAGTTCCTCAGCATGCTGCAGTACATCGCGCCCATCGTGGTGCTGGCGCTGATCTCGCGCAACCCGGCATTCATCCGCGCCAACATGCCGGCCTCCATCGGGAAACCGTTCTACCCCGGCTCATAATCGTGTTTCGTTTTTCCGCCAACCTGTCCTTTTGAGGATTTCCGACAATGAATGATCTGAACAAGCGCTCCCTGCTCAAGCTGGCCGCCCTCACGGCGGTCGCTTCGGCGGCCCTGATCGGCTGCGGCAAGAAAGAAGAAGCGGCAGCACCGGCCCCAGCGCCCGCGCCGGCCCCGGCACCCGCCGCTGCCGCACCGGCTCCGGCAGCGCCGCTGAACATCGCATTCGCCTACGTCGGACCCGTGGGCGACGGCGGCTGGACCTTCGCGCACGACAACGCGCGCAAGGCGCTCGAAAAGGAATTCGGCGACAAGATCAAGACCACCTTCGTCGAAAGCGTGCCCGAGGGCGCCGACGCCGAGCGCGTGTTCCGCGACATGGTGAGCCAGGGCAACAAGCTGATCTTCGGCACCACCTTCGGCTACATGGAGCCCATGCTCAAGGTCGCGGCAGACAGCAAGGACGTGAAGTTCGAGCACGCGACCGGCTACAAGACCTCCGACAACATGCGCACCTACGACAGCCGCACGTACGAGGGCGCGTACATGGCCGGCGTGATCGCGGGCGCCATGACCAAGAGCAACACGCTGGGCGTGGTCGGCTCGGTGCCGATCCCCGAAGTGCTGCGCAACATCAACAGCTTCACGCTGGGCGCGCAGTCGGTCAACCCGAAGATCACGACCAAGGTGGTATGGGTCAACGAGTGGTTCAGCCCGCCCAAGGAAACCGAAGCCGCCACCGCCCTCATCAACGGCGGCGCCGACGTGCTGTTCCAGAACACCGACTCGCCGGCCGTGCTCAAGACCGCGCAAGAGAAAGGCAAGCGCGCCTTCGGCTGGGACTCCGACATGACCGCCTACGGTCCCAAGGCCCACCTGGCCTCGGCCACCATCAACTGGGCCCCGTACTACATCAAGGCCACCCAGGAAGCCCTGGACGGCAAGTGGACCACCGGCCAGAGCTGGTGGGGCGTGAAGGAAGGTGCCATCGACCTCGTGTCGATCGCCGATGACGTGCCGGCCGAAACCAAGGCCAAGGTCGAGGCAGTGAAGAAGGGCCTGAAGGACGGCAGCTTCGTGATCTGGAAGGGCCCGATCCTCGGCCAGGACGGCAAGGAACTGGTCGCCAAGGACGCGGTGGCCGACGACAAGTTCCTCTCGGGCGTGAACTTCTACGTCAAGGGCGTCGAAGGCAAGGTGCCGGGCGGCGAGAAGAAATAAGCTCGCCCCCAGGCTGCGCGCACTTCGTGTCGCTACGCCTTCCCCCTACCGGGGGCAACACCAGCGGCC
>NZ_AKIW01000168.1 GCF_000282635.1 Variovorax sp. CF313
TGATCGGCAACGGCGTCGCCACCATCGTGGTGGCCAAGTGGACCCATGAGCTCGACGAGACACGGCTGCAGGCTGGACTCAACAACGAGAGCTGGGTCGAGGCGCAGGAACCCGAGGCGCTCGACGCGGCGCGCAGCAGCAAGATGGCTGGTTGAGGCTGAACTTTTTGCATATGTGATTCGGGGGTGCTCACGCCGACGGGGGACATTCGCGCAGGGGAGCACCCGGTGGCCTGTGCACGCCCCCCCGAAGAAGAGTCCGAAAAAGAGCCCCTCAAAGAAGGCCGTGTGAAATAAAAGGCCAGACATCGTTCCTGCAGAATGCAGCGATGCCCCACAGCGTCTCCCTCATCAACACGATAGCCGCCGGCCTGGGGCTGGCGCTCGTGCTCGGGTTCCTGGCAGCCAGGCTGCGGCTGCCGGCGCTGGTCGGCTACCTGCTGGCCGGCGTGATCATCGGCCCGTTCACACCGGGCTTCGTGGCCGACGCAGGCATTGCCGCGCAGCTTGCCGAAATCGGCGTGATGCTGCTGATGTTCGGCGTCGGCCTTCATTTTTCCCTCGACGACCTGCTGGCCGTGCGCAAGATCGCGCTGCCCGGTGCGCTCGCGCAGATCGCCGTGGCCACGTTGCTCGGCGGCGGGCTCGCCCTGTGGTGGGGCTGGAGCCCCGGCGCGGCGCTGGTGTTCGGGCTGGCATTGTCGGTGGCCAGCACCGTCGTGCTGCTGCGCGCACTCGAAAGCCTGGGCATCCTCGATTCCTTCACCGGCCGCATCGCCGTCGGCTGGCTCGTGGTCGAAGACCTGGCCATGGTGCTGGTGCTCGTGCTGCTGCCGCCGCTGGCGGGCGCGCTGGGCGGCCAGAGCGCGCAGGCCGGGCCGGGCGATCCGCTGTGGCAGACGCTGGGCCTCACGCTGCTGCAGGTCGGCGGTTTCGTCGCGCTGATGCTGGTGGTCGGGCGGCGCGTGTTCCCGTGGATCCTCTGGCAGGTCGCGCGCACCGGCTCGCGCGAACTGTTCACGCTGTGCGTGGTGGCCGCCGCCGTGAGCATCGCCTTCGCCTCGGCGGCGCTGTTCGGCGTGTCCTTCGCGCTGGGTGCTTTCTTTGCCGGCATGGTGATGCGCGAGTCGCAGTTCGCCCATCGCGCTGCGCAGGAGTCGTTGCCGCTGCGCGATGCCTTCGCAGTGCTGTTCTTCGTGTCGGTCGGCATGCTGTTCGATCCCTCGGTGCTGATCGAGCGGCCGCTGCAGGTGCTGGCGGTGGTGCTCGTCATCGTGCTGGGCAAGTCGCTCGCGGCTTGCGCGCTGGTGCTGGTGTTCCGATACCCGCTGGGCACCGCGCTCACGGTGAGCGCCAGCCTCGCGCAGATCGGCGAGTTCTCGTTCATCCTGGCCGGGCTGGGCGTATCGCTGGGCCTGCTGCCGGTGGAAGGGCAGAGCCTGGTGCTGGCGGGCGCGCTGATCTCCATTGCCACCAACCCGCTGTGGTTCAGCCTGATCGTGCCGATGCAGAAGTGGCTGCACGCCCATTCCTCCTTCGCGCGCGGACTCGAATCGCGCGATGACCCGCTGGCCGAACTGCCCATGACCACCGAGGCGAAATACCTCTCGCGGCAGGTGGTGCTCGTGGGCTACGGCCGCGTGGGGCGCCGCATCGCGGCCGAACTCGACGCGCACGACATCCCGTATGTGGTGGCCGAGCAGAACCGCGAACTGGTCGAGAGGCTGCGCGAGGCCGGTACGCCGGCCGTGTGGGGCGACGCGGCCGATCCGGCCGTGCTGATCCAGGCGCACATTGCGCGTGCCCGCGTGCTGGTGGTGGCCACGCCCGACGCCATGAACGTGCGACAGATGATGGAGACGGCCCGCACGCTCAACCCCACCATCCAGACCGTGATCCGCAGCCACAACGAGCAGGAGGCCCGGCTGCTCACGCAGGAGACTTCCGCCACCGTGTTCCTGGGCGAACAGGAACTGGCCCAGGCCATGGCGCGCGACGTGGTCCAGCGGGCCGTGTCGATGGCCGTGCCTGCTTGACGCCCGTGCCGTCAGAGGTCTTCGATGACCAGCGTGCGGTATCGCTGGGCGATGGAATAGGGCACCGTGCGCACCAGTTCCATCAGGCGTTCGGCCGTCGCGCTGTCGCGGGTCCTGACCAGCAGGCCGGTGTGGCCTTCGTTCGCCAGCTTGGTAAAGGCGCGTACGGTCGCGGCATCGGTGCCGGCGGACGGCAACGGATCGTCGGAGCTTTTCACGGTCGGGGTGATCTCGGCCAGCACCGTTTGCGCGGGAAGCAGGTAGACCTCGTCCCCACTCATGCCTTTTTCGATCAGGCGGTGACCGATGCGGTTGGCATCTTCTGCGCTCGGAAACATCACCATCGAGTAGCCGGTCGGGTAAAAGGCGCCGCCGATGCTCGACCGCATGTTCGGTTCAAGAGTGAAATGCTTCATGATGCCTCCTGGCTCTTTTGAGGTTCTTCGAAGATCCCTGACTACAACATTAGGCCGCGCGCGGGTCGGGCTCTGTAGGAGAACCCCGAAAGCACTGTCAACCGCATGCGTTCCCCGCCCATTCAGGACAGACCATCCCGTCACGCCCATTTCCATGTCCTTATCAAGAAACGTCGCACTCACCGTCCATGAACTGGAAGCGGGCGAGTTCTATTGGGTGCTGATGGAGGCGGTCGACGACACGCCGGGCGAAACCTCCCACGTCTACATGCCGCTGGAGGCCGCCCAGGATCCCTACGCCACCTACTCGAATGCGCTGGTGGCGGGCGTGGCCGTGCTGCGGCGGCTGTTCGGACCCGACGGGAAGCCCGCCTGAAGTTCTGGCGCAATGCGGCTTGCCGCAGGCCGTTCCCTATAATCCCGCCCGCCCTGGTGTGTCAGTTCTTATTAACTGACTTGCGCCAGGCAACACGGTTCGAAGGTGCCCCGCACGCCATGTGATGGCCACGGGGTTAAACGGGAAGCAGGTGCGCTGCGTCGATCTTGACGCGTCAATTCCTGCGCTGCCCCCGCAACGGTCGGCGGATCTGGAAACCCTCACGCCCATGCCTGCTTCCACGCAGGCATGGGCAGCCACTGCGCATCGGCGTGGGAAGGCGAGGGTTTCGGCCGCGGTGTGCAATCCCACAGCACACCGCGGCGCTCCGCGAGCCCGGATACCGGCCTTCGCAACCGCCTTCGGACGCTGCGGGAGTGCGTGTCCGGGCCTGCCGCCTCGCGCTCGCGCGGACCGCCGCAGTCCCTTCGCCTCTTCCGTTGCTTCCTCTATCGGTCGGGAGCCTGCGGGGACGCAGGTCGCAGGAGAGATCAAATGGGTCAGCAAGCATCGCCGGCGCGCGATTGCATGGGTACGCCGCTGCGTTGGGCGCGCCTTTCGGGTTTCTCATTGGGCTTGGGGCTGGCCTTCGGGCCTTCCGCCGGCTTCGCGCAATCGCCGGATGAAGCGGCCGGCAGCGGCCATGGTTTGAGGCCGGTGCAGGTCGAGGCCGAGCGGCACACGCCGCTGGCCATCGACGAACCCTCGTACACCGGCAGCCGCCTCGGCCTCACGCCGCTGGAAACGCCGGCCAGCATCGAGGTGCTGACGGGCGACACCATCCGCGCGCGCGGCGACGTCTCGGTGATCGACGCCGCTACCCGCGCCACCGGCATCACCGGCTCGCCCGGCCCCGGCAACGGCGGCACCGCCATGGCCGCGCGCGGCTTCTCGGGCCACGGCTCGGTGATGCAGCTGTTCGACGGCACGCGCCTGTATGCGGGCGCGGGCACCGTCACCTTTCCGTTCGACACCTGGTCGGTCGATCGCATCGAGGTGCTGCGCGGCGCGGCCTCGGTGATGTACGGCGAGGGCGCCATCGGCGGCGCGATCAACGTGGTGCCCAGGAAGCCCACGCGCGGCCCGATCCGCAACGAGGCGCTCGTTACGCTCGGCTCCGACGCCACCCGCCAGGTGGCCTTCGGCAGCGGCGGGGCGATCGACGACAGGCTCTCGTACCGCTTCGACATCAGCCACCGCGCCACCGACGGTTTCATGCAGCGCGGGGAGGCCGAGAGCCTCGCCGTGGGCGCGGCCGTGCGGCTCGACGTGTCGCGGCAGCTGCAGTTCACGCTGTCGCACGACGAAGGCAGCCAGTCGCCGCAGCGCTACTACGGCGTGCCGCTGATCGACGGCCGCCTGGGCAACCAGACGCTGCGCCAGAACTACAACGTGGACGACGCCGAGATCAAGTACCGCGACAAGTGGACCCGGCTCGACGCGCAGTGGACGCCCAACGATGCCGTCACCGTGCGCAACCAGCTCTACCGGCTGGAGAGCAAGCGCCACTGGCGCAACAGCGAAACCTACACCTACAACGCCGCCACGCGGCGCGTGACGCGCGGCGACTACCTGGAGATCGGCCATGACCAGGAGCAGATCGGCAACCGCACCGACGCCACCTTCAGGCATGGTCTGTTCGGCCTGGCCAACCAGGTGCTGGTGGGCTTCGATGCGAACCGCATCGACTTTTCCCGGCCGAGCGATTCGCCCTACGGCGGCCGTTCGGTGGTCGATCCCTTCGTCTTCAGCCCTGGCTACTACGCTTCGCCCGTCCGCTATCAGTCGGACTACAAGACGAAGACTAACGCCTACGCCTTCTTCGCCGAGGACAAGCTGGCCTTCAACCCGCAATGGTCGCTGGTGGGCAGCCTGCGCTGGGACCACGCGAAGATCGAGCGCACCGACCTGAGAAACGCCGCCAACAACTTCGGCAAGACCTTCGAGTACGCCACCGGCCGACTCGGCGTGGTCTATGCGCCCGATGTGTCGCAGTCTTTCTATGCACAGGTGGCGCGCGCGGCCGATCCGCTGGGCTCGTTGGTCACGACCTCGACTTCGCAGGCGGCCTTCGACCTCAGCACCGGCAAGCAGGTCGAGGTCGGCTACAAGCGCCAGCTGGCCGACAACCGCGGTGCCTGGACGGTGGCGGCCTATCGCATCGAGAAGAACAAGCTGCTCTCGCGCGACGCGACCGACCCGACCATCACCCAGCAGATCGGCAAGCAGTCGTCCGAAGGCGTCGAGGCCACGCTCGACCTGGCATTGACATCCACGCTGAGGCTCGAAGCCAACGTCGCCAAGCTGCGTGCGCGCTACGACGACTTCAATGAGCTGGTCGGCCAGTCGCTGGTCTCGCGCACGGGCAACACGCCCACAGGCGTGCCCGAGGAGGCAGCCAACCTGTGGCTCAACTGGCGCTTCATGCCGCAGTGGGAGGCTGAGTTCGGCGTGCGCTACGTCGGCCCGCGCCAGGCCGACACGGCCAACTCGCGCAAGATCGGTTCCTACACGGTGGCCGACGCAGGCGTGAGCTGGCAGGCGAACCCGTCGCTCAAGCTCGCGCTGCGCGCCTACAACCTGGCGGACCGGCGCTATCCGGTGTCGTTCTCGAACGGCGGCAACCAGTGGCTGCTGGGGCGGCCGCGCTCGTTCGAGCTGTCGGCGCTGGTCAACTTCTGAGCAGTGCCCTCATGACCTCTGCATGGCGCCGCGCCTGGCCGCGAATTCGGCACTGGCTCTACTGGACGCATCGATGGCTGGGCATCGGCGGCTGCCTGCTGTTCGCCATGTGGTTCGTCTCGGGCGTGGTGATGATGTACGTGGGGTATCCCAACCTCACGGACGAAGAGCGGCTGGCGGGGCTCGCGCCGCTGCGCTTCGGGCAGGCGGCGGTGTCGCCCGCTGCCGCGCTCGATCGACTATCCCAGCCGCCGCGGCGCATGGTGCTGGAGATGCAGGGCGGCGACAGCCCCGAACCGGTGTGGCGCATCGTCGATGCGCGCGGCGGCCGGCACACCGTCTCGGCGCGCGACGGCCATGTGCCCGGCCCGGTCGATGCCGCGCAGGCCCAGGCCATCGCGCGAGCTTTCTCGGGCCGTGCCGGTGCGCACTGGGCCGAGACGCTGGAGCGCGACCAGTGGACCGTGCCGCAAGGCCTGGACCCGCTGCGCCCGCTGCACCGCATCGAGGTCGGCGACGCGGCCGGCACCGAGCTGTATGTGTCCTCGCGCAACGGCGAGGTGGTGCGCGACACCACGCGCTCGGAACGCTTGTGGAACTGGCTTGGCTGCGTGCCGCACTGGATCTACTTCACGCCGCTGCGCGCCGATCCGCCGCTGTGGCACGACGTGGTGGTGTGGCTGTCGGGGGCGTGCATCGTCTCGGCCGTGACGGGCATCGTCATCGGCATCTTGCGGGTGCGCTTGCGGCGGCGATTCCGCAACGGCGCGGTCACGCCGTACACCGGCTGGATGGCGTGGCACCACATTGCGGGGTTGATCGGTGGCTTCTTCGTGCTGACGTGGATCGTCAGCGGCTGGCTGTCGATGAACCCCAATGGCTGGTTCCAGCGCGGACCGGTCGATGCGGCGGTGATGGCGCGCTACACGGGCGCCGGCACATCGCCGTTCCCATGGCCACCGGCTTCGCTGCCGACCGGCGAGGGCGCTGCCGCACCGCGCGAAGCCGTGCTGTTGTGGTTCGACGGCAAGCCGCTGCTGCAGCTGCGCGATGCGCAGGCCCACGTTCGCGTGATCGACGCTGCCACTGGCGCGATTGCATCGATAAGCCGCGAAGACATCCTGCGCGCCGCCCCACGCCTGCGGCCCGGATCGGCCGCCACGCAGGCCACGCTCCAGACCCGCGAAGACTTCCATTGGTACGGCCACCACCGCGAGCGCATCGTGCCCGTATGGCGGCTTCAGTTCGACGACTCGGCGCGCAGCTGGATCTACATCAACCCCGCGAGCGGGCAGGTCGTCGGCAGCAACGACAGCAATTCGCGCCTGCGCCGCTGGCTCTTCAACGCGGCGCACAGCCTCGACTTTCCCTGGCTCATCCAGTACCGGCCGGCCTGGGACATCGTGATGTGGCTGCTGTCGATCATCGGCGCCGTGGCCTCGGCCAGCGGCGTGGTGATCGGCTGGCGGCGATTGCTGCGCAAGCCTCGGTCGTCGGCCGTGCCGGGAGCGCAGCGCGTGCTTCGGCGTTCATGACAGGGGCTTGCGCGAGCCGGCCCATCCACCAACAATCAACTTTCGCACTGCGGTGCATTTCAGGAGGTGCTCGATGCACATCGAACCAGGTCTCGTCGACGGATCCAAGATTTTCCTCAGCTACGCGACGGCGGCAGCCGCTCTTGCCTACACCGGCAAGGTCGCGTTCCAGATGCTCATGAAGGACGGGCCCGCCGCGCTGGTGCTGCGTTCCGTCATCGCGGTGGCGCTGGTGTTCTGCTTCTTCGAGGTGTTCCCGCACCATCCGGTGGGCGTGTCCGAGGTGCACCTGATCCTGGGCACCACGCTGCTGTTGGTGTTCGGGCTGGCGCCCGCGGCCATCGGGCTGGCGGGCGGGCTGCTCGTGCAGGGCCTGTTCTTCGAGCCGCAGGATCTGCCGCAGTACGGCATGAACGTCACCACGCTGCTGGTGCCGCTGTTCGCCACTTCCGCGCTGGCCCGCCGGATCATTCCCGAAAAGCTGGCCTACGTGGACATCGGCTACCAGCAGGCCTTCAAGCTCTCGGTGGCCTACCAGGGCGGCATCGTGGTCTGGGTCGGCTTCTGGGCGCTGTACGGACGCGGTACCGGGCTCGAGAACCTGGGCCAGATCGCCAGCTTCGGCGCGGCCTACATGACCGTCGTGCTTGTCGAGCCGCTGGTCGACCTGGGTGTACTGGCCGCCGCCAAGGGCTGGCGCCGTTTGCAAGGGACGGCCTTCGTCGAGCGCCGCTTGTACAGCAGCGTCTGACCCAAGCCCGGCGCCACTGCCTCGAGCACGCCTCGGGGGAGCGGCGCATCCCCTGGAAAAATCCGAAGCAGGCGCGCCGCTGGGCGCCTGGTTCTCGCTCACCCATCCCCTTGCCAGCGGCGCCTCGAAGAACACATCCATGACACAAGCAAACAACGCCAAGATCCCCGTCACCATCGTCACCGGCTTCCTCGGCAGCGGCAAGACCACGCTGCTGCGCCATATCCTCGGCAACGCGGAAGGCCGCCGCATCGCGGTGATCGTCAACGAGTTCGGCGAGCTCGGCATCGACGGCGAGATTCTTCGCGGCTGCGGCATCGGCTGCGACGAGGAAGGCAACGAGCGTGCGGGCGCGCTCTACGAACTGGCCAACGGCTGCGTCTGCTGCACCGTGCAGGAAGAGTTCCTGCCCGTGATGCAGCAGCTGGCCGAGCGCCGCGGCGAGCTCGACGCGGTGCTCATCGAGACCTCCGGCCTCGCGCTGCCCAAGCCGCTGGTGCAGGCCTTCCAGTGGCCGGACATCGCCAACATCTTCACTGTGGATTCGGTGGTCACGGTGGTCGACGGCCCGGCCGCCGCCTCGGGCCAGTTCGCCGAGAACCCGCAGGCCGTGGACGAAGCGCGCCGCGCCGACCCCAACCTCGACCACGAATCGCCGCTGCATGAGCTGTTCGAAGACCAGCTTTCGGCCGCCGACCTCGTGGTGCTCAACAAGACCGACCTGATGGACGACGCCGCGCGGGCCAAGGTCGAGGCGCTGGTGCGCGAGGAGTTGCCGCCCGAAGTGAAGATCGTCGCCGCCACCGAGGGCAGGCTGCCGCTCGCGTTGCTGCTGGGCCAGGGCCGTGAGGCCGAAGCCACCATCCACCTGCGCGAGAGCCACCACGACCATGAGGAAGACCATGATCACGACGAGTTCGACTCGCTCGTGATCGAGCTGCCGCCCGTGGACCGCGACAGCCTGCTGGCTGTGCTGGGCCAACTGGTCGAGCAGCACACCATCTACCGCGTGAAGGGCTTCGTCGCCATTCCGGGCAAGCCGATGCGCCTGCTGGTGCAGGGCGTGGGCCGCCGCTTCGACCACCACTTCGATCGCCGCTGGCGCGATGGCGAGGCGCAGCGCACGCGCCTCGTGTTCATCGGCGAAGACCTTGACGAAGCGATGCTGCGCAAGACGCTGGAAGAGGTGAGCGCAGTCGCCGCCTGACCACCTGAACCGATGCACCTGCTGAGCACCCAGCCCGGACGCTTCGTCGAGGACGACAGCGTCGTCACCCGCCTCGACCAGACGCCGGGCGACATCGTGGTGCTCAGCTCGGCCGACACCACGCTCGCGCTGCTCGCGGCCGCGCGCACTGCGCTGGCGGTCACCGACCCGGGCTACCCGTCGCTGCGGCTGGCCAACCTGATGCACCTGCGCCAGCCGGCCTCGCTCGACCTGTACATCGACGAGGTGCTGCAGCACGCGCGCGTGGTGGTGGTCGACCACCTGGGCGCGGAATCGGCCTGGGCCTACGGACTCCAGCAGCTCGAGAAGCTGGCCAAACGCAAAGGCCAGCAGCTCGCCATGTTCTCCGGCGACCTGCAGGAAGACGAAGACCTGCTCGCGCGCAGCACGGCGCCGCGCGCGGTGAGCCGCCAGCTGTGGCAGTACATGCGCAGCGGCGGAGCGGGCAATGCGATGCAGTTCCTGCGTGCGGTGGCTTTCCACGGCCTTGGCCATGGCGAAGCGCCGCTGCCGCCGCGCAGCTTGCCGCAGGTCGCGCTGCATGTGCCGCAGGGCATGGGCGCGGCGCATGCCGTCGCCGGCATCGACGACCTGCGCGCCGGCTGGCATGCGGGTGCGCCGGTGGTGGCGCTGGTGTTCTATCGCTCGCATCTGCTGTCGGGCAACACGGCGGCCTTCGATGCGCTCGCAGCGGCGCTGAGCGCCGAGGGGCTCAACCCGCTGCCGGTGGCGCTCGATTCGCTGAAAGACCCGCTGTGCCTGTCCACGCTGCGTGCGCTGTGTGTCGAGCATGACGTGCAGCTGGTGCTCAACACCACGGCCTTCGCGGCGCTGGGGCAGGGCGCGCAGGATGAATATGGCGAAGCCCTGGCCCTGGCCGGCGACGCGCCGGTGCTGCAGGTGATCGTGAGCGGCGGCAACCGCGAGGACTGGCTGGCCGACAGCCAGGGCCTGCGTCCGCGCGACATCGCCATGCAGATCGCGCTGCCCGAGATGGACGGCCGCATCGTCACGCGCGCCGTGAGCTTCAAGGGCTTGTCGCACCGCTGCGAACTCACGCAGACCGAGGTGGTCAGCTACCAGCCCGAGCCGGACCGCATCGCCTTCGTGGCCGAGCTGGCGCGCCGCTGGTGCCGGCTGCGCAGCCTGCGCGCCGACGAGAAGCGCATCGCGCTGATCCTTGCGAACTACCCGGGCAGCGAGGGCCGTATCGGCAGCGGTGTGGGGCTCGACACGCCGGCTTCGGTGATGGCGATCCTGCAGGCGATGGCGGCCGAGGGCTATGCGTTGGGCGAACCCGGCGCGATGCCCGCCGACGGCGATGCGCTGATGCGCAAGCTGCAGGAAGGCATTGCGAACGATCCCGCGCAGTGGGCTGCGCGGCCGGCGTGGCAGAGCTACGGGCTGGCCGAGTACCGTGCGCGGCTCGCGTTGCTGCCTGGAGGTATGGCCGACGCCATCGACGCACGCTGGGGCCCGCCCGAGCAGGACCCGATGCTGCGGCGCGATCGCTTCATGATCGCTGGCCTGCGGCTGGGCCGCGTGTTCGTCGGCATCCAGCCCGCGCGCGCGCTGGGTACCTTGGACATGGCCGACTACGCGAGCTACCACGACGCCGAACTGGTGCCGCCGCACAGCTACCTCGCGTTCTATTTCTGGCTGCGCGATGCCTTCGCCATCGACGCGGTCGTGCACGTCGGCAAGCACGGCAACCTCGAATGGCTGCCGGGCAAGAGCATCGCGCTGTCACGGGCCTGCTGGCCCGACGCGATCCTCGGGCCGCTGCCCAACGTGTACCCCTTCATCGTCAACGACCCCGGCGAGGGTGCGCAGGCCAAGCGGCGAACGCAGGCGGTCATCGTCGACCACCTGATGCCGCCGCTCACGCGTGCCGAGAACCACGGGCCGATGCAGGACCTGGAGCGGCAGGTCGACGAGTACTACGACGCGCTGCTGGTCGATGCGCGCCGCGCGAAGGTGCTGCGCGCGCAGATCCTCGCGGCGGTGCGGGCGCAGCATCTGGTCGAAGAGCTGGGCGGCCTGCCGGGCGCGGAAGACGATGCGGTGTTGGCGCGCGTGGATGCCTACCTGTGCGAGCTGAAGGAAACGCAGATCCGCGACGGGCTGCATGTGTTCGGCGCGTCGCCGCGCGAGCGGCTGCGGCGCGACACGCTGCTGGCGCTGGCGCGCTATCCGGCTGCGGACGGTGCGGGCGCGAATGCCGGGCTGCTCGGCGCGTTGTCGCAAGACCTGTTGCCGGGCGAGGCGTTTGACCCGCTCGACATCGACGCGGCACAACCGTGGCTGGGCGCGCGTCCCGCGCTGCTGAAATCGGCGAGCACCGATGCGTGGCGGCATCAGGGTGATACGCGCGAGCGGCTGGAGCTGCTGGCGCAGCGCCTGCTGGAGGACAACACCTGTCCGTCCGACATGCCGCATACCGCTGCGGTGATGGGCCGCGTCGAACAAGACCTCGCCCCCGCGCTCGACGCCTGCGGTGCGCAGGAGCTGCTGCAACTTTCGCGCGCCCTGCAAGGCCGCTTCGTTCCGCCGGGGCCGAGCGGCTCGCCATCGCGCGGCCGGCCCGATGTGCTGCCCACCGGGCGCAATTTCTACGCGGTCGACACCCGTGCCATTCCCACGCCCACAGCCTGGATGCTCGGCCTCAAGTCCGCCGCACAGCTGGTCGAGCGGCACCTGCAGGAGCATGGCGACTACCCGGTGGCGCTGGGCCTCTCGGTCTGGGGCACGGCCACCATGCGCACCGGCGGCGACGATCTGGCGCAGGCCTTCGCCCTCATCGGCGTGCGGCCGAAGTGGGCGCCGGGCAGCCAGCGCGTGGTCGATTTCGAGGTGCTGCCCACGGTCGGCCTCGGCCGTCCGCGCATCGACGTGACGCTGCGCATCTCGGGCTTCTTCCGCGACGCTTTTCCCAATGCCGTGCAGATGTTCGACGCGGCCGTGCAGGCCGTCGCCGCGCAGGAAGACGAAGACGCCGAGCGCAACCCCATCCGCGCGCGCATCCTCAGCGAGGCCGCCGCGCTCGAAGCGCAGGGCGTGGCGCCCGAGGCCGCCCGCACGCAGGCGGGCTGGCGCGTGTTCGGCTCCGCGCCCGGCAGCTACGGCTCCGGCCTGCAACGGCTGTTCGATCATGGCGACTGGCAGACCGACGACGATTTGTCGAACGCCTACGTCGGCGGCAGCGCCCACGCCTACGGCCAGGGCAGCGACGGCGTGCCCGCCACCGGCGCGCTGGTGCGCCGCCTGCGCGCGATGAACGTCGTGCTGCAGAACCAGGACAGCCGCGAGCACGACCTGCTCGACTCCAACGACTACTACCAGTTCCAGGGCGGCATGGCCGCCGCCGTGCGCCACCTGAGCGGGCGGCAGCCGGCCATGTACCACGGCGACCACGGCAACCCGCAGGCGCCGCGCGTGCGCACGCTGAAGGAAGAAATCAGCCGCGTCATCCGCGCGCGCGTGGTCAACCCGAAGTGGATCGACGGAGTGAAGCGCCACGGCTACAAGGGCGCCTTCGAAATGGCCGCGACGGTGGACTACCTGTTCGGCTTCGACGCCACCGCGCGCGTGGTCGGCGACCACCAGTACGCGATGGTGGCGGACGCCTACGTGCTCGACGAAGCCACCCGCGACTTCGTGAACGCGCACAATCCGCGCGCGCTGCACGACATGCTCAGCCGCCTGCTCGAGGCCATGCAGCGCGGCCTGTGGCAATCGCCCGGCGACTACAAGGACCAATTGCAAAACCTGCTTCTCGGCCACGAGCAGCAGATGGAAGGACTTTCGCGATGACCACTGCCGCCCCGATGCCGGTGCCTTTTCCCTTTGCCGCGATCGCGGGCCAGCCGCAGCTGCGCCAGGCACTGCTGCTGGCCGCAGTCGATCCGGGCCTTGGCGGCGTGCTGATCGAAGGGCCGCGCGGCACCGCCAAGACCACCGCTGCGCGCGCGCTGGCAGAGCTGCTGCCGGGCGCGCCTTTTGTCACGCTGCCGCTGGGCGCGAGCCTTGAAAGCCTCGTGGGCACGCTCGACCTCGGGCAGGCGCTGGCCGGCCACGAACTGAAGTTCGCGCCCGGCCTGCTGGCGCGCGCGCACGGTGGCGTGCTGTACGTCGACGAGATCAACCTGCTGCCTGACGCGCTGATCGACTCGCTGCTCGACGCGGCGGCCAGCGGCGTCAACGTGGTGGAGCGCGACGGAATTTCCCACCGGCATGCCGCGCGCTTCGTGCTGGTCGGCACCATGAACCCGGAAGAGGGCACGCTGCGCCCGCAGCTGCTCGACCGCTTCGGCCTGTGCGTGCAGCTGCGCAACATCGAGGATGCCGCAGAGCGGCAGGCCATCGTGCGTGCGCGGCTGGCTTTTGATGCCGATCCGCAGGGCTTTCGCACGACGCATGCGAAGGCGCAAGCCGAACTGGCGGCCGCATTGGTCCGTGCGCACGCCCTCGTGGCCGATGCGACAGCGCTGCCGTATGGCGATGCGGTGCATGAGGCGGTCGGTGCGCTGTGCATCGCAGCCGGCGTCGATGGCTTGCGCGCCGATCTCGTGATGCTGCGCTCCGCTCGCGCGCTCGCGGCCTGGGACGGTGCGAGCGCCATTACCACTGGCCACGTGCAGCGCGTAGCCGAAGCCGTGCTGCTGCACCGGCGCAAGCCCGAAGCCGAGGCTGCGCCATCGGCAGCCCCTCGCTCCGCAATGCCCGACGCGAATCCGAACGACGCCGCGAACAGTGCGGGCGATGAAGACTGGGGCGCCATGCCGCCCGAGCCCGTCGGCATCGAGCGCGTGAAGCCGCTGCGACCGCTGATCGCTCCTGCACAGGCCGCGTCAAAAAAAGCCTGAGCCTCCGGGACGCCGTACCCACTGGCGCACGCCAGGGTGACCGGAGGCAGGGCGTGCAGAGGGATGCATGGCATGGCCCCGCCTCGCAGGGCGCGGCCTTCGACTGGCCGCGCACTTTCGCGGCGCGCGGTGCCGGCCATCTGCGCCCGGAGCACCTGCGGCGCCGCCCGCAGCAGGCACGCAGCGGCGCGCTGCATTGCTTCCTGCTCGACTGCTCGGCCTCGATGCGCAGCGACGGCAACCTCGCGCGCGCCAAGGGCCTGCTGCTCGCGCTGATGCAGGAGGCCTACCAGCGCCGCGACCACGTCGCGCTGCTGTGCTTTGCCGGCGAGGTGGTCGAACTGCGCCTGCCGCCGCGCCGCGCCAGCGCCTGGAATGACGACTGGGTCGCGCCGATCGCAGCGGGCGGTGGCACGCCGCTGGCATTGGGCGTGCAGCGCGCGGGGCAACTGCTGGCGAAGAGCGAGTCGCGCCAACGCTGGCTGTGGCTGTTGACCGATGGCCGCAGCAGCGAAAACCCCGCGCGGCCCGAGGCCGCCGACATGGCCTGCGTGGTGGACTTCGAGACGGCGCGCGTGCCGCTGCACCGTGCGCGGCAGCTTGCCACGCATTGGGATGCGCGCTACGTCGTGGCCTCGAACCCGAACGCTTGAGCGTCTTGCCCGGCCGCTGTTTCGACCGGCGCCAGCATCGTTCCCCGGCAACTGGGCGAGCCGCAATGGCACGGGTACTTCGACGGCGGCGAGCCGTCGTCCGCGGTCAGCGAATAGTCGATGAATAGCTCGTCGCCTGCGTCCACGGCCATCAGCGTCTGGAACTTCAGCACCATTTCGCCGCCCTCGTCGTATTCCTCGACGGCCTCGCAATTCGGCTCGCATGAATGGTTCAGGTGGCGAGTGGCGTTGCCGCCCTTGGCGCCGTCGATGGTCTCGTGGTTCGACAGCGTGAACAGGTAGGTGAGCTGGTCGTCCCAGACCTTGGTGGCGATCTCGGCTTGGGTGTAGCGGCGGCCTTCGTAGAGGCCGAGGAAAGCTTCCGCCGGCAGGTCGCGCGTGGCGAAGGCGCCGAGGCCGTGCACGCCGCTGGGGCCTACCCGGACGAAAGGAGTGGAGGAGGTTTGCTTGCGATGCTTCATGGCGGAAGGGATGAGTCGTCGGGTGTCAGGGCTTCGGTGCGCCCAGCGAGGCCAGGCAGCCCACGATGGCGTCGGCCGCTTCGTCCAGCCGCGGACCGGGGCGCATCATCAGGTCGAAGCGCGCCGAGGCGAAGCTACACACGCGCCCGCGCTGGATGGCCGACATGGCCGACCAGCCGGGCCGCGAAGCCATGGCGGAGATTTCGCCGAGCGCCGACACCATCAGCACGTCCGGATTGGCGCGCACCACGAACTCGGGGCTCATCTTCGGGAACGGGCCGAGTGTGCCCGGCACAGCGTTGCCAAGCCCGAGGCGGGCCAGCGTCTCGCCGATGAAGGAGCTCTCGCTGGCCGCGGCCATGCCGCCGTGCACCTCGAAGTAAACGCGACGGCCTTGCCAGCCGGCCGGCACGCGGGCCTTGGCGGCGTCCAGCCCGGCGTCGAGCCTGCGCCAGAAGGCTTCGCCCGCTCCAGGCCGGCCGGTGGCGCGGGCCACGGTTTCCATCACGCGGCGCATGTCGGCGTGGGTCTTGGCGTCGAGCGCCAGCACCTTGATGCCAAGGCGCTCCAGCGGTTCGGCAGCGCGGCTGCGCGGACGCAGCAGCACAAGGTCGGGCTTGAGCGCGACGATGCGCTCGATGTTCGCGTCGTCGATGCCGCCGACCTGCGGCAAGCCCTTCACCGACACCGGCCAGTTGGCATGGCGGTCGATGCCCACCAGCCGGTCGCAGGCGTCGAGCGCGCAGACCGTTTCGGTCAGCGAGGGCATCAGCGACACGATGCGCCGCGCCGGCGCCTGCAGTTCGAGCGTGGTGCCGCGGTCGTCTTCGAGGCGGATGCCCGCCGCGTGCGCCACCGAACCGAAGCCCAGGGCCACGAAGGCCGCGGCCTTCGCGATCTGGCGGGCGGCGGAGGCAAACGGCGGGTGCGGAGCGGGGGGCGGTGGGGCGGTGGGGTTCATCGGGGCGGGCGTTGTCAGCCCGCTATTGTCGCGGTGCCTGCATGCGCAGGCGCCGCGCCGCTTCTTCCTCGCGTGCGTCGTCCACCTCACGCATCACGTTGCGCAGGTCGACCGGGCCGGTCTCGCGCACGAACGTGCCGGTCAGTTCCGTCTCGGGGCGCAACAGGCCGCGTTCGTACAGCTGCCAGATCTCGTCGCCGTAGTGCGTGCGCAGCAGCGCGGGCGCGAACTGGCCGAAGAAGTTGCGCAGGTTCTCGACGTCGCGCAGCAGCATGCGCCGCGCGTGGTTGTTGCCGGCGGCGTCCACCGCCTGCGGCAGGTCGATGATCACCGGGCCGTCTTCGGCCAGCAGCACGTTGAACTCGGAGAGGTCGCCATGCACGATGCCGGCGCACAGCATGCGCATCACCTCTTTCAGCAGGCTGGCGTGGTGGCGCAGCGCGTCTTCGGGCGAGAAGACCACGTCGTTGAGGCGCGGGGCGGCGTCGCCGTGGGCGTCGGTCACCAGGTCCATCAGCAGCACGCCTTCGAGGAAGTTGTGCGGCGTGGGCACGCGCACGCCCGCGGCGGCCAGGCGGTAGAGCGCATCGACCTCGGCGCTCTGCCAGATGGCCTCGGTCACCTTGCGGCCGAAGCGCGTGCCCTTGGCCATGGCGCGTGCCTCGCGGGTGTTCTTGACGCGCCGGTTCTCGGTGTAGTCGACGGCCTGGCGGAAGCTGCGCTTGTCGGCTTCCTTGTAGATCTTGGCGCAGCGCGTCTCGTCGCCGCAGCGCACGACGTAGACCATGGCTTCCTTGCCGCTCATGAGCTGGCGCACCACGGTGTCGATCAGTCCCTCGTCGATCAATGCCTGCAGTCGCTGGGGTGCCTTCATGGCCGTGCCTCCAGGAAGGTCCGCAGGCTTTGCGTGTCGATCTGGTAGAGGCCGTCGTGCTTGTGCGCGGCAAAGCCGAGCCGGTGGTTGATGGTGAGCATGGGGGCATTGACTTCGGCGTTGTGGGTCACGGCCAGCGTGACCTCGGGGTGGCGCTCGCGCACGAGCTGCAGCATGGCGGCCTTCACGCCCTTTGCAAGGCCCTTGCCGCGCCACTGGCGCGCGACGGCCGTGAGCCGCTGTTGCAAGCGGTCGGGGAAGCGCTGGTTCCAGGAGGCGTCGCACACCGCGACCACCTCGTCCCCGTCGAGCAGGAGCACGAGAAAGTGCTCGCCCCCGCGGCGGTCCATGTCGGCATACCAGGGCGGGAAGTCCTCCAGGTCGTAGCGCAGCGGCGGCCGTTCGAGGTTGGTGGTGGGCGCGTCGTTCAGCAGCGCGGACAGCGGCGCCATCAGCGCAGCGAGCCGCTCGAAGGGCACGCGGCCCGCGTGCACCTCGGTGCGCAGGCCGTGGGCGGGCGCGAAGCCATCAGCGCGCCAGCGGGCGAGCATCTGCCAGTCGAGCCCGGCCAGGGGCATGCGGTTCTCGACGCTGCGGTGCTTTTCGACGGCGCCGATGGCCTGCAGGAAGGCGTGGCCGTCGGGCAAGTGGGTCTTGATGGTTGCGACGGACTTGCAGTGCATTTCCATCAACGCCAGCAACGCGCGAAGCAGCGTGCTCGCCACGCCGCGGCGCCGGTGCGGGCGCAGCACGCCGCCCCAGGCTTCGAGGAACGGTGCGAACGCCTCGTGCCCGGGCGTGCCTTCGCGGCGGAAGCTCGCGCTCAGGCTGCCGATGAATTCGCCGTGTGCGCCAACGGCGAGCACGCGATGAACGGCATACAGCGGGCCGGGCTGCAGCACGTTGTGCCGGGTGTCGGCATCGGGAGGAACAGGGTCGCCGGGAAAGTCTTCCGCGGCGCGCAGGCGCCAGTAGGCGAGGAAATGGCCCCAGTCGGTTTCGGAAGCGCGCTGGGGATCGAACACGGTGGTCACGGTATGCCGCGCAGGTGCGGCACGGTTTTCAAGCATGGTCGTTGGCCTTGATTCGATAAATGAACGGGGCGCTGCCGGCACGTGCGTGCCGGTAGCGGCGTTTGAATCGGGGCGGTTTGTGGTCGTCGCGGCGGGTGATGGCCGCGCGGGGCAGACCGGCTACGCGGTCGACGCGTGAACGATCAGTTCAGATGAGGCCCGGCAAACCGCACGTTGGTGGGGGCTTGAATTGCAGTGTCTTCCATCGCGCACCTCCGCTTTCTGTGTGGTTGTCGAAGCGACGAATGTAGCGGGCTTGCCGCGTGCTGTGAAGTGCGGTGTGGTTTTGACGCGCGCATCGTGACCGCCCTCGGCCACGGAACGGCCTGACGGCAGGTCAGCCGAAAGCCGCGCGCAGCCTTGCCGCGAGCTGGTGCGCTTCGGCGGTGGTGGCGATGTTGGTGAAGCCCATCAGCAAGCCTGCGTCACGGTGCGCCGCAATGGCGCTGTTCGCCGGCTTGTAATCGGCATGTCAGCCGTTAGCTGGTTGGGCTTTTAGCGCACGCCGAGCCGAACACGGTGACGCTCGCGCCGGTCAAGACCGGCGAGGTGAGTTCGCGCGCTAGGCGACGCGTTCTTCGATCGGTCCCACGCGATCTGGATAGAACGCCAGGTGGTCCTTGATCTGTGCGACCGGCTCGTAGGGCGACTCGTAGGTCCATACCGCATTCACCGAGCGTTCGCCGCCTGCAGGAATGCTGTAGTAGTTGCACTCGCCCTTGTACGGGCAATAGGTCGCGTGTTGCGTACGCTCCAGCAGCGACATCCTGACGTCCTTGCGGGGGATGTAGTGCACCGTTCCGAAATGCGTTTCGCGCAGCGTCAACGCTTCGCGCGTGTCGGCGATGACACGGCCGTCGACCGACACCACCACGCGCAGCGGGTTCGGTGTGATTGTGATCGGATGATCGGGGCCGGGGGTCTTGATGGTGCGTTCCGCGGTAGCGAACATGAGAATGCTCCTTCGGTCAGATCGGGTTGACGCAAGATTCGGCGGATGCGCATCTTGCCGCGATGCGATGGCAGTTTGAAGCCCCTGCACAATTGGCCCGTTCGCAAAGTGGTTAAAGGCCATCGAGCCCATCGGAACCGCTCTGGAAGCCTTTCGACTTCATATTTGGACCTGGATTTGCGAGGTCTCGATGTGCAGGATGCGTGCGGTCACGCTTGTGTGTCGTTCGCGCATCAGTTCTTGACAAAGCGCAGGCCGTATCGTTCGGGTAAATCACTAGTGAAAGACTGAAGTGAAGAAGAACTACAAGCTCGCCATGTTGTTGCTTGCCAGCGTGTTGGCCGCCGGCGTATGGGCTCAGGACTGGCCCGCGAAGCCAGTTCGCGTCATCGTGCCCGCACCTGCAGGCAGTTCGCTCGATCTGATCGCGCGCACGCTGGCCGACCGCCTGCGCGTGATCTGGAAGCAGCCCGTGGTGATCGAGACCAAGGCGGGCGCGGGTGGCCTGATCGGCATGGACACCGTGGCCAAGGCGCCGCACGACGGCTACACGCTGGGCATCGGTTTCAACGGCCCGATTGCCTTCGGCCCCTACATGTATGCGCGCATGCCTTATGTGCCTTCGCGCGACCTGGTGCCCATCGTGCTCACGACCTCGCAGCCCAACGTGCTGGCGGTGCAGGCGAACAACCCCGCGAACACGCTGCCGGAGTTCGTCGAATGGGCGAAGAAGCGGGGCGACAAATTCAGCTATGCGTCGGTGGGCGCGGGCAGTTCGTCGCACCTCACGATGGAGCTGTTTCGCAGCGTGGCGCACATCGAGGCGGTGCATGTGCCTTATGCAGGTTCGCCGCCCGCGGGTCTGTCGCTGGCGGCGGGCGACACGCAGGCGCTGTTCGCGGTGGCGCCCGCGCTGCTGCCGTTGATCCAGGGGCAGCGCGTGAAGCTCATCGCCATCACGAGCGCCACGCGTTCCGAGCTCATGAAAGACCTGCCCACCGTGGCCGAGTCGGGCTATGCCGGTTTCGAGGCGCTGGCCTGGAATGGTTTCTTCGCCGCCAGCGGCACGCCGCCCGAGGTGGTGCGCCGCATCAACGCCGACGTCAACGAGGTGCTGCGGGAGCCGGCCGTGCGCGAACTGCTGGCCAACCAGGGGCTGGTGGCGGGCGGCGGCTCGCCCGAGGAGTTCAAGGCCTTCATCGACAGCGAGGGCCGCAAATGGGGTGCGATCATCGCCAAGGTTGGCATTCGCCTCGACCAGTGACATTTATCCTCACGCCACAAGAGAAGATTTCATCAGGAAAAGAACATGGAACAGTTTCCCCGCGACATCTACACGGAACCCGAGCCCGATCCGCACACGCTCGCCAACCTCGGCCCGCTCACGGGCCTGGCGGGCCTCTGGATCGGCACGGCCGGCCACGACGTGAGCCCGAAGGAAGACGGCCCCGAGGCCGAAGCCTTCATCGAGCACGCGGAGTTCCAGCCCATCGATGCACAGACCAACGGGCCGCAGATCTTCTACGGGCTGCGCTACCACCTGCGCATCGCCAAGCCCGACGAGGTGGAGACTTTTCACGACCAGGTCGGCTACTGGCTGTGGGAGCCCGCCACGGGCGCGCTGATCCAGACGCTGTCGATCCCGCGCGGGCTCACGGCCATGGCCACCGGCCACGCAAAGCCCGGCGACCGCAGTTTCAGGCTCGAAGCGGTGCGCGGCGGCGAGACCAACGGCATCGTGGCCAACCCGTTCCTGGAGCATGCGTTCAAGACGCTGCGCTACAGCATCGAGGTGTCGATCCATGATGATGGCAGCTGGTCCTACGAACTCGAGACGGTGCTGAGCGTGCGCGGAAAGCCCGAACCCTTCAGCCACACCGATCGCAACACGATGCGCAAGATCGGGGAGCCCACGCCGAATCCGACTGCGCGTGCCGCGATGGCGAGCGCCGTGGGCTGAGCGGCTATCGCCAGCTGGTCCTGGCTTGCTGCGCGCCGGGCATCAGTCCAGCCGCAGCGACCCCAGCCGCGCGACGATCAGGTCGTGCAGCGTCTGCGCCGCCACCGACAGGCTGCCTTCGCGCCGCTGCACCATGTAGAGCGTGCGCGTGAGGGACGGCAGGGGCAGTGGCCGCGTCACCAGCGTCTCGCGCTGGAAATGGAACAGCGTGAGGGCAGGCACCACGCTGATGCCCAGACCGGCCTCGACGAGGCCCATCACGGTGGCCAGGTGCTCCACCTCGAATACCGCATTCAACCTTTGCGGATGCAGCGCCGCGTCGAGCGCCTGCCGCACGCTGCTGTTGCGCGCCATCTGGATGAAGGGGTAGGGCGCGATCTTCTTCGCCGTGAGGCGCGGCTCGCGCGCGAGCGGATGGTCGGCGCGGCACACGAGGTGGAAGCGGTCGGTGCAGAGCTTGCGTGCGCGCAGGTCGCCGTCGGCGGTGCCCCCGGCGCCCGATGCGGCGAGCGCGAAGTCGGCCTGGCCGCTGCGCACCAGCGCGATGCAGGCGTCGGACAGCGCGTCGTCCAGGTCGATGCGGATGCCCGGCCAGGCCTGCATGAACTCGGCGAACACCGCGGGCAGCCAGCCGGCCGCGAGCGAGGGCAGGGCGGCCACGCGCACGCGGCCCTTGCGGCGTTCCACGTGGTCGGCGAGGTCGCCCATGGCGCTGCCCATGTCGTCGAGCAGCCGGCGCGCGGAGCCCTCGAACAGCCGGCCCTCGGGCGTGAGCTGCACGCTGCGCGTGTCGCGGTCGAACAGACGCGTGCCGACCGCGTCTTCGAGTGTGCGGATCAGCGCGCTGAACGCGGGCTGCGAAAGGTGGCTGCTCTGCGCCGCGCGCGTGAAGTTGCGGTGCTCGGCCAGCGCGAGAAAGGCGCGCAGCTGCCGCGTGGAGAGGTCGGGCGTCTTTCTCATGTCCTGGATGTCGGTGGCCGGCTTGTTATTTGAAAATCGGATCAATCGATCCGGATTTTCGATTTTACGGATGAGCGGCCGCTGCCTACAGTGCATAGCAATGAACTCCATCGAACCGTCCATGCTGCTGATCGGATGCGCTGCCGGCTTCTCGGGCGACCGCACCGATGCCGCCGGGCCGGTGGTCGACACGCTGATCGCGCGGCTCGCCGCGGGGCCTGCCGGCAGTCGCGCCTTCCTCATCTTCGAGACGCTGGCCGAACGCACGCTGGCGCTGGCGCAGCTGCGCCGTCGCGCCAACCCCGACGCCGGCTACGAGCCGTTGCTCGACGACATGCTGCGGCCTGTGCTCGCGCGATGCCTGGTGCATGGCATTCGCATCGTGAGCAACTTCGGTGCCGCCAATCCGCGTGCCGCCGCCCGGCACATCGCCCGCATGGCGCGCGAACTGGGCGCGGATGCGCCGCGCATCGCGGTGGTGGAGGGCGACGACCTGTCGGGACCCGAGCAGCGCGCATTGCTGAATGAAGCGCTCGGCGCGCGGATGCAAGGCCTGCGCATGGTCAGCGCCAATGCGTACATCGGCGCGGAACCCATTGCCGGGGCGCTCGACGCTGGCGCGCAGATCGTGGTGTGCGGCCGCGTGGCCGACCCTTCGCTCACTGTCGGGCCGGCCATGTCGCACTTCGGCTGGCGTGCCGACGACTGGGACCGGCTCGGGCGCGCGACCATGGCGGGCCACTTGCTCGAATGCGGCGCGCAGGTGTGCGGCGGTTACTTTGCCGATCCTGACTACAAGGACGTGCCGGGGCTGGAGGCGGTCGGCTTTCCGATCGCCGAGATCGACGCCGATGGCCGCTGCACCATCGGCAAGGCCGACGGCACCGGCGGCCTCGTGAGCGAGGCCACCGTGAAGGAGCAACTGCTTTACGAGGTGCATGACCCGGCCGCCTACCTGACGCCCGACGTGGTCGCGGACATTGCCGATGCCGACGTGCGCGCGCTTCCCGGCGCCGACCGCGTGGCGCTCTCCGGCGTGCGCGGCCACGAACGGCCGGGCCGCTACAAGGTCAATGTCTGCCATGAAGGCGGCTGGTTGGCGGAGGGCGAGATCTCCTATGCGGGGGCACGCGCCGAGGCCCGCGCTCGGCTTGCTGCAGATGTGCTTCGCAAGCGGCTCGACGGACTCGCGCTGCGCGTGGACCTGATCGGCGCGCTGAGCATCCTCGGCGACGACGCCGGCCGCGCGCTGGCGGATACGCCCGATGCGGGCCTGCGCGACGTGCGCCTGCGCGTGGCGGCCACGCATACCGATCGCGCGCAGGCCGAACGGCTGGCGCGCGAGGTGATGGCGCTCTACACCTGCGGCCCGGCCGGCGGCGGCGGCGTGCGCACCGCGCTCACGCCGCGGCTCAACACGCTGTCGTGCCTGCTGCCGCGCGAAGCAGTGCCGGTGCGCTTCGAATTGCTCGACGCGGAGGCACTGGCATGAACACCCTCGACATGATCGACGTGCCGCTCTATCGCGCTGCCCACGGCCGCACCGGCGACAAGGGCGATCGCTCCAACATCAGCGTGATCGCCTGGCACCCGCAGCTGTATCCCTTGCTGGTCGAACAGATCACGCCCGAGCGCGTGGCCGCGCAGTTCCGCCATCGCGCGCCGTCGCAGGTGCAGCGCTTCGTGCTGCCGAAGCTGCACGCGATGAACTTCGTGCTCGACGCAGTGCTCGACGGCGGCGTCAACGATGCGCTGAACCTCGATGCACACGGCAAGGCGCTGTCTTTCCTGCTGCTCGACATGCCTGTGCGCGTGCCGCGCGCACTCGAGCCCTTGCTGGCCGGGCCGTAGCGGCGGCTTCCTTTTTTTCTTTGAACCATTCCATCCGGAGACAAAACAATGAAACGATTTCCCCTCACCGTACTGACCACCGCATTGGCCCTGGCGCCGCTGCTGGGCCATGCGCAGGCCTTCCCCGAGAAGCCCATTACCTTCGTCGTGCCCTTCGCGGCCGGTACCGCTACCGACCAGATCGCGCGCGCCATCGGCAACCAGGTCGCGGCCGAGACCAAGCAAGCCGTCATCATCGACAACAAGGCCGGCGCCAGCGGCTTCATCGCCTCGCAGAACGTGGCCAAGGCGTCCGCCGACGGCTACACGGTGCTCATCACTACCAACACCACGCACGCTGCCAACGAGCACCTGTTCAAGAAGCTGCCCTACGACCCGGTGAAAGACTTCGTGCCTGTGGCCGCGCTCGGCAAGGGCGGCCAGATCATGGTGGTGAACCCCTCGTTCCCAGCGAAGAGCGTGGCCGAATTCATCGCGCTTGCGAAGAAGGAGCCGGGCAAGTACAGCTTCGGCAGCGGCAGTTCGTCGAGCCGCATGGCGGGCGAGCTGCTGCAGCAGATGGCCGACATCAGGCTGCTGCACGTGCCCTACAAGAGCAACACGCTCGCCGTGACCGACCTGCTGGGCGGCCAGATCCACATGATGATCACCGACACCGCTACCGGCCTGCCGCAGGTCAAGGCAGGCAAGCTGCGTGCGTTGGGCTTTTCCAGCTCGGTGCGATCGCCGCTCGCGCCCGATGTGCCCACCATTTCCGAGGCCGGCGTGAAGGGCTACGAGATGGGCTACTGGTTCGCGGCCTATGCGCCCGCGAAGACGCCGCCGGCCGTGGTCAAGCGGCTCAATGAGCTGCTGGTGAAGGCCGCGAAGAGCGACGCCGCGAAGACGGCCTTCTACGAGCCGACCGGCACCGAGGTGTACACGACCTCGCCCGAAGAGCTCGCGAAGTTCCAGGCGGCCGAGTCCCAGAAGTGGGGCCGCATCGTGAAGGCGGCCGGCATCGAGGCCGAGTAGACCGCGCGCCGTGGCGGGCATCCGCAGTCTGGGCGCACACGGCTGGCCGGCTCTGTCTGCTACGATCTCGCCACCGGGAATACAGCCTCCCGTTCTGCAAAGTTAGACGGTGTCCCGTCCAAGCGCTGGCGACTCATAACGGAGCTATCTGTGGACACCGCCTTGCCTGACGCACAGCCCGCGCCTTCTGCGCCCATCCAGTCCATTTCATTCGCTGAAGCCTTCCGCTTCTGGCTCAAGCCCGGCTTCATCAGCTTTGGCGGACCAGCGGGGCAAATCGCGATCGTGGCCCGGCCTTCTTTCCTCTCCGGCACGCAATGAGTACGCCCCCTTCGTCTCGTTCATTGGGCGGTCTCATGCGCCTGCTGCCCGCCGGCGTCGACCCCGTCGCCATGCCTCTGCTCGCCGCACGAGGTTTGCGCGCCTTCGGCGATGGGTACATGGCCGTGCTGCTGCCGGCCTACCTGCTTTCGAACGGGCTGGGTACGCTGGAGGTCGGCATCCTCAGCACGGCCACGATGCTGGGCTCTGCCTTGGCCACGCTGGCGGTTGGTGCATGGGGCTACCGCTTCGCAGGAGGGAAATTGCTGCGCATTGCCGCCGTGCTGATGGCCGCGACCGGCCTCGGCTTTGCGGGTTTGTCGGCATTCTGGCCGTTGCTGGTCGTCGCGCTCGTCGGCACCCTTAACCCCAGTTCGGGCGATGTGAGCGTCTTCCTACCTCTCGAACACGCCCGGCTGGCCGCAGCGGCGCAAGGCCATGCGCGAACCGCGCTGTTTGCCCGCTACAGCCTCCTGGGTGCGCTGTGTGCCGCGATAGGCGCATTGGCTGCGGCCGTGCCGGATTGGCTGGTTCAACACAGCCGGCTTGCGCGCCTCGACGCGCTGCGCGGAATGTTCCTGGTGTATGCCGCGATCGGGCTCATTGTTTTCTGGCTCTATCGAGACCTGTCGGCCCCTGACGCAGGCAACAACTCAAGCGGCGCACCTGTCGCCCCGGCACCCCTGGGGCCTTCACGCGGCGTGGTGATGCGATTGGCGGCACTCTTCAGCGTCGACGCCTTCGCCGGCGGATTGACGGTCAACGCGTTGATGTCGCTATGGCTGCTGCAGCGATTCGGCTTCTCGCTGACCCAGGCCGGAGTGTTCTTCTTCTGGACTGGTTTGCTGAGTGCCGCATCGCAGCTCGCGGCTCCTGTGGTTGCACAACGAATAGGGCTGCTCAACACGATGGTCTTCACGCATCTGCCCGCCAACGTCTGCCTTGTGTTGGCTGCGCTGGCGCCCAGCTTGCCGATTGCGCTTGGTTTGCTGATGGTTCGCAGCGCGTTGTCATCGATGGACGTTCCCACCCGGACGGCCTATGTGATGGCCGTGGTGACTCCTGCAGAGCGCAGCGCCGCGGCGAGTTTCACTGCCGTTCCGCGGAGCCTGGCCGCGGCCATCAGTCCGACGCTCAGTGGCGCACTGTTTGCGGCCGGATGGATCTCCTTGCCGCTCATTGCGTGCGGGCTGCTCAAGATTTCCTACGATCTCGCCCTGTGGCGTGCCATGCGGCGGGATCGACTTGAACCAGAAATTGCGAACCAGTGAGAACCGACAACTGCCTTAGGCACTGTGTACCCCAAAGCCCGCCTCACCCGGTGCGATGTCCTCGCGCAGCGTGAGGGCGGGAATCTCGTAGTCGCCTCCGTTCTGCCGGCGGAACGGAATCGGCTCGGCCGTGAACAGCGTGTCGAGCCGCTGGCCCAGCTCTTCGGTGATGCGCGCGTAAGCGGCCTCGTCGACCTTGTGCGTGCGATGCACCACGTAAGGCGGTAGCACGTCGAAGCCGGGGTAGTAGAGGATGCCGTGGTGGATGGGGAACAGCAGGTCGTCCATGGGCCCGTTGATGCCGCGCGGCGCGTAGTGCGAGGCCCAGCCGCCGGTCGTCACCACCAGCATGGCGCGCTTGCCGGTCAGCGTGCCTTCGCCGAAGCGGTCGCCCCAGTGCGTGTCGGAGTGCTCGCCCACGCCGTAGGCGAAGCCATACGCGTAGATGCGCTCGACCCAGCCCTTGAGGATGGCCGGCATCGAGTACCACCACAGCGGAAACTGCAGGATCACCGCGTCGGCCCAGAGCAGCTTTTCCTGCTCGGCGGCGATGTCGGCGGTTTGCGTGCCGGCCTCGAAGGCCTGCAGCGATTCAAGGGAGGGGTCGAAACGCGCGGCGGCATCGCGCGCAGGGAAGTCGTCGGCGTCGAGCGCGGGCTTCCAGCGCATGGCGTACAGGTCCGACACGCGCACGGAGTGGCCGGCGGCCGCGAGGCGTTCGGTCATGAAGCGATGGAGCGCACCGTTGAGCGAGGCGGCTTCGGGATGGGCAAGGACCAGCAGGATGTTCACGGTTTCACAAGGGTTGGAATGAAGATGTCCGCAGGTTAGGCGCCGTAGCGATATATTGGAAATGAATAGTCTGAATTCCAGCAATTAACATGAACAATTTCAGCCGCCTCGATCTCAACCTGCTGGTCACGCTCGACACGCTCCTGGCCGAGCGCAACGTCACGCGCGCGGCCGAGCGCCTGAACCTTTCGCAGCCCTCGGTGAGCGTGCAGCTCGCCAAGCTGCGGGAAGTGTTCGGCGATCCGCTGCTGGTGCCCGCGCAGCGCGGCATGCGGCCCACCGCTCGCGCGGACGAACTGCGCGAGCCGCTGCGCGAAGCGCTGGAGTCGCTGGGCCGCGCGGTCGCACCCACGCGGCCTTTCGATCCGGCCGAGGCGACCACCACCTGGCGCGTGGCCGCGGCCGACTACGCCGAGTCGGCCATCCTCCTGCCGGCGCTGGCCCGCTTGCGCGCCGAAGCGCCGAACACCCGGCTGGCCGTGGTGGAGGCGGTGCCGTCGCGCATGGCACGGCAGCTGGAGCAGGGGGAGATCGACCTGTTCTTTCACACCAGCGTGGGCGCGCCACCGGGGCTGCACCGGCGCGTGCTGTTCCATGAGCGCTATGTGCTGGCCGGGCGGGCAGGGCATCCGCGCCTGAAGCGGCGGCCGACGCTGGCGCAGTTCTGCGCGCTGGAGCACGTGGTGGTCTCGCTCGGCGGCGGCGGCTTCGCCGGGCCGACGGACGAGGCGCTCGCAGGGAAGAGCCTCGCGCGGCGCGTGGTGCTGTCGGTGCCGCACTTCCTTTTCATGATGTCGGTGCTGGCCTCCACCGACATGGTGGCGATGCTGCCCGAGCGGCTGGCGCGCGGCGCGCCCGGGCTGCGGGTGGTGGAAGCGCCGCTCGAGGTGGCCGGCTACGAGATGGCCATGCTCTGGCATGAGCGCCGGCACCGCGACCCTGCGCATAAGTGGCTGCGCGAGCAGATCGCGGCGAGCCTCTGAAGCCCGGCGGGCCTAGAAGGCATCGATGGCCTTCTCGGCGTCGACCTTGCGGTGCAGGGGCAGCCACAGCATGAAGCGGGTGCCGGTGCTGCCGGATTCCCAGCTCACGGTGGCGCCGATGGCAAGCGCGCGCCGCTGCTGGTTGCGCAGCCCGCGGCCGCCGCGGCGCAGGGCCTCATCCACGTCGAAGCCCGCGCCGTTGTCTTCGATCGCCACGCACACGGCCTGGTCGAGCGTCGCGGTGCTCACGCAGATGGTGGTGGCCCGTGTGTGGCGCAGCACGTTGGCCACGCATTCCTGCACGATGCGCAGGATGTGCAGCGCGCTTTTCGGTTCCAGCCAGGACAGCACGGGCACGGGCTGCACCTCCCAGCGCAGCGCGACACCCGCGCTCTCGATGCGCGGCGCCAGGCGAAAGCGCAGGGTTGCCAGCAGCAGCAGCAAGTCGGCGTCCACGTTCTCCATGGAGTCGATCACCAGCTTCAGGTCGTCCATGCAGCCCTTGAGCACGTCGGAAACCTCGGCGTCGCTCATGGTGCCGCGCTCCACCGAGCGGATGGCGCTGATCAGCGACGAACCGAGTCCGTCGTGCATGTCCTGCATCAGGCGCCGGCGCTCGGCGCTGAGCATGTGCTGGGTTTCGATGGCGCGCAGCCGCCGGTAGCTTTGCCCCAGCTCGGCTTCGCGGGCCTGCAGGCGCTGGGCCAGGCCCTTGTTCAACCGGCCCACTTCGGCGAACGCGTCGGTGTAGCGCTGGAACAGGATGTACGAAAAGACGAAGAACAGGCCGATGATGGCGTAGGGAGAGGTGTACACGCTCTCCGGGCTGACCAGGTTGTTCTGCAGGAACCCGTCGTAGGAGGTGAAGGCGACGGCGAAGACGGTCCAGCCCGCCACCAGCCGTCCCTCGGGCAGTTGCGCGCGCAACGCCTTGCGCAAATTCACCGCAAAGATCAGCACCGCGACGGGCAGCACCATCAGGTTGAGCAGGGGCGTGAAGAGGTAGAGGCTGACCACCCACGTCGAGGCGTGAGGCAGCGTTGCGACATTGCAGGCCAGCGTCAAGGCCAGCGCCGAGCGGGTCAGCCAGGCCGAAGGCTGCCGATGCAGGCGCTGCAGGAACAGGTGGATCAGGACGATCAGCCAGAGCAGGCTGGCAACGGTGATCCATTCGAACCATTCGTCCGAAATCGGGGTGTAGCTGCCGCCCACGTAGTAGTGAAGCGTTCGCAGGAAGGCGAGCGCGGAGATGGCGAAGAACAGCAGGTAGAGCGATTCGCGCTTCTTGCGCAGCCACACGGCGAACGCGAATGCGCCAACCGCCAGGAAGGCGGCGCTGCCCATGAACGGCAACTGCACCTGCAGCAGTTGGCGCATCTGGTAGCGCCAGCTGAGTGAATCCTCGTCGCCCACCCACACGGTCGAGAATCCGCTGCCGCTGTTGCGCAGGCGGTCGACGCGGATCAGCACGGACGTGGGCGAAGGCGTGTTGGCGGTCGCGTTCAGCGGCAGCAGGAGCGGATGGTTGTAGTCGTTGTGGACGGGGCTGCCATGCGACTGATAGAGCAAAAGGCCGTCGCCGTACACCGCAATGTGGCCCAGGGTCTTCCAGCGCGGGAGATAAAGAAGGCGCGGCTGCGCCGATGGCGCCAGCCCGGCCAGGTCGATGCGGTACCAGTCGGTGACGGTCCGCGCGCCGCTGGAAGACGTGGGCACCAGTTCGCGCGGGGCCGTATGCGGAAGGCTGATCGTCTTCCAGCCGTCGGCCGGCAGCGCGGCGTCTTCCGCACGCTTCGGAGGGGCGGAATAACCCGTGCCGGAAACGGACAGCAGCTCGGCCTTCGTGATGTGGACGACGCCATCGTGCTGCGGCACGGCATCGGCCTCCGATGGTTCGCTGGCGTGCGCACAAGGCAGTACGGCGAGCGGCAAGGCAAGCCACAGCTTGGCGATCCATCGGCTGACTCTCCAACAGCCTTTGCGGGCTGGCCTCATAGATCTAGATCGCTTCTGCCATGGAACTCATTTTTGTGGATGCGCCTGACGAACGTAGGCGCTGTGATGCGGTTCGGCTCCCGCTCCCGCCGGCCGACCGCGAGCCGATTATGTCCTTGGCCCAATTTCCCCGCTCACCCGGGCATCGGCGCGCTCACCCTCAGATCACGGGCACGCTGGTTTCCTTCAGCACCCGCAGCACGAAGTGCGACTTGCTGTGCCGGATGCCGGGGATCTTGTAGAGCTTTTCGCGCAGCAGCCGCTCGTAGTCGCGCGTGTCGCGCACGGCGATGCGGATGTAGTAGTCGTAGTCGCCCGAGACGAGGTAGGCCTCCTGGATCTCCGGAATGGTCGCCAGCGTGCGGCCGAAGTCATACAGGGTCTCGTCGGTGTGGCTTTCGAGCGTGACCTGCACGATCACCGAGTCGTGGTAGCCGAGCTTGGCCGGATCGACGTCGACCGTGTAGCGCTTGATGACGCCCGAGGCCTCGAGCTTCTTGATGCGCGTCCAGCAGCTGGTGGGCGACAGGCCGACCTCGTTGCCGATCTCCTGCAGGGTCTTGCGCGAGTCGAGCAGCAGAACGCGCAGGATGGCAAGGTCGGTCTTGTCGAAAGATCCTTCGTTGTCATTGGTGTTTTGCCGACTGGTTTTCATGAATGGAGCCAAAAAGGCCAAAAGAAAGAAGCATATTTTGCGCTCAAACCGGAAGAATCGACGGCATGCGACTTCTCGACCTACCCCTCACGTCTTCCCTGTCTCTCCACCCGGAAGCGCCAATCCGTATCCGCAACGGCGCCGAAGCCCTGCTCGACACGCTGGTCGAGTGCGGCGTGGACACCATCTTCGGCTACCCCGGCGGCGCGGCGCTGCCGCTGTACGACGCGCTGCACGGCGAGCCGAGGCTGCGCCACGTGCTGGTGCGCCACGAGCAGGCGGCCGTGCATGCGGCCGAGGGCTATGCGCGCAGCACCGGCCGCGTGGGCGTGGTGCTGGTCACCTCGGGGCCGGGCGTGGGTAACACCATCACCGGGCTGCTCGATGCGATGAGCGATTCGGTGCCGGTGCTTTGCATCAGCGGGCAGGTGGCCACCGCCGTCATCGGCACGCAGGCATTCCAGGAGAGCGATGCGCTCGGCATGTCGCGCCCGGTGACCAAGTGGAACCGGCAGGTGCGCTCGGCCGACGACGTGCCCTCGCTGGTGCGGCGCGCGCTGGAAATCGCCACCACCGGCCGCCCGGGACCGGTGCTGCTCGACGTGCCGAAGGACATCCAGCTCGACCGGCTGGGCAGGGCGCCCGAGTCTTCGCCGCTGCGCGCGCTGCGCACGAGCCGCACGGCGCTGCCGCCGAAGGCCATGATGCAGCGCGCGGCCGACCTGCTTTCGACCGCGCGCCGGCCTGTCGTCTATGGCGGCGGCGGGCTGGTCAATTCGGGGCCAGCCGCCTGCGAGGCTTTCGCGCGGCTCGTGAACCTGCTGCACGCGCCGTGCACGCTCACGCTGATGGGGCTGGGCGCGTTCCCCGCATCGGACCCGAAGTTCATCGGCATGCTGGGCATGCACGGCATGCTCGAAGCCAACCTGGCGATGCACGAGGCCGACCTCGTGGTGTGCGTCGGCGCGCGCTTCGACGACCGCGTGACCGGCAAGCTCGACGAGTTCTGTCCGCACGCGCGCAAGATCCACATCGACATCGACCCCGGCAGCATCAACAAGGTGGTGCGCGTGGACGTGCCGATGGTGGGCGACTGCGCGGCGATCCTCGAAAACCTGCTGGCGCTGCTGCCGGCCGAGGGCTTCGCACCAGAGCGTCTGGCGCCGTGGTGGGCGCGCATCGAACGCTGGCGCGCCCAAGACTGCCTGGCCTTCGAGGCGCGCGAGGATTCGATCCTGCCGCAGCAGCTGATGTCGTCGCTGCAGCGGGCCATCGGCGCGGGCGGGCGCGACACCATCGTGTCGACCGACGTGGGGCAGCACCAGATGTGGGCCGCGCAGTACCTGCGCTTCGACAGCCCGCGCCACTGGCTCACCTCCGGTGGCGCCGGGACCATGGGCTACGGGCTGCCCGCGGCCATCGGCGCCCAGATCGGCCACCCCGAGGCGCTGACCGTGTGCGTGAGCGGCGATGCCTCGGTGCTCATGAACATCCAGGAGCTGTCGACGGCGGTGCAGCACCGCGCGCCGGTGAAGCTGGTGCTGTGCAACAACGGCTACATGGGCATGGTGCGGCAATGGCAGGAGCTGAACCACGGCAATCGCCTGAGCCACAGCTGGAACGAGGCGCTGCCCGATTTCGTGGCGCTGGCAAAGGCCTTCGGCTGGGGCGCACGGCGGGTGTCGGACCCGGCCGAGCTGGAAGGCGCGCTGGCTGAATGCCTGGCGAGCGAAGGGCCGTTCTTCCTGGACGTGCAAGTGGCGGCGCAGGAGAACTGCTTTCCGATGATGCCGTCGGGGCATGGGCACCACCGGGTGATGCTGGCGAAGGATCGCTGGTACGAGGAGGCGTGAAGACTCTGTTCCCTCTCCCAGAGAGGAGAGGGGGTAGAAGCGGACTCAGCGGCGCGGCGAGATGTTCAGCGTCCTGCAGAACTCGTAGAAAGCTTCGAGTTCGTGCGACTTGTCGAACACCGCATCGACACCCGCGGACAGCGCGCCTTCGCGCACCTCGGAGGTTGCGTAGTTCATGAGGACGACCGTGCGCTGCGCCGGTGACTTGCGCGCCTGCAGGTACTGAGCCACGGCGAGGCCATTGCCCTCGGCCAGGAAGATGTCGATGACGGCCGCGTCCCAGCCTTCGGGATTGTCCTGAAACCAGTCGATGGCGCCGCGCGAAGTGGCGGCGGTCCCGATCACGTTGCATTCGGAAAATTCCTGCAGTCCGTCGGCCAGTGTGGCGGCGATCAGGGGGTTGTCTTCTATCAGGTAGATGCGGGTCATCGTGCGGGGCCGGAGCTTCTTGTAACGTAACGCTCGGCTTGTCTCGGGCCGAGGCTGGTCATTGTCCGGACTGAAGCCGGAGGGCGAGTCGGACAACGCCGCCACCTGTCGTAGACCGCTGCAGGCTTGCGCTTAGACTGCGCCGGCCCGAACCCCCTTGCACGGAAATTTCATCGACCATGTTCAGAACATTGCTCAAGTCCAAGATCCACCGCGCCACCGTCACCGATTGCGAACTGCACTACGAAGGCTCCTGCGCCATCGACCAGGACCTGCTCGACGCAGCCAACCTGGCCGAGAACGAGCAGGTGCACATCTGGAACATCAACAACGGCGAACGCTTCGTGACCTACGCCATTCGCGGCGAGCGCGGCAGCGGCATCATCTCGGTCAACGGCTCGGCCGCGCGCCGGGCCGCCGTCGGCGACCTGCTCATCATTGCGGCCTTCGGCCTTGTGCCCGAAGAGCGCGTGGCCGGGTACCTGCCGAAGCTGGTTTTCGTGGACGGCGCCAACCGCATCAAGGAAGAGCGCGCGCACATTCCGGTGCAGGCCGCCTCCGGCGAGCCCGTGCCGGCCTGAGCGCCTGAGGCTGCTGCAGCCTTTCACGCCTCCTTTCACATCCTCCAGCCGCAGCGCCCTCGTGCAGGCGCTGCCCTGCATCACGCCGGCTGGCTCGTCAACGTCGCGTTCGAATTCGATGCCGCGCACGGTGCCGCGCGGGTGCCGGCCGAACTCGGTGCGGCCACCAGCAAGGGCTGCGTTCACTTCGCCGACTGGCAGGCCTGCGGCGACGACGGCCACGGTCACGACCGGCAACTACATGGCTGCGCGGCAGCGCGTGAAAAAGACTGGGTGAGAAGCCAGGGCGCTTGCCCGCCCGGCGTCAACGCGACCACACGCCCACGCGTACGGATGCTCGGCAGGACAAAAGTACCAGGCTTTTCAAAGTCGTCCCGGTACTTATCGCTCATGAGGGAAAGGACATTCCTTCCATGTGCTCGCGCCGCTGGCGCCATCTAATTTGCAAACAAGCAAACGCAGCGTCGAGACAGGTACGCGCCGGCCTTTCGGCGCTCACAAAGGAAGCACATGACCGCGATCACCGGCTCCAACGGCAACGACCTTCTCACCGGCACGGCCGGCAACGACACCATCAACAGCGGCAACGGGGACGACACGGTCAACGGCGGAGCCGGGAGCGATTCGTTGAATGGTGGCGCGGGAGACGACACGCTCGACGGTGGCAGCGGCAGCGACCAGCTCAATGGAGGATCGGGGAACGACACCCTGATCTACAACGTCAGCGAGAACGCCGCGGTCGGCACCAAAGACGTGTACACGGGCGGGGCGGGCGTCGACACGCTCCTGCTCCAGTTCACGCGGGCGCAGTGGCTGGACTCTGCCACCCAGACGCAGATTGCCGCCTACCTGGCCCATCTTGCGGCAGTGACCAATGCCAGGACCGGCGAGGTTTCCAATGGTTCGGCCAGCGATTTCGTTTTCAGCTTCGGGTCGTCCACGCTGACCGTCCAGATGACCGAAGCCCTGAGAATCCTTGTGGACGGGATCGAGCTGAATCCGGCCAACGAAGCGGTAAGGGCGCTCGGCGATGCGGCCGTGACGACCGAAGACGGTCCGGGCGTACAGATCCATGTGCTGCAGAACGACCTTGTCCCTGACCTGGTCAGGAGCTTGACGCTGGCCTCGGCTCCAGCCCACGGAACGGCCACACTCGTTCAGCCGGCGATGGGCGATCCATCGACCTGGTATTTCCAGTACCAGCCCCATGCGGCCGATTTCCAGTACCTGGCAGCGGGCGAGACCGCAACCGACACCTTCAACTACCAGGTGACAGACGCCGATGGTGGGACGGGATTGGCCACGGCGACCATCACCATCACCGGCACCAACGATGGCCCGGTGATCACAGCCCAGGACCTGGTGGGTGCGGTGAGCGAGCAGATCGCGCCGTCGGGCACGCTGAGCGACAGCGGTGTCATCGGCTTCAGCGACCTGGACCTGAGCGACGTGCACCTGGTGAGCGCCACCGGCACGCCGGTCGGCAGCGTGCTGGGGAGCCTGACGGCGGTCAAGAACGTCGACACCACGGGGACCGGCACGGGCGGCCAGCTCACCTGGACCTACACCGTGGACGCCTCGGCTGTCGAGTACCTGGCCGCGGGCCAGACCCGGGTCGAGAGCTTCACCATCACAGTGAACGACCAGCACGGCGGCATCGTCACCCGGCAGATCGACGTGACCATCACCGGCACCAACGACGCGCCGACGATCGGCACGGCCGATGCCGCTGCGGCGGTGACCGAGGATGCGGCGACACCGACCCTGAGCGACAGCGGCACGATCACCTTCGACGACGTGGACCTGAGCGATGCGCACAGCGTCAGCGTGGCGGCCGGTTCAGGCAACACGCTGGGCGGGGTGTTGACGGCCGGCGTCAGCGATGCGGCCACGGGCGCGGGTGACGGCACGGTGAGCTGGAACTACAGCGTTGCCAACGCGGCCACGCAATATCTGGCCCAGGGCCAGACTGTGACGGAAACCTTCACCGTCACCATCAACGATGGCCACGGCGGCACGGTCAATCAGCAGATCACCGTGACGGTGACCGGGACCAATGACGTGCCGGTGATTGGTGGTGTGGCCAGCGGGGCGGTGACCGAGGATGCCTCGACGCCGAACCTGAGCACCAGCGGCGCGCTGACGATTGCCGATGTCGACCAGGGGCAGTCCAGCTTCGCAGCCCAGGCTGGCACGGCCGGCAGCCATGGTTACGGCAGTTTCACGCTAGCGGCGAATGGCAGCTGGACCTACACGGCCAACAATGGCCAGGCGGCAATCCAACAGCTTGGCGCAGGTCAAACGATCAGCGACAGCTTCACTGCAG
>NZ_AKIW01000169.1 GCF_000282635.1 Variovorax sp. CF313
AAGGTGTGATTGCCGTACGCTTACTGGGTAGTGCCACCAGTCTCCCCTCAAGCGCGCGCCCAGGCCCCGATAGCTCGCAGGCGCCTCGCCTCCTTGCCCAGCGAAAGAATCGGCCTGTCGCGTTGCCAGCGGTTGTGGGCGATCGCTTGCGCAGGTCGCCAATGGTTTTCGCTCTCCCGAATCACGTCACCCGCGAAAGACAGGGACCCCGCCACCAGGATGTGCGCACGCGTGTCGCGAGGATCCAGATCGGCACATGCGTGGAGCATCGCGATAGCCGCAATACAGCGCTGGCACCACGTCGTCGGCCAGCCCCCGGACTGGGCCTCTGCGAACAGATACGCCAAGACGCTTCCCGTCGCGAAGATGTCCTCCAGCACTCGGAATAGCTTGGCATGTTCGGCATACCCATCGCCAGGTACCAACTGCTCAGGCGTCAAGCGAACCGTGTCGAAGCGGACTTCTGAGTGAGCGAGTTCGGGCACAACGGCCTGTTGGCGCGAATGCCCCCGGCTGACACCCATGGCACTGGATGGAAGACGCACCATCACGTACTGTCTGGCCCCTTCTGAGGGCCATCGCTGCTGGCAAGCGCCAACAGAGTCAGGTTTTCGATGCTGGTCAAGGCCCATGACTTCTTCCCGTGCAAGCACGGGATGCGGTCGCAGAATTCCACGCTCGTCGTGACCTCAGTCATCTTCCGGCCAGTCTCGTGGACACAAAGCGCGCCGACGTGTCCGCCCTCTACCGAATCGGGAAAAGCCGATTGCAGCGCTCCCTGGTATCCACTGAAGAACGCCCAGGCATGCCGATCGGCCTTGAGCGCGGCGATCACGCTTGCAACGAACGGATCACGATTCGCAGATGCCGCCTGCATCGTTCGCCAGACTGGCAGCCATTGCGCCAACTCCGGGTACGGCGCACGTTCGCCAATGAAACCCAGCAACGTGGCAAGGAGCGCGCGCATGGGCATCAGTTCCTTGCAGCGCCGAATTCGGCGCCGGCCGCGGCGTGGTATGCAGGTTGCTCGAACAGAGCAGGCTCGTCGGCAAACTGTTGCGGTTCGCCAGGATCGCGATGCATCGAATCGCGCCCTGCTTTGGGGAAGACACAGAAAGGCCGGTCTTCGATACCTGCCCAGATGCATGCACGTATGCATGCAATGACAATCCGAGAATCCTGTTCCGAAGGCACGCTCCGCAAGGTTATCAACATGACCATTCCATAGCTGACGTTGTGAAACAGCAGGACCCGTGTGGCGTGCTCGAAGCTAGTGCCTGTCCTTTCACGGACGCAGAACGGCGAGCCTTGCCGCGGCCTCCCGCAACTGCTCCATCGAGTTGGCCGTCGAAAAGCGCACGAACCTCGCCGACTCGGCTGTTCCGAAATCGCGGCCAGGCGAGATCGCGACGTGGGCTCTCTTCATGGCCTCGAACGCAAAATCCCAGCTGTTCGAAACGTTCCAGGCGTCGAACCACGGCGAGCAATCCGCCCAGGCGTAGAACGCGCCGTCGGGCACCACCGGAACCTTGAACCCGATCTTCTCCAGCTCCGGGATGAACCAGTCGCGGCGCGCCTTGAACTGCGCGCGGCGGCGCTCGTACTCAGCGATGCTGTCGGGTTCGAAGCAAGCCAGCGCGGCGTGCTGGGCGACGGTACTGGGGCAAAGGAAGAAGTTCTGCGCGAGACGCTCGATCACCGGGATCAGAGGTTCTGGAGCCACCACCCAGCCCAGGCGCCACCCGGTCATGCAGAAGTACTTTGAGAAGCTGTTGATGCTGATCACGTTCTCGTCAATGGCCAGGCCGGTTTGACCGAAAGCGTCGTCGTGGCTCAGCCCGAGGTAGATCTCATCGAGCAACGTGACGCCTCCCTTGGCCTGGACACAGGCGTGGATGCGGCGCAGTTCGTCCGGATGGATGGACGTTCCCGTGGGGTTGGACGGCGAGGCGAGCAGCACGCCACGCGTCTTGCTGCCCCAGTGGGCCTCGACCTTTTCCGCGCTCAGCTGATACCGCTCGGCTGCCGTGGTGGGCACCATGACCGGCTGGCCTTCGGCGGCAATCACGAAATGCCGGTTGCACGGATAGCTCGGGTCGGGCATCAGGACTTCATCGCCCGCCTCGATCAAGGCCTGGCAAACGAGTTGCAGCGCCGCCGAGGCACCTGCGGTCACCGCGATCCGGCGTACCGGGATGTTCACGCCGAAACGTTGCTTGTACCAGTCGCTGATGCGCTCGCGCAAGGGCTCCAGCCCGATGGCCGGTGTGTACTGCGTTGTGCCGTCTCGCACAGCGCGCACGGCGGCCTCTTGCACCAGAGGCGGTGCGGTGAAGTCCGGCTCTCCAATGGTCAGGTAGACCATTGGCTTGTCGCCATGAGCGACCTCACGCGCCAACTGCGAGGCAGCCTTGGCCACCTCCATCACGTAGAACGGCTCGATGCGCTCTGCGCGCTTGGAAATTCTCATGGCTCGGCCTCGATCAAAAAGCTCTGAAAAAGGACCGAGACGCTGTACCGCCCCTCAATCCTCCAATCTGTCAACGACTGCTGTAGGTGTAGAAGCCCTGGCCAGTCTTGCGGCCCAGGCGACCAGCATCCACCATCTCCTTGAGCAAGGGCGCAGGCCGGTACTTCGGGTCGCCGAAGCCTTCATGGAACACCTGCATCACGGCCAGCATGGTGTCCAGCCCGATCAGGTCACTCAATGCCAGAGGCCCGATCGGATGATTGCAGCCGAGCTTCATGCCGACATCGATCTCCTCGGCGCTGGCGAGCCCTTCCTGCAGGACGTAGATGGCCTCGTTGATCATCGGACAGAGAATGCGGTTCACCACGAACCCGGGACTGTTCCTGACCGTGATCGCGCTCTTGCCGATCGCCCGTGCAAAGACCAAGGCCTGTTCGTGTGCCAGATCCGAGGTTTGCAATCCGCGAATCAGCTCCAGCAGTTCCATCACGGGAACCGGGTTGAAGAAGTGCATGCCAATGCAACGATCCGGCCGATTCAGGACGGCAGCCAGCTGCGTGATGGAGATGGACGAGGTGTTGGTCGCAATCACCGCCTCGTCGCTGGCCACTGCCTCGATGTCGCGGAGGATGCGCAGCTTGATGTCGAGCCTCTCCGTCGCCGCCTCTACCACCAGGCCGGCGCCGCGCAGATCCTGATAGGAGACCGTCGGACGGATCCTGGCAAGCGCCAGATCCTTGTCCTCCGCGCGCAGCTTTTCTTTCTTCACCAACCGGTCCAGGCTGGCCGTGATGGTCGAGATACCGCGGCCCAGCGCCTCGTCGGAGACGTCGAGCATCGTGACATCGAGTCCGGCAAGTGCGCACACCTGTGCAATGCCGTTGCCCATGGTTCCGGCGCCGATCACGCCAACGTGCTGTCTGTTCATGATGAATTCGGAGGAGTAGGAACCATCAGTGTCCAGTTACTCAGTCCCGGCTGCCATTGGCAAATATGACACATTTCATGCCATATCCGTCACACGAAGCGCGATTCCAGTAAGTCACGGCTCCGGTGGTACAGCTCGATCCGGTTCAGTTCCAACACCATCGAGTGTGTACCGCGCGCAAGCACTTCCAGCCGTTTGTAGGGTGCCTGCTCCAGCTTGGAAAACAATTCCTGCGCCATGTACACCGGCGTATCCACGTCCCATTCGCCCAGCAGCAATTGCGTAGGCACGCGAATCCGCTCGGGCTCATAAGTAGGCCGGCCGGCAGACCACAACTCCATCAAATCGGCAATCACGCCGTTCGGCGCCAGTGCCACCTGGCTTGCATCGCCGGGCTTCCTTTGGATGAAGCGGCATCGAACTCGGTGCCTGGATTTCAGAGAGTTCCCGCCGCGGCAAGACACCGCGTGCGAGAAGTGACAAACGGTCAGACACGTTCGAAGATGGCGGCGATGCCCTGCCCTCCACCGATGCACAGCGTCACCAGCGCATAACGTCCACCAGTGCGGTGCAATTCAGCGATCGCCTTCGTCGTGATGATCGCGCCCGTCGCGCCGACGGGGTGACCCAGCGAGATGCCGGAGCCGTTCGGATTCACCTTGTCCGGATCAAAGCCAAGCTCCTGAATCACCGCGCAGGCCTGCGCCGCGAACGCCTCGTTCGACTCGATCACATCGAGGTCCTGGACTTTCAGGCCCGTGCGCGCCAACACCTTGCGCGTAGCCGGGATGGGGCCGATACCCATATAGGCAGGCTCCACACCCGCATGCGCATAGCCCACCAAGCGGGCCAGCGGCTTGAGGCCCAGCGCATTCACACGGCCTCCCTCCGCCAGCACCACGGCACCCGCGCCATCGTTGATACCCGATGCGTTGCCGGCAGTGACCAGACCGTCCTTCTTGAAAGCGGGCTTCATCGCGGAAAGGGATTCGAGCGTCGTGTCGCCCCGCACGTGCTCGTCGGTATCGAACAGCACCACGCCCTTGCGGGTCTTCACCTCCACCGGAACGATCTGTTCCTTGAAACGGCCCGTCGCAATGGCCGCTGCCGCGCGTTGCTGGCTGAGAACCGCCAGTTCATCCTGCTGCTTGCGCGAGATCTTGAAGCGCGCCGCCACGTTCTCAGCGGTGATACCCATGTGGATCTTCTCCCACGGGTCATGCAGGATGCCGAGCATGTAGTCGACCAGCGTCGCATCGCCCATGCGTGCGCCATAGCGCGCCGAAGTGTCGATGTATGGCCCGCGGCTCATCGACTCCGAGCCTCCTCCGATGGCGATCTCGCAGTCGCCCTGCGCAATGGCCTGCGCAGCCGAGACAATGGCCTGGAGCCCAGATCCGCACAGGCGATTGACGTTGAACGCCGGGGTCTCGATCGAGATGCCCGCATCAATGGCGGCAACGCGGCTGAGATATGCATCCTTCGGATCCGTCGGGATCACATTCCCCATGACGACATGCCCGATGGCGTCGGGCGCAACGCCGCTGCGCTCCAGCGCAGCCTTGACCGCTGTGGTTGCCAGCTGCGTGTTCGGAACATCCTTCAGCGCACCACCGAAGGTGCCGATGGCTGTGCGAGCGGTGGCGATGACGAAGATTTCGCGAGCATTCATATAGGGCCTGCCAGAAGCTGAAGAAATGGTCGAACTCATTGAACCAATGCCCCTGTCTCCAAGCTCCACCCGTAAAGGAAGACTTGCGACTCAAGGCGCTGTGCAGATGCCTAGACAAGGCATGGCACCCGTTTGCACCTACTTTAGAAATTTCAGCGCTCGGCGCACAGTGGCTAAATCGACTATTCTTATGCGTAATCCGCCAATCCGACCCAACAACGGATACGTGCCCCAAACCAACTTCGCGGCCCACAAGCAGACCTGCTCTTGCACGCCGTGACGCCTCGTCACGCCATGAGTCCGTGAAGCAGCAGACTCGAGCTCTGCTCAAACTTGGAACCAAGGAGGCTGCTCTGAACGATGCCGGTGCGGCCCCTCATCTTGGACAGGCTCACGCAGACACCGCCTCGGCGAGATTGAGTTCCTTCTTCATCATCTCCCGCATCACGAACTTCTGAATCTTCCCGGTGACTGTCATCGGAAATCCGTTTACGAAACGGATGTATCGCGGAACCTTGAAGTGCGCGATCTGCCCTTGACAGAACGCTCTCAGGTCCTCCTCGCTGAGCGAGGCGCCATTGCGAAGGACGACCCATGCGCAAAGCTCCTCGCCGTACTTCTGATCCGGGACTCCAATCACCTGCACGTCCTGAATGGCGGGGTGACGGTACAGAAACTCTTCTATCTCGCGCGGGTAGACGTTTTCACCGCCTCGAATCACCATGTCCTTGATGCGACCGGCGATGTTGACGTATCCGTCCTCGTCTATGACGGCCAGGTCACCCGAATGCATCCAGGCGTCTGCATCGATGGCCTCGGCGGTCTTGGCCGCATCTGCCCAATATCCACGCATCACGGAGTAACCGCGCGTGCAAAGCTCGCCCACCTTGCCAGCCGGCAGAATCTCCCCGGAAATAGGGTCTATGACCTTTAACTCCAGGTGAGGAAGCACCTTCCCGATGGTGGAGACGCGCTTCTCCAGGGGCGTGTCGGTCGTGCTCTGACAACTTGCGGGGCTCGTTTCCGTCATGCCGTATGCGATCGTCACCTCGCTCATGTGCATCTCGCTCACGACACGCTTCATCACTTCGATAGGGCACGGCGAACCGGCCATGACCCCTGTGCGTAGCGTTGACAGATCGAACTCCTTGAAGCGTGGATGGTCGAGTTCGGCAATGAACATGGTCGGCACGCCATGAAGCGCCGTACATCGCTCGTCCTGCACGGACTGCAGCACCGACACGGGCTCGAATGCATCGTTCGGATACACGATGGTCGTTCCGTGCGTCAGAGCAGCCAGGTTTCCGACCACCATGCCGAAGCAGTGATACAGCGGCACCGGAATGCACAGGCGATCCTCCGGGGACAACCGCATCGCTTCGCCGATGAAGAATCCGTTGTTCAGTACATTGCGATGGGTAAGGGTCGCCCCCTTTGGGGAGCCCGTCGTGCCGCTCGTGAACTGGATGTTGATCGGATCCGTGTTGCGCAATCGCGCGCCGACGATTTCGACGGCCTGGTCTGCCGGGTCGCCCATCACCAACAGATCCGAAAAGCGCAGAAACCCAGGAGCTGTATCGCGGCCAATCTGGACGACGGTCTTCAACGAGGGCAGCCGTGCTGACTCAAGGCGTCCAAGCACTGCACCGTCCAATTCGGGCGCGAGACTTCTGACCATTTCCAGGTAGTTGGTCGTCTTGAAGGATGGCATCGTGATCAATGCCTTGCATTCGACCTTGTTTAGCGCGTACTCAAGCTCGGACAGCCGATACGCCGGATTGATGTTGACGAGGATGAGCCCAGCTTTGGCAGTTGCGAACTGGGTAACGAGCCATTCGGCGTTGTTGTGGGACCAGATGCCGATCCTGTCGCCCGGCTCCAGGCCGATTCGAAGCAATGCACTCGCCATCCGATTGACTTCGCGCTGCAACTCGACATAGGTATGCCGGATGCCCTGGTGGCAGGAGACCACCGCTTCCTTGTCGGGAAACTTCCCGACCATCTCGTCGAAGAAGGCGCCAATGGTCTGCTCGATCAATGGCCTATCCGCCGCGCCACGCGAATAGCTCGTCGTGAGTTCAGTCATACCAACTTAGTCTCCATTGAAAAGATACGCGCAAGCGTCGCGGAAATACATGCCCGCCTAGGAAATCCGGCCCGCTAAGCAGGGCTAGCGCCGGCCCTGCCTGGCAAAGCGGCCAGCGCCCATGGGCCATTGAGCGAGATCGCGCCGACATCTTCATCGGGTGCGATGGACCTGAGTCAGACCTGCCGCGACGAACCCCCTTGGAATTCACCACCAGCCCGCGCTGGTGGTCAGGGGCTAGCAGCAGCCGCCCGACCGGTGACCGCCTCTGCTTCCCGGGCATCCAACCCCTTCGAGGCGTCAATCGCGTGAGCGGATGCTGACCGGCGATGATCGATCAAGGCCACCGCGATAGCGCCAACAAGCCCCGCCATCGCGATCGAAATGAAGTTCTGCTCGAGCGGCAGCTTCATCGACATCAGCACGCCAATACCGATCGGTGCCGAAATACCGCCGGCACGTCCTACGCTCGATGCAAAGCCGACTCCAGTCGAACGGATTGGCGCCGGATAGAACTGGGCGGCATACGCATGGAGCACGATCCCGGTGCCGAGCGTGGAGGCCCCGACGACCGCGACGATCAGGGACAGCGGTTGCACTCCATGGCCCAGCAGTGTCAGAGATACCACTGACACGGCGAAGAAGATGCACAGAACCCACTTGATCTTCAGCTTATCGCTAAGCCAGCCGCCAAATACAGCTCCGACGATCGCACCGCCGTTGTAGAGCAACAGGAAGTTCAGCGCGGAACCCACACTATGCCCAGCCATCGCCATCAGTTTGACAAGCCAAGTGCTCAGTGCGTACATCATGAACAGCACAGAGAAGAACGCGGCCGCGAACATGACCGTACTGAAGCCGCGGCCATCCCGAAACAGCCTGCCAATCGGCACTCCCTCAGCCTTGTTGTCGATCGGCGCGAGAAAACGCGCACCTGCATCAAGCGGGTGGCTTGGCGCAAGACGAGCAACGATCGCTCGAATGCGCGAATTGTCATTCCGCTTTATCAAGAATGGCAACGATTCAGGCATGTACTTCAGGATGAACGGGATTAGCACGATTGGTGCGCCAGCTGCAAAGAACACCGATTGCCATCCATATTTTTCGAGGAATTGCTTGCCGACCAACGTCGCAAGCACACTACCTACCGCATAGCCACAAAGCATCGCTGTCGCCAGCAAGCCTCGCAACTTCTTGGGCGCAAACTCCGTCACATGCGCAGTCGAACAAGGCAACGCACCACCGATTCCGAGCCCCGCGATGAAGCGCAGCACGCTGAAGGCGATGGGATCGTGCGCCAAACCTGCTGCAGCTGTGAAGACGCTGAAAAGGAGCACCGAGATCGAAAGCGCCCAGCGCCGGCCAATAATGTCGGCGAGCATGCCCATCCCCACCGCACCAAACATCATTCCGAACAGTGCCGAGCTCGCCATGAAGCCAGCCGTTGTCGGATTGACATTCATGTCGCTCATGATGGCCGGGAGTGCGATCCCAGCGACGGCCAGGTCGTAGCCGTCGGCGACGATGATCACTGCACACAGAATGAGGACGACCGCATGAAAGCGGTTGAATCTGGCTTCGTCTACAAGCTTGTGAAGGTCAATAGATTGCATATAGTCTCCTCCAATGAACATGGAGTTTGTAAAGCTTCAAGAACTGTTTTTTGAAAGTTGCTGCCATATGGCAGTTCCCCCGCCAAGCCACGGCAATGCAGGCATCTCTGCTGACACGAGATGCCTACAAGGGGTATAGCGCGCTTCGCGCGCCGGCTCTATTTGCGCTTGTGCATGATCTCTTGCCGGCGTCGGTCCTGAGCCTTTCGGTTTCCAGGGTCGCTCATGCCATTCGACAGCAGGGCATCCAGGGACACGGTGCGCTCGTCGATCTGCTTGTTCGTCGCATCCTGCAGCGCCTTCTTGGACATCGCATAGGCGACGTTGCAGTCGGGAGTGATGCAGCGCGCATAGCGAATGGCCGTGGACAACAGCTGGTCCGGCTCAACCACCTCATGGAAGAACCCCAGTCGCTCGGCCTCTTCCAGACCGTACAACTCGCCCCGCAAGGTGGTCAGCGCACCCACCTTGTCGCCCAAGGCGTACTTGATGATCTCCACATAGGCGGCAGGCATGGGAATGCCGATGGGGACTTCGTTGAGTCCGAACTTCGCGCTCTTGCGGGCCGCGATGCGGAAATCGCAATCCAGGGCAGTGATCAGGCCACCCGCGATGGCATGGCCGTTGATGGCCGCCACCGTGGGCCGGGGGTACCGGAAGATGCGCAGATTGGTTTCGCGGTAGGCCTTGTACCAGTCGCGGATCTTGTCGAGGCTGCCGCTCCCGAAGATCTCGAAGCTGTACTGGAAATCGATACCCGCCGAGAACGCATCGCCCTGGCCCGTCAGGACGACGGGCAGTTCGCTGAACTCGCGTTCGAGGCGATCGAATGCTGCGTGCAGGTCGGCGAAGAACTGGTCGTTCTGGACGTTGACCTTGTTGGTGTTCATGCGCACGACGGCGCACTCATCAATGACTTCGATATCCCATGCCATGTGGCGTCTCCTTTAGTTGAAAAATCGAAACAGCGGCCGGTGGATTCACTCTTCCAGCTTGAACGCGTGACGTGCGTTACCCGCGAGGAACCGGGGGAGCACATCGTCTCCGAGCTCCAGCGCCTGGATGTGCTTCAAGCATTCTGCGGGGGTCAGCATCGGAAAGTTGGTGCCGAACATCACCTTGTTCTTTCCCGGGCCGCGCATGTAGGCCACCAGCTCCGGTGGAAACCGGGAAGCCTTGTAGGCAGAGGTGTCGACGTAGACATTCGGGTGTTTCATCATGAGCGAGATCATCTCGCTCACCCAGGGGAAGCCGATGTGCCCGCCGACGATGCGCAGTTCTGGAAACTCGTGCGCGACGTTGTCCAGGTAGGGGATTGGCCGCCCAGGCTCCGAAGGCCGCATCGGGCCGGCATGGCCCACCTGCAGGCAGAACGTGATGTCGAGCTCGACGCATTCGGCATAGAGGGGGTAGTACCTGCGGTCGTCGGGAGGGAGCCCCCACAGCCAGGGCAGGACCCGCAGGCCCTTGAAGCCGAACTCCTTCACGCATCGGCGCAGTTCCCTCACCGCGTCCATTGGCCTGTTGATGTCGACGGACGCAACGCCGACCACATATCCGCCGTGCGCCTTGACCGCGGCGGCCACTTCGTCGTTCGTGATCATCGGCCCCGCGGGCCCCCACCACGCGCTCGCGATCGTCCGCGAGACACCTTGCTCGCGGAATGTCTTGAGCGCCTCGTCGTGCGAGATGTCCGGGTTGTCCTGCGCCAACGTCCGCCAAGCCGTCGGCCATCGACGCAAAGAATCGAACATAGGGTCCAGCAAGTACGCCTTGTTCGGAAGCTGCATCCATGCATCGATGATTTCGGTCATCTCACTGCTCTTGAGTCAGGTTGATGAAGTCTGCGCCACCTTGGGCCGGAACTGGTCGTCGAAATCATCCAGGCTGGGCATGGGCAGTACCGGCCGGCTGTCGATGTTCTCCACGGCGTGGAAAAGCTTCATGAGCATGCCGGTACGCTCCGTGTTGTCCACGTAGGGGACGTGGTACGCAAAGAACGGCTCATGGACGGAATAGCCTACATACCCCAACGTGCCTTGCAGGAGGTGCTTGAGCATGTCCTTCAGGTCACCATGGATCGAGTCAGGGCCAAACATGTAGTCCCGCCCACCCAGAGACGCTACGACCATCGCGCGTTTGCCGCGCATGCCGCCTTGGTCGTAAACCCGCGTTCCACCGTAAAAGACACCGGACAGGAACACCCGGTCGATCCAACCCTTGAGTTGGGCCGGTACCGAGTACCAGAAGATGGGGAATACCAGCACGAGCAGATCAGCATTGCGCACGGCCTCGACCTCGGCGGCAATCTGCGGGTCGATGGTCTGGTTTTGCCAGGCATGACGCTGCTCTAGTGGGTAGACCAGGTAGTCCTCGCGTGACCTGACACCAAAATCAGCTGCACTGGCCACAGCACTGAAGTTGATGGCCTGCAGATCGGTCACGCTCGTCTGCCAGCCATCTTTCTCCAAGGCCTCCTTGGTCATGTCGCGCATGGCTGCGACGAACGAATTCGGTTCAGGGTGCGCGTAAACGATATGTGCGCGTTTCATTGCGTGCTCTCCATTGCCTTTCGACGGCGGCCGACGGCCGCGTTGATTTCGATCACCTCTTCGTCTATGCGTTGGTGATACTCGCTGCTGGGATGCAGCCAGTCCTTGATGCGCCGAAGAATCGTGGGATCCTTCGAAGCGAGAAGCTTTGCACGCTCCCAGCCTCTTGCATGAATCTCCGCCGCGGGCGAGACCTCTGCGACAAGTCCCCACTCGCATGCCTCGGCGCCCGTGAACTTCTCGCCGCCGAGGAGCAGGCGCTTGGCCCGCGGCAGGCCAACGGCCCGCTGCAACAGCAGCGTGCTGGCCGCCTCCGGAGCAATGCCCAGGTCGACGAAAGGAAGCCGGAAGACCGTGTCGGCACTCGTCACCACCCAGTCGGCATGCAGCAGCCAAGTCACGCCGATCCCGGTGGCGGAGCCATGCACCGCGATCACGACAGGTTTTCTCACGTCGGCGATGGCGTGCAGGAAGGTTGGCACGGCATCCTGCGGCTGCTGAGGCCATTCGTCGAAGGCCTTCAAGTCATGCCCGGCGCAGAACACGTCGCCCGCCCCCGTCACCAGAATGCAGCGCACGTCGTCTCTTTCGTCGGCAGCTCTCAGGGCCTCGGCGATGGCCGCGAACATGGGCATGGTGAGCGCGTTGCGTTTTTCAGGCCGGGCTATGCAGAGGTGCCATACCCCGTCCTGCACACTGCACTGGATGGATTCAATGCTTTCCATACTCACGACGAGGCTCCTTGCAAACGGTGTCCGTGGGTCATCGGCGGAATGTCCTTGCCGGTAATCTCGCCCAGCAAGGCACGCTGGCGTTCACGCGCCTCCTCGATGGCTTTCAATTTCACGTGTCCGAACCCACGGATCTGCTCAGGAATGCGTGCCAGCTCCAGACACTTCTTCGGCTGGGCTGCGATGAAAGGCAGCGTGGCCTGGATCCCCTGCTTGTATTCGTCGATGAGCGCGCGCTCCGTCCTGCGCTCGTGCGTGTACCCGAACGGATCGAACAGCGTGCCCCGCAGGAACTTCAGCTTCGCAAGGACCGTGAACGCCGACGCCATCCAGCCGCCGTACAGCCGCTTGCGCGGCAAGCCGTCCGAGCCGCGCCGGGCGAAGAGTGGCGGCGCCAGGGAGAACCCAACTTTGTATTCGCCATCGAACTGGCTTTCGATCAGCTTGCGCAGCTCCGCGGACGAATGCAGGCGCGCCACCTCGTACTCGTCCTTGTAAGCCATCAGCTTGAAGAGATTCCTGGCGACGGACTGTTCGTAGCCGTCGGGCATCGCAGCACCGGACGAACGTACCTTCCGCAGAAAGCCTTCGTACTGCTGGGCATAGCTGCTGCCCTGGTAGGCCACCAGCCGGTCGCGGCGGTCTTGCACCAGTTGCGGCACGTCTTCCTTGCCGGCCCTGGGGATCCATTGCACGACCGCAGCGGGCTTCGCCACCAGCCGCTCCGGCGACGCCACGTACTGCCGGCCGATCTTGAACGCGCGCAAGTTGGCATCCACCGCCTGCCCGTTCAGCTCGATCGCGCGGCGCAGCGCATCGTGCGACAGTGGCACCTGCCCAGCCTGCCAGGCCGCACCCAGCAAGATCATGTTGGCGTAGACGCTATCTCCGCAGTAGCGCACCGCGATGTCATGGGCCGGGATCTTGGCCAGTCTTTTCTCTGCGCACGCCTGCTCGATGGTGGCCCACAGCGCCTCGTTCGGCATGCTGAAGTCGCGGTTGCGCTGGAAGTCGGAGGTGGGCGATACATTGGTGTTCACCATCGCGCGGCAATCGGACTTCAGCCGGCTGACGGAGTCCGGATGCGCACTTACCACCAGATCGCCCCCGATGAGCGCATCGGCGGCAGCGTCCGGTATGCGGGGCGCGTGGATGTCGTCGGCCGTTGCCGCGATGCGCACATGGCTCCACACCGCGCCGCCCTTCTGGGCCAGGCCGGCCATGTCCATCACGGAGCAATGCAGCCCCTGCAGGTGCGCCGCCATGCCCAGGATGTTGCCGATCGTCAGCACGCCCGTGCCGCCGATGCCGTTAACCAGCACAGCGTAGCTGGTGTCCAGCGCGGGCAACTGGGGATGGGCCGGCTCGGGCCAGGCTGCCGGATCGCCTTCGGAGCCGGCACCGGAGTCGACCGGCTTCTTGCGCAAGGCCCCGCCCTCCACGGCCACGAAGCTCGGGCAAAAGCCGTCGGCACAGGAGTAGTCCTTGTTGCAGGAGGACTGGTTGATCTGGCGCTTGCGACCCAGCGGCGTCTCCAGCGGCTCGATGGAGACGCAGTTGCTCTTGACGGTGCAGTCGCCGCAGCCTTCGCACACTTCCGGATTGATGACGTAGCGGACCGGAGGATCCGGGTACTTGTTGCGCTTGCGCCGGCGGCGCTTTTCGGCGGCACAGGTCTGGTCGTAGACCAAGGCGGTCACGAAAGGCAATTCGCGCAGTTCGCGCTGGACGGCGTCCAGATCGCGCCGGTGATGGAAGGTCGTGCCAGGCGCAAACGCGGATTCGTGCCCCTTGTATTTCTCGACGTCGTCACTGACGACCACGACGCGTGCCACGCCTTCGGCATGCAGCAGTTGCGTCAGCATCGGTGCTGTGAGCGGTCCGTCGTGCGGCTGCCCACCTGTAAGCGCCGTAGCGTCGTTGAACAGGACCTTGAACGTCATCGGCGTCTTGGCCGCCACGGCCTGACGGATGGAGAGCGAGCCCGAATGGAAGAACGTGCCGTCGCCCATGTTGGCGAACATGTGCGGCCGCTTGGAGAAGCGGCTTTGCCCCACCCACGGAGCACCCTCGCCGCCCATGTGCGTATAGCTTTCGGTACGGCGATCCATCCAGTTGGCCATGTAGTGACAGCCGATCCCGGCCGTGGCGCGCGAACCCTCCGGTACCTTGGTAGAGCTGTTGTGCGGGCAGCCAGAACAGAAGTACGGCGTGCGCATGAGGGGCGCCAGGAGCTTTCCCTTTTCTGGCGTGTAGGGGAGCGCCTGGCATGCGTCCATGCCTGCGGCATGCAGCCGCGCCTGCAACGCCGCCGCGATGTCCACGGGCCCGAGTTCGGCATCTCCGCGCAAGAGGCGCTGCCCATGCGGAATCTCGAATTCCGCGCATTGGAGGCCGCCACTGGACTTGCCCACGACCTGGGGCGCTTTCTCTCCACTTGCGGCAAGCGGGTAAAGGATGTCCTTGACCTGCTGCTCGATCAGCGCCCTCTTCTCTTCGACCACGAAGATCTCGTCGAGGCCCTGTGCGAACTCGCGGATGATCTGCGGCTCCAGGGGCCAGACCATGCCGAGCTTCAAAAGGGCAATACCCCTCGCGGCCAGATCCTGCTCGCCGATGTCGAGCAGCCTGAGTGCTTCGCGCACGTCGTTGTAGGGCTTGCCGCCCGCAATGATGCCGATGCGGGAACCTGCGCCCTTGGCCACGATGCGGTTCAACGCGTTCGCACGACAGTAGGACAGCGCCAGGGGCAGCTTGGTGCGCACGATCCGCGGCTCCTGCGTCGCCCACACGTCGGGCCAACGGATGTGGACGTCTTCCGTCGCCTTGAAATCCTCGGGCGGCCGGCATTCGACCCGGAACGGATCAACGTCCGCGATCGATGTAGTCTCGACGATATCCCCCACGCACTTGAGCCCCACCCACAGGCCCGACGCGCGGCTCATTGCCCAGCCATGAATCCCGTAGTCGAGGTATTCCTGCACGTTGCTCGGGTACAGAATGGGGATGAACGACGCAACCAGCAACTGTTCGCTCTGATGCGCGAACGAGGATGACTTGGCCGTGTGGTCGTCGGCGGCCAGCACGAGCGCACCGCCATGCGGTGAAGTTCCAGCCGCATTGGCATGCTTGAGGGCGTCCGCGCTTCTGTCGACGCCAGGCCCCTTGCCGTACCACATGGCGAACACACCATCGACCGTGGCCTCCTCCGGGTGCTGCATCAACTGCTGGGTTCCCCAGCAGGCGGTCGCTGCCAAGTCTTCGTTGAGGCCCGGGATGAACTCGATCTGCTTTTCCTTGAGCAGTTTCTGGATCCCCCACAGCACCTGATCCAGGCCCGACAGCGGCGACCCGCGGTAGCCACTGACGAACCCGGCGGTATTCAACCCTGCCGCACGGTCGCGGGCGCTCTGGTTGAGCAGCAGCCGGACCAGCGCCTGCGAACCACTGATATAGGCGGGGCCGCGGTCCAGCTGATAGCGGTCCTCGAGCTTCGCGGGACGCAGCAGCGCTCCAGGCAGCGGCGCGACCTCAGACATGCCGCACCTCCCCATGTTGGGCGCAGCCGGCGACAACGGCACGGGGGTGTGCTTCGCGCGAGGCGGCTGCACTCGATGACAGGCTCATGGGGAACTCCTTGTATTTGTTGCTCGGGCGGGATGCTGTCCCTCTATTAACCGGCACCACGCTCCATTCGTACATTGGCGAAATTGACTTTGTTTGTGCTACTTTCGCCATCGTCCATCGAGCTCCGCACGGAGGGGGCGCTCAGAACGACAGCCCAAACACGAAATAGGCGATGCCGGCCACGGCTGCCATCGCGATGGCGGGAACGGCCACCAACGCATAACCACGATAGAAATCCTGCACCTGGCTGGCGGGGACGACAGCGAATCCGTGGCAGCTTCCCAGTGCGGCAATTCGGTCGCCGCATTCACAAGCGGGATAGGGTTCTCCGTCGACGACTTGGCGAGAGTTCGCCTGTATCTGGGGCTGCAAGGCTTGATCGCAGCCAGAGACGTCGCTGCGCAATGACGCAAGGGGTATGTCGCTCATCTCCGTGCTCCTTTTTGTAGTCGCCGGTCTAGAGGCCAGCAAGGCTCATTAGGCGGATTTCCACGTCTTGGTGTAAATTGTCGAAACTGACATGTTCTATGCCATTTACGACCAATGCCACGTGCCGCCATCCTCACCTTCGACGGCTGCTACGCTTCCAGCGTGGCCGGGTTTGCCGACATCCTTCAGATCGCGAACTCGCATCTGAGGCTCGAACAAGCGCCGGCGAAAGCACTATTCGAGTGGCGTTTCGTGTCGCCGTCGGGCGAAGCGGCGATTGCCAGCAACGGCCTGCCTCTGCAAACCCACAAGTTGGGGCCACGAGAACGGTATGACTTGGTGTTTGTTCCCAGCTTTCACTATGGCGGGCACCGACAGTTCGACCAGTTCCTCGACCGGCAGGCCGATGCCTGTGCCTGGCTGACGGCGCAATGGCGCGCAGGATCATGGGTCGCCGCGAACTGCACGGGCACCTTCATCCTGGCCCAGACGGGCTTGCTCGATGAGCGCGTTGCGACGACCACGTGGTGGCTTGAACGGCAGTTCAGGGAGAAGTTTCCACGTGTCGACCTGCAACTTCGTCCTGTGATCACCGAGATGGACCGGCTGATGTGCGCGGGCGCGTCAGCGTCGTATCTGATTCAGACCATTCGTGTCATTGAGCGCTTCTCGGGGCCGGTCATTGCGTCGCAGTGCGCGAAGGCCATGCTGATTGACGTGAGTCAAACCAGCCAGATTCCCTATCTTCCATTGCTTGCCCAAAAGAACCACTCCGACGCGCTGGTGCATCGAGCCCAGCGCTGGCTGCAGGGCAACATGACCAAGGATCTGAGGATCAGCGAGCTCGCCGATACGCTCGCGGTCAGCGACAGAACCCTCATCCGCCGCTTCCGCAGCGTGCTGGACCAAACGCCGCTGGCCTATCTTCAGGATCTTCGGCTGGAAGCTGCGCGTGCGCTGCTCGAGACCAGTTCGCACAGCGTCGAAGAAGTGGCGAGCCAGGTCGGATACAGCGACACCAGTTCCTTTTCCAGACTCTTCCGTCAACGCATCGGGATGAGTCCGGGGGCCTACCGCGGCCGCTTCCAGATGGACTCCTCGCTCTAGTCCGGGCCAACACAATCACCAATGGCTGAGGCTTTGGAAGCGAATGATGGAACAAAGAATCACCCAAGCACCCGCCGTGGACGAAACATCCACGGCAAGCTTGGCCGAATTCCTCGGGAAGTGGCCATGGTTCCACGCGCTCTCCACCGAACTTCGGGCCCTGACGCTAGGAACGTCAGTGGAGATGAAGGTGGCCGCCGGCCAGTATGTCGCCCGCGCTGGCGAGCCCAGCGCATACTGGTACGGCGTCGTGAGCGGCCAACTGCAGATGTGCATCGTCGGTCCGGAAGGGGACGAGACGACGCTGTACTACCTTCGGGAAGGAGAATGGTGCGGCGACGGATCCTTGTTGAAAAGGGAATTGATGCAGTACGACCTGCGCTCGCTGACCTCCGCACGTCTCTGCCTCGTTCCTGCAAATACCTTCCACGTGCTGCGCAGTTCGTCTCTTGAGTTCAGCAACTTTCTTTGCGATGTCATGAACGCCCGAATGGGTGAGTTCGTCGGGATGCTCGTGGCGTCGCGCCTGCTGGGGCCCGAGAAGCGGGTTGCGAAGGCGCTCCTGATGCTCGCCAAGAACGGACACGAAGATGCGCTCAGGCTATCGATCCATCAGCGTGATCTGGCGTTGATCTGCGGCCTCTCGCGCCAGCGAGTGAACATGGCACTGGCATCGTTCAAACAGGATGGAATTGTCCGAACCGAAGGCCCCAAGGGATTCCTGATCGTCCACACGCAGCGCCTGCGCGACTACATTGGGAATTGATAGTCCACCGGGCGCTAAGAATGGGCTACCCCGAGACGATAGCTATCTTTGCGAAGCCGCGCCCCGGATCGCGGATTCAAGCAGATCCATCCTGTCTCCACCCCAGAACATCTCCCCCTTATAGATGAAAGTCGGAGCGCCAAATACGCCCAGCCTCTCGGCATGTGCGAGCGCCCCTGTCAAAGCTCCCTTGGCTTCTCCTTGCAGGAACTTGTTCCACTCCGAAGACGACAGCCCCGCGTTGACGAGAGCCGCCTCCACCTCCACTGGGGACTCCAAGTCGAACTCGCGCCGCCAGAATGCCGCGAGCAGCGGGTCACAGAACTCCCAAAGCCGGTTCCTGGCCTTGGCAAAAAGGACGGCCTGACTCGCGAGCGTCGGATCCCAGAGCTTCGTCGTAGACCGCACCGTCAACCCCTGCAGCTTTGCGAGCCGCCGGCAATCCATGTAGAGGTACTTCAGCTTCGCGACATCGCGGCTCGATCGCTGCTCCACTTCCCCGCCGTATGCGGACTGGAAGTCGGTCACGTAAGGCCACCAATCGAAGGCGACGCCGCTGCGCTGAGCGAGCGCACGGGCCGGGCCGAGCGCGAGGTAGGAGTATGGGCTTCGCAGATCGAAGAACGCTTCCACCCGGGCCGTGTCGATCGACATGGTCAGCGGTTCTTCTGGAAAAGGTTGAGCTTCGCTTCATCGGACTTCGTCACGTCCACCCATTGGTTTCTCAGAAGATCCAGACCGCGGCCGACGCCGGGGCGGCTGCGTACCCGGCCATACCAATCCTGCACACGAGGGAACTCATCCAGTGGGACACCGGTCATCTTGTGGATCCGGATCCAGGCGAAGCTGGCCATGTCGGCAATCGAGTACTCATCGCAGATGAACTCGCGACCATCAAGACGGTCATCCAGAACCTTCAAGAGACGTCTTGTTTCCGCCTGGTAGCGTGCGATGGCGTAAGGTACTTTTTCGGACGCATAGCGGAAGAAGTGCTGGGCCTGACCCATCATCGGACCGATCCCGCCGACCTGCCAGAACAGCCATTGAAGTACTTCGCTGCGCTGGCGCAGTTCGGTGGGGAGAAAGCGTTTCTCCTTCTCGGCCAGGTAGACCATGATGGCTCCGGTCTCGAAGACCGTGAACGGCCCGCCACCGTCGGCCGGCGCGTGATCCACGATGGCTGGGATTTTTCCATTCGGATTGATCACGCGATAGGTGTACGTGTGCTGGTCGCCCGCAGTGATGTTGATCGGGATGACCCGGTAGGGAATCTCCAGTTCCTCGATCAGGATCTGCACTTTGTGCCCGTTCGGTGCCGCCCAGCTGTATAGATCGATCATCCTGTCTCCTTTTGTACGAAGCTGATCCACACGGGGTCCGTGGATTCCTAACTCAACTCCGTTTCAGGTTAGCAGGGACAACTGGATCGCGATGTCTTTTCAACGACAGATCGACTCCGGCGTACTGGATGTATTTCAGTCACAAAGGTTGATGTAACCGACAGGCTGAATTCTCCTTGCCGACTACTCCTGATGGCCTGACCGTCGAGCACCTCTTGGGGCGTGGCGCCAAGACATTGAAGGCAGCCGCCGGCAAGGCCCTCGACGGAGGCAAAGCAGTACGCAAGGGTACGGGCTTTCCGAAGTACAGCCACCCCCAAGACGGGCAAAACCTGGAAGGGCTTCGGAAAGGCTCTCGACTGGATTTCCACGGTTCGTAACCGTGACAAGTTCCTCATCCCATCGCGATGATGTTACCTAGCAGCGCGCAACGCGTACTGCCACCACCGTCGACGACCAGCGCGCGACCGCCGCCTTGGGTCAGGCTCAGTTCCTTGACCCGTGAACTGTCCTCGAAGCAGGACACGGTCAGCGCGAGTCCTTTGAACTGAAGGCGCCCGCCGAAGTCGCGAAGATCGGGGGTAGCGTGGGCGCCTCAGGGTACCGGTCGTCCAGGTCTATCGTCTTGTTCATGGGTGGCGTCCTTCAAAGTTTCAAGTTAGCGGAAGCTGCAAGCGGGTCCCGACCGAAAACCAAGCATACGGGGCTGCCACATGCCGTTGGAGTTCCGGCGTGCCCGAGACTTCCGGTCTCGGCATCGATGCCGAAGGCGATGATCGAGTCGCTGTCCTCGTTGAGAGCGAACAGGGTCCGCCCATTGGGCGAGATAGCGAAAAAACGCGGAGTCTTTCCTTGCGATGGAACAGCTTCGATAAAGCGCAGTCGGCCGGACTGACCCTCAATGGCAAAGATCGCGATGCTGTCGAAGCCGCGGTTCGATGCGTAGACGAAGCGATTGGATGCATCGACGGCGATTTCGGAGGCCCGACTGTTTCCAGTGAAGCAGTCGGGCAACGTCGAGAGAACCTGAATGGCCCTGAGCGTGCCTTCGCTCCGGTTCATCTCATAGGCCACCACGGTCGAATCCAGTTCGTTGACTGCGTACGCGTAGCTTCCCGCTCCGTGGAATGCGATGTGGCGCGGGCCGGATCCTTCGCGTGCCATGACGAAGGGCGGGTTTGTCGGCAGCAAACGGCCGTCCTCGAACCGGAACGTGAACACACGGTCCAACCCTTTGTCCGGCAACGCGACAAAGCGTCCGCTGGGATCGAACGGGTTGAAGTGCGGTTTCGAGAATGGCTGCTCCACGCGGTGGGGACCTCGCTCGCCTGTCAATGCAACAAGCTCCGACACTGCGCCGACCGCGCCATCATCCAGCAGCGGCATGACGGCAGCCGTCCCGCTCAAATGGTTCGAAACGATCAGGTATCTTCCACTCGGATCGATGGCCAGATGTACGGGATTGCGCCCGCCGCAGTCCTCACTATTCAGAAACGTCAAAGTCCCTTGAAGGCGATCGACGCGGAACGCGCTCACCTCCTGCGCATCGCCGTGCACTGTGTAGAGCACGTCCCCCATAGCGTTCAACGCGAGGAACGACGGGTTCACGAGACCTTCGACGACCTGGACTTCGGTCAATTCGCGCTGAGCTTCGTCGAGCCAGTACACACTGATGCCTCGGCCCCGCGCATTGCGCTCGCGCGTCGTTCGTGAACCTACGTAGGCGTACATCGGAAGGGGCCTCAGTGGGATGACCGGGTCACAGCCACGGCCCAGCGCTCGGCCATCGAGGGCGAGTTGAAGCAGGTGGTGTCCTTGGAGGCGGTGCACACCGCGCGCTCCAGCAACTGGATGTCGGCTTCGTGTTGCCGTGCCACGTGCGGATCCTCGAAGAAGATCACTTTGCTACACGCGCGATTCAGCACAAGCTCTGCTATTTGCGCATCCCCGCCCATGGGGCCGCTCAGCTGCGGCTTGACCCAGGGGGTGTCCGCTGGCCAACCGCGGCTCCACGCCATCTCGTTCAAGAGGCCGCCCGTCGTACCAGTGCCCACGCGCGTCGCAAAGGCCGACAGCAGATCAAAATACTTCGCTGCGAACGCCACCATGCGCTGCTTCAGGGCATCGTGGGCGATCAACGCCACCGTCTGTCCGGCCAAAGGCGCTGCGGGCATGGGTCTTCCGACACCGGCGTGAAACAGTTCGACCGCCATCCATTCGACCGCGCCGGCCTCTGTCGACACGAAGGGCTTGCCGTGAATGACACATTGCCGCTTGAGCGCCTGAGCCTCCGGGTAAAGGGAAGACGGGTCGACCGGATCGATCAGGTAGATGACACCGTCGAGTTCATCGACAGGGTCCAGCCCGCCCGTGACGCGAGAGGCCAGCCTCATCACACCGCCGTCGACGCCCGAGGGAAGCCGGAAGAGTCCGCTGTGACCCGACAGCCGATGCGCACCCGCCAACGCATCGTACGCGCCGCCCACGGCATACAGTTGAAGATCGAGCATGCGAATGGATTCATCGCAGGCGCGAGCCCAGGCCAGGAGCGCGCCTTCCGCCCGTCGGTGCAGCCTGTTGGCAACCAGCCCGAACCGCAGCGCGCTCACCAGTGGGCTCCGAAAGCCAGCCGAAGATCCGCGATGTGCGGATCCGACAGAGCCCGTGCGCGCCTGCCACTCAAGATCCAGAGGCGCGAGGTCTCTTCGAGCTCTTCCAGAGTCGCCATGGCGGCCGACAGGGTGTCGTGCCAGACATTCGGGCCAAGGCGAGAGAGCATGACCGCACGGATGGGCGACCCCTTCGTGGCATAGGTGCGGATGGCAAATTCGACCCGGTCGGCCGCTCCGGAATGGCCCGGGCGCGTGTAGTCGATCAGCGGCACGCGGCCCACCTTCATCACGAAATAGGGCGTCAGTGCGGGAAGAAGTTCCTTGCAGTCTCCCTCGACGGCATCGACGTCCTCGTCGAGGGTCAATGCGACGCAATGGGTGCTGTGGGTATGGATCACGCATCGCGCGGGCAGCGCCGTGCCTGCGCTCGCGGCATAGATGCGCCGATGCAAGGTGATCGTCTTGCTCGCTCGATCGCCGCTCGACTGAGTGCCGCTCGCGTCGAGCCTGGCGAGGCGGTCGGGGCTCAGGAAACCCAGGCATGCGTCCGTCGGTGTGATCAGGTAGCCGCCATCGTCGAGGCGAACGCTGATGTTGCCCGCGGTTGCATGCACGAAGCCTCTTTCGAAGAGGCTGCGCCCGATGCGGCAGATCTCTTCCCTGGCCAAGCCTTCGTTCAACCTGCGTCTCCCAGCTTCGTGATTCGCGCCGTGTTCAGGTGCTGGCGCAGGAACTGCGAAGCCTCCATGCGTTCGCCCTTCACGAGCAGATCGATCATCACCAGATGCTCTTCGCACTGACGATGCAGACGCGCCCGGTCGAGCCGGGTTCCGTATTCCACGACACGCCGCATCTGGTTGAGCGTCCGCAGCGAGTCCAGCAAGAACCGGTTGTTCGCCCCGGCAATCACCGTTTCGTGGAAATGCACGCCGGCGCGGAACAACTCGGTCGGAGTGCAACGCTCGATGCCGCCTTGCAGCAGTTCGATCTGCTCGCGCCTGCATTTCTCCAACTCAGGGATGTCGACCACATAGCCGGGCTCGAGAATCGCCGCGGGCTCGATGATCATGCGGAATCGATAGCTCTCGCGATGGGACTCGACGTTGCTCAACAACGGCCGGAACATCCAGCCTCGCCCGGGCTTGCGATCGATCATGCTTTCGCGCGACATGCGGTTGAGCACCCGCTGGACCTGGAGTCGGCCCAGATCGTACCGGCTCATGAGATCGGCCTCGGCAATCTCGTCCGGCAGCAGCCCGCGGATACGGTCATTGGCGATCCGCATGTAGACCGTCTCTTCGGACGATGGGTCCGGTGAAAACTCCAGTTCGCCGAGTTCCGAAGCGCCCTTGGCCACCTGATAGCCGCGATTCGGCTCCGATGTGACGGCCCCGGCCGCCTGCAGGTACTGGAGGGCCTTGCGCACCGGCGACCGGGACACTGCGAGTTCGTCGCACAGCGCCTGTTCGGTCAACCTTTGGCCGATCGGATAACCCTCGCGCCGAATCATCTCGATGATCCGGCGCGCGAGGGTCGGGATCAGGGCACTTACACTGGAAGCCGGATTGACCTTGGGGACTGCACTGAGCGCGGGCATGGCGGTGGAAGTGTCGTGGTGCGAAGGGAAACTCTACTGTAGCTGGGTGGAAGGCATCGAGGCGTTACGAGAGCAACTCGAACGCGCGCGTGAAGAAGTCCGTCGCACCGAAATTGCCCGATTTGAGGGCCAGATGCATCGCGCCCTCCCTGGCATGGGGCGATCCCGCATGGCACCAGGGCACACCCGGGGCGATCTGGGGACCGATACGCATGCTTTGAATGCCCAACGCCTGCACGCAGGCGCCGGAGGTCTCCCCCCCCGCGACGATCAGCTGACCCACGCCTCGTTCGGCGAGTCCGCGCGCGATCGATGCCAGCGCGTGTTCAACCATCTCGCCGGCTTGCGCCACGCCCAACCGCGCCTGCACTGCGCTCACCGCCTCGGGTCGGGCCGTGGCATAGATGAGCACCGGGGCCGACGCGATCCGCTGCTGGGCCCATTCGAGCGCGTCCGAGACGACGTTCTGGCCATTGGCCATTTGCAAGGGATCGACGGCAAACGCCGCGCCACCTCCTTCGACAAAGTCGGCGACCTGTGCGTTGGTCGCTGTCGAGCAGCTGCCGGACACGATGGCCCTGAAGCCCAGAGCCTGGGGAAGCTGGCCCGCGGCCGCTGCCGGCACGAGACCGACGTTTTGCGGCAGTCCGATGGCGACGCCGGAACCAGCGGTCACCAGCGGAAGGGACTTCAGTGCCGGCCCCAGGGCCATCAAGTCGGCGTTGCTGGTGGCGTCGACCACCGCCATCGACACCCCCTCGGTCCTGAGGGCGCGGATCCGTTCGGAAATTGCCGCCGGACCGGCGGCCACTGTTCGATAGTCGATCAGGCCCACGCGCCTTTTCGTCTGCGATTGCAGCACGCGGACCAGGTTGGAATCCGTCATCGGCGTCAGTGGATGGTTGCGCATCCCGGACTCGTGCAGCAGTTCGTCACCCACGAACAGGTAGCCCTTGAACACCGTTCGGCCGTTCTCCGGAAACGCCGGACAGGCGATCGTGAAGTCGGTGTCGAGGGCCTCCATCAGCGCGTCTGTCACGGGCCCGATGTTGCCGGCGGGCGTGGAATCGAAGGTCGAGCAGTACTTGAAATAGATCTGCTGGGCGCCGACCGACCGAAGCCAACGAAGCGAGTCCAGAGATTGGGCGACAGCGTCGGCGACGGGAATCGTGCGCGACTTGAGCGCAACCACCACCGCGTCCGCATCCACGGTCACGCTCGCGTCCGGCACACCGATGGTCTGCACCACCCGCATGCCCGCGCGCACCAGGTTGTTGGCCAGGTCGGTGGCACCCGTGAAGTCGTCGGCAATGCAGCCGAGCAGGACTTGTGTCATGGTGAGGGCTCGATCGAATCAGGCCGAAGCCATCGCCTTGACTACCGCGGCGGTGAAATCCTTGCAGCCCATGGCGCCACCAATGTCGCGGGTACGGGTCTTCGGGTCTTCCAGCGCCTTGTCGACGGCGCGCACCATGGCGTCGCCGGCGTCCTGCATGGCCTTGTTCTTCTGCTTGTCGCCGACCCAGCGCACCATCATCGCCACCGAAAGGATCATGGACACAGGGTTGGCCAGGTCCTTGCCGGCAATCGTGGGGGCCGATCCGTGCTGTGCCTGGGCGCAGCAGACATCGTCGCTCGCCATCACCGAGCCCGCGAGCCCGAGGCTGCCGGAAAGTTCGCTGGCCAGGTCCGAGATGATGTCGCCGTAAAAGTTGGTCGCGACCAGGACATCGAAGCGTTCCGGCTCCTTGACCAGATGGGCGGTGGAAGCATCGACCAACAGGTCGTCGAGCGCCACCTCGGGAAAATCCTTGGCCACGTGGCGCACGGCTTCGAGGAACAGGCCGTCGGTCATGTGGAAGCTGTTGGCCTTGTGGATCGCCGTGACCTTCTTGCGCCGCGTCATCGCCAGTTCGAAGGCCCGGCGTGCGATGCGCTCGCTGCAATGGCGCGTGATCTTTCGAATGGACAGCGCCATGTCCGGGCTAGGCATGACCTCTCCCCAGCCCTTCGACATGTTGCGGTCGGGATAGAAACCCTCGGTGGCTTCGCGCATGATGACCAAGTCCATGGTGCGGCCTTCGCGCATGTTGGACTGCAGATACGGCCGCGTGCGCGCGGGCCGGACGTTGGCGTAAAGGTCAAGGCCGATGCGGAACCCTGCCGACACGTTGCGTCCGCCTTTCTCAGGCACTGGATAGTCGGCATGCGACTGCGTGCCCAGGATGATGCCGTCGTACGTCTTCGCCTTGTCGAGCACTTCCTGGCGCAAGGTGGTTCCGTGCTTTTCCAGACTCGTGAAGCCCACGTCCTCGTAATCGTAGGAGATGTCGAGCTTGAAGCGGCTGTCAGCCGCCTTGAGGACTTCGACGGAGGCGGCGACGATCTCGGGGCCAATGCCGTCGCAGGGCAGAACGATGAATTTCATGGGATCTCCTGGGTGTTGATGAGGGGTGGGTGGAATGAGGGTCAGACGGGCGAGAGGATCTTCTGCAGCAGGCGCACGGCGCTGTCAGGACTGGTGAGAACCGGCCTTTGAAGCCGCGCTGCCACGACTTCATGCGACCGAGCCATCGAAAACTGGCCCAGCATCACGATGTCGCAGTTCTCTAGACTTGCAGCCTCCTCCACGACCAGACAGTCGTGGGTCGCGGGGTCGCCGGCACTCAATGCTTCCAGGGCGCCTTTCGCGCAGACTGACTGGAGTTCGACCGCCACTTCCCCGGCGCGCGCCAGTTGCAGAAATTCTTCGCGCATCGAGGGAATCGAGGGGGCGAACGTCGACAACAGCCCAATCTGCACGCGTCCGCGGCGCGCCCGAGCGATTTCCAACGCCTCCAGAAACATGGCTTCGTTGGGCTTGTAAGCGGGGACGGCGACGGCTTGCGCTGCTGCGTCGATTGCAACCCCGAACGCCGAGCACGTGAAGAGGATGCCGTGCGCACCGGTGCGTTCGGCGTACTGCGCCAGGTCCACGAAGCGCTGGGTCAACGCACCATCGATCGAACCACGCGCGGCGAGGTCCGATGACAGGCTGTCGTCCAGCAGGTTCATCAGGCTCGCCTCAGGCCAAAACCTGCGGAAGGAGTCCGCGACCGGCTGCACCGCGACTGCCGTAGCATGTATCAAAGCAACTCTTCGTGCAAAACTCATTGGATATAACAACGGTTAGGGTTCAACCTAATTGTACTATACATCATATAGATACAATCAGGGAAAACCCAACATCGCACTGAGAAGTGCCCTCCTCGACCTACCGGAGACCCTGATGAGACTGTCTTTCCTTCGTTCGCCCCGTGTCAGCGCCGCCATCCTTTGCGGTGGTGCCTTGGCCTTCGCAAGCCCGTCGTTTGCGCAGTCGGCCGCAGCCGCCGACTACCCCACCAAGACGATCACCTTCGTTGTGCCTTACGCGGCAGGCGGCAGTTCCGACATACGTTCGAGGCAGATCGCCCAGAAGCTTTCGATCTATTTCGGCAAGCCCGTGATCGTCGAGAACCGCCCCGGCGCCGGCGGCAACATCGGCACGGACTACATCGCCAAGGCCGCTCCCGACGGCCACGTCATCGGCTTGGGCAATTTCGCGCCGCTCGCGGTTAACAAGGCGCTCTTTGCCAAGCTTCCATTCGATCCCGCCACAGACCTGTTGCCAGTGGCCATGATCGAACGAGGGCCGCTCGTCATGTCGGTCAGCATCAATTCCCCGGCCAAGTCGGCCCAGGTTCTCATCAGAAACATCAAGGCGAAGCCCGGGACCATGAGCTACGCCTCGGGCGGGCTCGGTGGTTCGCACCATCTGGCCGGTGAACTGTTCGAACAGAACGCGCAGCTCGACCTCGTCCACGTGGCGTACAAGGGTGGAGCCCCGGCGACCAACGACCTGATCGCCGGCAACGTCGACCTGATGTTCGAGTGGATCTACGCGGTGATGCCGTACCTGAAGGGCGACTCGCCGAAGCTGCGCCCACTCGCCATCACCAGCGAAAAGCGATCGCCGCTTCTGCCGGACGTGCCAACCTTCAAGGAACTCGGCGTGCCGGGAATGGAGATGTCCAACTGGTTCGGCGTCGTGGCGCCGAAGGGCACCCCTCCCGCCGTCATCGCGAAGCTCAATCAGGCGATCAACAAGGCGATTCGGGAACCGGAAGTGACCGAGAAGATCACCTCACAGGGCAATGAGGTCGCTGGCGGAACGCCAGAGGAGTTCGGAACCTTCATTCGCGCTGAATCGGACCGCTGGTCGAAGCTGGTCAAGACGCACAACATCAAGCCCGAGTAGGCCCAAGCGACGAGCCAGACCCATCCAGCCAGGTATCGATATGATTCAACTCCTCCACTCTCGCCGCTTCGGCGCACTGGCCCTCGCGGCCGCGCTCGCCGCACCGGTCTGCCATGCGCAGTCGAGCGCTGCCTCCTACCCCACGCAACCCATCCGGATGATCGTGCCGTTCGCGGTCGGCGGGCCCAACGATGTCATGGCGCGGGTCCTCGGACAGCGCCTCACCCAGGAGACAGGACAACCTGTGGTCATCGACAACAAGGCGGGTGCCGGTGGCGTGATCGGCACGGATGCCGTCGCCAAGTCCAAGCCGGACGGCTACACGATCGGCTTCGTCAGCGCTCCGTTCGCGATGGTTCCCGCGTTGCAGGCCAAGATGCCCTACGACACCATGAAGGACCTCGTGCCCGTGTCCAAGGTGGCCGATTCGCCGATGCTCATGATGGTGCCCTCGGATTCGCGCTTCAAGACCGCAGGCGAACTCATCGAGTTCGCGCGCAAGAATCCGGGCAAGCTCACCTACGGCTCGGGCGGAGCGGGGAGTACCCCGCACCTGACGACCGAATTGCTCGCAGAGGTGACGGGCGCCAAGTTCATGCATGTGCCCTACAAGGGTGGCGGCGAGTCCATCCGCGCATTGATGGGTGGGGAAGTCGACCTGCTCATCGACAGCATCACCAGCACGGCGACGCCGTTGGCGTCCGGCCGGGTCAGGCCGCTCGCGATCGGACAGGCGACACGATCGACCCGCTTGCCGAACGTCCCCACCTTCGAGGAGGCCGGCATCAAGAACTTCTCGGTGACGCATTGGGTGGGTGTCGTCGCGCCGGCCAAGACGCCGCCGGCGGTCCTGGCGACGTTGAACGCCCAGATCGTCAAGTCGCTTCGTGCGCCCGAAGTTGTGCAGAAGCTGGCAGAGCTCGGCGCGACACCGGTTGGGAGCTCGACTGAGGAGTTCCAGAAGTTCGTCGCCGACGAACTGAAGAAGTGGCGGACGGTCGTGAAAACCTCCAACATTCAGACGCAGTAGAAGCCACCAAGAAATGTCTGCCAGGTCATCGGAGCGTGTATCGATGTCTCCTCATATGCGCAACGCTCCGGCGCGCTCGACTGATTGTCATGTCCACGTCTTCGATCCTGGGCGGTTCCCTTACGCGGCTGCGCGGCGCTATACGCCTCCACCAGCCACTGTTTCGCAGCTGAAGGAGATGCATGCAAGCCTTGGAATCGATCAAGTCGTTCTGGTGCAACCCAGCGTGTATGGGACCGACAACGATTGCATGCTGGACGCTCTGAAGCGCTTGGGTGATCGTGCCCGGGGTGTCGCCGTCATTGACCAGACGTTTGGTCGCGATCAGCTCGACGACATGTTCGCTGCCGGCGTGCGAGGCGTCCGCATGAATATCGAGGTGTCGAAGGGCGCCGATGCGACAGACGCCTTGAGACGGCTCAGCGCGACCGCTGAGGCGCTTGGCGGCTCTCCGCTTCTGATCCAGGTCTACGCTGCTATGCCGGTGCTTCTGGCCTGCGCGCCAACGCTTCGGACTCTGCATCACACGGTGCTGATCGATCATTTCGGCTTGGCGAGAACTGGAAGCGATCCGGAGAAGGCGGGCTTCTCTGCACTGCTGGAACTCATCGCAAGCCCTAACATCTGGATGAAACTGTCTGGGCCCTATCAGATCTCGAGTGCCTCGCCTGACTATGCCGACGTCACGGCGATTGCAAAAGCCATGATCGCCACCTCGCCGGATCGGATCGTGTGGGGCAGCGATTGGCCGCATACCGGAGGCTCCGCCCGGCCCGCAAACTACCGTTCGACCGACTTGGAGCCATTCCGTACGGAAGACGATCTCCGAAACTTCGGCCTTGTGGGGAAGTGGGCCCCCGAGGAATCATTGCGCCATCGTGTGCTGGTCGACAACCCCGCTCGCTTGTTCGGATTTCGCTCCGACTAAGATCCGATATCCCCATCCGCCACCAAGACCGCGATTGACGCGTGGTGAGTTGGTTTCGATGACGAGGCCGAGACGGCCTTGCCGAAGATCGTCGACTGGTACATGGAGAACAAGATCAACATCGACGACCTGACCACGCACACCATGCCGCTGGAAGACATCGACAAGAGCTTCGATCTCACTAAGCGCGGCGAATCGGTCGGCGGCGTGGTTCTGTTCTATCGACGTGGCGCCAACTGGCCTTGCGTATCGAGCTAAAACGCCGTGGATTGGAGGAGAACGCCTCCTGGCCTGCTGCCTCACATCTTTTCGAACCGAAGGTCGGCAACGATCTTGGCCCAACGTAGATTCTCCGCTGCCACGAACGCAGCGAATTCCTTGCGCGGCGTCGGGCTGGGAACGGCACCTTGCTTTTCGATTGCGGAGACCACGGCAGGATCACTCAAGGCCTGATTCAGAGCGCGATTGAGCTGATCCAGAATCTCAGTCGGTATGCCTGCAGGCCCGCCGAGCCCGAACCAGGATGGATTGTTCATGGCCGGCAGCCCCGTTTCGGCATAAGTCGGCACTTGCGGCAGCAACTTCAGGCGGCTCTTGGCGGCAACGACCAGCGGCTTGACACGCTTCGCCTGAATCAGCTCCATGGACGACGGGATGTTGTCGAACACGACATTGATCTGTCCGGCGAGCAGATCGGACAGGGCCGGTCCCAGCCCCTTGTAGGGCACGTGAAGCATGTCGGTGCCGGTGACATGTTTGAAGAGTTCGCCGTTGATGTGACTCAACCCACCGTTGCCGGAGGAGCCGAACGAGTATTTGCTCGGTTGCTCCTTGAGCATCTTGACCAAGCTCTGCACTGACTCGGCCCCAAGGGCGGGATTGGTGACGAGGACATTCGGCACATCCGCGATGTTTCCAATGGGTGCGAAGTCCTTGACAGGGTCATACAGGCTCTTCGCATACACGTTGGGGTTCACGGCGTGCGAGCTCTCCACCACCATCACGAGCGTGTATCCGTCCGCCGGCTGCTTGGCCGCCGCAGCCGAGCCCACCGAGCCCCCGGCTCCGGGTCGGTTGTCGACGACGACTGGTTGCCCGAGGATCGTCGACAGCTTCGTCGCCACGATGCGGGCCAGCAGATCCGTGGTCCCGCCTGGCGCATAGGGCACGATCAGCTTCACGGGTTTGGAGGGATAGGCCTGCGGGGAGGCAAGCGCGTTCAAGGCCGCGCCCGCCAACCCGCCGAGCACCAAGTGTCTTCGATTCATCGATATGCCCTGGTTCAGGTGTCGTAACCCGGATTCACCCGGTCGAGTTTGCGCAGCAAGGCAGGCCAGGCCAGGCGCCCCAGGCTGGTCTGGCCCTGCATCCGCGCCAATGCATCTTTGACGCCGGCGAGTACCTGCGGTGCGACCATGATGAGTTCACCGCCGGCCTGTGCTGTGACCTGGATCTGGCAGGCCGACTCCAGCGTGTACATGCGCTTGAACGTATCCGCCACGGTGCCGCCGACCGTCAGAAGGCCGTGATTGCGCAGCATCAAGTGATCGTGATGGCCGAGGTCGCGTTGCAGGCGCACCTGCTCGTCCTCGTGCACGGCGAGGCCCTCGTAGTCGTGGTAGCCAAGCGACCCCAGAACGAGGGTGGCTTGCTGCGAGATCGGCAGCAGGCCGCAGCGTTGCGCGCTCACGGCAACGCCCGAGCGCGTGTGAGTGTGCAGCACGCAGGCTACGTCTTCCCTTCCCATGTGCACGGCCGAGTGAATGACGAAGCCGGCCCGGTTCACGTCGAAGGGCGACTCGCTCAGCTTGTGACCATCGACGTCGATCTTGACGAGCGACGAGGCAGTGATCTCCTCGAACATCAGGCCGTACGGGTTGATGAGGAACTGATGCGCGTGCGTTGCGCCCGGCGATTGAGGAACGCGGGCGCTGATGTGGGTGGCAATCATGTCGCTCCAGCCATGCAGAGCCACCAACCGGTAGCACGCGGCCAGGTCCACGCGAACGGCCCATTCGTCCGCGCTGACGACTTCCTTGAGAGATGGAATCTTCATTTGCGTGCTCCCCTTTCCTTGCGTTGTGCGAATTCCGCCATGAAGCGCTGCGGCTCGCCGGTATCGAAGGCCTTCGCGAATTCCTCCACGCCTTCGAGAATCGCGGTGTCCAGTGGCTGTTGCTGCCATTGGCGCAGAAGGCGCTTCTGCTGGCGCATCACCTGGGGCCCATGGCCTGCGAGGCGGGCGGCCATGCGCGCGACCTCTGCATCGAGCGCGTCCAGTGGAACCATGGTGTCGACCAAGCCCCATTCCTTCGCCTTCGCGCAGTCGATGTTCTCTCCGGTCAGGAGCATCCAGCCGGCGCGCGCTTCCCCGATCAGCCGCGGAAGCAATGCCGCATGGATGATCGAGGGAATGCCGACCACCACTTCAGGCATACCCAGGAATGCAGAGTCGGCAGCGATCCGGAGGTCGCAGGAGAGTGCGAGTTCGAGGCCTCCTCCAAGCGTCCACCCCGGAATGCGTGCGATCACCGGCGTGGGGCACTGCCGAACGGCTTCGCAAAGGCGGCGCAGGCCGTCGATGAAGCGCCGCGCGGAAGCGCGATCGAGCGCGCCCATCTCCTTGATGTCGGCGCCGGCGACGAAGGCCTTGTCGCTGGTGCCACGCAAGACCACCACACGGACGGACTCGTCGGCAGCGAGGGACTCGAAGGCCTGGCGAAGGTCATCGATCACTGGCGTGCCGAGAATATTCAGCGAGCCGGCGTTCCTGATGGTGAGTGTGGCCACGCCGTGTGCGTCGAGTTCGACACGGGCGTGCGGCAGATCGAGTTTCATGATTCAGTCCTGAAGGCCGGAGGCGGCATGTTCGACATGGGAGTCACCGGCGAAGCCGGCAGCGGCAACGATGGCGGTGCGCCGACCGCGCCGAGTTCGGCCACGCAATTCCAGAGCATCGGATTGCGCACGGTTCGCAAAGCGCCGAACTCGGGATGGTCCAGCGTTTGCACGATGCGGCGATGCTGCACCTGGGCGTCGGCAAACACCTCTTCCATGGTGTTGATGGGGCCCCAGGGCACGCCGGCCGCATCGAAAGCCGTGGACCAACTCGAACGGCTGCGTTTCGGAAACAGTTCCGTGAGCAGGACGCGCAAGGCCGGCAGATTCTCGATCCGCGCCGAGTTCGTCACGAAGCGTACGTCGTCGGCGAGCGCCGGTTGCTCCGCCACTTCGCAAAATCGGCGGAACTGCGGGTCGTTTCCGATGGCCAGGATCAGGTGGCCATCCGCGCACGCAAACACCTCGTACGGCGCGCAGTTGGGATGGGCGTTGCCGCTGCGTTGAGGGTTGCGGCCCGACGCCAGGTAGTTGGCGGCCTGGTTGGCATTGAGGGCCACGGCCACGTCGAGCAGCGCGATGTCGATGTACTGGCCTTGTCCCGTGCGTTCGCGCTGGAACAGCGCCGCGAGGACGGCCGAGGTCGCATACATCCCGGTGCTGAGGTCGACCACGGCGACGCCGGTGCGCAGTGGCCCTGCGCCTGGCATCCCGTCAGGCTGACCTGTGTAGCTCATCAGGCCGCCCATGCCCTGGAACACATAGTCGTAGCCGGGCTTGGAAGCCATCGGGCCGCTTTGTCCGAAGCCGGTGATCGACACATAGACCAGGCGCGGGTTCAGCTCCCGCAGGCTGGCGTAGTCCAGGCCTTGCCGCGCCAGCGATCCGGCCTTGTAGTTCTCCACCAGCACGTCGGCGTCGCGGATCATGGTCTTGAGGGCCTCGCGGCCTTCGGGCTGTGCGAAATCGATCGCGACCGAGGCCTTTCCCCGGTTGCAGCAGATGAAGTAGGCCGACAGCCGCTCGCCGTCGGCGGACTCCACATAGGGCGGTCCCCATCCGCGGGTGTCGTCGCCGCCGCGTGGATGCTCGATCTTGGTGACCTCGGCGCCGAGGTCGGCGAGGTTCTGCGTGCACCACGGGCCGGCGAGGATTCTCGACAGGTCGAGCACCTTGATGCCCTGCAGCGACTGGTTCAGCATTCGGACTCTCCTTTTCGGGCCTGAGGCCGCTCGGGCAGGACCGCGAAAATGCCGCGGGCCTTGAAGATGACACGCTCTGCCACATGGCCGCTGCATTCCGCGAACACCATGCGGCGGCCGATCTTGTCGATGCGGGTGACGACTTCCACCCACTCGCCCACGCTCGCACGAGCAAGGTAGTCGACTGACAGATTGGCCGTGGCCACGCGCTTTCCCAAGCGCCGTGCCACATTGACTCCCAATGCGTTGTCCGAGAGCGTGGCCACGAAGCCACCGTGCGCGGCCTCCTGGTGGTTCATGTGGGCGGGCAGCAAATGAAGGCCGAGCCTCAGCTGGCCGCCCTCTTCTTCTCTAGCGTGCATCGGGCCCAGCAGCGCCATGAAGGCGCTCACCGGCGGGTAAGGCCCGAAACCCGTTGGCACCTGCAGGTCGACGGAAGCGCCGATCATCGATGGACTCGCGCGTCGAAGCGCTGGAGGCCTCGTTCCACGCGCTCGACAAGGCCCGGCGCCGGTGTCCAGTGCGCCCCGTGCGTGGCTTGCAATGCCCGGATGCGTTCGAGTGTCTGCGCGAGGCCGAGGGTTTCGGCCCAGAACATCGGGCCGCCACGCGACGCCGGAAACCCGTAGCCGTGCACGTAGACCACGTCGATGTCGCTGGCGCGTTGCGCTACGCCTTCGTCGAGGATTCGCACACCTTCGTTCACTAGCGCCAGTACGCATCGTTCGACGATGTCTTCGTCTCGCACCGTATGGCGCACGATGCCCGCTTCCGCGGCACAAGACTCGATGATCATGTCGACCAACGGGTCCGGGATCGGCGTGCGGCTGCCGGCCTCGTAGCGGTAGTAACCTGCCGAAGTTTTCTGTCCGTAGCGACCGGCCTCGCAGATGCGGTCGGCCACCTTGGAATAGCGCAGGTGAGCAGGCCGGGTGGGCGCGAGGCGCTTTCGGGTCGCCCAATTGATGTCCATGCCGGCCAGGTCAGCCATCGCGAGCGGGCCCATGGCCATGCCGAAACCCGTCATCGCGCGGTCGACTTGCTGGGGGGATGCACCTTCCTCCAGCAAAAAGCCGGCTTCGCGCCAGTAACCCGTCAGCATCCGGTTGCCGACGAAGCCCTCGCACACCCGAACGAGCACGGGGATCTTGCCGATGTCCTGCGCCATCTTCATGCAGGCCGCAATCACGGCAGGCAACGTGCCTTCACCTCGCACGACCTCGAGCAGTCGCATGACATTGGCAGGGCTGAAGAAGTGAAGCCCGATCACATCCTGCGGCCGGGAGGTGGACCGCGCGATCTCGTCGATCGAAAGGCGCGAGGTGTTGGTGGCGAGGATCGCGCCGGGCTTGCAGTGCGCATCCAGTTGTTCGAACACCTCCTTCTTCACTGCCATGTCTTCGAAGACGGCCTCGATCACCAGATCCACGTCATGAAGAGCGGCGAAATCGAGCGCGGGCTCGATCAGCGCCATGCGGCCCGCCATGGCGGCTTCGCTCAACTTTCCTTTGGCGACGGTGACGCCGTAGTTGCGGCGCACGAGGTCGAGGCCACGATCGATAGCTGCCTGCTCGCGTTCGAGCAGCACGACCGGGATGCCCGCATTGGCGAACGCCATCGCGATGCCACCGCCCATGGTGCCGGCGCCAAGCACGGCGACCTTGCGCACGACGCGAAGCTCGGTGGGTGCGAGAGTCTCCGAGAGTTTGGGAGCTTCGCGTTCAGCAAAAAAGAGATGGCGAAGGGCCTTCGATTCAGGCCCGGCGACGAGTTCATCGAACAAGGCGCGCTCGCGCGTGAGGCCGTCTTCGAGAGCAAGCTGCGTCGATGCCTGGACCGCATCGACCGCGGCGCGCTGTGCGGTGGCATTGCGTGCCCGGGCCGGGACCGCACGGCGTCGCTCGGCGAAGTCAACACCCGCAGGCTCCAGTGCTCGCTGCGCCACGAGTGGCAGTGCGGCGCCCTCGGCGACGACGCGTCGGGCGAACGCCCGGGCACCAGCCAACAGCTCGCCCATGATCACCGCATTGACGAGCCCAAGCTCGTGCGCACGCGGCGCCTTGATCGGTGCACCCGAGAGAATGATGTCCAGGGCGGCGTTCACGCCGACCAGACGTGGTAGGCGCTGCGTTCCGCCGCCCCCTGGAATCAGGCCGAGATTGACTTCAGGCAGCCCAAGCTTGGCATCGGCAGAGGCCACGCGGTAGTGGCAGCCCAGCGCAAGCTCGAGGCCGCCTCCCAGCGCCACGCCGTGAATGGCGGCGATGACCGGTTTCGTGGATCGTGCAATGAGCGTCAGCACGTCGCGCGTCAGCGGCTTCTGTGTGGCCGCTGGCGTGTTGAATTGGCGGATGTCAGCGCCGCCGCAGAACTGCCGTCCCGCGCCGATGAGCAGCACGGCGTCGATGTCGGTATCGGCCATGGCACGCTCGATACCCGCATAAAGGCCCTGGCGAACAGTGTTGCCGATGCCGTTGACCGGCGGGTTGTCGAGGGTCAGCACGGCAACGCGTTGCTGCTCGGTGTAGTGAACGGTGGAAGAGGACATGGGTGATCGATCGTTGTGAGTCAGGCCACGGCTGCAAGCGACAATGATTGCGAGCCAGGCGCCGGTGCGGTCATGGTCGGGGTGGCGCGCATGAGGTCGACGAGGCGCCCGACATGGTGGCGCGCATCACCCCAACTGTGGGCGATCGCCAGCAGTCGCTTGACACATCTGCCGACGGGCAGTTCGTCGGTCATCCCCATGCCGCCGTGCAGGTGGATGCTCTGCAGGCCGATGAAGCGACCGCTTTCGGCACATCGGACCTTGGCTGCGGCGACCGAGCGGGTCCGGATCGTTGCGTCGTCGTCCAGGCTGCGGGCAGCCAGCCAGGACAGGGACTTTGACTGCTCCACCGCCACGAGCATTTCGGCCAGCCGATGCTGGATGGCCTGGAGGCTGCCCAGGGCCACGCCGAACTGGCGCCGTGTCTTGACATAGTCCAGGGTCATGTCGAACAGGGTCGACTGCAGACCCGCGGATTCGGCGCACAGCCCTGCGGTCGCCGCGTCGGTCGCCGCGGCGATGGCCGTCGTCACGTTCATGCCAGTCGAGCCGATCCACGCGGCCGCCGGCAGTCGAAGTTCATCGAACCACAGATCGGCGCCGGTGCTCCCATCGATGCAGGGATAGCGCTCGACGCGAAGGCCGGTGGCGGCAGCGTCCACCCAGAAGAGTGCCGTCTCGTTCGATCCCACGCGTGCCGAAACCAGCCAGGCGGTCGATTCGCCGCCATGCGGCACCACGGTCTTGCGGCCGCTCAGTATCCAGTCGTCGCCCTCGCGACGCGCGTGCGTCGACAGATGGCGAGGCAGGTGCTCGCCCTGCGGCTCCCCGTGGGCGAATGCCAATACGTGTTCCCCGGATGAGAGCGCTGGCAGCCAACGGGCTTGTTGTCCCTCATCTGCGAGCTCGAGCAGCAGCCGGGTGCAAAGGACCGCCGACACGACGAAGGGCGTGGTGAGGCGATTGCGTCCCAGGCTCTCCATGACCGCGTGCATGCTGCCGCCGTCGAGCCCGAGGCCGCCGAGCGCCTCGGGAACGAGCAGGCCGGGAAGGCCCATGGCGACCAGTTCCGGCCAGGGATCCGTGGCGGCATGGTCGCGCCGCTGGGCAAAGCTGGTGATCGCCTCGGCCAGGCTGCGCTGGTCTTCGTCGTGTTCCGTTTGTTGGGGATTCATGTGTTCGTTCCTGTGCCAAGTTCGGCACCCATGTCTCGATTCAGAGGATGGCCTCGATCAGGGTCGGGCCGGAGGTCGCGTAGGAGCGTGCCAGCGCGCCGTGCAAGGCCTCGGCATCACCGACGCGGATCGCAGCCACGCCCATGCCCTTGGCGAGACAGGACCAGTCGAGGTCCGGCCGGTCCAGCGACAGCATGTCGGTCGCCCGGACACCGGGCGCGCCCGCGCCCACCGCCGCGAGTTCGCGCCGGAGGATGCTGTAGGCGCGGTTCACGAAGATCAGCACGGTGACGTCGAGGTTCTCCCGCGCCATGGTCCAGAGCGCCTGCAGCGAGTACATGCCGCTTCCGTCCCCTTCCAGGGCCAGCACGCGTCGTCCGGGCGCTGCGATCGCGGCACCCACGGCCGTGGGCAGGGCAAAGCCGATGGATCCACCGCAACCGGTCAGCCAGTCATGCGGGGCGGCGGTAGCGGTGAGCCCGTCGAAGCCCCAACCGGTGGTCACGGCTTCGTCGACGACGATCGCGTTCTCCGGCAGCGTCGCGGCGATCGTCCGGCCGATGGTCTCGGAGGTCAGCGCGCCGCTGACCGGCGCATGCGCCTCGGCCCGGGCAATTCCCGCCGGTGCGGCGGCGGTCGCCCCCAGCGCTTCGCAGAGCGCCGAGAGCGCCAGACGCGGATCGTCCTCGACGGTGGACAGCGTGAGGAACTCGCACCCCGGCGCCGTCAGCCGCCCGGGCTTGTCCGGATAGGCAAAGAACGCGACCGGCGCCTTCGCGTTGACGAGCACGATGCGCTTGAAGCGCTGGAGCAGTGCCATGGCGGGATCGATCGCGTACGGGATGCGCGGGATAACGAGGCGACCGGCACCGCGCTCCAGGCGCGCAAAGTAGAACTCCGCGCGGACTTCGGCCCCCGTCGCGGCGGCGATCCGACCGGCCAACTCGGTCGATGCGGCGCGCAGCGCCCGGTCGCCGAGCAGCAGCAGCGTCGGCTGAGGGTCGTCGCGCATCGCCTTCACGATACGGTCGAAATCATGCTGCGCATGGCCGGAGGAAGCCGTGGGCAACTGCTTGCCCGAACCCTTCCCCTCAGGGACTACGGTCCATGCGACGTTGGCGGGCAGCACGAGCGTGGAAATTCGGCCGGGGCGCGCATTCGCCTGCCTGATCGCTTCCTTGCCATCGGCCGCGACCTCCCCGACGCTGGGCGTGCTGCGCACCCAATGAGACATCGATCCTGCGATGGCGTCGATGTCCGAAGTCAGCGGCGCATCGAGCTTCAGGTGTTCTACCGCGTGATCCCCGACGATGTTGACGATGCCGGAGCGGGCCTTGCGCGCGTTGTGCAGATTCGCCAGACCGTTGGCGAGGCCCGGTCCCAGGTGGAGCAGCGTGGCGGCCGGCTTGTCGGCGATACGGTAGTAGCCATCGGCCGCACCGGTGACGACGGTCTCGTGCAGGCCCAGCACGCAGCGCATGCCCTCGATGCGATCGAGGGCCGCCACGAAATGCATCTCCGAGGTGCCTGGGTTGGTGAAGCACACATCGACATTGCCGTCGATGAGCGTATGGACGAGCGTCTCGGCACCGTTCATTGGAAGTCTCCCTGTCGATGAGAAGTTTGGATGGGTGGTGACGCGGCTAGAGGCCCAGCGCGACCTTCGCGATGATGTTTTTCTGAACCTCGTCGGTGCCGCCGTAGATGGAGATCTTGCGCAGGTTCAGGTGGAAGCCCGCCACCGGAGCGGCCCAGTCGTCGTGGGCCAGGACGTCGTCGGTTCGCAGCGCGTCATAGCTGCCGTCCCGGCACGGCAGCGCGAGCACGCCGGCGCATTCGACCGTCTTTTCGACGATCGCCTGCGCCACGGTCGTGCCCATCAGCTTGAGCACCGAGGCCTCCGCACCGTGGCCCTCACCCGCCGCCATTCGAGCCAGCAGGCGCAGATTGGTCTGCTCGAGGGCCAGCAGGTCGACATCGAGCCTTGCGATGTCCGCCGCCACCGAGGCGTCGTCGATGAGGCGCAGACCATCCACCCTCCGCTGCGCCGCGATGTCCTTGAGGAAAGCCATCTCCCGCTTGGCCCGACCGACCCGTGCGGCGCCGGTGCGCTCATGCGAAAGAAGGTACTTGGCGCAGGTCCAACCTTCATTCAGGACACCCACGAGGTTCTCGCGTGGCACCTTGACGTTTTCGAGGAAGACCTCGTTGATTTCGCAGTCGCCGTCGAGCGTTCGGATCGGCCTCACGGTGACCCCCGGGGAGCGCATGTCGATGAGCAGGAAAGAGATTCCCTTTTGCGCCTTGGCGGTAGGATCGGTCCTGACCAGGCAGAACATCATGTCGGCGTACTGGGCGTAGGTGGTCCAGGTCTTCTGGCCGTTGACGATGAAGCCATCATCAACGATCTGCGCCTTCGTCTTCAGCGAGGCCAGGTCGGAGCCTGCGCCCGGCTCCGAATAGCCCTGGCACCACCAGTCCTCGCCCTGCAGGATGCGCGGCAGGTACCGGGCGCATTGTTCCGGAGTGCCGTAGCGAATGAGAACCGGGCCGATCATCCGGACGCCGAAGGGCGGCACCTCGGGTGCTCCGGCAATGGCGCATTCTTCTTCGAAGACGTGGCGCTCGAGCACGTTCCAGCCGGGGCCGCCATGTTCCTTCGGCCAGGTCGGCGCCACCTTGCCGGCGGCGGCCAGGATCCGGTGCCAGCGCAGGTAGTCGTCCTTGCCGAGGCGGCGGTGTTGGAGAATCGATTGCCGAAGATCCTCCGGCAGGGATTGGCGCAGGAATTCGCGAGTCTGCGCACGGAAAGTTTCGATGTCGATGCTCATGTCCGAAGCCTTCTTCACAGGAAGCGCAGCGGCGCATCGGTCGCCGCCTGCAGTTGGGTCGCCGTCAAGCCTGGGACCATGTCGCGAACGACGAAAGCGCCGTCTGCGACGTCCAGCGTCGCCAGGTCGGTGTAGACGCGCTTGACGCATCCCAGCCCCGTCAGAGGCAGCGTGCACGAGCGCAGCAGCCGCGATTGCCCTTCGCGCGTCTGGTGCTCCATCAGCACATACACCTGCTTCGCGCCGACGGCCAAATCCATGGCACCGCCGACGGCTGCCGCCACGCCCGGCTGGCCCAGTGACCAGTTGGCGAGGTCACCGCTCGCGGACACCTGGTAGCCGCCGAGCACGCAATAGTCGAGGTGGCCGCCGCGCATCATCGCGAAGGAGTCGGCGTGGTGAAAGTAGGCGCCCCCCGATTCGAGGGCCACCGGCTGCTTGGCCGCATTCACGACGTCGGGATCGGCGGCTTCGCCGTCCGCCAGTGCGCGCATGCCCAGGATGCCGTTCTCGCTGTGCACGATGATTTCCTGCTTGGCATTCCAGTAGGGCAGCACCAGCACCGGCATGCCGATTCCGAGATTGACGGTCGAGCCATCGGGGATGTCGCGTGCCACGCACTGCGCCATCTGTTCGCGTGTTCGGCGAATTGTCATGCGGCCTTCCTTTCGGCGATGGAGGCGCTGTTCACTACGACCACGCGCTGCACGAAGATCGAAGGCGTCACAATGTGCTCCGGATCCAGTTCGCCCAGCGCCACCGAGTGAGCCACCTGGACGATGGCCGTGCGCGCCGCCGTGCACATGGGCGGACCGAAGTTGCGACCTGCCTTGCGGTACACCAGGTTGCCCCAGCGGTCGGCGGCTTGCGCTTTCACGAGGGCGAAATCTCCGTGCAAGGGCGCCTCGAACACGTAGCCGCGCCCATCGATGACCCGGGTTTCTTTGCCCTCGGCCAGTGCCGTGCCATAGCCGGTCGGCGTGAAGAAGCCGCCCAGCCCTGCGCCGGCCGCATGCAGGCGCTCGGCAAGAGTGCCCTGGGGCACGCATTCGTACTCCAGTGCATTGCGTGCGTAGGCTTCCTCGAACGCCATGGCCTCGGCGCCGCGCGGAAACGAGGCGATCAGACGGCGCACTCGGCCGAGGCGGATGAGTCGCGCCAGCCCTTCGTCGCCGCTGCCGCTGTTGTTGCAGACCACGGTCAGGTCGCGTGCACCCTGGGCGGCGAGCGCATCCAGTAGTTCGATGGGCTGGCCAGCGAGGCCGAAGCCGCTCACCAGCACCGTGGCGCCGTCGAAGATGTCAGCCACTGCCTCTTCAGCGGTGGCCACGAATTTGTCGGTCATAAGAGTTGTCAGTCGTCGTGCGTCAAAGGGCGTTCGCGAGAATGGCGGTGGCTTGGCTGGACAGGACGCCGCCGTTGCCGTGCACCATGGCCACCTCGGCATCAATCACCTGGCGATCGCCAGCTTCGCGACGCAGTTGAGCCACGGCCTCGATAACGAGGAAGATGCTGTACATGCCCGGGTGCGTGCAGGACAGGCCGCCGCCGTTCGTATTCATGGGGAAGCTGCCGCCTGGCGCGACGCGGCCGCCTTCGACGAAAGCGCCGCCTTCACCCTTCTTGCAGAAGCCCAGGTCCTCGAGAAAGAGGATCGGGTTGATGGTGAAGGCGTCGTAGCACTCGAGCACGTCGATGTCCTTGGGCGACAGCCCTGCCTGCGCATAGGCCAAGCGGCCCGATTCGAGCGCTGGCGTCACGGTCAGGTCTTCCATGCACGAGATCTGACGATGCCAGTGCGCATGGCCGCAACCCAGCACGTAGATCGGGTTGGCGTGCAGCGACTTGGCGCGCTCGGATGAACTGACGACGAAGGCGCCGGCGCCATCGGTCACCAGGCAGCAGTCGCGCACCGTGAGCGGATCCGAGATCATCTTGGCGCCCAGTACGTCGTCGATGCTCAACGGACCGCGCGCGAATGCATCGGGATTGCGCTGAGCCCACTGCCGTGCCGCCACGGCCACTTCGGCAAGCTGGCGCCGCGTGGTGCCGAATTCGTGCATGTGCCGCGCCGCGGCCAGCGCGTAGCTGGACACCGGATTGAACGGCTTGTACGGATGCTCGTAAGGCTGGGGGTCGAGCGCCGCGCGCATCTGGTTTTGCTGCGAGCTGCTGGGAATGCTGCGCGGCGTACTGCCGTAGCAAACGAGGACGTTCTCGCATTCGCCTGCCTCGATGGCCATCGCCGCGATCCGCAGATCGGCGATGAAGGACGATCCGCCGAACATGGTGCTGTCCGAGAAGCGCGGCCGGATGCCCAGGTACTCGGCCATCCGCATCACCCACCAGGGCGAAGTCAGGCTCGAGGTGACGATCCCGTCGATGTCCGACATGCGCAGCTGGCTGCCGGCGACCGCCTGGCTGGCCGCTTGCGCAATGATTTCCTGCTCGGTGCGTCCACCGGCATGGCCGAGACCCGCCAGACCGGTGCCGAGGATGGCGATGTCGCCGCGTTTCATGCCAGATCCTCCAGCGGTTTGAAGACCAGCAGTGGCCCGGCTTCCAGCATGTCGATGCGCGCCTGGACGGCCATGCCGATATGAACCGCGTCGGGTGCGATCTCGACGACGCGACTCATCAGGCGCGGACCTTCGGCGAGATCGATGAGGCAGACGGTGTAGTCGCCCTCGGGGCGCCGCACCACCGTGGTCGAGTACACGGTGCCGCGGCCGCTCGGGACCGTCCAGTTGAGGACTTCCGAGCCGCAATGCGGGCAGACCACCCGCGGGAAGAAGTGGTGACGTCCGCAGGTGTCGCACTGTGGAATCTCGAAGCGGTTCTCGGCGAGCGCGGCGAAGTAGCGGGCATCGGCGCCAAGCGCCTGTGTCTGCTTCGCGTTTGCGCCGGGTTCGGTTGCGCTGCCAGCCATGGGATCAGTCCTCGACCTTGACACCCGTCGTGCGAACCAGGTCACGCCATTTCGTGAGCTCGCCCTCGACGAACTTGCGTGTCTGCCCAAGATCCCTCGGCGCCATCGGCTCGCTGGATTGCTTCTTCAGACTCTCGATCATCTCCGGCGATTGCATGATCTTCGTCGTTGCGGCATTGATCTTTTGCAGGACCTCAGATGGCGTGCCGGCCGGCGCAAACAGCCCGAGCCAGGTGTAGACGTCGAAGTCTGCAAAGCCGGATTCCTTCAGCGTCGGCACGTTCGGGAACAGCGGACTGCGCTGCGCGCTCGTGACCGCGATGGGCTTGAGCTTTCCCGCATTGAGGAACGTGGCGATCGTGACGGAATCCTGCACGGCCACCTGGACCTGGCCGCTGACGGTATCTGCCACGGCGGGTGCGGCACCGCGATAGGGCACGTGGGTGAACGGCGCGCCGCTGACCTTGCGCAGCAGTTCGCCCGCCAAGTGGGTGGAGCCGCCGGCGCCCGAAGTGGCATAGGGCACGCTGGGCTCCTTGCGGGCCCAGGCGAGGAATTCCGGGACGGTGTTGGCCTTGACCGAGGGGTTGACCACGATCATGTTGGGCGTCTGGACCAGCGCGGCGAGCGGAATCAGATCCTTCAGTGGGTCGTAGTTGACCTTCGGGCGGGTGAACGGGGCGATCACATAGCCGGTGGCAGTCACCAGCAGCGTGTAGCCGTCGGCTGGGCGATGGGCGACGTATTCGGTGCCCACCTGGCCAGCGGCGCCGGCCTTGTTGTCGATGATGAAGGGCTGGTTGAACGTCGCCGTCAGCTCCTTGGCGAGCAGCCGAGTGACGATGTCCGTCATGCCGCCGGGCGGATAGGCCACCACGATGGTCACGGGCTTCGTCGGCCAGGCAGGAGACTGTGCGAACGCAGCGCCCGCAATCAGAAGGGAGGGCAAGAGGCACAGCGCGGCACAGGCGCGACGCTGCGACGAGAAATTGAACATTCTGTCTCCTTCGGCCTCTGGCAAGAGGCGATTGATGAGACGGTCGGCAGCAAGGCTTCCCGTCCTCCGCCGGTGATCAGCAAGAGTGGGAGAAGTCTAGGGACGGGGATGTTTCGAGGCCATCCGAATGATTCGAACGACGGATTCGCCGAATCTCAGCACCTGGCTCGGGTTTTCCCTATTGCCGTTAGATTTCGTCGCGGGTCGACGCGGCCAGGGGATCGTCGAGCAGAAACTGTATGAATGCCTGCGTGAACCCTGGCAACCTCGCATCCTCTCGAACAACCAGCTTGAGTTCTCTCAGGCTCCAGTCCTCGGCCAATGGCACCATCGACAAGCCCTTCGATAGCCCGGTCGCTAGGACCACGCTGCGCGGAACCAGCGCGATCCCGACGCCCAACTCCACCAGGGCCAGCACCGCATCGAAACTGTGGGCATGAAGTCGCGCGCGCAGCGGCCGTCCCAGCTTCTGCGCCATGTCGCGCAAGAACAGAAAGTTGCTGCTGGAGCGACTCATGCAGACGAAATCGAAGTCCAGCGCATGTCCCAGCTTGGTCTCAGGCAACGTCGCGATGGAATGGTCAGGCGCCGCCACGATCACCAAGCGGTCCAGTGCATAGCGATGCACGAGCAGGCCTTCCGCCGAGGTCGCACCGGCGAAGATGCCGATGTCTGCCTCCCGCGCCAACACGGCGGCGGGGATGGTTTCACTCTGGCGTTCCTCGACCTCGGCATCGACGTCGGGGTTGAGCACCAGGAAGCGGCCCAGGCTCTGCGTGACGAATCCGTTGAGAGCGCTGCTGTTGGCCGCCAGCCTCACGTGCCCCTTGAGTCCGGCGGTGTAACGGCCGACGTCGCCGTGCATGCGCTCGACGCCCTCGAACAGCTCCCGCACGTGCCGAAGGGCGGCTTCGCCTGCCAAGGTCAATTCCATGCCGCGGGCCGTCCGGGTGAACATTGGCGTGCCCATGGCGTGCTCGAAGTTCTTGAGCCGGTAGCTGGCGGAGGACGCGGTGATGTGGACCTGGGCTGCGCCCATCGACAGGTTTCCCGCCTGCGCGATCGCCATGAAGAGGCGCAGATCCGTCAGTTCGTATCGCATGGCGCATGGTAGTTCTTTCGGAATGGACTCCTGCTGACGAGGGGCGCCTTGCAGTTGGGGGCGCCCGCTGAAGGACAGGGAATCGAATGAACTCCTGCCGGGGCGCGATCGCCAAAGCCTCCAGGATCGTGCATCCACCGCCACGACCGGATGCGAGCTATCGCGCTGCTCCACAGCAGGAGGACGATGGCCTTGGGCGGTCTGAGTGCCGCGCCGACTGGCCGGCCTGTCCCATCGAAGAACTGAGCGATGAGCGCTTGGCACTATGAGGCGACTGAACGTCCGTGGCGAATCGGAAAGGCTTTGTCCCCCGTGCCGTCGCACTACTGAATTTGAACCAGCATCCCCGGCGGCCGCTGCTAAGTGTTCGGATGCAAGACTGCACGGGACTTCGCGCCGTCAAAGGGGTGAGTATCGGATCGTCTGGGATCCGCGCAGCTATACGCTAGACGTGATCGCCTGGATTCTTGTCGCTTCCTCAAGCAAGCGGCGGCCGAGCTGGAAGCATCGCTGAGCGCATCTAACGCGGCAGCTACGTCATAACCGCCGATTGGCAAGCCCTGGGTAGAAAAAGCGCACTTCTTTGACCAGCGGCGGGTGTTGCAGGTGTAGAAACGGCTGGCTCTGCCGCATACGTCGTCGGCCGCCCTCGACCGGCTGCCCGACGTCGATCCGCCCGGTTACACCGGGCTCGAGGATGACTTCAATTGCCATTGGGACCGCATCCGCATCAGGCGCTCGCAGCAGTCGCAAAAGCCGGCGAGCAGATCTTCGTGACTCAAATCCTTGGCTCAGATGTTTAAGGTAGAGGTCAGAGCGTCAAAGCGCTCAACTGCATTGCTGCACTCAACTATCGCTCGGCACGAGGTTGAAAAATTGCACTGAGAAATCCGTTGGTACGGCAAAACCAAACGGCACGGGTTTGACATTGCGCCAATAGCAATCAGGCAGATTGACGAAGTTCGCGCCGCAAAATCTTTCCCACTGTCGACTTCGGAAGTACCTCGACGAAAACGACCTGCTTCGGCACCTTGTATGGCGCCAGTTGCTTGCGGCAATGTGCGACCAGATCGTGCATCGACAACTGAGATTCGGTCTGCCGCACTGCGTAGAGCATCAGGGCCTCCCCCGTCCTGTCATCCGGAACCCCTACACATGCGCACTCCACGACACCAGGACAGGCAGAAGCTACTGCCTCGATCTCATTGGGGTACACGTTGAAACCGGATACGAGGACCATGTCTTTCTTGCGATCGACGATTCGCAGAAATCCCCTCTCGTCAAACACACCCATGTCGCCAGTGCGAAAGTAGCCGTCTGGCGTAAACGCCAAGGCGTTTTCCTTCGGCTTCTGCCAGTAGCCTCGCATCACCTGCGGCCCCTTGACGCAAACTTCACCAGCCTCGCCGAGAGAAACCTCAAGGTCTTGGGCATCCAGGAGCTTCACTTCAGTTGAGGGCACCGGCATGCCGGTGGCCCCGGAGAACTCCAAGGTCGAAAACGGATTAACCGTAATCACCGGTGACGTTTCGGAGAGCCCGTATCCCTCCAAGATAAAGCAACCCGTAGCGGCCTTCCACCGGTCAGATGTGCTTCTCAGGACTGCCGCACCGCCGCCCACAGTCATGCGCAAAGACGACCAATCCACTTCGGCGAAGCCAGGATGGTTCATCAGGGCGGTGTAGAGCGTATTCACGCCGGTGAGCACAGTGGGGCGCGCCTCTTTCAATGTGTCGACTACACAGTCGAGATCGCGAGCGTCGGTCACGAGCCAATTCTCGGCACCGACCGAGAAATAGCTGAGAAAGTTCACCATCAGCGCGAAGATGTGGTACATCGGGATGACCGTCGCCACGACCTCTTGACCAGGACGCATGGCGCCGTGCATGAAAGCCCTGAACTGCTCGATATTCGCGATCAAATTGCGATGCGACAGGGCCGCGCCTTTCGAGGGGCCTGTAGTGCCGCCGGTGTACTGAAGGATCATCAGATCTTCACCGTCCAACGGTACTGGAGCGATGCTCATGCCGCTCCCCTGCTTTATCGCCTCCGCTAGTGCTACGGCGCCGCTCAAAATGCCGACCCTTTCCGGTTCAGACAGGTGCACGCCCGTGCAGTCCTTCAAGCAAACGCCGAGGACGACGTGGATGCAGGTGTTTTCAATCACCTCCGCTAGCCTCGGGATCGCACTGTCGATGATGACGATCACGTCCGCTCCAGAGTCATTGATCTGATGCTCCAACTCACGCGATGTATAGAGCGGGTTCACGTTGACCTGAATTGCGCCTATGCGCGTGATGGCCATGAAGGCCACTGGAAATGCCGGAATATTCGGAAGCATGACCGCAACACGATCTCCTTTCTTCACATGGGCCACGTTCTGCAAGTACGCAGCGAGATGAGAGGAAAGACGGTCGACATCGTTGAAACTGATGCTTTTGCCAAAGGAATGAAAGGCTGTCCGATCGCCGTATCGTTGAACGGCCTCATCCAGCAGTTGGGGGACGCAGGCGTAGCGATGAGAGTCGATCTCTGCCGGAATCGCGCCGTACGAAGAGAGCCAGAGTCTTTGGTTCATATAGACAGAGGTGCGGGCAATGGAATCAATGGCAGTTTCGCGCTTGATATTCAGTTACTTTGCAAAGCCATCTAGAGAGAGGCGAGCAACCCCGCTTTCGACATCTCGAGGTGGGACTGCTCCAATGCGTTTGCGGGGACAACCTCTGCGCTGCGGTCCTTGATCTCATCGAGCCTGGCAAGGACGGCCACCGCCGCACTGTCTTGCTCACCGATATGGACCCCATGTGTCATCGTGATGTGGGCGCATTCGAAACTGCCTGCTCCAGCAAGCAGGATGGTTCTTGTCGGAGCGTCTTCGCAGACGAGTGCGACGAGCCCCGGACTTACCGACTCCGGCGATAGCCTGGCGAGCGCCGCAGGTGGCCACATCTGCGCCGTCATCGCAGTTGCCGCCGTCGGAGCGAGGCAGTTCACTTTCACGTTGTTCTTCGCTCCCTCAATCGAAAGGGTTTGCATCAATCCGACCAGAGCCATCTTCGATGCGGCGTAGTTGGCTTGACCAAAATTACCGTAGAGCCCAGCCGATGAAGTAGTCATCACGATGCGCCCGTAGTTCTGAGATCGCATGTGATCCCAAACGGCCTTGGTGCAATTGACAGAGCCCATGAGATGGACTTCGACCACAAGTCGAAAATCCTCAATGGTCATCTTCGCAAAAGACTTGTCACGCAGAATGCCTGCGTTGTTGACCAGTATGTCGACGTGGCCCCACTCGGCGATGGCCTGCTCGACCATCATCGTGACTTGCCCGTGGTCGGTCACGTCTGCGCCATTGATCAGCGCCCGTCCGCCTGCCTCGCGAATTTCGTTGGCGACCGTCTCCGCCCCCGAGCCCGGACGGTCACCACCAAGGTCGTTCACTACGACGAGAGCGCCATGCTTTGCGAGCGCCAGCGCGTGTGCGCGCCCGAGGCCGCTGCCAGCTCCAGTGACTATCGCAACCTTGCCTTTGAGAGTACTCATGAAATTCCTTTGACGTTATCTGGGCGACGTACCAATGCACCTTGGATAGGCCTGCAACTGGCGATCGGAAATGTGGGATCCGGCAGGGAGTGCCAACTATCTTGGCGGCAACCGGATCGCTCCGTCGAGACGAATCACCTCGCCGTTGAGCATGTCGTTCTCGATGATGTGCTTCGCCAGCTTGGCGTAGTCCTCGGGCGTGCCCAGGCGCGACGGGAAAGGCACGCTG
>NZ_AKIW01000170.1 GCF_000282635.1 Variovorax sp. CF313
AAGGCACCCCATCGGCGTGAGCGTTGGACAGAGCAGTCGTTGATCGGCGGTACACCAGCAGCGTGCCCTGTGCGCAGGGCACCGGGTGCTCCCCGCAGCGAAATAAAGGAGGAGCGAAGCGGGGGACATTCGCGGAGGGGAGTACCCGGTGGCCTGCGCACGCACCCCGGAACGAAACGCGTATCACGCCCCAGAACGCCGGAGCAGCAAGGATGATCGATGTCGACCTGAAGCTCACGGTAGCCGACGGCCGCCGGCGTTTCGATCTGGCCGTGCGTTTCGCCACGGACGTGCCCTTCGCCGCGCTCTACGGCCCTTCGGGTGCAGGCAAGTCGCTGACCTTGCAGGCCATTGCCGGCCTGCTGCATCCCAGCGCCGGCCACGTGCGGCTCGACGGTCGCACGCTGTACGACGCGGCCCAGGGCATCGACGTGCCCGCACCGGCGCGGCGCATCGGCTACCTGTTCCAGCACTACGCACTGTTCCCGCACCTGAGCGTGCGCGAGAACGTGGGCTTCGGCTTGACCGCATGGCACCGTCGCAAGCCGGCCGCCAAAGACGCCGAGCGCGTGCAGGCCCTGCTCGAAAGCTTCGGCCTCGGGGCGCTGGCCGACAGCCGGCCGCAGAACCTCTCGGGCGGCCAGCAGCAGCGCGTGGCGCTCGCGCGCGCGCTGGCCTGCGAGCCGCAGGTGCTGCTGCTCGACGAACCCTTCGCCGCGCTCAACCCCATGCTGCGCGCGGAGTTGCGCAACGAACTCGCGCAAGTGCGCAGGCAATGGGGCATTCCCGTGCTGATGATCACGCACGACATCGAGGACGTGCTCGCGCTGGCTGACGTGGCCTTTGTCTACAAGGACGGGCAGGTGGTGCGCGAGATCGACCTGCGCACGGCTGAAAGCCGCGACTTCGCGTTGCGCGAGATCGCCGGCGTGCAGGCTGTGGAAGAGACGCCGCTGCGCAGCAAGTTGCGTGGGCTGCTGATGCAAGACACGCGAGGCGCCTGAGACCTCGCTTCATTTCCTTTTTGAATCGCCGCATGTCCCGATTCAATTTGACGCTCCGCAGGCCCACGGCGAACACTCGCCGGCATGAGCAGTGAGCAGAAGATCGAGTTTTACAAGGGCCCCGCGGGCGGTTGGGGCGCATTGCGCAGCGTGACCAACGCGCTGCTGCGGCAGGACATTCCCATCAAGGGCGCGAAGACGCTGCTCTCGGCCAACCAGCCGGACGGTTTCGACTGCCCGGGCTGCGCCTGGCCCGACCGCAACCATGCCTCCACGTTCGAGTTCTGCGAGAACGGCGTCAAGGCCGTGGCGGCCGAAGCCACTGCGCGGCGTGCCGGCCCGGAACTCTTTGCAAAGCACACCGTGGCGCAACTGGCCGAGCAGAGCGATTTCTGGCTCGAGGACCAGGGCCGCCTCACGCACCCGATGGCGTACGACGCGGCCAGCGACAAGTACGTGCCGATCGAATGGGACGACGCCTTCGCGCGCATCGCGAAGCACCTGAACGCGCTGCCTGATCCGGACCAGGCCATCTTCTATACCTCGGGCCGCGCGAGCAACGAGGCCGCCTTCCTCTACCAGCTGTTCGTGCGCGAGTACGGCACCAACAATTTTCCCGACTGCTCGAACATGTGCCACGAGCCCAGCGGCAGCGGCATGCGCCCGCAGTTCGGCGTGGGCAAGGGCACGGTCACGCTCGATGACTTCGAGAAGGCCGACGCGATCTTCATCTTCGGCCAGAACCCCGGCACCAACCATCCGCGCATGCTCGGCGAATTGCGCGCGGCCTCGAAGCGCGGCGCGCGCATCGTGAGCTTCAACCCGCTGCGCGAGCGCGGGCTGGAGCGCTTCGCCGATCCGCAGGACAAGCTCGAGATGGCGACCATGGGCTCCACGCCCATCAGCACGCACTACTTCCAGCTGCGCGTGGGCGGCGACTTTGCCGCCGTCAAGGGGATGATGAAGCACGTCGTCGAGCGCGAGGACGCAGCCGTGGCGCGCGGCGAGCCTCCGGTGCTCGACCATGAATTCATCGCCACGCACACCACCGGCTTCGAGGCTCTGGCGGCCGACCTGCGTGCCGAGTCGTGGGACATCCTGGTGCAGGAGTCGGGGCTGAGCGAAGCGCAGATCCGCGCCGCGGCCGACGTGTACCTGGGTGCGAAGAGGGTCATCGCCTGCTGGGGCATGGGCATCACGCAGCACCAGCATTCGGTGGCCACCATCCAGATGATCGGCAACTGGCTCATGCTGTGCGGCCACATGGGGCGCGAAGGCGCGGGCGCCTGCCCGGTGCGCGGCCACAGCAACGTGCAGGGCGACCGCACCATGGGTATCTGGGAAAAGCCGCCTGCCGCGCTGCTCGATCGGCTGCAGCAGGTGTTCGGTTTCGAGCCGCCGCGCCGCAATGGCGTCGACACGGTCGAGGCCATACAACTCATGCTCGAGGGCAAGGGCAAGGTGTTCTTCGCGCTCGGCGGCAACTTCGCGGCGGCCACGCCCGACACCTACCAGACCTGGAAGGGCCTGCAGAAGTGCGACCTCACGGTGCACGTGACCACCAAGCTCAACCGCAGCCACGTGATCCACGGGCGCGAGGCGATCATTCTGCCGTGCCTGGGGCGCACCGAGATCGACATGCAGGCCGGCGGCCCCCAGGGCGTGACGGTGGAAGACTCGATGAGCATGGTGCACATCTCGATGGGCATCAACCCGCCCGCGTCGGAGCACCTGCTGTCCGAGCCGGCCATCGTGGCGCGGCTTGCTGACGCCACCCTCGGCGCGCGCAGCAAGACGCCGTGGCTGTCGCTGATCGAAGACTACGCCCGCATCCGCGACAAGATCGAAGCCGTGTTCGACGACTTCAAGGATTTCAATGCGCGTGTCGCGCACCCCGGCGGCTTCCGCCTGCGCAACACCGCGAGCGAGCGGGTGTGGAACACCGCGTCGAAGAAGGCCGTGTTCTTCACGCACGCCGTGCCGCTGGACACCCATTCGCACCGCGCCCGCGCGCGCTTTGCGAAGAAGGGCGACACCATCGTCTTCACGCTGCTGACCACGCGTTCGCACGACCAGTACAACACCACCATCTACGGCATGGACGACCGCTACCGCGGCGTGTTCGGCCAGCGTCGCGTGGTCTTCATCAACGCCGAGGACATCCGGGCGCTGGGCATGAAGGACGGCGACTGGGTCGATCTGCAGACGGTGTGGAACGACGGCCAGGAGCGCCGCGCCGACCGTTTCAGGCTGGTGGCGTACGACATCCCGCGCGGCAACCTCGCGGCCTACTACCCCGAAACGAACCCACTGGTGCCGCTGTCGTCGGTGGCCGAGAACGCGGGCACGCCGACTTCCAAGTCCATTCCCGTGGTGCTGGTGCCGCACGAGCTGCCGATCCAGAAACTGGCGGAGGACGAAGCCGACGGCATGGTGGCGGCATGAGTGCCCTGCTGCAGGACAGCCTGTCGGTGGCCATCCTGCGCATGCTCGCGCAGGAGCCCGACGGCACCGGCGTCTCGCTGCCGCGCCTGGGCAAGCGGCTAGGGCAGGGCGCCAGCGTGCTGATGCGCCGGCTCACGCTGATGGGCGATGCGGCCATCGGCGGCGTGCGCGGCCCCGGCTGGGTGCGGGTGGTGCAGTACGACGACCGCTGGGTGGCACACCTCCAGGCGCCCGGACGGGCCCAGGTGCAAACGCTGCCGCCCCTTGCGGACGAGAACCGCGACTGAGCAGACAATGGCAGGCCCACCCGGAGCCACCATGTCGAAGCCAGACCTCGCCAATCTCGCCGATCCCGAAGACGCCCTGCCGCCGCTTTCGCGGCACGCCGTGCATGTCTTCGGCGAGCGCGGCGTTGCGCCCGAAGGCGTGGTGCGCGACGACACGCTGGCGGCCGAAGTGCCGGTGGCGCTGGTGTTCAACGGCGTCTCGCATGCGGTGATGATGGCCACGCCGCAAGACCTCGAAGCCTTCGCGCTCGGCTTCGCACTGAGCGAAGGCATCCTCGACACCGCGGCCGACTGCCGCGGCGTCGAGGCGCGCACGGTCGATGCCACCGACGCGGGCCTGCCCGAAGGCATGCCCGGCATCGAGGTGCAGCTCGAGATTTCCACGCGCAGCTTCGAGCGCCTGAAAGACCGCCGCCGCAGCCTCGCGGGTCGTACCGGCTGCGGCGTGTGCGGTGTCGAGAGTTTCGCGGGGCTGGACCTCACGCCGCAGCGCGTGCCGCCGCGCGACTGGATCGAGCGCATCGATCTGGCCACCGTGCTGCGCGCCTTCGCCGCCATGCCGCCGCGCCAGATCCTCAACGCCGAAGCCGGCGCGATCCATGCCGCCGCATGGGCCACGATCGATGGCGAGCTCACCGACCTGATGGAAGACGTCGGCCGCCACAACGCGCTCGACAAGCTGCTCGGCAAGCTCGCGCTGGCGGGCCGCCTCGAGGAGCCGGGCTTCGTGCTGATGTCCAGCCGCGGCAGCCACGAACTGGTGCGCAAGTGCGCGCGCCTGGGCATTGCGGCGATGGCGACCATCTCCGCGCCGACCTCGATGGGTGTGCGCATGGCCGAGCTCAGCGGCCTGCGTTTCTGGGGCCTGTGCCGCGCACCGCGCGGCGTGCTCTATGCCGACGGGCTCGCAGGTTCGCCGAGCGCCAGCACTGCATCGGCCACCGCCTCGATGCCCTGATCCGACAGGTCGGGCGCCGCCACGCGCTGGCGCTGCGCCCAGGCGCGGAAGTGCAGCTCCTGCGATTTCTGGTAGTGCGGGTCGTAGTGCAGCGCCATCAGTTCCGCGAACAGGTGCGGCAGGTCGGCCTCGTGTGCCCACTGCTGCCAGCGCGCCACCGTTTCCTTGCCCTGCAGTTCCTTCAGCACGCCGAGCTTGTCGGCCAGCGCGTTGCGGTCGTCGCCCAGGTAGGCGTAGTCGCGCAGCAGGTAGACCAGTCGCGCCTCGGGCGTGGCGGACACCTCGATGCACGGCGCCGCGCGCATCTGCGCCACCAGCGACAGTGGCAGCGACAGCCGCCCGATGCGAATGCTCTCGCCCTCGACGTACAGCGGGCGCGACAGGTCGATGGTTTCGAGCACGGCCGCGATGCGCGTCTCGAAATGCTTTTGCGACGGCTGCGGCACGCCCGGCAGCGAACCCAGCAGCGAGCCCTTGTGGCTGGCGAAATCTTCGAGGTCGAGCACCTGCGCACCGCGCGCGGCCAGCGCATGCAGCACGCGGGTCTTCGCGCTGCCGGTGGCGCCGCAGATCACGCGCAGGTCGAGCTTGGGCGTCAGCGCGTCGATTTGCGAGATCACATGCCGGCGAAAGCTCTTGTAGCCGCCCGCGAGTTGCTGCGCATCCCACCCGACGAGACGAAGCCAGGTGACCATCGAGCCGCTGCGCATGCCGCCGCGCCAGCAGTAGACCAGCGGCTTCCAGTTCTCGGGCCGGTCGGCCAGCGTCTCGCGCAGGTGCCTGGCGATGTTGGCCGCGACCATCGCGCCGCCGATGCGCCGGGCCTCGAAGGCGCCGGTCTGCACATAGACGGTGCCGACGATGTGCCGCTCCTCGTCGTCGAGCACGGGGCAGTTGATGGCGCCGGGAATGTGGTCGAGCGCGAACTCGGCCGGCGAGCGGGCGTCGATCAGCGTGTCGAAGGCGTGGCGGTCGGCGACTCGTACGGGCTGGCGGTGACTCATGGCTGGAACCTCATGGGCTCGATTGTCGGTCTTGCTGTTCGGGGTGCGTGCACAGGGCCCCGGGTGCTCCCCTGCGCGAATGTCCCCCGTCGGCGTGATCGCACCCCTGACCGGGAGCGCATCAAGCGTAAGCAGGCCCCAGCCCCTTGCGCAACCGAGCGCTGGCAAGGTCGACAAAGGTGACCAGCACGAACATCGCGATCAGCACCGTCATCGCCTGCTGTTGCTGGAAGATCGACAGGTGGAAGTACAGCAGCAGCCCCAGCCCGCCGCCGCCCACGAAGCCCAGCACGGCCGCCATGCGGATGTTCATCTCCCATCGGTAGAGCGTGTAGGCCACCCATTGCGGCAGCACGATGGGCAGGCTCGCGTAGCTGAAGGCGGTGACCGCGTTGGCGCCCGAGAGCGTGAGCGCGTGCTCGGGTTCGCGCGGTGCGTTTTCCAATGCTTCGGCGAAGAGGCGGCCCAGCACGCCCGTGGTGTGCAGCGACAGGGCCAGCGCGCCGGCGAATGGGCCGATGCCCGCGGCCAGCACCATCAGCGCGGCCCACACGAGTTCGGGCACGCTGCGCAGGAAGTTGAGGACGAATCGCGCCACGTGGCGCGGCAGCCAGCCGGTGCGGCCCGATGCAGGCAGCGCAAGCACCGCACCCGCAATGGCCGCCAGCACCGTACCGAGGGCCGACACCGCCAGTGTCTGCAAGGCACCGTTGCCCACCTTGGCGAGGAAGTCCGGCGAGAGGTCGGGCGGGAAGAACTCGGCGATGAACTTGCCCATGAGCCGAAGCGACTCCGACGAGCCGAGCGCGCGGTAGTCGATGCCCAGGTAGACAAAGCTCGCGGCCACCGCCGCGCCGATCAGCAGCAGCGCGATGCGGCAGCGCCAGCACGGCGGCGGGCGCGGGGGCAGCGGCGTCGTCATGCCAGCAGCCTCCGCAGTGCATTGCTCAGCAGGTCGGCCAGCAGCACCAGCGCGAGGAACACCAGCAGGATGCTGCTGGCCTCGCCGCCGTTGAGCATCTTCATCGACTGGTCCATCAGCTGCCCCAGCCCGCCAGCGCCGACGAAGCCCATCACCACCGAGGCGCGCACCGCGCATTCCCAGCGGTAGACGGTGTACGAAGCGAGCTCCTGCGCCGTGTTCGGCAGCAGGCCGTAGCACAGCGCCGCGACCCGGCCGCTGCCGCTTTCGAGCAGGGCGCGCGCGGGGCGCGTGTCGGTCGATTCGAGGATCTCGGCGTAGACCTTGCCCAGCATGCCGCCGTAGGTGATGGCCAGCGCCAGCACGCCCGAGGCGGGGCCGAGCCCGAGCGCGCGCACGAACAGCAGCGCCCAGACGATTTCCGGAATGGCGCGCAGCACCATCAGCAGCCAGCGCGCGGCCTGCCGCACGATGCCCGCCTGCACGCGGCCGGGCCCGGGGCCGATGCGCGAGATGGACAGCGCGCGCGTCGTCACGAAGCCGAGCGGCGCACCGATCAGCAGCGCCAGTGCGGTGCCGGCCGTGGCCATCGCCAGCGTTTCGAGCGTGGCCTTGAAGAGCATCGCGAGGAATGCGGGCGAGCCTTCGGGCGGAAAGAAGCCCGCCAGGAATCCGCCGATGACGGCGAGGTTGCCGCTGCCGAACAGCGCCCACGGCTTGAACTCCGACAGCGCCAGCATCGGCCACGCGATGACGAGCGCGGCGATCCACCCGGCCAGCCGGCGTGCCGCATGCGGGTCGCGCTGCGCGATGGCGTTCGAGCTCAAGGGCAGTCCGGCCGGTGGAAGGCCGCCTCCATCGCAGCGCCCGCCGGCAGCGGCCGCTGCATGGCGATGCCGCCTTCGCTCGCATACAGCGTGTCGAGCATCGCGGCCGTGACTTGCGCGGCAGGCAGGTCGAACATCACCTGCCCGTTGCGCATGCCGACGATGCGCGGGAACCAGCGCAGCGCCAGGTCCACCGCATGCAGCGAGGCCACCAGCGTGGCCCCTGTCGATTCGCTTTGCGCAACGAGCTGGCCGACGGCGGCGTCGGCCAGCGTGGGGTCGAGCGCGGACACGGGTTCATCGGCCAGCAGCAGGGCGGGGCGCTGGTACAGGGCGCGCGCGATGCCGACGCGCTGCAGCTGCCCGCCCGAGAGGCGGTCGCAGCGGTCGAACAGACGGTCTTCCATGGCCAGCCGCGACAGCGCTTCGTGCGCGCCGGCAATGTCCGAGGGATAGAACAGCGAACCCAGCGCGCGCAGCGTGGACCATTCGCCGAGCCGGCCCGTGAGCACGGCGGTGACTACGCGCAGGCGTGGCGCGATCGGTGGCGCCTGGTGCACGGTGCCGATGCGGGCGCGCAGCTTCTTCAGCGCTGCGGCCGGCAACTGCCAGGGCTGTGCGCCCAATGCCTGCACTGCGCCCTCCGTGGGCCGCAGCGCCGCACCGAGTACGCGCAGCAGCGTGGTCTTGCCGGCACCCGAAGGGCCGATGACGGCGATGCATTCGCCGTCCTGCGCGGCGAGGGTCACTCCGGCCAGCGCGCGCTGGCCGTTGGCGTGGACCACGCCGATGGCATCGAGGGAGAAGCTCACGCTGCGGGGCTTTCGGGGGGCGTTCCCTCACCCCAACCCTCTCCCGCGAGCGGGAGAGGGAGAGGGAGAGGGAGAGGGAGAGGGAGCCAAAACCAACGGCCGGACCCTGTATAGGATGAGGGTGCCCCCGCCTTCCAGAAAATCACTTGATCAAACCCGCCGACTTCCCCGCCGTCTCGATCCCGTCGTAGTTCGACGACTTGGTCGGGATGAACTTGCTCGCACGTTGCAGCGCCATGATTTCCTTGTGCGCCGGGTTCGCCGGATCGAGCTTCAGGAACGCGTCGGTCAGCTTCTTCTGCAGCGTGGCGTCCATGCCCGGGCGCACCGTCCAGTTGTAGTCGTAGTAGGTCGGCGTGGTCGCCAGCACGCGCACCTTGGCGGCGTTGGGGTTCTTCGACTCGACCAGCTTGTCCCACACCGATGCGTTGAGCACGCCTGCCTCGGCGCGCGATGCGGCCACGAAGGCCACGGTGGCGTCGTGCGCGCCCGAGAAGGCGACCGTCTTGAAGTCCTTCTCGGGGTTGATGCCGGCCTGCAGCAGGAAGTAGCGCGGCATCAGGCTGCCCGAGGTGGACGAGGGCGCGCCGAAGGCGAAGGTCTTGCCCTTCAGGTCGGCCAGGGTCTTCGCGGTGCTGTCCACCGGCACGATGAACTTGCTGGTGAACACCTCGTCTTCTGCGCGCTGCACGATCGGCACCGCGCCGCCGTTGGTGCGAATGCGCGCCTGCACGAAGGTGAAGCCGCCGAGCCAGGCCAGGTCGATCTTGTTGGTGGCCAGGCCCTCGACCACTGCTGCATAGTCGGTCACGGGCGTGAACTGCACGTCCATGCCGGTCTCCTTCTTGAGGTAGTCGCCCAGCGGGGTGAACTTGCGCTGCAGCTCGGTGGGCGCCTCGTCGGGAATGGCCGAGACGCGCAGCAGGCCCTGGGCGAGGGCGCCGAAGCTGGCGACGGAAACGGCGAGCGCGAGCGCCAGCTGGGTGAGAGTTGTCTTCTTCATGGATGTGCCTCGAAAACGTGCAGCGGGTACGGGAAAGGTAAGGACGGGATTGTAGAAAGCGGGGCCGCTTCGATAATCGGCCCATGAACCCAACGCTCATGAACCCGCTCGCGCCCTTGCGCCTCACGAGTTTTTCGCACGGCGGTGGCTGTGGCTGCAAGATCGCGCCCGGCGTGCTGTCGCAGATCCTGAAGAACCACGCCGGCGGCATGATTCCGCCCGAACTCATGGTGGGCATCGAGACCGCCGACGACGCGGCTGTGTACAGGCTCAACGACCAGCAGGCACTGATCGCGACCACCGACTTCTTCATGCCCATCGTGGACGATCCCTACGAGTTCGGCCGCATCGCCGCGACCAACGCGATCAGCGACGTGTACGCGATGGGCGGCCGGCCGATCATGGCGCTGGCCCTGGTGGCCATGCCGATCAACCAGCTGCCGGTGGAAGTCATCGCAGAGATCGTACGCGGCGGGCAGGACGTGTGCCGCTCAGCTGGCATCCCGATTGCCGGCGGCCACACCATCGATTCGGTCGAACCGATCTACGGCCTCGTCGCGATGGGTCTGGTGCACCCGGACCGCGTGCGGCGCAATGCCGATGCGAAGGCGGGCGACGTGCTGGTGCTGGGCAAGCCGCTGGGCGTGGGCGTGCTGTCGGCCGCGCTCAAGAAGGAGCAACTGTCCGAGACGGGCTACCGCCAGCTGATCGAGAACACGACGAAGCTCAACACGCCGGGCATCGCGCTGTCGGCGCTCGACGGCGTGCACGCACTGACCGACGTCACGGGCTTCGGGCTGGCGGGCCACACGCTCGAACTGGCGCGCGGCGCAAAGCTGAGGGCGGTGGTCGAGTGGTCGAAGGTGCCGTTGCTCGACAACGTGGTGGCGATGGCTGGCGCAGGATTCGTGACTGGCGCCTCGGGGCGCAACTGGGCGGGTTATGGCGCAGAGATCGAACTCGCAGCCGGCCTGCCGGCCACCGCGCAGAACTTGCTGAGCGATCCGCAGACATCGGGCGGCCTGCTCGTGAGCTGTGCGCCCGAAGCGGTCGATGCGGTGCTGAAGATCTTCCGCGACGAAGGCTTTGCGCGAGCGGCGGTCATAGGCCGTGTGGAGGCTGGTGAACCCTCGTTGCGCGTGATTTCGTAGCCCCCGGGCATTTCTCCCACCCCTTCCGGGGGAGGGAAGGGGTGGGGGCAAGCGGCGCTCGATAGCTGGATCTGGCGGCCGGCGCTACTTGGGCGCCGCAGCGTCGCCGCCGCTCGGCGCGGGTGCCGCGCCGCCGGAGGAACTGCCGCCATTCGGGCCGCTCATGCCGCCGACACCGGAGTCGGCGGGCCTGACGCCCGCCGGGCTCGCGCCGGTCACCTTCGGTGCGGGGGGTTTGGGATCGCAGGCACTGGCCAGCACACCTGCAACCAGGCACAGGCCGACGATCTGCAAGCGCTGGCATCGTGGCATAGACACTCCTTGAGGAAGGATGGTCCGACAAACAAACTGGCTGTTTTTCTTGCCTCGTCCTTCGCTCGCCGAAGGCCCGGTTTGCGACAGAACGGGGTGTGTTTGTCGCATCATGCGGCAGCATCCAGTCGGGATCAAGGGGCGCAAGGGCGCAATAACCCTTGGAGCCGGCCGTGCCCCCGACTGTCGGCTATCGTTCGCGCCATGAATGCCTCCCTCCGCCTGGGTTGGCGCACGCTCTGGCGCGACCTGCGCGCCGGCGAGCTGCGCCTGTTGATCGTCGCCGTGCTGCTGGCCGTGGCTGCGCTCACGGCCGTCGGCTTCTTCGCCGACCGGCTGCAGGGTGGGCTGAAGCGCGATGCGCGCCAGTTGCTGGGCGGCGATGCGGTGATCGTCAGCGACAACCCGACCCCCGCTGCCTTCGTGGCGCAGGCCAGGGCGCTCGGCCTGGAAGGTTCCGGCACCTACGGCTTCCCGACCATGGCCCGGGCCGAAGATGCGCAGGGCGGCGCCAGCAAGCTGGTGGCGCTCAAGGCCGTGGCCGCGGGCTATCCGCTGCGCGGCAGCCTTTTGACCTCGGCCACCCTCGAAGGCCCCGGCAAGGCGACGCGAGACATCCCACCGCCGGGCGAGGTGTGGGTCGATGCCTCGCTGCTCGACTCGCTCGCGCTCAAGGTCGGCGACACGCTGCTGCTTGGCGATGCCGGCCTGCGCGTCGGCCGCGTCATCACGCTGGAGCCCGACCGCGGCGCCGGCTTCATGAGCTTCTCGCCGCGCGTGATGATCAACCAGGCCGACGTCGCGCGCACTGCGCTCGTGCAGCCGGCCAGCCGTGTCGGCTACCGCTATGCGGTGGCGGGCAGCGACGCGGCGGTGAAGCGTTTTTCCGACTGGGCCGACGCCACCATCAAGAAGGGCGAGCTGCGCGGCGTGCGGCTCGATTCCTTCGAGGGCGGCCGGCCCGAGATGCGCCAGACGCTGGACCGCGCCGAGAAATTCCTGAGCCTGGTCGCGCTGCTCGCCGCTCTGCTGTCGGCCGTGGCGGTGGCGCTGGCCGCGCGCGGCTTCGCGGCCAGCCACCTCGACGACTGCGCGATGCTGCGCGTGCTGGGCCAGAGCCAGCGCACCATCGCCGTCGCCTATGCCTTCGAGTTCGCGGTGATCGGCATCGTGGCCAGCGCGCTCGGCGTGGCGATCGGCTTCGCGGTGCACTACGTGTTCGTGCTGCTGCTGGCCGGGCTGGTCGAAACCGCGCTGCCCGCAGCCACGCTGTGGCCGGTGGCCTTCGGACTGGGCATGGGGCTCACGCTGTTGTTCGCCTTCGGCCTGCCGCCGGTGCTGCAACTGGCCCGCGTGCCGCCGCTGCGCGTGATCCGGCGCGATGTCGGCGGCCTCAAGCCCGCTTCGCTCGCGGTGCTGGGTGTCGGCGTCGCGGGCTTCGCGGCGCTGCTGATGGCGGCCAGCAGCGACATCAAGCTGGGCCTCATTGCCGTCGGCGGCTTCGCGGGCGCGGTGGCCGTGTTCGCGCTCCTGAGCTGGCTCGCTGTGAAGGTGCTGCGCCGCAGCGTCAACGAAACCACCGCGCCGCGCTGGCTGGTGCTGGCCACGCGGCAGATCTCGGCGCGGCCGGCGTATGCGGTGGTGCAGGTCAGTGCGCTGTCGGTGGGGCTGCTGGCGCTGGTGCTGCTGGTGCTGCTGCGCACCGACCTCGTCGCGAGCTGGCGCCAGGCCACGCCGCCCGACGCGCCGAACCGCTTCGTCATCAACGTCATGCCCGACCAGAGCGACGCCTTCCAGAAGTCGCTGCGTGATGCGGGCGTGCGCAAGTTCGACTGGTATCCCATGATCCGCGGCCGCCTCGTGGCCATCAACGACAAGCCGGTGTCGCCCGACGACTACGCCGAGGACCGCGCCAAGCGGCTGGTGGACCGCGAGTTCAACCTCAGCAACAGCGTGGCTGCACCTGCGCACAACAGCATCACGGCCGGCAAGTGGACGCCGGATGCAGCCGGCGAAGTGAGCGTGGAAGAGGGCCTGGCCGAGACACTCGGCCTCAAGCTCGGCGACTCGCTGCGCTTCGACATCGGCGGCACGCAGAGCGAGGCGCGCATCACCTCGCTGCGCAAGGTCGACTGGGGCTCGATGCATGCCAACTTCTTTGTCATGTACACGGTGGCTTCGCTGGCCGATGTGCCCACCACCTACATGGGCGCCTTCCGCGCGCCCGAGACGCGGGGCTTCGACAACGCGCTGGTGCGCAGCTATCCGAACGTCACCAACGTGGACATGAGCGCCACCATCAACCAGGTGCAGCGTGTGCTCGACCAGGTGATCCGCGCGGTCGAATTCCTGTTCGGCTTCACGCTCGCGGCCGGGCTGGTGGTGCTGTTCGCGGCTGTCACGGCCACGCGCGAGGAGCGCGCGCGCGAGTTCGCGGTGATGCGCGCGGTGGGCGCGCGTGCCAGCCTGCTGCGGCAGGTGCAGCGCGCCGAGCTGGCGGGTGTCGGCCTGCTTGCGGGTTTTCTCGCGAGCATCGTGGCTTCGGCGATCGGCTGGGCCCTGGCGCGCTATGTGTTCGAGTTCACGTGGAGGGCCTCGCCCATCGTGCCGGTGGCCGGTGCGCTGGCCGGCGCGGTGCTCGCGCTGGGAGCCGGATGGTGGGGCCTGCGCGACGTGCTGCGCCGCCCGGTGGTCGACACGCTGCGCCGCGCTGCCGAGTAGCAAACTTTTTCTTCGGATTCGGGCCGGACGGGGCCGGGGAATGCAATACATTCCCCGGCCCCGTATTCAATTCAGAAGAAGCTTTCTACATGCGCTTGGCGTCATTCCAGATCACCAACTTTCGCTCGATCAACGACAGCGGCCTCATCGATTCCACACAGCAGATCACGGCGGTCCTCGGACGGAATGACAGCGGTAAATCGAACCTGCTGCGCGCACTCCACAGCCTGAACCCGGCAGAGGGCCTGGCCGAACTCAGCCCCATCAAGGACTTCCCGCGCCACCGGCGGCTCGAGGAGTGCACTGGCGAAACGCCGGTCGTCTTCGCGCGCTGGAGCCTCGACGAAAGCGAGCAGGCCGAGCTGGCCGGGATCCTGCCGCGCGCGGCGGGCGTGCGCCACGTCACGGCGGCCCGCGGCTATGCCGCCGCGCGCCGGGCCGGGCTCGAAGGGCTCAATGCGCTGTCGCTCGACGTGAGCGACATCAAGGGCAAGGTCCGCAAGATCGTGCCGGCCGTCAAGGCCGCCGCCGAGAAGGTCGCCGAGGAAGCGAAGGCAACGCTCGAGCAGGAGGCCGACACCTTCGACGCCGCGATGATCATGAGCCCCGACTACATCAAGTGGTCGGCCGGCGCGGTCAAGGCGGCGCAGGCCCTGCGCAAGGCGCTGGCCGCGGCGGGTGCCGAACTCAGCGACAAGCAGGAGCAGATGCTGGCCGAGCTGGAAGACATGGCCCTGTCCATCTCCAACGACACGCCCGCGCTCGCCCGCGCGCAGGCCTGGGTGCTCGAGAAGCTGCCGCGCTTCATCTACGTCGACGAGTACCCGGCGCTGCCCGGCCGCCAGAACATCGCCGAGTACCTTGGGCGCCAGGGCTGGGGGCAGCTCACGCTCGCGCAGCAGAGCTTCGGCAAGCTGTGCAAGGTCGCGGGGCTCGATCCGCAGCAGCTGCAGGACTTGCTGGAAAAGAACGACCAGGCCACGCGCAACCAGCTCGCCAATCGCGCGGGCTCGGTGGTGACGGCCGAGGTCCGCCGCTTGTGGAAGGACCGTGCGCTGAAGGTGCGCTTCAACCTCGACGGGCAGTACCTCGACACGCTGGTGTCCGACCCGAACGGCGCCTACGAGGTCGAAGTGAACCTCGACGAGCGCAGCCGCGGCTTCCAGTGGTTCTTCTCGTTCTACATCGCGTTCTTTGCTGACACGAAGGGCGGGCGTGCGGAAGACGCGGTGCTGCTGCTGGACGAACCCGGGCTGCACCTGCACCCGCACTCGCAGGCCGACCTGCTGGCGCACTTCGAGAAAGACTTCGGCAACCAGATCATCTACACCACGCACTCGCCGTTCATGGTGCCTGCGCATCGGCTCGACTCGGTGCGCACGGCCAGCCTCGGCGAGACCAGCGGCACCACTGTGAGCAATGCCGCGGAGGGCGACGAGCGCACGCTGTTCCCGCTGAAGGCTGCACTGGCACTGAGCCGGCTTGGGAGCGAGCCGGTGGAGGTGGAGGCCGCGAAGGCCGTGGCTGTGAAGGCGGAGCCGACGAAGCCGGCGGCTGCAAGAACGGTGACTGCAGAGGGCGTGAAGCCTGTCAGGGCGGCCAAGCCCGTGGAGGTGATGCCTGCCGCCGTGGCCGCGCCTGCCGAGGCGGTCGCCGAGCAGGTGGAACCGGGCTGATCATCCGCGCGCGGCCTGCCTCGTGACCGGGGTGGGCGGGACTTCGTCGCCCTCCTTGAACATCCGCTCCCCCGCAAAGTCCACAAACGCCCGCACCTTCGGCGACAACTGCCGGCTCGACGGCCACAGCGCCGAGAACTGCCCCTGCCGCACGAGGTGCGTGGCCAGCACGCGCTGAAGCTCGCCGCGGTACAGCGAATCGCGCGCCAGGAAGTCGGGCATGTAGGCCACGCCGAGTCCGGCCACGGCCGCGCCCAGCATGGCTTCCATGTTGTTGCACAGCAGGCCGGGCGGCAGTTGCGCGGGCAGCCCGGGCAGGTCCCATTCCTCGACCTTGCCGCCGGTCACGAACTTGTAGCGCAGGCAGGCGTGCTGTATCAGGTCGGCCGGCACCTGCGGCACGCCGTGGCGTTCGAGATAAGCCGGTGAGGCCACCAGCACGAACTGGAACGGGCCGAGCCGCCGCGCCACCAGTTGCGAATCGACCAGGTCGCCGCTGCGGATGGCTACATCGACGCCCTCGGCGATCACGTCGACCAGCCGGTCGTTGAAGTCGAGGTCAAGCTCGATCTCGGGGTAGCGCGCCTTGAAGTCCGGAAGGATCGGCAGCAGGAAGCGGTAGCCGATGGTCGGCAGGCTCACGCGCAGCCGGCCGCGCGGGGCGGCGACGGCGTCTTGCATCATGGCGCGCGCATCGTCCAGCTCGTCGAGGATGCGGCGGCAGCGCTCGTGGAAGAGCGCGCCTTCCTGCGTCAGCCGCGTGTGGCGCGTGGTGCGGTTGAAAAGGCGCACGCCGAGCTGCTGTTCGAGCCGTGCGACATTCTTGCCCACCGCCGAAGCCGAGATGCCCAGCTGCCGGCCGGCCTTGGCAAAGCTCAGCTGGTCGGCCGCGCGCACGAAAGATTCGAGTCCGCTGAAGCTGTCCATGGATTAGCAACCCTGGGTTGGGAGTGTGAGGATCAATGGCGTCATTTTCATTCCATTGATTCCTTTCTATCTTCTGTGGCTTCCTTTCTCCTGCGTGAAAGCCTTCGATGTCCACGTCTTCCCCCAACAAGAACTGGCTGCTGGCCGCCGTCTGCCTGGCAGCGCTGGGCATGCCGCTGAGCTTCACCGGCCCGGCGGTGGTGCTGCCCGCGGTCCGCGATGCGCTGGGCGGCAGCCCGGTGCAACTCAACTGGGTGACCAACGCCTTCATGCTGAGCTTCGGCGCCACGCTGATGGCGGCCGGGGCGCTGGCCGATGCCTATGGGCGCAAGCGCGTGTTCCTGCTGGGGCTCGCGGTGGTGGCGCTGAGCAGCTCGCTGCTGACGCTGGCCCCGGGCATCGTCGCCTTCGATCTGGCGCGGGCCCTGCAGGGGCTGGGCTCGGCCGCGGCCTTCGCGGCGGGCACGGCCGCGCTGGCGCAGGTGTTCGACGGCGCGGCGCGCACGCGGGCCTTCAGCCTGATCGGCACTTCGTTCGGCGTGGGGCTGTCGTGCGGCTCCATCCTCTCGGGCTGGCTCGCCGAGAGCTTCGGCTGGCAGGCGGTGATGCTGAGCCCCGGCGCGGTCAGCCTCGTGGCGCTGTGCATCGCCGCGCCGAGCATGCGCGAGTCGCGCAATCCGGATGCCATGGGGCTCGACATGCCGGGCACAGCGACTTTCACCGCTGCGCTGAGCCTGCTGACGCTCGGCGTGCTGCAGGCGCCCGACAGCGGCTGGGGCAGCCCGTGGGTGCTTTGCGCGCTGGCGGGCGCGGCGCTGATGGGCGCGGCCTTCATCGCCATCGAGCGGCGCGTGGCGCATCCGATGCTCGATCTGTCGCTGTTCCGTTTTCCGCGCTTCGTGGGCGTGCAACTGCTGGCTGCCGCGCCGGCCTATGGCTTCGTCGTGCTGCTGGTGCTGTTGCCGATCCGCTTCATCGGGCTGGAAGGGCGCAGCGCGATCGAGGCGGGGACTTTCATGTTCGCGCTCTCGGGGCCGATCCTCGTCGTGCCGACGCTGGCGGCATCGCTCGCACGGCGGTTCTCGGCGGGTGTGATTTCGGCCGTGGGGCTGCTGGTGTGCGCGGCGGGGCTGTTCTGGCTCAGCCGCTGCGCGCCGGGCACGCCGCTGCACGACATCGTGTGGCCGCTGTTGTTGATCGGCGCCGGCATCGGCCTGCCGTGGGGCTTGATGGACGGGCTGGCCGTGAGCGTGGTGCCGCGCGAGCGTGCGGGCATGGCATCGGGCATCTTCAACACCGTGCGAGTGGCGGGGGAGGGGATTGCGCTGGCGCTGGTCGGGGCCGGACTGACTGCACTTGTGACGGCGCAACTGGGGCATGCCGCCGCCGCATCGCAGGCGGCGCAGCGCGTCACGACCGGGAACATGTCGCAGGCGCTGGCTCTGCTGCCCGGCATGGACCGCGCGGCGCTGCTGCATGCCTACGGCGCCGCATTCGGCACGCTGCTTTGCGTGCTGGCAGGCGTGACGGTGGTGACGGCGCTGGTGGTGTTCGCGTTCCTGCGTGGCGAGACACAGGCCGAGGCTGGTGCCGTGGCGCTGGAGTCGACGGCCTGTTGAGACCTGCTCAGGCTTGCGCGGCCGCCTCGAAGATGTCGCGCAGCCATTGCGTGAACACTCGCACCCGCGACGACAGCTGCCGGTTCTGCGCGTACAGCACCGAGATCGGCATCGGCGGTGGCGCGAAGCCGGGCAGCAGCACCTTCAGCCGCCCGTCTGCAAGTTCGCTGGCCACGCGATAGCGCGGCACCTGCACCAGCCCCAGGCCCGCGACGGCCGAGCCGGTGTACAGGTCGGCGCCCGTCACCGAGACGATGCCGCCGAGCTGCACGCTCGTCACCCGCCCGTCGACCGTGAATTCGAGCGGCACTGCCTTGCCCGTGGCGCTGGAGATGTAGTGGATGGCGCGGTGCGCCGACAGCGCTTCCACGCTCTCGGGCTCGCCGTGCTGCGCCAGGTAGGCCGGGCTCGCGACCGTGACCTGCGGCAGCAGCGCCACGCGCCGCCCGACCATCGATGAATCTTGCAGCGTGCCCGCGCGCAGGACGCAGTCGACGCCTTCGCGCACCAGGTCGACCAGCCGGTCGTCTTCGCCGATGTGCAGTTCCAGGTCGGGATATCGCGCCAGGAACGCCGGCAGCGCGGGCACGACGAAATGCCGTGCCAGCGTGCCCTGCAGGTTCACGCGCAGCAGGCCCTTGGGCGCCTCGTCGCGGAACAGGCCCTCGGCCTCTTCGACATCGGCCAGCAGCCGCACGCAGCGGCGGTAGTAGGCCTCGCCGTCCTGCGTGAGGCGCACGGTGCGGGTGGTGCGCTCCAGCAGCCGGGTTCCCAGGCGCTGCTCCACGCGCTTGATCAGGTTGGTGACGGTGGCGCGCGGAATCTGCAGGTCTTCGGACGCCTGCGTGAAGCTCTGGCGCTCGGCGATGCGCACGAAGGCCAGCATTTCCTGGAAGCGGTCCATGGCCGGGCTCCGAATCTATTGTTGAAGTAAATGGAATAGTAATGGCGATTAAAGGCTAATTATCTTTAGGTTGGAACAGTCGATCATTCGTCTCACCAACCAACCACTGCAAAGGAAACAGCCATGAACAAGCCCTCCAATTCCAAAGTCGCCCTCGTCACCGGCGCATCGCGCGGCATCGGCGCCGCCATTGCGTGGCGTCTCGCCAAGGACGGCTTCGCGGTCGCCGTCAACTACGCGTCGAGCCCGGCGCAGGCCGACGCCCTCGTCGCCGAACTGCAGGCCGCCGGCGGCAAGGCTCTCGCGGTCAAGGCCGACGTGGCCAGCGCCAGCGAAGTGCGCGCCATGTTCGACGCCGTCGAGGCGCAGCTCGGCAAGGTCGACGTGCTGGTCAACAACGCCGGCGTGCTCAAGACCGTGCCGCTGGCCGAGCACACGGACGCGCTCTACGACCAGACCTTCGACATCAACGTGCGCGGCACCTTCAACACGCTGCGCGAAGCCGCCACGCGCCTCAACGAGGGCGGGCGCGTCGTCAACTTCTCGAGCACCACGCTCGCGCTGAACATGCCCGGCTATGCGATCTACAACGCCACCAAGGCGGCGGTCGAGGCCTTCACGCACGTCTTCGCCAAGGAGCTGCGCGGCCGAAACATCACGGTGAATGCCGTGGCGCCGGGCCCGATCGCCACCTCGCTGTTCCTCGACGGCAAGACCGACGAACAGATCCAGACCTTCGCCAGGATGCCGCCGCTGCAGCGCCTCGGCCAGCCCGAGGACATCGCCTCGGTGGTGGCCTTCCTCGCCGGCCCGGACGCGGGCTGGGTCAACGGGCAGGTCCTGCGCGCCAACGGCGGCGTGGCCTGAGCCATTCGCTTTCTCGGATCAACCCAACCCATACGGAGAAACCTCATGCAAAAGCAGATCATCCTGGTCACAGGTGCCGGCACCGGCATCGGCAAGCTCGGCGCGCAATCGCTGGCCGAAGCCGGCCACGTCGTCTACGCGTCGATGCGCGACATCGCGGGCCGCAATGCCGGCCGCGCCGCCGAACTGCGCTCGCTCGCCGCGGCGAAGAGCATTCAGCTCCACCCACTCGAACTCGACGTGCTCTCGCAGGACTCGGCCGATGCCGCCGCCGCGACCATCGTGCGCGAGCAGGGCCACCTCGACGTGGTGATGCAGAACGCCGGCCACCTCGTGGTCGGTCCGACCGAGGCCTTCACGCCCGAAGAGATCGTGAAGGTGTTCGACACCAACGTGCTCGGCGCGCAGCGCGTGAACCGCGCGGTGCTGCCGTACCTGCGCAGGCAGGAATCGGGGCTGATGCTGTGGATCAGCAGCACCACCACCAAGGGCGGCTTTCCGCCGTTCATGGGCCCTTATGGCGCGGCCAAGGCGGCGATGGATTCGCTGGCCGTCACGCTGGCCTACGAGATCGCGCGCTTCGGCATCGAGACTTCCATCGTCGTGCCGGGCGCCTTCACCAGGGGCACCGACCACTTCCCGAGCGCGGGCAAGCCGGCCGATGCCGCGACCGCCGCCGCCTACAGCCGCTACGACGGCGTGATGGACCAGATCGGTGAACGCCTCTCGGCGCTGACGCCCGACAACGCCGACCCGCAGGCCGTGGCCGACGAAATCGTGCGCATCGTGGGCTTGCCCGCCGGCACACGGCCGATGCGCTCGCTGATCGACTTCGTGGGCGACGGTGCTACGGAGGTGTTCGAGGTGTCGGAGCGTGTGCGCATCGAGTTCGCGAAGCGCATCGGCATGGGCGATCTGCTCGAAGCGAAGGTACGGCGCTAGGAGGCCAAGGGGGCTAAGGGAGGCGTCATAAAAGGTGGGTCGGTCTTCCTGTCCAATAGCGGCATGGAAAACCCACCCCACGACCTCGCGGAACGCGTGACCGAGCTCGAGATCAAGTCGAGCTACGCCGAAGACCTGCTCGACCAACTGAACATGACGATCTACCGCCAGCAGCAGCAGATCGACCGGCTGATCCTCCAGGTCACGCAACTCAAGGAACAAGCGCAAAGCGCGGGTCAGGACGGCGCCGCGCGCAACCCGCGCGACGAGCTACCGCCGCATTACTGAGTCAGGAAGATCAGCCGTGCGAGTGCCAGAGCACGGCGAAGAAATGGCAGGTGCTGCCCGCGAGCACGAACAGGTGCCACACCGAATGCGCGAAGCGCACCTTGTTGTCGAACAGGAACACCACGGCGCCCGCCGTATAGAAGAGCCCACCGGCCACCAGCCAACCCAGCCCCGCCGGTGACATGCGCTCGTACAGCGGCACCGCAGCCATCAGCGCCATCCACCCCATTGCCACATAGAGCCCGGTCGACCACAGCGGATGCTGCAGCCGGTTGAACAGCTTGGCGCTCACGCCCAGCACGGCCGCCGCGCAGATGGCGCCGAACAGCGTCCACCCCAGCGGACCGCGCAGCACGCCGAACACGAAGGGCATGTAGCTGCCCGCGATGAACAGGTAGATGGCCGCGTGGTCCAGCCGGTTGAACCAGGCCTTGGCCCGGCCCATGGGCAGTGCGTGGTACAGCGTGGAGATCAGGTACAGCACAATGGCCGTGCCCGCGAACAGGCAGGCGCCGACCACGCCCGCGGCCTGCCCCTTCTGCGCCGCGTTGTAGACCAGGATGGGCAGCGCGGCGATGGCCAGCGCCAGGCCCAGGCCGTGGCTCAGGGCATTGAAGAGTTCTTCCATCGCCGTCTGGTCGCGGGCTGCCAGCACGGAGGTGCGCTGCGAGGGTTGCGTCTGGGAGGGAGCTGTCGTCATCGGAACCTCATGCAGATGGAGGGATGCAGTGGTTGCCTACTTGACCTGCTGCTTGCCCAGCTTGCGCGCCAGCGTGCGCCGGTGCATGCCGAGCCTGCGCGCGGTCTCCGAGATGTTGAAGCCGGTTTCGGCCAGCGTCTCGTGGATGCGCTCCCATTCGAGCGTCTTGATCGAGGTGGAGCGGTTGGTCAGCTCCACCTCGGTGGTGCCGGTGGCGCGGCCGAAGGCGGCCTCGATATCGTCGGTGTTCGACGGCTTGGCCAGGTAGTGGCAGGCGCCGAGCTTGATGGCCTCGACGGCGGTGGCGATGCTGGCGAAGCCCGTCAGCACCACGATCAGCATCTCGGCGTTGTGCCGGTGCAGCATCTGCACGCAGGCCAGGCCCGAGGCCTCGCCGTTGAGCTTGAGGTCGACCACCGCGTAGCCCGGCGACGAGGTGGCGAGCAGCGCCTCGACGTCTCCGAGGTTGTTGGCGAGCGCCACGGCATAGCCGCGCCGCTCGAAGGAGCGGCCGAGTGTGCGCGCGAAGGCGTCGTCGTCCTCGACGATCAGCAACTGGCGCTCAGCTCCGGTTTCGGTCATGGCCTTCCGTTTCGATGGTCTCGCCGTCGAGGACCTCTTCGTCCCCTGCTTCTTCTTCCAGCACGATGGCCGCGAGCGGCAGCGTGATCGTCACGATCGCGCCGCCCTCGGGCCGGTTGGCCGCCGCGACGCGGCCACCCACGGTGCGCGCCACGTTGACGACCAGGAACAGCCCCAGCCCGCCGCCGGGTCGCCCCTTGCTCGACTGGTAGGGCTTGCCGAACTCCTTCAGGATGGCCGGCAGGAAGCCGGGGCCCGCGTCGGTGACCGTGATCGTCAGCGCGTCGGCGTCGTGCGCCGCTTCGAGGCGCAGCCAGTGCGGCGACGCCTCCAGCGCATTGTCGAGCACGTTGCAGATCATCTGCTTCAGCGCCGAGTCCGAGACCATGGGCAGGTCGCGGCCGAAGCGATTGTCGTATTCGAAATCTTCCACCGGGCGGGTGGTGCGCCACTCTTCGATCAGGTCGTCGAGGAAGGTGCTGACGGTGGTTTCCTCGGAGGACTCGCCGCGCGCCTCGCCGGCCGACAGCAGGATGCCGCTCACGATGCTCTTGCAGCGCTGGATCTGCAGCTCCATCTCGGCCACCTCGGTCAGCAGCTCGGGGTCGGAGCTGAAGTGTGGCAGCCGGCGCCAGTCGCCGAGGATCACGGCCAGCGTGGCCAGCGGCGTGCCCAGCTCGTGCGCCGCGCCCGAGGCCAGCAGGCCCATGCGCACGATGTGTTCTTCCTCCGAGGCGCGCTGGCGCAGGTCGGCCAGCCGCGCGTCGCGCGCGCGCAGGTTGCGGCTGATGCGGGTGATGAAGATCACGAGCAGCGCCGCGTTCAGCGCGAAGCACACCAGCATGCCCTGGACGAAGGGGCTCCAGAGGCCGCGGTCGTGGTCCAGCGGCAGCGCGAGCGGGCGCGAGAACAGCGCCAGCCCGGCGAAGCAGATGCTGGTGATGACCACGATGGTCCAGGTCGACCATGGCTTCAGCAGCACTGCGCCCAGCGTCACCTGCAGCAGGAACAGGAACACGAAGGGGTTGGTGGCGCCGCCGCTCAGGTAGAGCTGCGCGGTGAGCGTGGCCACATCGACCAGCAGCGCGAGGAACAGTTCGCCGTTCGTCACGCGCCGGTGGCTGCGCGAGCGCAGCAGGCTGACCATGTTGAAGAGCGCCAGGCAGGCCAGCACCTGCAGCATGTGGTCCAGCGGCAGGCGGATCGCGAAGCCGTAGTGCACCACCAGGATGGTGACCACTTGCCCGACCACGGCGAACCAGCGCAGCTGGATCAGCTGCTGCATGTTCTGGTGGCCGGTGGCGTTGTCGAGGCTCGCGACACCGGCGCGGGGGGCGTGCAGCTCTCCTGCGATCGCCTCAATCGCGGTGGGCATCTTCGGCAGGGCGGGTGTCGGCATGGGCCGCATTTTCGCTGCGCCGCACGAACCAGGCGGCGATCAGCACCATCAGCGCCAGGCCATACCAGGTCAGGGCGTAGACGAGATGGCTGTTGGGGAAGGCGATGACCGTGAGGCCGGCGGCGGGCCAGGCCGGGGTGCCGTTCGCAGCCTGCGCGGGAGCGGCCTCGGCATCGACGAAGTAGGGCGCGACGTTGTTCAGGCCGCGCGCCGCGGCAATGGCCTGCACGTCGCGCGAGAACCAGCGCTCGCCGGCCGGATCGTTCTTGCGCAGGAAGCCGCCCTTGGGTTCGGTCAGGCGCAACAGGCCGGCGACGTTGGTTTCGCCCTGCGGCTCTGGCGCGGTGCGGGCCTGGCGTTCGCGCGCCTCGGGCGGCACGAAGCCGCGATTGACCAGCACCACGGTGCCTTCGGTCGTGCGCAGCGGGGTCAGCACCCAGAAGCCCGGGCCGAGCTTCGTGCTGGCTTGCACCAGCGTTTCCTTGTCATGGAGGAAGATGCCGGCGAGGCGGACATGCCGGTATTCGTCGTTGGCCGCGTTGACGGTGGGCCATTCGGTTCGCCCGGGGGCCGTGGCGGCCGGGGCATGCACGCGCTGGTCGACGCGGGCGATGAGATCGAGCTTCCAGGCCCTGCGCTCGACCTGCCAGGTGCCGAGCGAGATGAAGCCGGCAAAGGCGAGAGCGGCGCAGACCGCCAGCGCCACCCGCGAGGTATCGGAACGCTGGCGCGCGGCCTGCTGCGCCATCAGGGCATGTTCTTCATGTCGTGCATCGAGTGCGGCATCATGTTGGTGTTCATGTGGTACATGACCCACAGCGAACCGGCCAGCGTGATGACCACGAGCACCAGCGTGAAGATCAGTGCCAGCATGTTCCAGCCGCCTTCGGACTTGGCGTCCATGTGCAGGAAGTACACCATGTGCACCACGATCTGCACCACGGCAAAGGCCAGGATGACCAGCGCGGTGGTGCCTGGCTTGTCGAAGACCTTGCCCATCACGATCCAGAACGGAATGGCGGTGAGGATCACGGCCAGCACGAAGCCGGTCATGTAGCCCTTGAAGGTGCTGTGGCTCACCGGGCCGTCGTCGTGGCCGTGGTCGTCATGGCCATGGGCGCCATGGCCGGCGGTTTCGATATGCGCGCTCATTGCAGCGATCCCATCAGGTACACGAAGGTGAAGACGCCGATCCAGACCACGTCCAGGAAGTGCCAGAACATCGACAGGCACATCAGGCGTCGGCGGTTGGCGGCGGTGAAGCCGTGCTTGGGCAGCTGGATCATCAGCACGATGAGCCAGACGATGCCGAAGGTCACGTGCAGCCCGTGGGTGCCCACCAGCGCGAAGAACGACGACAGGAAGGCGCTGCGCTGCGGGCCGGCGCCTTCGTGGATCAGGTGCGCGAACTCGTACAGCTCCAGGCCGATGAAGCCCGCGCCCAGCAGGCCGGTGATGGCCAGCCAGACCAGCACGCCGCCCATGCGGCGCTGCTGCATCTGGAGCACGGCAAAGCCGTAGGTGATGGACGAGAACAGCAGCAGCGAGGTGTTGATCGCCACCAGCGGCAGGTCGAACAGGTCGGCGCCCGAGGGGCCGGCCGCGTAGCTGCGGCCCAGCACGCCATACACCGCGAACAGGCAGGCGAAGACCAGGCAGTCGCTCATCAGGTAGAGCCAGAACCCGAGCAGCGTGCCGTTCTCGGGGTGGTGGTCTTCGTTGCGGACGTTGAACACCTCGAAGGTGGGCACGCTCGAGGCGTTGCCCACGGTGTTCGCGTGGCTGGAGGGGAGGGCGGTACTGTTAGACATGGGCGGCCAGCAGGCGCGTGCGCGCGTCTTCGGTGCGAACGACTTCATCCGCGGGGATGTGGTAGTCGCGCTTGTAGTTGAAGGTATGGATGATCACGGCGGCGAGCATGGAGAAGAAGCCGATGCCGGCCACGAGCCACATCTGCCAGATCAGAGCGAAGCCGCACAGCGCGGCCAGCGCGGCGATGATGAAGCCGGCGGCCGTGTTCTTGGGCATGTGGATCGGGCTGAAGCCTTCCACCGGACGCTCGTAGCCGCGGGCCTTCATGTCGGACCAGGCGTCGTTGTCATGGATGCGCGGCGTGAAGGCGAAGTTGTAGGCCGGCGGCGGCGACGAGGTCGACCACTCCAGCGTGCGGCCGTTCCACGGGTCGCCCGTGGTGTCGCGCAGCGACTCGCGGCGGATGTAGCTCACCACCAGCTGGATGATGAACGAGCCGATGCCCAGCGCGATCAGCACGGCGCCGAAGGCAGCAACCTGGAACCAGATCTGCAGCGACATGTCCTGGAAGTGGTTCATGCGGCGCGTGACGCCCATCAGGCCCAGGATGTACAGCGGCATGAAGGCGAACCAGAAGCCGACGATCCAGAACCAGAACGAGCACTTGCCCCAGAACGGATCGAGCTTGTAGCCGAAGGCCTTCGGGAACCAGTAGGTGATGCCGGCCAGCATGCCGAACAGCACGCCGCCGATGATCACGTTGTGGAAGTGGGCGATCAGGAACAGGCTGTTGTGCAGCACGAAGTCGGCCGGGGGAACGGCCAGCAGCACGCCGGTCATGCCGCCGATCACGAAGGTGATCATGAAGCCGATGGTCCACAGCATGGGCAGCTCGAAGCGGATGCGGCCGCGGTACATGGTGAAGAGCCAGTTGAAGATCTTCGCCCCTGTCGGGATCGAGATGATCATCGTCGTGATGCCGAAGAACGAATTCACGCTGGCGCCGGAGCCCATGGTGAAGAAGTGGTGCAGCCACACGAGGTACGACAGGATGGTGATCACGACCGTGGCGTACACCATCGAGGCGTAGCCGAAGAGGCGCTTGCCGGAGAAGGTGGAGACCACTTCCGAGAAGATGCCGAAGGCCGGCAGGATCAGGATGTACACCTCGGGGTGGCCCCAGATCCAGATCAGGTTCACGTACATCATGGCGTTGCCGCCGAGGTCGTTCGTGAAGAAGTTGGTGCCTGCGTAGCGGTCGAGCGACAGCAGGGCCAGCACGGCGGTCAGCACCGGGAAGGCGGCGACGATCAGCACGTTGGTGCACAGGGCGGTCCAGGTGAAGACGGGCATCTTCATCATGGTCATGCCGGGCGCGCGCATCTTCACGATGGTGGCCAGCAGGTTCACGCCGGACAGCAATGTGCCCACCCCCGCTATCTGCAACGACCAGATGTAGTAGTCGACCCCCACGTCGGGACTGAACAGGATGCCAGACAGCGGCGGATAGGCCAGCCAGCCGGTCTTGGCGAACTCGCCGACGAACAGCGACGCCATCACGAGGCCGGCGCCGAAGGTGGTCATCCAGAAGCTGAAGTTGTTCAGGAACGGGAAGGCCACGTCGCGCGCGCCGATCTGCAGCGGCACCACGAAGTTCATGAGGCCCGTGACCAGCGGCATCGCCACGAAGAAGATCATGATCACGCCGTGGGCGGTGAAGACCTGGTCGTAGTGGTGCGGCGGCAGGAAGCCGGCGTTGTCGCCGAAGGCCATCGCCTGCTGGGCCCGCATCATCAGGGCGTCGGCGAAGCCGCGAAGCAGCATCACCAGGCCCAGGATGATGTACATGATGCCGATCTTCTTGTGGTCGATGCTGGTGATCCAGTCGCGCCACAGCATGCCCCACAGCTTGAAGTAGGTCAGCGCGCCCAGCACGGCGATGCCGCCCAGCACCACGCCCGCGAAGGTCGCGAGCAGGATGGGTTCGTGGAAGGGAATCGCCTCCCAGGAGAGGCGGCCGAAGACGAGCTTCGTCAGGTCTAGGTTCTGCAACATCTTATTCTTCGGTGGTGCACATCGCGGTGACGTACTTGCGCTTGGGCGAATCGAGGGAGTCGGCCTGCCAGGCCTGCTTGGTGGCGACGTTGAAGGCGCCGGGCTTGCCCAGGCCGCCGTCGGCGTCGATGGCCATCATTTCCTTCATGCACATCTTGCTGCGGTCGACGCACAGGTTGAGGATGGCGTCGTACAGCGCGGGGTCCACCGACGCGTAGTGGCGCACGGGCTCGCGTTCGCTCGGCACTTCGAGCTTCTTCTGGTAGAGCTCGCGCGTGAGTTCGCCGTCCTTGCCGGCCTTGACCTTCTGCACCCACTGGTCGAAGTCGCCGTTGCTCAGGCCGTGGAACTTGAAGCGCATGCCCGAGAAGCCGGCGCCGCTGTAGTTGGCGGAGAAGCCTTCGAACTCGCCCGGCTTGTTGATCACCGCGTGCAGCTTGGTCTCCATGCCCGGCATGGCGTAGATCTGGCCGGCCAGCGCGGGGATGAAGAACGAGTTCATGACCGAGGAGGCCGTGATCTTGAAGCTGATCGGGCGGTCCACCGGGGCGGCCAGCTCGTTCACCGTGGCGATGCCCTGCTCGGGGTAGATGAAGAGCCACTTCCAGTCGAGGGCCACCACTTCGACCACCAGCGGCTTGGCTTCGGCCGGGATTGCGCGTTGCGCGTCGAGGCGGCGCAGCGGCTGGTAGGGGTCGAGCGTGTGGGTGCTGATCCAGGTGATGGCGCCCAGCGCGATGATGATGAGCAGCGGCGCCGCCCAGATCGCCAGTTCGAGCTGGGTCGAGTGGTCCCAGTCGGGGCTGTAGGTGGCCTCCTTGTTCGACTGGCGGTAGCGCCAGGCAAAGAAGACGGTCAGGGCGATCACCGGGATGATGATGATCAGCATCAGCACGGTGGAGACGACGATGAGGCGTCCCTGCTGATTGGCGATGTCGCCGGAGGGGTTCATCAACACCGTGTTGCAGCCCGCCAGGAGCATGGCGGAAAGCAGCAGGAGTGATCGGCGAAGGTTCTTGAGGATGTGCATGCCGGGGGAAAAGAGGTGCAGGGGCGACGCAAAAAGACCCCACAATCTACGCTCGAAGACGGGTTTCGCCTATTGGACGTTTTGTCCTATGGCGGTAAATGTGTTTCGGTGCGACGCTCTAGGTTCTCCATGGTCTTTTGTGTCGCGTCCAGGCGTGACACCTGAATTACAGCAAGCAATGACGACGTCCAGCATCAGTCCGCAAGGCGCACAGCCGCTGCCGAACTCGCCCGAGCACGGCGGCGCCCGGCAGGGCGACGACCACTCGCACATCGCCCCCGGCGAGATCGCGGTCGGCGTGATCATCGGCCGCGCCTCCGAATATTTCGACTTCTTCGTCTACGGCATCGCCTCGGTGCTGGTGTTCCCGGCGGTCTTCTTCCCCTTCGAGCAACACCTCGAAGGTGTTCTGTACTCGTTCCTGATCTTCTCCTTCGCCTTCATCGCGCGTCCGTTCGGAACTGTCATCTCGATGATGATCCAGCGACGTTTCGGGCGCGAGGCCAAGCTCACGCTGGCGCTTTTCGTGCTGGGCACCTCCACCGCCGGCATCGCCTTCCTTCCGGGCTACGCGAGCCTCGGCTTCACGGCCATCGTGCTGCTGTCGGTGTTCCGCTTCGGCCAGGGCCTGGCGCTGGGCGGCTCGTGGGACGGCCTGCCTTCGCTGCTGGCGCTGAATGCGCCCGCCAACCGCCGCGGCTGGTATGCCATGCTGGGCCAGCTGGGTGCGCCCATCGGCTTCTTCATTGCCAGCGCGCTGTTCGCCTACCTGTATTCGAGCCTGCCATCCGAGGACTTCCTCGACTGGGGCTGGCGCTATTCCTTCTACGTGGCCTTCGCGATCAACGTGGTGGCGCTGTTCGCGCGCCTGCGCCTGGTGGCCACCGACGAATACTCGCGCCTGCTCGAGGAACGCGAACTGGAGCCCACCAGCGTGACTGAGCTGGTCCGCTCGCAGGGCGCCAACCTGCTGATCGGCGCCTTCGCCGCGCTGGCCAGCTATGCGCTGTTCCACCTGATCACCGTGTTCCCGCTGTCGTGGATCACGCTGTACTCCGACCAGTCGGTCAGCGAATTCCTGGTCGTGCAGATGATCGGCGCGGTGCTGGCCGCAGCCGGCATCGTGGCCTCGGGCCTGCTGGCCGACCGCATCGGCCGCCGCTTCACTCTGGGCGGCCTGGCCGCCGTGATTGCCGCGTTCAGTGGCTTCGCCCCCACGCTGCTCGACGGCGGCCGTCTCGGCCAGGACATCTTCATCCTGGTGGGCTTCGTGATCCTGGGCCTGTCGTACGGCCAGGCGGCCGGCGCCGTGACCTCGAACTTCGCGCCCAAGTACCGCTACGTCGGCGCGGCCCTGACGGCCGACCTGGCCTGGCTGATCGGCGCGGCGTTCGCGCCGCTGGTCGCGCTGGGCCTGTCGGCCCACTTCGGCCTGGCGTACGTCAGCGTCTACCTGCTGTCGGGCGCGGTCGCCACGCTGGCCGCGCTGGGGCTGAACCGGGCGCTGGCGCGCGACTGACCGGCTGCGCAGCCATTTCTTCCGTAAGGGGCCGTTTCGGCCCCTTTTTCATTAGGATGCCCCGATGTTCGCTGCCGCAATTTTCGACATGGATGGGCTGCTGATCGATTCGGAGCGCCCCATCATGGCCGCCTGGATCGAGGCTGCCCGCACGCTCGGCATCGAGCTTTCGCATAGCGAGTACCTGCAGGTCGTGGGGTTGGCCACCTCCGAGTCCGAACGCATCCTCGCATCGCTGCTCGGCGGCGCGGACGCCTACCGCCACGCCATCGGCCACGTGCGCCAGCGGCTGCAGCTGGCGCGCTCCGACGGCACGCCGCTGTTTCCCATCAAGCCCGGTGCGGGCGAATTCCTGGCGGCGCTGCGCGAACGCGGCACGCGCTGCGCCGTGGCCTCGTCGTCGACCAGCGGGCAGATCCAGGCCTGCCTCGGCAGTCTCGGCGTGCTTCATCACTTCGAGGCTTTCGCGGGCGGCGACGAGGTGGCGCGCGCCAAGCCCGATCCGGCGCTCTACCTGCTCGCAGCCGGGCGGCTGGGCGTGGACCCCGCGGACTGCATCGCCTTCGAGGACAGCGAGAACGGCGCCAAGGCGGCGCTGGCCGCGGGCATGCGCGTGGTGGTGGTGCCCGATCTCAAGCAGCCGCCCGAACCCATCCTCGAGCGGGCATTCCACGTACTCGGCTCGCTGCACGACGCGTTGGCACATCTGCCGCGCTGGTTTCCTTCGCCGGCGGAAAAGCAGCAGCCCGCGTGACAGGGTCTGTTCAGAGCACTTCGTCGCGCAGCTGCGGGAACACCTTCGACACTTTTGCGAGCAGGTAGTCGCCGTAGCGGCCGTTGAAGGCGTGCACGTTGGCGCGGTCCCAGCGCTCGGCGCTGTCGTCGCGTGCCTCGGCGCCGGCGAGCCCTTCGATGCGCTGCACGCGGGCCTCGAAATTCGGATCGAAGAACAGCGGGAACGACAGCCGGTCGCGGCCCGAGGTGTTGCGCTTCACGCGGTGCGGCGTCGACTTGTAGAGCCCGCCGGTCATGCGGTCGAGCATGTCGCCGATGTTGCAGACGAACGAGCCGGGAATCGGCGGCGCGTCGATCCATCCGTCCGGCGTGTGCACGGCGAGGCCGCCCACGGTGTCCTGGTGCAGGATGGTGAGCAGCCCGTAGTCGGTGTGCTCGCCCACGCCCCATTGCACGTCGAGGCCTTCGGGCACTGGCTGCGAGGGGTAGTTGAAGAGGCGGAACAGGATCAGCGGGTCGGCCGTGTAGCGTTCGGCGAAGTAGCTCCCGGGCAGGCCCAGGCTCAGCGCGATGCCTTCCATCAGCCGGTGGCCGAGTTGCGTGACGGCGGCCATGTAGTCGAGGATGGTCTCGCGCAAGCCCGGCACATCGGGAAACAGATTGGGCCCGTGCACCGGCGTCTTCGCCTGCACCAGCGGATGCGTGGCGGGCAGCTCGGTGCCGAGGTAGAGCCCTTCCTTCCAGTCGGGCCGGCCGGAGGTCAGCTCGCCGCCGAGCGGAAAGTAGCCGCGCCACGCGCGCCCGCCCAAGGCCATGCGCCACCGCATCTTGGTTTCCTCGGGCAGGTCGAAGAAGCGGTGGCTCAGGTCTTCGAGCCGCTTCACGAGCGCCGCGTCGACGCCGTGGCCCGTCGCGTAGAAGAAGCCGTGCGCGCGGCAGGCCGCGCCGATCTGCGCGGCGACTGCGTCGCGCCCGGCTGTGCCCGCCACGAGGGGCGCGACGTCGATGAGGGGGAGGGCGGTGTCGGTCATGCGTCTCTCGCAAAGGGCGACCGGATGTCGGCCAGGAACTGCTGCGCGCGCGGATGCTGCGGACGGTTGAAGAAATCGTCGGGCGTGGCGCGTTCCAGCACCTTGCCCTCGTCCATGAACAGAACGCGGTCGGCCACCTCGCGCGCGAAGCCCATCTCGTGCGTCACGCAGACCATCGTCATGCCGTCGCGCGTGAGGTCGCGCATCACCAGGAGCACTTCACCGACCATCTCGGGGTCGAGCGCACTCGTGGGTTCGTCGAACAGCATCAGCGGCGGCTGCATGGCCAGCGCGCGCGCAATCGCCACGCGCTGCTGCTGGCCGCCCGACAGTTCGCTGGGCCACGCATTCGCCTTGTTCGACAGGCCCACGCGCTGCAGCAGTGCCATCGCGCGCTCCTCGGCCTCCTTGCGCGTGAGGCCGCGCAGCTGCATCGGCGCCATGGTGCAGTTCTGCAGCACCGTGAGGTGCGGAAAGAGGTTGAACTGCTGGAACACGAAGCCGATGCGCGAGCGGAAGGCGTTCACGTCGAGGCCGGGCGCATGGATGTCCTGGCCGTCCACGGCGATGCGGCCCGACTGGATCGGCTCCAGCCGGTTGAAGGTGCGGATCAGCGTCGACTTGCCCGAGCCCGAGGGCCCGCACACCACGACGACTTCGCCCTTGTGGATGGTCTCAGTGATGTCGACCAGCGCGTGGTAGCTGCCGTACCACTTGTTGACTTTTTCGAGTTCGATCATGCGGACACCTTGGGTGCAACGGTGGACATGCCGCGGCGCGCAAGCCGGCGTTCCAGCCAGTAGGCGAAGCGCGACAGGCCGAAGCAGAGAATGAAATACGTGCCGCCCAGGATCAGGTAGATCTGCGCGGGCTTGGTGAACACCTGCGTGTTGATCTGCGTCGCGATGAACGACACCTCGGCCAGCCCGATGATGTAGCCCAGCGAGGTTTCCTTGATGGTCGAGACGAACTGGTTCACCAGCGAGGGCAGCATGCTGCGCAGCGCCTGCGGCAGCACCACGAGGCGCATCGCGCGGCCGTAGCCCAGGCCCAGCGCGCGGGCGGTTTCCATCTGCCCGCGGGGCAGGCCCTGGATGCCGGCGCGCACGATCTCCGCGAGGTAGGCGGCGTCGAATATCACCAGCGCGATCAGCATGGTGGTGAACTGGTCGGTCTTCACGCCCGTGACGCTCGGCAGGAAGAAGTAGGCCCAGAAGATCACCATCAGCAGCGGCAGGCCGCGCACCACGAACACGAAGCCCGTGACCGGCCAGCGCAGCCAGCGCCACGGACTGACGCGCGCGAGGCCGAGCACGATGCCCAATGGCAAGGCGAGTACGAGCCCGCAGGAGGCCAGCAGCAGCGTGAGCACCAGTCCGCCGAGCGGGCCATTCGGGTACTGCCCGATGAGGAAGTAGACCCAATAGTCGTTGATGATCTGCAGCATCGCCCGGCGTCCTCAGATCGTGCGCACCGGATACCGGTGGTGGTACCACGTCGCCAGCCCCGTGATCGCCAGCGACACCGTCAGGTACGCCGCGCTCGCGAACGCGAAGGACTCGAAGCTGCGGAAGGTCGCGCTCTCGACCTGGCCGGCCTGGTACATCAGCTCGGCCACGCCGATCACGGTGGCGATGGAGGTGTTCTTCCAGAGGCTCAGCGTCTGCGAGATCAGCGGCGGGACAGTCACGCGCAGCGCCTGCGGCAGCACCACGCCGCGCATGGTGGCGAGGTAGCTGAAGCCCATCGCGCGGCCGGCCTCGAACTGCACCGTGGGGATCGCGCGGATGCCGCTGCGGATGTCCTCGGCCATGAAGGCCGCCGTGTACAGCGACAGCGCGATCACCGCGCTGTAGGCCTCGATGTGCCCCGCGTAGAGCCATTGCTTGATGCCTTCGGGCAGCAGCTCGGGCGCGCCGAAGTACCAGAACAGCATGTGCGCGAGCAGCGGGATGTTGCGGATCGACTCGACGTACGCGAAGCCGAGCCAGCGCAGCGGTGCGAAGGGCGAAAGGCGCAGCAGCGCGACCACCAGCGCGAGGGGCAGCGCCAGCACCAGCGCGGCCGCGAGCAGCTGCAGCGACAGCAGCAGGCCCGCGACCAGCATGTCGTGGTACTTGCCGGTGAGCAGCAAGGAATAGTCGAACAGGGGCATGGGGGGCGACAGTATCACTGCCGCAGGGGGTCTTGGCTCCCTCCCCCGCTGGGGGAGGGTTGGGGTGGGGGTGCGGCGGAGGTCGATCCACCGAGGCCTATGCAAAGGCCGTCAGCCCCTATCCCGGCCTTCCCCCAGCGGGGGAAGGAGAAAGACCGGGGGCCGGGCTCAGTCGATCTTGTCGCTCTCGAGCTTGAAGTCGCGCGACTGGAAGCCCGAGGCCGTGTCCGGGCCGTACCACTTGATGAAGATCTTCTGCGCCTCGCCCGACTTCTCGAGCTCACGCAGCGTGTCGTCCACCACGGCCTTCAGGCCGCTCTCGCCCTTCTTGATACCGATGGCCAGCGCCTCGGTGCTCAGGTTCTGCTTGAGCACCACGTACTGCGCCTTCTGCGGGCCGAGCTTGGCGTAGCTGCGCAGCAGCGCGGCCTCGTCGTCCACATAGCCCACGCCCTTGCCCTGCTGCAGCGCCTGGAAGGCCTGCTGGCTGGTGTCGAAGGTCACGACCTCGACGTTGGGCACGGCCTTGCGGATGTTGGGTTCCTGCGTGCCGCCGCGGATGGTCAGCACCTTCTTGCCGGCGAGCTGCGGCACCTCGGTGATGCCGCTGTCCTTCTTCACGATGGCCTTCTGGCCCGTCACGAAGGTGGTGAGCGAGAAGTCGATCTGCGCCTCGCGCTCCTTGTTGTGCGTGAGGCCGGCGGCGACAAGGTCGACGTGGCCCTGCTGCAGTTCGGGAATGCGCGCGGCCACGGCGATCTGCTTGAGCACCGGCTTCACGCCGATCTTCTTTGCAATGGCGTTCACCAGGTCGACTTCGTAGCCGACGATCTGGCGCGTCTTGGGGTCGACGAAGGTCGCGGGCTCGTCGGTGCCGAGCACGCCGACGACCAGCTCGCCCTTTTTCTTGATGTCGGCCAGCTGGTCGGCGTGGGCGACGGTGCCGAGCAGGAAAGTGGAAGCGGCGACGGCCGCGGCGAGCAGGGTGTGGCGCATAGGTTGTCTCTCTCCTAGAGGAAATTCAGGGTCGAACCATATCAATAAAACCCCTGATTATTAAATCGTCAATCGACATATGCATATGGACAAGCTGAAGGCGGTTATTACGGGCTGGGTTAAATTCGCGGCGCCAAAAACGCGCTCCCGCCGTTTTCTTCCCGCATCTCATCCAGCGAGATCCTCATGATCATCAAACCCCGCGTGCGCGGCTTCATCTGCGTTACCACCCATCCTGCCGGCTGCGAAGCCAACGTCCGCCAGCAGATCGAGTACGTCAAGGCCAGGCCCGCCATCGAGGGCGGCCCGAAGAAGGTGCTGGTGATCGGCGCATCGACCGGCTACGGCCTCGCGGCGCGCATCACCGCCGCCTTCGGCTGCGGCGCCGACACGCTGGGCGTCTTCTTCGAGCGCCCCGGCAGCGAGGCCAAGCCCGGCTCGCCCGGCTGGTACAACACCGCCGCCTTCGAGCGCGCGGCGCACGCCGAAGGCCGCTATGCGAAGAGCATCAACGGCGACGGCTTTTCCGACGCGGTGAAGCAGCAGGTCATCGACACCATCCGCGCCGACCTGGGGCAGGTCGACCTCGTCGTCTACAGCCTGGCCGCGCCGCGCCGCACGCACCCGAAGACCGGCCAGGTCTTCAACTCGGTGCTCAAGCCCGTGGGCAAGGCCGTGAACCTGCGCGGCCTCGACACCGACAGCGGGGCCGTGAAGGAAACGGTGCTCGAACCCGCGACGCAGGAAGAAATCGACAACACCGTGGCCGTGATGGGCGGTGAAGACTGGCAAATGTGGATCGACGCGCTGCAGCAGGCCGGCGTGCTGGCCGACGGCGCGAAGACCACCGCCTTTACCTATCTGGGCGAGCAGATCACGCACGACATCTACTGGAACGGCTCCATCGGCGCCGCCAAGAAGGACCTCGACCAGAAGGTGCTGGGCATCCGCGCGCAACTGGCGGCCAAGGGCGGCGATGCGCGCGTGTCGGTGCTGAAGGCGGTCGTCACGCAGGCCAGTTCGGCCATTCCGATGATGCCGCTGTACCTGTCGCTGCTGTTCAAGGTGATGAAGGCGCAAGGCACGCACGAGGGCTGCATCGAGCAGGTGCACGGGCTTTTCGCCGAAAGTCTCTACGGCAGCGCACCGCACATCGACGAGGAAGGCCGCCTGCGCGCGGACTACAAGGAACTGGCGCCGCGGGTGCAGGCTCGCGTGCTGGAGCTCTGGCCGCAGGTGACCGGCGACAACCTCGACGAGCTCACTGATTTCGCCGGCTACAAGACCGAGTTCCTGCGCCTCTTCGGCTTCTCGGTGGAGGGCGTGGACTACGAGGCCGACGTGAACCCCGACGTGGCCATTCCCGGCCTCGTGCAGCTCTAGCAAGCGCTCGGAGGGATACTCCCGCCCATGCAGATTCAAGAAAAGCCGCCCGCCGGCACGCCGTTCGACTGGATCGGCGGCGAACCGAAGGTGGAGGCGCTGGTCGAGCGCTTCTACGACCTGATGGACCTCGAGCCCGCGTATGCGCAATTGCGCGCCGTGCACGGCACCAGCCTCGACAACGCGCGCCAGCGCCTGTTCTGGTTCCTCTGCGGCTGGCTCGGCGGGCCGCAGCACTACACCGACCGCTTCGGCCATCCGATGCTGCGCGCGCGCCACCTGCCGCAGAGCATCGGCGGCCACACCATCGGCATCAAGGAACGCGACCAATGGCTGGCCTGCATGGACCAGGCGATGGGCGAGACGGGTGTGCCCGAGGACTTGCGCGCAAGGCTGCGCGACTCCTTTTTCAAAACCGCCGACTGGATGCGCAACCGCGGCGAGTGACCGACCCCATAACGATTCCGAAAGACGTTTCTCTCATCATGAATTCCATCGTCATCATCGGCGGCGGCCACGCCGCGGCCCAGCTCTGCGCGGGGCTTGCCGAAGCGGGGCAGGGCGCGCGCGTGCACCTCGTGTGCGAAGAGGCGTGCGAGCCGTACCACCGCCCGCCCCTGTCCAAGGCCTTCCTGAAGAGCGCGGAGGAAACCACGCAGCCGCACAAGGCCGCCGACTGGTACCGCGAAGCGGGCATCGCGCTGCACCTGGGCGACGCGGCCGTGGCGATCGACCGCGAGGCGCGCACCGTCACGCTGCGTTCGGGCGCGGTGCTGCCGTGGGAGCGCTTGGTGCTGGCCACCGGTACGCGCGCACGCCAGATGCCCGACCTGAAGCCGGGCCTCGAAAACGTCGCGAGCCTGCGTGCCGCCGAAGAAGCGCACCGCCTGCGCGAGCGGCTTGCATCGGCCGAGAAGGTGACCGTGCTCGGCGGCGGCTTCATCGGGCTCGAGGTGGCGGCCACCGCCAAGGCGCTCGGCAAATCGGTGCAGGTGATCGAAAGCGCGCCGCGCCTGCTGGGCCGGGCCGTCTCGCCCGAGCTGTCGGCGCATGTGCTCGCCACGCACCGTGCGGCCGGCATCGACATCGTGCTCGGTGCGCAGACCGGTGCCTTCGAAGTGGAAGGCGACCGGCTGGTGTCGATCCAGGTCAACGGCGTGAAGCAGCCGGTCGACCTGCTGCTGCTCGGCATCGGCGCCGTGCCCGAGACGGCGCTCGCACAGGCGGCCGGCATCGAATGCGCCGACGGCATCGTGGTCGACGGCCACATGCAGACCAGCGCGGCCGGTGTGCTCGCGGTGGGCGACTGCACGCGCTTCCCCGACCGCCGCGCGGGCCGCGCGCTGCGGCTCGAGTCGGTGCAGAACGCCAACGACCAGGCGCGCACCGCGGTGGCCACGCTGACCGGCGCGGCGCGTGCGCACGACGCGGTCGCGTGGTTCTGGTCCGACCAGGGCGGCATGCGCCTGCAGATGGTGGGCCTGATGCCGGCCGAAGGCACGCCGGGCCTCGTCAGCGTTCGCCGCGCGGGGCCGAAGCCCGATGCGTTCTCGCTGTTCCACTACGTCGATGGGCAGCTCGTGTGCGTGGAGTCGGTGAACGCGCCGGTCGACCACATGATGAGCCGCAAGCTGCTTGAAGCGGGGCGTAGCCCTGATGCTGCGGCGGTGGCGGACGCATCGGTTCCGCTGAAGAATCACTTGGCGTAAGCCGGCTGCGTTTCCTGCTCCCTCCCCGCTGGGGAGGGTAGGGGTGGGGACACGACGGCGATGGATGAGGGAGGGCCCGTGCAAAGGCCGCGAGCCCCCATCCCAGCCTTCGCCCGGAAGGGGAAGGAGCAAGTCAGAAAGCGTCAGCGCCGCGTGGGCGCCAGCAGCACGACGAGGGCGCCGGCGCCGCCTTCCGCGGGCTTGGCCTGCACGAACGCGATCACCTCGTTCTTCTGGATCAGCCAGCGCTGCGCCTTGGTCTTCAGCACCGGCTGCCTGCCTGGCGAACCCAGCCCCTTGCCGTGCACCACGCGCACGCAGCGCAGCCCCTGCTTGCTGGCGTTGCGGATGAAGCCACCGAGCGCCTCGCGCGCCTCGTCGCTGCGCAGCCCGTGCAGGTCGACCTGCCCCTGGATCGCCCATTCGCCCTTGCGCAGCCGCGCCGTCACGTCGGTGCCGATGCCGGGCCGGCGAAAGCTCATGGCGTTGTCCACGTCGAGCAGCGTGGTCACGTCGAACTCGTCGGAGAGCGACTCGCGCAGCACGCGCTGCTCGTCGAGCTGGTGCTGCACCGGGATCGGTGCCGGCGGCAGCGGCGCAAGCGGCACTGCGGCCTTGCGGCGCAGCGGCTCGGTGGCACCGATGGCGCGTGCAAAGAGGTCTTTCTCGGCGGCGAGCTTGCGTTCGGCCGCGGCCTTTGCGGCCGCCTCGGCGGCTTCGCGCTCGCGGGTTTCGGCGAGCGTGCGCTGCACCTGCTTGAGGTCGGCGAGGTTCTTGAGAGACGGGGCGCGTGCGGCCATCAGAGCACGCCCTTCTCGGCCATCGAGAAGCTCTGTCCGGGGCTCACGATGATGTGGTCGAGCACCCGCACGTCCACCAGCGCCAGTGCGGCGCGCAGCGTCTGCGTGAGCGACTCGTCGGCGCGCGAGGGCTCGATGTTGCCGCTGGGGTGGTTGTGCGCCAGCACCACCGCCGCGGCCTGGTGGTGGATGGCGCGCGTGACGACCTCGCGCGGATAGACGCTGGTCTGCGTGAGCGTGCCGCGGAACATTTCCTCCAGCGCGATCATGCGGTGCTGCACGTCGAGGAACACCACCGCGAACACTTCGTAGGGGCGCGAGCCGATGTGCAGCTGCAGGTACTGCTTGACCGCGTCGGGCGAGTCGAACACCGTGCGCTCCCTGAGCCTTTCGCCCATGGCGCGGCGCGCCAGTTCGAGCACCGCGATCAGTTCGGAGCGCTTGGCGCTGCCGCCCATGCCCTTGATGGTCTTGAGCTCCTCGGCGCCGGTGTGCAGCAGGCCCGAGAGGCCGCCGAAGCGCTCGAGCAGCTGCTGCGCCAGCTGCAGCACGTTCATGCCCGCCACGCCGGTGCGCAGCAGCAGGGCCAGCAGCTCGGCGTCGGCCAGCGCGGATGCCCCTCGCGAGATGAGTTTTTCGCGGGGACGGGCGTCGAGAGGGAGATCCTTGAATGCCATGAAACCCTGGGGTGAAACCTTGGCGGAGCCGGGTGAAGTCCCGGTCCTTAAAATGAGGTCCAGTTTATCGGGACACCCACCTTGTCTTTGCCCACCTCCGCTGCCCCCATGTCCCAACTCGTGACTTCCGGCTCCTTCCTGACCCTGCACTACCGGCTGGCCGGCCCGGCGGGCGACATCATCAACACTTTCGCCGACAAGCCCGCGACCCTGTCGCTCGGCACCGGCGAGCTTTCTCCGGCCATGGAGCAGCGCCTGATGGGCCTGGAAGAAGGCGCGCATGCCACCTTCGAGCTGCCCGCCGGCGAGGCCTTCGGCGAGCGCAACCCCGACATGCAGCAGTGGGTGGCCAGGAAGCTGCTCGCTCAGATGGGCGACCCCGACGAGCAATACGCCGCGGGCGACGTCGTGCAGTTCCCCACGCCCGACGGCACGGGCAGCTACGCGGGAGCGGTGATCGAATCGAATGACACGGCGGTGCGCTTCGACTTCAACCATCCGCTGGCCGGCCAGCCCGTCACCTTCGAAGTGAAGCTGATCGGCGTGCTATGAACCCCGACATCTCGGAAGTCATCCTTGCCGAACCGCGCGGTTTCTGCGCGGGTGTCGATCGCGCCATCGAGATCGTCGAGCGCGCCATTGCCAAGTTCGGCGCACCGATCTACGTGCGCCACGAGATCGTGCACAACACCTACGTGGTGAACGAGCTCAAGGCCAAGGGCGCGATCTTCATCGAGGAACTGTCCGACGTGCCGCCCGGCGCCACGCTGGTGTTCAGCGCACACGGCGTGAGCAAGGCGGTGGAGCAGGAGGCGCGCGACCGCGGCTTCGAGATCTTCGATGCCACCTGCCCGCTGGTGACCAAGGTGCACGTCGAGGTCGCCAAGCTCGCGAAGGAGGGCTTCGAGTTCATCATGATCGGCCACAAGGGGCATCCCGAGGTCGAGGGCACGATGGGCCAGCTCAGCAGCGGCATTCACCTCGTCGAGGACGTGGCCGACGTGGCGAAGGTCTCGCCCTCGCAGACCGAGAAGCTCGCGGTGGTCACCCAGACCACGCTGAGCGTGGACGACGCAGCCGAGATCGCCGCCGCCGTGCGCACGCGCTTTCCGGCCGTGCGCGAACCCAAGCAGCAGGACATCTGCTATGCCACCCAGAACCGCCAGGACGCGGTGAAGATCATGAGCCCGCAGGTCGACCTCGTGATCGTGGTCGGCAGCCCCACCAGTTCCAACAGCAACCGGCTGCGCGAACTGGCGCAGCGGCTGGGCACCGAGAGCTACATGGTCGATTCGGCCGAAGAGCTCAAGCCCGAGTGGTTCGAGGGCAAGACGCGCATCGGCCTCACCGCCGGCGCCTCGGCCCCCGAGGTGCTGGTGCGCGAGGTGATCGAGCGCGTGCGCGCGTTCGGCGCGGTGTCGGTCCGCAAGATGGACGGCATCGAGGAAACCATCAAGTTTCCGCTGCCCAAGGGGCTCAAGCTCGACGACATTCCCCCTCCAGGACATATCTCTTGAACGACAAGAAAACCTTCGACTGGCGCTCTGAAATAGATAGCGCTTCCCGCAGGCTGAGCGAGCGTGCCGGCCACTTTCTGCGCGAAACCCCGCTGTGGAAGCTGCCGGCGGCCGCCTTCGGCGTCGCGGCGCCGGGCGCCGAGATCTGGCTGAAGCTCGAGCACATGCAGGTCAGCGGCAGCTTCAAGGCGCGCGGCATGATGAACCGGCTGCTGGCCAACGACATTCCCGACAGCGGCGTGGTCGTGGCCTCGGGCGGCAATGCGGGCATCGCCACGGCGGCCGCGGCGCGCGCTCTGGGCGTGCCTTGCCAGGTGTTCCTGCCGGGCGTGTCGCCTGAGGCCAAGCGCGCGCGGCTGCGTGCGCTGGGCGCGGAAGTGGTCGTCGTCGGCGAGCTGTACCCCGATGCGCTGGCCGCCTGCCTGACGCGCCAGAAGGAATCCGGCGCCTTGCTCACCCACGCCTACGACCAGCCCGAAGTGGTGGCCGGCGCGGGCACGCTCGGCCGTGAGATCGAAGAGCAGGGCGGTCTTCCCGATGCTGTGCTCGTGAGCGTCGGCGGCGGTGGGCTGATCGGTGGCCTCGCTGGTTGGTTCGAGCAGCGCGTCCGTGTGGTGGCACTCGAACCCGAAAAGGCGCCCACGCTGTTTCGCGCTCGCGAGGCCGGAGAGCCGATCGACGTGGAGGTGGGCGGCATCGCGGCCGATTCGCTCGGGGCGCGTCGCATCGGCGCCATTTCGTGGGAAATTACGCAGCGGCAGGTGCGGCACGCCCTGCTGCTGTCCGACGAATCCATCCGCGCCGCCCAGCAGTGGCTGTGGAAAGAGCTGAAGCTGGCAGTGGAACCGGCCGCCGCGCTGCCGCTGGCCGCGCTGCAGACCGGCGCTTACGCGCCGCGCGCGGGCGAGAAGGTCTGCCTGATCGTCTGCGGGGCGAACGTCGATCCCGCGACGGTCGCCTGAGAGTCGAAGGCGGCCGCCGCCGGGCCGCCCCAAGGCGAGCCGCGCCTCCCCCTCGGGGGGGTGGCGAATTACACGGAGCGAAGCGCAGTGAAAAG
>NZ_AKIW01000171.1 GCF_000282635.1 Variovorax sp. CF313
CGACTGGCTGCCCATCTGCATATCCATGGTCTGGCAACCTGAAAGGGCCAGCAGGCCGGTGAGTGCGCTTGCGAGAGAGAGTTTGAAAAAAGCCATGTTCGATCTGTCGAGTGAGAAGAAGGATGCTGCGCCCGTGGCAGGCGTCACTCGTCAGGACCGAAGTTGGAATTGCCATGGCCTGTACGGCCTCCCGATTCGACGCGCCGCCGGCGGCCGCGCGACGATACGACCCCGGCACTACGGCGCGCCAGTGCCGAAAGTCACGAGCGACCTCAGCGCGTGTAGTCGCCGCTGGCCTCCGGCTGGAACAGCACCGCGACCACGTGCGCGGCGCCTTCCGCGCCATTGGGCATCTGCCAGCGGGCAAGCGTGCCCGTCTTCATGCCCAGCAGGCCGATGCCGACGGGCGACAGTACCGAGACGAAGCCTGCGCCCGGCTGCGCGTCACCGGGGTAGCAGAGGGTGATCTTCTGGCGCTGCCGCGTGACGGGGTCTTCGACCTCCACCTGGGAGTTCATCGTCACGATGTCCCCCGGGACCTCGCGCGAGGGCAGCACGTCCGCCGCATCGAGGAGTTCGGCGAGCACGGGCGGAAGCTGGTGGTCCGTCAGTTTGCCGAGGCGGACGAAGTCGAGTTCGGTGAGCGTGCGCTCCCCGTGAATGGTTGCAAGCATGAAGCACTCCAGTTGATTGCGGCGCCGTTCTGGATGGAAGAACGAACGGCGTCGCTGCCGCGCGGCGGGTGCCCGGCGGTCAATGGTTCGCGCATCAGGAAGAAGGGTAGCGGACCGCCGGGCTCAGGAAAGTGCGCGGGTGCGTCGCAAGATCGCCGTGGTCGCCGCAAGGGCAGCACCCGTGCGGCGGCCAGCCACTGCCTGGGGCAGGGCTGCGCGTGCAGGGTGTTTGCGGAACACGGACAAGGGGACCATGCGCCCGAGTGTAGGACGTGCCGCGAGGCCATCAAGCAATGGCCTCACCTGCCTTGCCGTTAAGCATGTACCGGCAAAGAAAAAGCCCGCTGTCCAAAAAGACAGCGGGCTTTCCAGAGGCCTTGCGGCTTGTGGTGGCTCCTCGACCTGGGCTCGAACCAGGGACCTACGGATTAACAGTCCGGCGCTCTACCGACTGAGCTATCGAGGAACAAGCCTTAAATTATATGCAATGGATTTGCCGATCTCGCCGGCCATCCCCGATTTTTTGCGTGACGCCGAGCACCCGGCGCGACAGTGCAAATGAAAATGCCCCGCTACCTTGTGAGTAGCGGGGCATCCAGAGGCCTTGCGGCTTTGTAGTGGCTCCTCGACCTGGGCTCGAACCAGGGACCTACGGATTAACAGTCCGGCGCTCTACCGACTGAGCTATCGAGGAACAAGCCTTAGATTATAGCGTGATTTTTGACGGTGCTTGCCCGGCCGCGTTCAAAGCGCAACACTTACCCCGAGGCGCAGCGTGCGCGGCGCCCCGGGGAACAGGTAGACGTGGCTGAACTGATAGGGCGATTCCTTCCAGTAGCGGCGATCGAACAGGTTATCGACGGCCAGCGTCCAGCTGGTGTTCACGCCCCGTACCTTGGTGTCGTAGCGCAGCACCGCATCGACGCGGGTCCACGAAGGCAACGTGACCGAGCCGTCGGGCAACACGTTGCGGCGGCCTTCGTACGAAAGCTGCCCCGCGACTTCGAGGCCCGGCACCGATGCGACGCGGTACGCGGCCTGCGCCCGCAGCACCTCCTTGGGCACGTTGGTCGGCGACTCTCCATTGAGCGCCGGATTCGCGGTGCTCCCGCGCCGCTTGGCATCGATCACCGCGATGCTGCCGCCGATGCGCCACGGACCCTGGCTCCATTGCGCGCCGGCCTCCAGGCCGCGATGCACCGCGCGCCCGTCGTTGCGCACTTCGCAGTAGGCGCCGCACAGGTCGAGGTTGGTCATCGGCCGCGAGATGTCGAACCACGCGACCTGCCAGCTGAATGCTTCGCTGCCGCCCTTCAGGCCCAGTTCCCATTGGCGCGAGGTCAACGCGGGTAGCGCCTGCCCCGCATTGCTGTACTGCGAGATCCTGTTCGGCACGACCTGCGATTCGACGCCTTTGCCCCAGCTCGCATAGGCCAGCAGCCCCGGCTGGATGGCGTAGCTCGCCGCGATCCACGGCGTGGTCACGTCCTGCTTGTAGCCGGTCGGGCTCGAGCCATCGTTGCCGATGCTGCTGCGATCGAGCCGCGTGTGGCGCACGCCGAGCCAGGTGGTGAAGCGGTCATTCCAGCGTATCGCGTCCTGCACCGACAGCTCGGTCGAGCGTTCGTCGCGATTGGTCTGCGGCGTGTTGGCGTCGGGGCTCGGCGGCACGATGGCCGTGCCCCAGACGTTGCCGGTGCCCGCGTAGTTGTAGGCCTGGTTGTCGAAGCGGTTGCGCACGCGGCTCAGCAGCAGGCCGAAGCCGAGCTCATGCCGCACGCTGCCCGTCGTCACGTTGCCCTTGAGGTTGAGGCTGCCCGCGGTCTGCGTACGGCGCTCGTTCTCGCTGCGGAAGTCGTAGAAGTCGAAGGTGCCGTCGGAGCAGTAGCGGTCGTAGTTGCCTTCGGCGCCGCAGCCGAAGGCGTAGGCCAGCCGGTCGTCGCTCTTCAGGCGCTGCTGGCCGATCTGCGCGCTCCAGCGCCAGTCGGCGTTCAACGCCTGGCTGAATCGCACCGTGCCCGTCAGCGCCTTGAACACCGAGGGCTGCGACCACGGTTGGTTGTTGAGGTTGATGCGCGGATCGACCGGCGCAGGCAGCGCGCTGCCCAGCAGGCTGTAGCCGTTCTGGCTCGGCTGCGTCTTGCGGCTTTGCTCGATCTCGAACTCCAGCACCGAGTCGCGCGAGATGCGCCAGTCGGCCGCGAGCGAGAACAGGTTGCGGTTGCCGTCGAGGTTGTGCGTGAGCGGCTTGAGGTTTTCGCTCGCCACGTTGATCCGATAGCCGAACTGGCGGTCCGCGCCGAAGCGCCCGCCCAGGTCGATGGCGCCGAGCGTGCTGCCGCGGCTCGTGGTCTCGATTCGCACCGTGCGCAGGTCCTGTTCGGTGGGCCGCTTCACGACGTAGTTGACCAGCCCGCCCGGCGCGCTGGTGCCGGCCTGGATGCCGCTGGTGCCGCGCAGGATCTCGACGCGCTCCTTGTTGTCGAGCGGGATCGATGTCTCCGCGCTGATCGGCAGGCCCTCGCGCCGGTAGTTGAAGCGGTTGTCGAGCACGAAGCCGCGCACCGTGAGGTAGTCCCAGTAGCCCGCGGAGTTGTAGGCGTCGGTGACCGAGGCATCGAATTGCGTGAGGTCGGCGAGCCGGCGCGCGCCGCTGTCGCGCAACTGCTTGTCGTCGATCACCGTGGCCGAGAGCGGCAACTCGCGCAGCGGCACGTCGCCGAAGCCGCTGATGTCGGCTTGCGGTGCGGCGGCGCCTTCGGTGACTGTGACTTCGCGCAACGTGCCTTGTTGCGCATGCGCGCCGAAGGCAGTGGTGAAAAGAACGACGGCCAGTGCACGCGAAACGGGCGAGAGTGGCCAGCCAGGGGAGGAGGTGAGCTTGTGGTTCATTCTGTTCAGTTGCCCGCTGTGGCGCCTATGGCCGCCATCCATTGCGCGGCCGTGGCCTCGGGGTCTTCGGCCGCGACCAGCGCGCGTACCACGGCGACGGAGCCGACGCCGGTGGCCAGCACTTCGGGCAGTCGCACGGCATCGATGCCGCCGATGCCGACCTGTGGATAGCCGCGCAGCAGCCGTGCATAAGCGCCGAGCCGGGCCACGCCCTGCGGTGCGGTCGCCATCTTCTTGAGCGTGGTCGGGTACACCGCGCCCATGGCGATGTAGCTCGGGCTCACCCTGTCGGCGCGGACCATCTCGGCGTAGCCATGCGTGCTGACACCCAGGCGAAGACCCGAGGCGCGCAGTTGCGCCAGCTCGTCGGGCGAGAGCGCGTCGAGGTCTTCCTGGCCGAGGTGGATGCCGTAGGCGCCGGCCGCGATGGCGACCTGCCAGTGGTCGTTGATGAAGAGCAGGGCGCCGGTACCTTGCACCGCTTCGACGGCCGCCTGCACTTCATGTTCGACGGCCGCTGCGTCATCGGACTTGAAGCGCAACTGCACCGTCGGTACGCCAGCGCGCGCCATGCGGCCGACCCATTGCGCATCGGGCAGCACGGCATACAGGCCGAGCCGTTCGGGGCAGGGCGGGAACGCGTCGCCGCGCCCGGCCGGTGGAAACGGCCGCATGCCGAAATCTTCGGGTGCGGCGGGCCACAGCACGGCGTCGAAGCTGCCCAGGCGCTGCGTCTGGGCGCGCCACGCATGGGCCAGGCATTCGGCATCGATCTCGATGAAGCCGAGAGCGGTGCAGGCCTGCTTGGCGCCGCGGTAGACGGGGTCGTCGGAAGAGAAGCTGGGCGCGGCCACGGGCGCGGAGGTGATGGCGCCAAAGCGCAACCCGTGGGCCGCGACGATGGCGTGCGCGATGGCGCGGGCGTCGGTCGCGGCGGTCATGGTGCGTGATGCCAGAAGGGCGTGCCGAGCACAGGCGTGCTGGGCTGTGCTGCGTCTTGTGCGGCCATGGCGCCGGCACGGTATGCGGTGCGGCCGGCCTGCACCGCGTCGGCGAAAGCACCGGCCATCGCGACCGGGTCCTGCGCCAGCGCAACGGCGGTGTTGAGCAGCACGCCGTCGTACCCCCACTCCATCACCTGGCAGGCATGCGAGGGCAGCCCCAGGCCCGCGTCGACCAGCATCGGCACCTTCAGGCGGTCGCGCAGCACCTGCAGCGCGTAGGGGTTGATCGGCCCGCGGCCGGTACCGATGGGCGCAGCCCAGGGCATCACGGCCTGGCAACCGACGTCGACCAGCCGCTGGCACAGCACGAGGTCTTCGGTGCAGTAGGGCAGCACCTTGAAGCCGTCGCGGATCAGCTGCGACGCGGCATCGACGAGGTTCAGCGTGTCGGGCTGCAGCGTGTAGTCGTCGCCGATCAGCTCGAGCTTGATCCACGGCGTGTCGAACAGCTCGCGCGCCATCTGCGCGGTGGCGATCACCTCCTGCACGCTGTGGCAGCCGGCGGTGTTGGGCAGCACCGGCACCGCGAGTTTGCGCAGCAGCTCCCAGAAACCGTTGCCGAGCTCGCTATTGCCCGAGCCCTGGCTGGCGGTCTGGCGGCGCAGCGAGGCGGTCAGCATCGCGGGCCTTGCGCGTTTCACCGCGGCTTCGAGCAGGTCGGGCGAGGGGTAGCGCGCGGTGCCCAGCAGCAGGCGGCTCTGGAAGGTCTCGCCGTAGAGCACCAAGGGGTCGTTCGTTGTCATGTTCTTTGTCTCCATCATTCAGCCGCCGGTCACGGGGCGGATCACTTCGATGCGGTCGTCGGGTTGGAGCGTGCGCGCGGCGTATGCCGAGCGCGGCACGAACTCGCGGTTCACGGCCACCGCGAAAGGCGGCGTGGCGTTCAATGCCGCCAGAGCGTCGGTCAGACTGGCGTGGTCCGGCAGCGTGAAGGGCTTGTCGTTGATCAGGATGTTCATCGTCATGTGTCGGAGGTCTCCATGCCGAAGCTCCTTGCGAGGACCGAGTGGCCATGCGCAAGCAGTTCCATCGCGGCGTCGAGCAGGGCGGGCGCGATCATGAAACCGTGGCGGTACAGGCCGTTGATCTGCAGCATGCGCGGCTGCGGCTGGCGAATGGCGGGCAGGTTGTCGGGCAGCGTAGGGCGGCACTGCGTGGCGATCTCGACGATGCGCGCCTCGGCGAAGCCGCTGTGCACGGCATAGGCGGCGCTCAGCAGTTCGAGCGTGGAGCGAACGCTGGCGGGCGACATGTCGTCCGATTCGATCTCGGTCGCGCCGATCACGAACAGCTTGCCGGGCTTGGGTGCGATGTAGAGCGGGTAGCGCGGATGCACGAGGCGGGTGGGGCGCTTCAGGCTCACCTCGGGTGCGTGCACGCGGATCACCTCGCCACGCACGCCGCGCAGCGCGTTCCATTGGGGCTTGGCGCCGAGACCGCGGCAGTCGATCAACCAGTCGGGCTGGCCCGTGGCACCGGGCGAAAAGTCCGAGGGTGCGCGCGGCGATTGCCAGTGCAGCGTGACGCGCGGGCTGGCCTGCAGCGTGGCGAGCAACGAAGCCAGCAACGCGCGGTTGTCGAGCTGGCCTTCGCCCGGCAGGAACAGGCCCTGCGCGAAACGCTGGCCCAGTGAAGGCTCGAGCGCGGCAATCGCTTGCGCGTCGAGTGTCTGCATCGGCGCGAGCTCAGGCACCTGCGTGCCGGTGTTCGCAAGCACGCGCGCAAGCCGTGTGGCTTCGGCGGCGTCCTGCCGATGCCAGAGCACCAGCGTGCCTTCGCGCTGGAAGAACACGGGCTGAGCGAGCGAGGCAAGCAGTTCGGGCCAGCGCGACAGCGCATGCTGCCCCATGCGCACGACCGACACAGGTGCCACGGCCGATTCGGCCAACGGGGCGAGCATCGCCGCAGCCACGCGCGCGGCGGCGCCTTCGGCATCGGGACTGCCGGCTTCGAACAGATCGACCTTGCAGCCGGCCTGCGCGAGCGTCACCGCCAGCAGCCGGCCCATGAGGCCTGCGCCGAGGATGGCAGCCGATTGAAAAGGAAGGCTCATGGTCTTGCTCCTTCCCCCTCTGGGGGAAGGCTGGGATGGGGGCAGGCAGAGCGCCCAATGGATACGCCGCGTGCCCCCACCCCGGCCCTCCCCCGGAAGGGGAGGGAGAAGAAGAGTCGCCGATAATTTTCGGCATGACCTCCGCACCCACCCAGCGCTACGCACGCGTGCTCTCCATCGCCGGCTCCGACAGCGGCGGCGGCGCCGGCATCCAGGCCGACCTCAAGACCTTCGCGGCGCTCGGCTGCTACGGCATGACGGCCATCACCGCGCTCACCGCACAGAACACGCTCGGCGTCTCGGGCATCCACGGCGTGCCGCCCGATTTCCTCAAGGCGCAGATCCAGGCGGTGGTGGAAGACATCGGCGTCGATGCCGTCAAGCTCGGCATGCTGCATGCACCCGAGGTGGTCGAGGTGGTGGCCTGGGCCATCGACCGCTATCAATTGAAGAACGTGGTGCTCGACCCCGTGATGGTGGCCACCAGCGGCGACCGCCTGATCGCGGCCGAGACGGTGCAGGTGCTGGTGCGCGAACTGTTTCCGCGCGCCGTGGTCGTCACGCCCAACCTTGATGAAGCCGCCTTGCTGATCGGCCATGCCATCGATGGCGTCGATGCGCTCGACGGCGCCGCCGACGAACTGCTCGCGCTCGGTGCAAAGGCCGTGCTGCTCAAGGGCGGCCATCTGCCGGGCGAAGACGTGGTCGACGTGCTGCTGCAAGCCGGCGGCGAGCGCAAGCGGCTGGCCTCCCGGCGCATTGCCAGCCGCAACCTGCATGGCACGGGGTGCACGCTGTCTTCCGCCATCGCCGCGCATCTTGCATTGGGCGCGGCGCTGCCCGAGGCGGTCGAACAGGCGCGTGCCTACATCCTCGGCGCGATGGCCGCCGGTGCGAACGTGAAGGTCGGTGCGGGTCATGGCCCCCTCAACCACGGCTTTGCGCCAGTGCCGACGCACCGTTTGCCGGTGAAGGCCGGCTGAGCCAGGCGAGAACAAAAGTCGCCGCCAGCGTGGGCAGCGCAGAGCCGAACTGCGGCGCCCACCTGGCCAGCGCGTGGTACGCCGCGATGCCCGCGATCCAGATCAGCGCCGCGCCGAAATCGATCTGCCGCGTGCCGGCCGGCGACACCGACTGGCCGCCGCCCAGCCGCCCGATGATCACGCCGTAGAGCGGCACGAACACCGAGCTCAACAGCAGCAGGAAGGGCTCCAGCGTGTGCATTGGCAGCACCAGAGCCAATGCGATGCACAGCGCGGCCAGCAGCAGGCCCCAGCGTTTCACGCTCCATCGCGGCAGCAGGCTGTGCGTGGAGACCGAGCCCGAATAGACATCGCCATACGCGTTGTCGAGTTCATCGATCAGGATCAGCCCCAGCGCCACCAGCCCGCCCTGTGCCAGCAGCAGCGCGGTGACCAGACCCGTGCCGGGCTCGGCCACGCTCACCACCATCACGCCCAGTGCGTAGCACCAGATGTTGGCGAGCGCATAGCCGATCCAGGTGCCGCTGAAGGCGCTGCCCAGGCCGCCCTTGCCGGTCGCACTGCGCCGGCCGTGCCGCGCGTAATCGGCCACCAGCGGCAGCCACGAGACCGGCATCGCGATCACGAGGTCGAGCGCGCCGAACATGCCCATCGTGCCGTCACCCGGGCGTGCCCAGAAGGCGTCCAGGCCCTTGGCCTGTAGCCGCGTCGCGAATTGCCATGTGAGCCAGATCAGCGACAGCATCACCAGCGGCAGGCCGAAGCGGCTCACGAAGCGCCGCACCAGCTTGACCATCGACCCTGCAAGCAGCGCCAGCAGCACCGCGCCCCAGAGCAGCGTGGTCAGCACGCCGCCCCAGGCGGTGCCGAGCGAAGGGCCGACCACCGACTGGCCGATGGCCTGCGTGCCTTCGCGCATGACGACGAGTTCGAAAGTGGTCCAGCCCACCAGCTGCACGATGTTGAGCAGCACCGGCAGCCGCGCGAAGGCGCTGCCGTAGGTGGCGTGCATCAGGCCGGCGCTGGCTAGGCCGCTCTCGCAGCCCAGCCGCGCGGTCCAGGCCAGCAGGCCGGCGCCGACGCAGGAGCCGAGCACGATGGCAATGGCCGCGTCGCGCGTGCCCACGGCCGGCACCAGGTAGGCGCCGATCTGCATCACCAGCAGGCCCACGCCGAGGCTGAACCAGAGCGAGGCGTGGTCGTGCCAGCCGAACACGCGCTGGGATGCGGGCAGCGGCGTCAGCGCTTCGTTGGCGCCGGTAGCGGTGTCATCGTTTGCCATCCATTTGCTCCAGTGCAAAAGGTTTGGCAGGTGGGCGAGGCCCGAGCGGCGCAGCCGTCACGCGAGAGAACGTGAGAGGCCACCGGACCAGCTTCCCTGCGCGAGGATTGCCTCGAGCCCGCGTCGTCGGAAACGATGCGGACCCCCGGTGAAACCACCGGACAGGTTCAAAGGGACTTTCTCAGCCGGACGGCAAGCCGCCCAGCACCCCTAGCAATTGCACCGTGGCGAGCCGCGGCGCAGGGCGGAGTTTATCCGCTGCGGGGAAGCCCGCGACGACGGGCGTGCCATTCCAGGGGGTAAACCCGCAGAAGCGCCGGTCGATGCCACCGCCATCGTTGAGGCGCTGCGCGAACCGCGGGGCCTACGCCGCCTCGATCCGCCGCGCGGAGGCCTCGAGCCCGTCGATGGTGATCTGGATGTGCCGCTCGAAGCTGCCGTCGAGCGGCACCGCCGTGCCGTTGTCCCATCGCACGATGAACGCCTTGTTGGCCAGCAGCGGCAGGTTGCGCGTGAGCACCGGATGGTCGAGCGGGCGGATCGTGTGCACGCGCTCGCGCAACTCCTCGGCCCAGGCTTGCGTGTTGTCGGCGGGCAGGGGCGAGAACTCCATCGTGAGGAATCCCAGCATCGCCGCGATCACGCAGTTGTAGGCCTCCAGCAGCGGTTCGCCCTCGAAGCCGGCTTCGGTCAGCGCGGCCAGCACGCCCTCGACCAACGCCATCGGCAGGCTGCCGTTCGACACCAGTTGCGCGCCCAGCAGCTGCGCCACGTTCGGATGGCGGCGCACGGCGGCGCGGCAGCGCCGGAACAGTTCGGCGATCCAGTCCTTCCAGGCCAGCTTGCCGGGCGGCGGCGCGACTTCGGCCATGACGATGGCCGCCACTTCGGCCAGCAGCGCCTCGCGCGTGCTTACGTGCCAGTGCACCGTGGCCGGGTAGACATCGAGCCGCGCCGCAACCTCGCGCATGCTGAAGGCGCCGAGGCCGAATTCGTCGATCTGCGCCAGTGCCTCCTCGGCGATGCGTTGCTTCGTCAGGCCGCCACCGCCGGCGGGGCGGCCGGCGGTGCGGGGCTTGGGTGGCGATTTCTTCGTCATGGCTGCAGCCATTGTGCTGCAGCTTGGTTGACTGTATAAACAATATTAATTGATCATTGATCAATTAAATTCGCTGCAAGAGGCGAGCGCCTCGCCATCCGAAGGACATAGCCATGACCCATGCCGCCACCGACCGCGCCCTTGCAGGGGCGCACCAGCGCTTCACCGACAGCAACCCGGCCAGCCGCAGCCAGTTCGAGGAACAGGCGCGCTACATGCCCGGTGCCAATAGCCGCTCGGTGCTGTTCTATGCGCCGTTTCCGCTCACCATTGCCCGGGGCGAAGGCGCGGCGCTGTGGGATGCCGACGGCCACCGCTATGCCGACTTCATCGCCGAGTACACGGCAGGCGTCTATGGCCATTCGGCGCCCGAGATACGCGACGCCGTCGTCGAGGCGATGCAAAGCGGCATCAACCTTACGGGCCACAACCTGCTCGAAGGCCGGCTCGCAAGGCTCATCTGCGAGCGCTTTCCGCAGATCGAGCAGCTGCGCTTCACCAACTCGGGAACCGAAGCGAACCTGATGGCGTTGACGGCGGCTCTGCATTTCACGGGACGCCGCAAGATCGTGGTGTTCTCGGGCGGCTACCACGGCGGCGTACTGGGTTTCGGCGCCAGGCCGTTGCCGACCACCGTGCCGTTCGACTTCCTGGTGCTGCCCTACAACGACACGCAGGCAGCGCGCGAGCAGATCGAAAGGCACGGCACCGAGATCGCCGCTGTTCTGGCCGAGCCGATGCAGGGGGCGAGCGGCTGTATTCCGGGGCGTCTCGACTTCCTGCAGGCATTGCGCGAGTCGGCCACGCGCGTCGGCGCATTGCTGGTCTTCGACGAGGTGATGACCTCGCGCCTCGCGCCGCACGGACTGGCGAACAGGCTGGGCATCCGGTCGGACCTGACCACGCTGGGCAAGTACATCGGCGGCGGCATGTCCTTCGGCGCCTTCGGCGGGCGGGCCGACGTGATGGCGCTGTTCGACCCGCGCACCGGGCCGCTCTCGCATTCGGGCACCTTCAACAACAACGTGATGACGATGGCGGCCGGCCATGCCGGGCTTACGAAGCTGTTCACGCCCCAGGCGGCCGCCGCGCTGGCCGGGCGCGGCGAGGCGATGCGCGCGCGGCTCAATGCGTTGTGCGCGGCGGAGGATGTGGCCATGCAGTTCACCGGCGTGGGGTCGCTGATGAACGCGCATTTCCTGCGCGGCGAGGTGCGCCGCGTGGACGACCTGGCGGCGGTCGACGGACGGCTCCGGCAGCTGCTGTTCTTCCACCTGCTGGAGCAGGGCATCTATGCCTCGCCGCGCGGCTTTGTCGTGCTGTCGCTGCCCTTGACCGATGCGGACATCGACCGCTACGTTGCCGCCATCGGCAGCTTCATCGGCGAGTACCGCGCGCTGTTGCCTCGCGGGCAGTAGCCACGCCCAGCAGCTCGTGCAGCCGCGTGCTGGTGGTCGTGTACTGCAGCGGCACGGCTTTGCCCGGAAAGACGATGGCCGTGGCGCCCCAGGCCGCCAGCGTGGCTTCGTGGAAGCCGCAGACGATGAGTTTTTTCTTGCCCGGGTAGGTGTTGATGTCGCCTACCGCGAACACGCCGCGCTCGCGGGTTTCGTACTTCTCGGTGTCGACGGGCACCTGCTTGCGCTCGAGTTCCAGGCCCCAGTCGGCGATGGGGCCGAGGCGCGGGGAGATGCCCAGGCAGGCGATCAGCGCGTCGAGCGGCAGATCGACGGTCGTTGCATCGGGCGTGGTGAGCTGCAGTTGCTTGCCGTCGAATGCGGTCGGTTGGCCGACCTGGAAGGCCAGCTTGCCCGCGGCCACGAGGGCTCGCATTGAGGCAACGGTGGTTTCGTCGGCCTGGAAGCCATCGCGGCGGTGGACCAGCGTGACCTGCTTCGCAACGGCCGTGAGCGCGATGGCGGTTTCGAGCGCGATGTCGTCACCGCCGTTGACCACCACGGTCTGGCCGCCAAAGCGCTCCAGCGAATCGGGGTGATAGAAAAGCGATGCGCCCTCGAATTGCGCAATGCCCTCGATGGCGATGCGCTTGGGCACGAAGGCCCCCACGCCGGCCGCGATGAACACTGTCTTGGCCAGGAAAGCGCTGCCCGCCGAGGTGGTCAGCAGCAGCCGTTCGTCGGCCTGCCTTTCGAGCGTGGCCACCTGCTCGCCGAAATGGAATTGGGGCTTGAAGGGCGCAATCTGCTCCAGCAGCGATTGCGCGAGGCCGCGGCCGCTGGTGACCGGCGTGCCGGGAATGTCGTAGATCGGCTTGTTGCCGTAGAGCGCCACGCACTGGCCGCCTGCGGCGGGCAGCGCATCGACGATGTGGCAGGAGATCTCGAGCAGGCCGAGCTGGAAGGCCTGGAACAGCCCGACCGGACCGGCGCCGATGATGAGGGCGTCGGTTTCGATCGGGGCGGCTTGCATGCTCAGCGCACCAGCTCCCCGACCTTGTCGGTCTTGTCTTTCCACTCTTCAGCGTCAGGCAGCGCCGGCTTGCGCTTGGTGATGCTCTTCCAGCCGTCGGCCAGGGCCAGCTCGGCGTTGATCTTGATGAAGGCGATCTGGTTGGCCGGCAGATCTTCCTCGGCGTAGATCGCGTTGACCGGGCACTCGGGGATGCAGACCGCGCAGTCGATGCACTCGTCCGGATCGATCACCAGCATGTTGGGACCTTCGCGGAAGCAGTCGACGGGGCAAACGTCCACGCAGTCGGTGTATTTGCAGCGGATGCAGGCTTCGGAGACGACGTGGGTCATTTGTCTTTTAACGTCAGTTTGATCGGGGAAAACCCCTGATTTTAGGCCCTTGCGGCGGCAGGCTGCACGAGCACGGCAGCAGCGGTCTTGTGGGAGGCGGTATCGACCAGCACCAGCGAGCCCAGTGCACGCGATTGCGTGAAGGGCAGCACGGCCAGCGGCTGCTGCAGCGCGAGCACCACGTCGCCGATGGCATTGGCTTCCAGCTGCGTTGCCGGCTCCGATTCGAGCGTCGTGATGTTCACGCGATCGACGATGCGCGCCACCTTGGCCTTGACCCAGCGGTGGCCCTGCAGCGCCCAGTACACACGGCCCGCGACCAGCGGCTCGTCGTCGAGCCAGGCCACGGTGGCCGTGATCTCGCGCACCGGCTCGAAGGCCTCGGGCGCCAGCAGCCAGTCGCCACGCGACACGTCGACCTCGCGGTCGAGCACGATGCCGGCGCTGTGGCCCGCATGCACCGACTTCGGCTGGCGCGTATGGCTCAGCACCTGCGCGACCGTGGCGGTCTGGTTGCTCGGCAGCACGGTCACGCGCTGTCCGGGTTCCACATGGCCCGAGGCGACGCGGCCCCAGAACACGCGGCGGCCTTGCGAGGTGTCGGCGGAGGCCGAGAACTTCTCGACCCACTGCACCGGAAAGGCGAAAGGCACGGCCTCGTCCTGCACCGTCACGGGCAGTTCCTCGAGCAACTCCAGCAGGCTCGGACCTTCGTAGCCGACCCAGTCGGCATGGCGCGTGGCCACGTTCCAGCCCTTGAGCGCGGAGATCGGCACGATGGCCGCGACCTGCACGCCGGCCGCTTCGGCAAAAGCGTTCAGCGCGGCCGAGATGCGCTCGAAGGCGAGTCCGGCGTCGTCGATGGCGTCGAGCTTGTTGACCGCGAACACGATCGACTGAACGCGCAGCAGGTGGCACAGCAGCGAGTGGCGGCGCGTCTGCGGCAGCAGCTCGCGCTTGACGACCGTGCCGTCTTCGACCTCGGCGGCCCAGGCCAGCTTGGTCGCATCGACCAGCACCACGGCGGCGTCGGCGGCCGAGGCGGCCGTGACCATGTTGCGCGTGTACTGCTCATGGCCCGGCGCGTCGCCGATGATGAACTTGCGCTTGGCGGTCGAGAAGTAGCGGTAGGCCACGTCGATCGTGATGCCCTGTTCGCGCTCGGCCGAGAGGCCGTCGGTCAGGAGGGCGAGGTCGGTCTCGCCGCCGCGCTGCACGCCGGCGAGCTGGTCCTGCAGCACGGTCTTGCTGTCGACCAGCAGGCGGCCGATGAGTGTGCTCTTGCCATCGTCGACCGAGCCGCAGGTGATGAAGCGCAGAGCGGTGCCGGTGTCGCCGTGAGCGGCGAGTTCTTGGGGGGAGGCTGTCGTCGTCGCGCTCATCAGAAGTAACCGTCTTTCTTGCGTTTTTCCATAGATGCTTCGGAGGTCATGTCGTCCATCCGGGTGGCGCCGCGTTCGCTCACGTCGACCGACAGTGTTTCGAGCACCACGTCGCCCGCATCGGCCGCGAGGCTCTCGACCGGGCAGGTGGTCGTGATGTCGCCCACGGTGCGGAAGCGCACGTCGCGCACCTGCACGGTTTCGCCGTCGCGCGCCGGGGTCAGCCCGGTCACCGGCACCAGCAGGCCGCGGCGCTCGACCACTTCACGCTTGTGCGTGTAGTAGATCGACGGCAGGCCGACGTGTTCGCGCTCGATGTATTGCCACACATCGAGCTCGGTCCAGTTCGAGATCGGGAACACGCGGAAGTGCTCGCCGGGAGCGAGGCGCGTGTTGAACAGCGTCCACAGCTCGGGGCGCTGGTCCTTGGGCTGCCATTGGCCGAAGGAGTCGCGGTGCGAAAAGATGCGCTCCTTGGCGCGGGCCTTTTCCTCGTCGCGACGGGCGCCGCCGATCAGCGCGTCGAAGCGGAACTCCTCGATGGCTTCGAGCAGCGTCACCGACTGGTGCGCATTGCGCGATTCGCCGGGGTGCGCGAGGCGCACGGTGCCGCGCTTCATCGAGTCTTCGACGCTGCGCACGATCAGTTCGGCGCCCAGCTCCTTCGCGCGCTGGTCGCGGTAGTCGGTCACTTCGGGGAAGTTGTGGCCGGTGTCGATCATCAGCAGCGGATAGGGAATGCGGCCGGCGCCAAAGGCCTTTTCCGCGCACTTCAGCAGCACCAGCGAATCCTTGCCGCCCGAGAACAGCAGGGTGGGCCGCTCGAAGGCGGCCGCGACCTCGCGCAGGATGAAGACGGTTTCTTCTTCGAGTGCATCGAGGTGCGTGTTGGACAGGCGCGCGGGAGAGTGCATGGGCGGCTGCAGCAGTTCGGTTTCGGTACGGGCGTTCATCGGAGGGGATGCTGGATGCGGTGAATCGGTGAGACCTTGGCTCTCAGTGCGCAAGATGCAATCCGCACTCGCGGTTGTCTTCGCCCTTGGTCGGGTCCACGTAATCGAAGTTGTTCGGCAGGCCATGCGCCTCGCAGTACTCGTACAGCTCCTTGGACGACCAGTGCAGCAGCGGCGCGACCTTGATGAGGCCGTCCGGATTGACGCTGACCGGGTCCATCTGCGCACGCACGGCCGTATCGGTGGCCCGCAGCGCGGTGAACCAGACCTTGGGTGCCGTCTCGCGCAGCGCGCGGGCAAAGGGCTCGAGCTTCACTTCTTCCGTGAAGGCGGCATGGCGCGGATCGTCGAGCGCCGGCGTCGGGCCTTCCACCGCTTCGCGATGCGCACGCGAGCGGCGCGGCAGGTAGATGTGCAGGTCCAGGCCCAGTTGCTTCGTCACCTCGTCGGCAAAGCGGTAGGTGGCCTCGGTGTTGTAGCCGTTGTCCATCCAGACCACGGGAACATCCCGCTTGGCGCGCGTGACCATGTGCAGGATCACCGCCTCGAACGGGCGGAAGTTGGTGGTGACGATGGTGGGCTGCCCCAGGCCGATCGCCCAGTCCACCAGGCCCTCGGCGTTGCGGCCGAGTTCGGCGTTGATTTTGGTGAGGTCCATGCTCATGGCTGAAGGTCTCTCGGGGTTCAGGCGCCGGCCACGAAGTGCGGCGCGGTCTTCACCGCATCGCCCTGGTAGAACGCGGCGAAGCGGTCGAACTGGCGCTGCGCGTCGGAGGCGTCCACGCCTTCCTTGAGCACGGCGCTGGAGAAGCCGGTGCGTTCCATCTGCACCAGCTGGTCGATCAGCACGTCGCCGGTGGCGCGGATGTCGCCCTTGAAGCCCAGGCGGCGGCGCAGCAGGAAGGCCTGGCTGTAGGCGCGGCCGTCGGTGAACTTCGGAAAGTTCAGGTCGATGCGCTCGATGTCTTCCAGGCACACCTCGATGGCGAGCGGGTCTGCATCGTTCGGCAACTGCAGCACTTTCGGGTCGCCGTCGTCCACATGTTCTTCGGCGGCCAGGATGTTCAGGTTCTTCTTCATGCTGCTTCCTCCACCTTGAAACGCGCACCGTTGGCCGCGGCCTTGAACGGGTCATGGCCCACACGGCGCAGCGTGTCGATGAAGTTCTCGCCGCTCTCGCGGGTGTCGCGGTACGCGGTGAGCACGGCCTCGATCACGCCCGGCACTTCGGCCGCCGAGAACGAGGGGCCGACCGCCTTGCCGGCCTGCGGCGTACCGCTGAGCGCGGAGCCGTCGGAGCCGCCGAGGGTGACCTGGTACCACTCCTTGCCGTCCTTGTCGACGCCCAGGATGCCGATGTGGCCGCTGTGGTGGTGGCCGCACGAGTTGATGCAGCCGCTGATGTGCAGGTCGATCTCGCCCAGGTCGTCGAGCTCGTCGAGGTCCTGATAGCGCTCGGTGATCGCTTCGGCGATGGGAATGGAGCGCGCATTGGCCAGCGCGCAGAAGTCGCCGCCGGGGCAGGCGATCATGTCGGTCAGCAGGTGCACGTTGGCGCTGGCAAAGCCGGCAGCGCGGGCGGCAAGCCACAGCGCATGCAGGTCTTCGGCATGCACCCAGGGCAGCACGACGTTCTGGTCGTGCGTCACGCGGGCTTCGCCGGCCGAGAAGCGGTCGGCCAATTGCGCGAGCGTGTCGAGCTGGTCGGCCGAGGCATCGCCGGGCGCCTGCTTCAGGCGCTTGAACGACAGCGTCACGGCGCGCAGCGCGGGGTTCTTGTGTGGCGCCACGTTGCGCGCCAGCCAGCGGGCGAACATGACGTCGTCGGCGGCCTGGGCGCGCAGCTCGGCGTCGGTCTTCTCGGCGCTTTGCAGCACGCGGGTGGCGAGCGTCGGCGGCACGAAGGATGCGGCCACGCGGTCGTACTCTTCCTGCGTGATGGTGTGCGGCGCGCCGTCGTGCTCGAGGATCTGCTTGTACTCGGCGTCGACGTCGTCGATGTAGCGCTGGCCCTCGGCCTTCACCAGGATCTTGATGCGCGCCTTGTAGATGTTGTCGCGGCGGCCATAGCGGTTGTACACACGAATCACCGCTTCGAGGTAATTCATGATCTGCTGCCACGGCAGGAACTCGCGCAGCACGGTGCCGATGATGGGGGTGCGGCCCATGCCGCCGCCCACCTGCACGCGGAAGCCGATTTCGCCGGCCTCGTTCTTCACGATGTGCAGGCCCACGTCATGCCAGCCGGTCGCGGCGCGGTCTTCGGTGGCGCCGGTGATGGCGATCTTGAACTTGCGCGGCAGGAACGCGAACTCGGGGTGCAGCGTGCTCCACTGCCGCATGATTTCCGCGAACGGACGCGGATCGGCGATTTCGTCGACGGCGATGCCGGCGCGCTCGTCGCTCGTGATGTTGCGGATGCAGTTGCCGCTGGTCTGGATGCCGTGCATGTCGACCGAAGCCAGCAGGTCCATCACGTCGGCCGACTTGGCGAGCGGAATCCAGTTGTACTGGACGTTCTGGCGCGTCGAGAAATGGGCGTAGTGGGTCGGGAGCTTGTGGCTGCCGAGCAGGCCCTGCGTCTCGACGGCCTTTTTGTAGACCTCGGCTTCGGGCTCGTCGTACTCCCGGGCGATGCGGGCCAGCACGCGGATCTGGCGGCTGGAGAGCTCGCCGTAAGGCACGGCCACGCGCAGCATCGGTGCGTAGCGCTGGACATACCAGCCGTTTTGCAGCCGAAGGGGGCGGAACTCGTCCTCGTGAAGACGGCCTTTTTGCCAGCGCTCGAGCTGGTCTCGGAATTGGGCGGCTCGTTGATGAACGAACTGTCGGTCGAATTCTGTGTATTGGTACATCGTGCGTGTGTCTTGAAGTGCAGTGCGTCCATCGCCCCAGCAAGAAGCCGAGATTCTGAAAGCCGGCCTTATGGAAACAAACTATTTTTTGGTTCGCGCCTTATGCGGATAAGCTTATTCCCCAGCATCCATGCGGGTTGCGGGACGGTTGGATGCTTATTCCGGATAAGGGCGCGGGTGCCCTGCATGGGCAAGGATAAGCCCCGCGGCGAGGCCGGGATGTCCCCGGGCCTGTTTTCCTGTTCGCCCTGGAAGAGGGCGTAATGCTTTAGCGCAGCATCGACGACATGGCCGAGCAGCAATTCAGCATGCGCACCGCGGCTTCGACCGTCTCGGCGGTGAAACGAAGCGTGACGCCGTCCACGCGCTCGAAAGCCGGCCACTGGCAGAACAGGTCGGCCAGCGCGGGCGACTGGGCGCGCAGCGTCACGGTCTGCGGGCCCTCGAAGACGAGCGGCTTCGCCCGGGAGCGGGCGGCCAGTGCTTCTTCCACGCCCGCGCGAATTGCTCGTCGGGATTGCTCGGGTGACAGCGATACGCCACTGTTGCACCCCGTGGCCTTCTTGGTTTCGACGAAGGTCGCGTGCGGAAAGAGCGGCCGGTTCTCGGCAATGAACACGTCGTCTCCACTGCCCATCACTACAGGCACGCCATATTCCCCGGCCAGCGCGCCGTAGAGCCCGGCTTCGCCCAACTCCTGCCCGCCGAGCGAGATGCTTGCAAAGGCAAAGCTGTTGATCGTGTGCGCCAGGATGCCGCGCCCCTGCGCGCGCGAGTGATAGCCCACCATGCAGACCGCGTCGACGCCTTCCTCGACCCCGGCCACCATGCTCAGGTAGCGCGGCTTGCCCTGCACCACGCGGGCGCGCGCGTCGAGCACGTCGGGCGGCATGTTGCGAAAGCCGCCGTGCGAGTCGTTCACCAGCACTTCGGTGGCACCCGCGTCGAAGGCACCGGCAATCGCCGCGTTGGCCTCCTGCGCCATCAACAGGCGCGCACGCTCGTACTCGGGGTTGCCCGCGCGCACTTGCTCGGAGTGATAGACGCCGGCGACGCCTTCGATGTCGGTGGAGATCAGGACTTTCATGGGCGGTGCGATCAGGTCAGGCTCGAGAAGAAAAGGTGGCCGCGGGCAGGAGTTCGCTCAGCGCGGCGCGGTGATTGCCGTCACGGCCGGTCACGGCCTCGGCGCGCCACAGCGCATGGATGATCGCCTGCTCGGTGCTGTCGGCCGCGGCCTGGAAGAGGCCGTCGAGCAGCCCGTCGTGCAGCATTGCCAGGACCGGCATCGGCCGCTCGACCTGGTCGGGCACGGTGTAGGCGGTGGAAAAAGCCAGCACGATGTCGCCGCTGCCGTGCCCGAAGACCGAGCCCGTGCGGGCCAGCCCCGCGCCCGCGCGCAGCGCGAGGCGGCGCAACTGGCGTGTATCGAGCGGCGCGTCGGTGGCGACGACGATGATGATCGAGCCCTTTTCAGGCTCCTTGCATTCGGCCGAGCCTTGCGTCGCCAATCGCTCGCCGACCGCATGCCCCGCCAGCACCAGTTGCGGCTGGCGCCCATAGTTCGCCAGCACCAGTGCGCCGACGGTGTGCACCGCGCTGTCGGGGGCCGAGACGCGGCGCGATGCGCTCCCGATGCCGCCCTTGAGCTGGAAGCTCGACATGCCGCGTCCCGCGCCGACCGAGCCTTGCGCGAAGTCGACGCCGGCGTTGCCGAGCGCACGCAGGTAGTCCGACTCGGTTACAGCCAGCCGTTGGATGTCGTTGAGGAAGCCGTCGTTGCACTCGAAGACCAGCGGGTTCACCGTCGGCAGCGACCGGCCGCTCTCGGGGTTCGCCGCAACGCAATGCCGGATCTGCGCCGTGGCCACCGTGCCGACCGAGAAGGTGTTGGTCAGCGCGATTGGCGTCTCGAGCACGCCGAGTTCGGCGAGTTGCACCAGCCCCACGCTCTTGCCGAAGCCGTTGAGCACCACGGCGGCCGCGGGCACCTTGTCGCGGAACGGGTCTCCCGCGTGGGGCCGGATCACCGTCACGCCGGTCTGCACGGCACCGTCGCTGAGCGTCTGGTGACCCACGGTGACGCCCGCGACGTCGGTGATTGCATTGCGCGCGCCCTGGAGCAGGTTGCCGATGAAGGGCAGGGAGGTCGTCGATGGCATGAAGAAAAAGCGAGCTACTGGCGGTCGATCTTCGGATCGAGCGCGTCGCGAAGCGCATCGCCGAGCAGGTTGAAGGCGAGCACGGTGAAGAAGATGGCCAGGCTGGGGAACAGCGCCACGTGCGGCGAGGTCACCATGTCGGCGCGGGCCTCGCTGAGCATCGCGCCCCATTCGGGCGTCGGCGGCTGCGCGCCCATGCCCAGGAAGGAGAGGCTGGCCGCCGTGATGATCGACGTGCCGACGCGCATCGAGAAATACACCACGATCGAGGAGATGGTGCCCGGCAGGATGTGCCGCACGATGATGGTCCAGTCGGATGCGCCGATGCTGCGCTCGGCCTCGATGTAGGTCTGCTGCTTGAGCACCAGCGTGTTGCCGCGCACGAGCCGCGCGAACGCCGGCACGCTGAACACCGACACGGCCACCACCACGTTGGTCATGCTGCTGCCCAGGATGGCGACCACGCCGAGCGCGAGAAGAATGCCGGGGAAGGCGAACAGCACGTCGGAGATGCGCATCACGATGCGGTCCCACCAGCCTTCGTAGTAGCCGGCCAGCAGGCCGAAGGCGGTGCCGATGATGCCGCCCAGCACCACCGACAGGAAGCCCGCCATCAGCGAGATGCGCGCGCCGGCCAGGATTCGGCTGAAGATGTCGCGCCCGAGTGGATCGACGCCGAACCAGTGCGCGGCCGAGGGGCCGGTGTTGAGCATGTCGTAGTCGAAGAAGTTCTCCGGATCGAAGGGCACGATCCAGGGTGCGAACACCGCGACGAACACCAGCAGCAGCACGAACACCGCGGCGACGATGCCCACAGGTTGCTTCTTGAAGCGGCGCCAGCATTCGCCCCAGGGCGTGCGGACCTTGCCCGCGGTTTGAACCGCCACCACGGGCGGAGTGATCGATTCGGCGGTCGCGCCGGTGGCTTGCGTCATGTCGGCTGCCTCACTTGTAGCGGATGGTGGGGTTGATGTAGCCGTAGAGCACGTCCACCACCAGGTTGATCAAAATGAATTCGAGCGAGAACAGCAGCACCAGCGTCTGGATCACGGGGTAGTCGCGCATCTGCACGGCATCGACCAGCAGGCGCCCGAGGCCCGGCCAGTTGAAGACGGCCTCGACCAGGATCGAGCCGCCCAGCAGGAAGCCGAACTGCAGGCCCATCATCGTGACCACCGGGATCAGCGCGTTGCGCAGCGTGTGCTTGAACACCACGCTGGATTCGTGCACGCCCTTGGCGCGCGCGGTGCGCACGAAGTCTTCCTGGATCACCTCGACGAAGGAGGCCCGCGTGAAGCGCGCCATCACGGCCGCCACGGCCGCGCCCAGCGTGATCGAGGGCAGGATGTAGTGCTTCCAGCTGCTGGCGCCCACCGTGGGCAGCCAGCCGAGCTGGACCGAGAAGATCTGCATCAGCAGCATGCCGAGTGCAAATGCGGGGAAAGAGATGCCCGACACCGCGAGCGTCATGCCCAGCCGGTCCGGCCATTTGTTGCGGTACACGGCAGACACGATGCCGATGCCCATGCCGAAGATCACCGCCCACACCATGCTGGTGATGGTCAGCATCACCGTCGGGAAGAAGCGTTCGCCGATCTCCGCCGACACCGGCCGCCGGGTGCGGATGGAGGTGCCGAAGTCGCCCTGCAGCATGTGGGAGAAGAAGTTCACGAACTGCTGCGGCAGCGGCTTGTCCAGCCCGAGCTCCGCGCGGACCATGGCCACGGTCTGCTCGTCGGCGTCCTGGCCGGCGGCAAGTCGCGCCGGGTCGCCGGGCAGCATGTGGACGAACAGGAACACCAGCACCGCCACGATGAGCAGCGTGGGGATCAGGCCCAACAGTCGTTTGAGGAAGTAATTCAGCATGGGGTGCGGTTGCCGCGGGCGGGCAATGGCGGCATGCCACCGCCCGCCGGGCAGTCAGTCAGGAAACTAGAAGCCGGGATCAGTTCGATACAGCGATCGCGTCGATGTTGATGTTGCCGTCAGGCATCACGAACACGCCCGAGAGACGCTTGGCGTGCGCCGACAGGTTCTGCTCGGTGACCAGAGGAATACGCGGCAGATCCTTCTGGAGCTGTTCCTGGGCGGCCTTGTAGAGCGCAGCCTTCTCCTTGTCGTCCACCGCGGCGAGGGCCTTGGCGATGTTGCCGTCGACCAGATCGTTCTTGTAGTACGCGTAGTTGGCGAGCTTCGGCGGCCAGGCTTCCGAGGCGAATAGCGGGCGCAGTGCCCAGTCGGCTTCCCCGGTGGAAGACGACCAGCCCACGTAGTACATGCGTACCTTGGCGGTCGCTGGGTCGGCCCAGGTTTCGACCCATTCGGTGCGCTGCCCCACTTCGAGCGCCTGCACCTGCAGCTTGATGCCCACCTGTGCGAGCTGCTGCTGCACGAACTGAATGACCTTCTGAGAAGTCGTGTTGTTGTAGTGGCTCCAGAGCACCGACTCGAAGCCGTTCGGATAGCCTGCTTCGGTCAGCAGTTGCTTTGCCTTCTTGACGTCATAGCCGATTGGCGCCATCTTTTCGGCGAACTTGACGCCCTGCGGCACAAAGCCCTGCGCCGGGAATGCGAAGCCGCTGAAGGCAACCTTGGCGAGCGCGTCCTTGTTGATGGCGTAGCCGATGGCCTCGCGCACCTTGGGGTTGTCGTATGGTTTCTGCAGCACGTTGAACGTGAGAAAGCGCGTGATGATCGAAGGCGAAGTCGTCACTTCGAGCTTGTCGCTCTTCTTCAGCAGCTCGGCCTGCTCATAGGGAATGGGAAACGCGAAGTCGGCCTCGCCGGTCTGCAGCATCGCGGCGCGCGTGTTGTTCTCGAGCACAGGCTTCCACGAGACGTTGTCGACCTTCGGGTAGCCCTTCTTCCAGTAGCCGTCGAACTTCTTGGCCTTGACGGCTTCGGTCTGCTTCCACTCGACGAATTCGAAGGGGCCGGTGCCCACGGGGTGGAAGGCGATGTCCTTGTTGCCCCACTTCTTCAGCGCGGTGGGCGAGATCATGGCGGCCGATGCGTGGGCCAGCGAGTTGATGAAGGGGCCGAAGGGCTCCTTCAGCGTGATTCGCACGGTGCTGGGGTTCACCGCTTCGACCTTGCCCACGCGGTTGAACTGGTTGTAGCGCAGCAGCTTGTTGTCCTGGTTGAGCACGCGGTCGAGCGTGACCTTGACGGCTTCGGCGTTGAAGTCGGTGCCGTCGTGGAACTTGACGCCGCTACGCAGCTTGATGGTGTAGACCAGGCCGTCTTTCGAGACGTCGTAGCTCTCGGCGAGCACGTTCTGCACCTTCAGGTCCTTGTCGAACTGGAACAGGCCTTCATAGAAGGTCTTGGTGACGGCGGTGGTCAGGGTGGTGTTGGTGTTGTAGGGGTCCAGCGTCTCGGGCTGCGCGGCGATCGACAGCACCACGTCTTTCGCGGCCAGTGCCGTGCCCGATGCGGCCAACGCGGCCAGGCCCAGCAATGCCGATGCCCATCGCAGAGAGGAAGAAGATTGCTTCATGGAAAGAACTCCAGTCGGTTCGAGGAAAAAAGCAGGAGGGCCTGCGGGTTGAAAAATCAGAAAGCGCCGCCGATGGCGTGCCGTGCGACGAAGTGGCCGGGCGCGACCTGCACTAGCGGCGGCACAACGGGTTCGTCGCCCACCGCGCGGATCGGGCTGGGAATCTCGCCTTCGAGCAGCGCGCGCGGCTTGTGGCGGCGCGACGGGTCGGCCACCGGTACCGCTGCCATCAGCTTGCGGGTGTAGGCGTGCTGCGGCGCCTCGAAGACGGCGCGGCGAGGGCCGATCTCGACGATCTGGCCCAGGTACATCACGGCCACGCGGTGGCTGATGCGCTCCACCACCGCCATGTCGTGCGAGATGAAAAGGAAGGCCACGCCCAACTCGCGCTGCAGGTCGAGCATCAGGTTGACGATCTGCGCCTGGATCGACACGTCCAGCGCCGACACCGATTCGTCGGCCACCACCACCTTGGGGTTGAGCGCGAGCGCGCGTGCAATCGCAATGCGCTGCCGCTGGCCGCCCGAGAACTCGTGCGGGTAGCGCTGCGCCACATCGGGCGGCAGGCCGACCTTCTGCAGCAGCCAGTCGACGCGCTGCTGCGCCTCGGCGCCCTTGGCAATGCCGTGGATGAGCAGCGGCTCCATGATCGAGAAGCCCACCGTCACGCGCGGATCGAGCGAGGCGAACGGGTCCTGGAAGATGAACTGGATATTGCGGCGCAGCGCCTGCAGCTCGCGCGTGGGCAGCTCGCGGATGTTCTTGCCGCCGAACTCGATCGCGCCGCTCTGGCTTTCGACCAGGCGCAGCAGCGAGCGGCCAGTGGTCGACTTGCCGCAGCCCGATTCGCCGACCAGCGCCAGCGTCTCGCCGGGGTACAGGTCGAAGCTGATCTTCTCCACCGCGTGCACGCGGCGCTTCACGCGGCCGAAGATGCCGCTGCGCACGTCGAAGCGCGTGACGAGGTCGCGCACGCGAAGAATGGGGCCGGTGTCCTGGCGCACCGTGTCTTGCTGCGTGGGCGCTTCGGCGGGCACGGTGTCGGCGTTGGCCTCGGTGCGCAGCAGTTCGAACTTGGCCGGCAGGTCGGTGCCCTGCATCGCGCCGAGCTTGGGCACGGCCGACAGCAGCGCCTTGGTGTAGGGGTGCTGCGGTGCCGCGAACACGGTGTCGGAACTGCCGGCTTCCACCTTGTCGCCGCGGTACATCACGAGCACGCGGTCGGCAATCTCGGCCACCACGCCCATGTCGTGCGTGATGAAGAGCACGCCCATGCGCATCTCCTTCTGCAGCTCGCGGATGAGCTGGAGGATCTGCGCCTGGATGGTCACGTCGAGCGCGGTGGTCGGCTCGTCGGCAATCAGCAGCTGCGGCTTGCACGACAGCGCCATTGCGATCATCACGCGCTGGCGCATGCCGCCCGACAGCTGGTGCGGAAAGCGGTCGAGCACATTGCGCGCTTCAGGAATGCGCACCAGCTCCAGCATGCGCAAGGCTTCCGCGCGCGCGGCCGAGTCGCTCTTGCCCTGGTGGATGCGGATGGCCTCGGCAATCTGCTCGCCGGCCGTGAACACCGGGTTCAGCGATGTCATCGGCTCCTGGAAGATCATCGCGATGTCCGCGCCGCGGATGTTGCGCATCGTGGTGTCGCGTGCCTGCGCGAGGTCGAGCACTTCGCCGTTGCGGCGGCGGAAGGTCATGCGCCCATCGAGGATGCGCCCACCGCCATGCTCCACGAGCCGCATCAGCGCGAGCGAGGTGACCGACTTGCCCGAGCCCGATTCGCCCACTACCGCGAGCGTTTCGCCGTGGTCGACGTGGAAGGACAGCTTCTTGACGGCATCAACCGTGCGCTCGGAGGTCGAGAAGCGAACGGTGAGGTCGTCGACGGCGAGAACGCGGCCGTCCGGCAGGGCGAGGACAGGGGTGGACATGGGAGTGCGAAGAAAAATGGGGGCGTACGTTGGTGCGTCGTCAGGCGAAGATGGCCGTATGGGGCGCTTCGTCGCCGCGCGCGTGGCCTCGGTACATGCCTTCGGTGTTGAAGGCGAGGCTGAGGTTGCCGTGGCGGTCGACGGCGATCAGCCCGCCGGTGCCGCCGATGGCGGGCAGCGACTGGTGCACCACGGCGTGCGTGGCCGCTTCGAGCGTGGCGCCGCCGTAGGCCATGCGCGCGCAGATGTCGTACGCGGCTGCGACGCGGATGAACATTTCGCCGCTGCCGGTGCACGAAATAGCGGCCGTGCGGTCGTCGGCGTAGGTGCCGGAGCCGATGAGCGGCGTATCGCCGACGCGGCCCACGCGCTTGTTGGTCATTCCGCCGGTCGAGGTGGCGGCGGCCAGGTGGCCGTGGATGTCGAGCGCCACGGCGCCGACGGTGCCGAACTTCTTGTCTTCGTCCAGCGGCGGCTTGGTCATGGCGGCGCCTTCGTGGTCGGTGACCACGCGGCCCGTGTCGCGCACGCGGTACAGCTGCTGGCGGCGCGCGTCGGTCGAGAAGAAGAAGGGCTCGACCATCTCCAGGCCGCGGTCGCGCGCGAAGGCCTCGGCGCCCGCACCGGCCAGCAGCACGTGAGCGCCGTCCTCGAGCACGGCGCGCGCGGCGCGCACCGGGCGGCGCACGTGGCTCACGCCGGCGATGGCGCCGGCGGCGAGCGTGGCGCCGTCCATCACGGCCGCGTCGAGCTCGTGCGTTTCCTCGTGCGTGAACACCGCGCCGTAGCCGGCATTGAAGAGCGGGCAGTCTTCGAGCATCTCGACCGCCAGGCAGGTGGCGTCGAGCGCGGGCATGCCCTTGAGCAGCGCGGCCTGCGCGGCGCGCACGATGGCCTGCAGCGCGTCGTGGTAGGCCTGCGCCTGCTCGGGGTTGGTCGTCGAGGCGCTGATGGTGCCGGCGCCGCCGTGGATGGCGATGACGGGCGTGACGTTCTTCATCGGGAAGCTTTCTTCTTTTTCCTGCCGGCGTCGGAAGCGACGGCGGCAGGCAGGGATGGCATGGAGACCTCGCCGCGCACATGGCCCTGGCCCAGTCCGCCGTGCAGCCACGGGCGCACTGCCTGCAGGATGCGGCCGGCCGATTGCGCCGCGCCCGGCGCGCGCAGGGCGACCGCGCTGGTCAGCGCTTCGATCAGCGCGAGCACGCTGGTTTCGCAGTTGGGGCGGTAGCTGGTTTCGGTCTGGCAATACAGCACCACGTCGGCCAGCGGCGCGAGCGGTGAGCTGGGGCGGTCGGTCAGCGCGAGCACCGCGCAGCCCTGGCCGCGCGCGATCTGCGCCAGCGCCACCGTGTCGGTGAGGTAGCGCGGAAAGGTCAGGCCGATGAACAGGTCTTGCGGCCCCGCGTGCATCAGCGTGCGCGCCGCATGGGTGATGCCGCTCACGCTGGAGAGCATGCGCACGTCGCTGCACGAGCCATCGAGGCCGTGTTGCAGCAGCCCCGCGAGCCAGGCGCTGGCGCCGAAGCCGCCGATGTAGATCGAACGTGCCTTCAGGATGCGCTGCACCGCGGCCTCGCAAGCCGCGTAGTCCAGCGACTGGCGCGTGGCCTCGATGTTGCGGCGGCTCTCGTCGAGCGCCGTGGCGAACACCTCGGCGACCGTGGTCGGGCGCTCCAGGTTGCCGCGCAGCCGTTCGACCGGCGCCACCAGCGACTCGAAGCCGCGCACGAGTTCGGCGCGGAAGGTGGCGTAGCCGTCGAAATCCAACGCCCGCGCGAAGCGGTTGGCCGTGGCGACCGACACGCCCGCCGCGGTTGCCAGCTCGTCGATGGGCAGCGTCGCAACCTGCAGCGGGTGCTCGAGCACGAAGTCGGCCACCTGCCGGTGCGAACGCGTCAGCCGCGGCAGCGCCTGCGCGATGCGCTGGGCCACTGTGGTGCCTGGGGTGTCGACGTTGGTGCTCATGGGGCAGGCGATGCACCTCGAAGGGTGCGGACGGTGAAAATGAATTTACAAATATATGACAGATAAGAAAATTTTCTGTCATTTCCGATCGTAGACGCAAATACCGGGCCAGAAGAGAGGGGGCATTCGGGGGTTTACCCGGGATGGACAAGCCAGACGGGCGGGTCTCGAAAAACTCATCGTGCCGCTTGAAGCAAGCGAAACGGAGCAATTCAACCCGACCCGCAGTGAACTCAGCGAGCCTGACCCCCTTGCGCGCCAAGGTCATGCGGCGGCTTGACTCTGCCATGGTGTGAAGGCTGAGACTTTTGCGTTTTGGTTCGAAGGAGAACTCCATGGGACATCCCACGGCGCCGACTGCTGCGGCGCGCCTATCCCTTGCCGACGTGGTTGCCCGGTCTGGTGCGTCCGCGCAACTGCTGCACGACTGCGAATCGCTCGGACTGCTCGACGGCACCGACGCGGACGGCCGTCTCTACGACGAGCAAACCGTGTCGACACTGCGCTTCGTACGACGGGCGCACACGCTGGGCTTCGACACAGCGGAAGTCGTCGAGCTGCATGCGCTGTGGCAAGACGGGCGCCGCGCGAGTTTCGATGTGAAGCGCGTCGCGCTCGAACGGGCCGAGGAACTGGCCCAGCGGATCGAAGAGCTCGCGCACATGAAGCGCCTGCTGGAGCGCCTGGCCCACTGCTGCGAAGGTGATGAGCGTCCCGAGTGCCCCATCCTGGAAGAGCTGGCCGGGCTAGAAGGATTTGCCGGCTGTGAGGCGCGGCATGGGTGACGCCGGCGCGGGCACGCCGCGCCGCCCTTCAAACGTTTTCGAAGCGCAAGCGCCTCAACCCGGAATGTTCGGCTCGACCAGTTGGGCCAGCGCGATCAGCGATTCCTGCCAGCCCAGGTAGCACATCTCGGCGGGAATCACGTCGGGGATGCCTTCCTGCACGACGGACATGTCCGTGCCGCAGGACACCGCGGTCAGGGTCACGGTGGTCTTCATCGTGCCTGGAAGATGGGGATCGTCGAAGCTGGCGTCGTAGGCAATGCGCTGGCCGGGAACGAGTTCCAGGTACTTGCCGCCGAACGAGTGGCTGTGGCCGGTGCCGAAGTTGGTGAAGGACATGCGCCAGGCGCCGCCCACCACGGGCTCCATGGTGTGGACCTTGCCGGTGAAGCCGAAGGGCGGCAGCCAGCGCTCGAACGCGCCGGCCTCCACGAAGGCACGATAGAGCCGGTCGGGGGAGGTGCGCAGGACGCGGTGCAGACGAACAGTGTTGATAGCCATGGTTGCTTACTCCTGAAGAACAGAGGACGACCCTCTGTGGTTACGTCGGATGAGCCCGTTGCGATTCGACATGCCCCAAAACTAGGAAGAACCCTGGGTCGAAGCGGGTTGCGGGCGCGAGCGATGTTGCGGCGAGCGCGTCAGGGTTGGTCGCGATCGGCGCGCAGTATTTTCAGCCGGCGCTCCGCTTCGCCATGAGGAATCGCCCCTTCCGCCTCCAGCTTCTTGAGTCGTCGTTCGTCCGCACGATTCAGCGCGTCCTTCAGGAGAGCCATCTTGCGCTTCCTGCAAGGATCGCAGTCGTAGAAGCTGCCTGGAACTGCGGTAGGTTCAAGTTTGGCGTTCGCCTCGAAGGTATTGATTCTTCCCGTAGGTTCGATCCCGATGACGATGATCTTTCCATTCCTGAAAGTGACCGACGCACCACCCGAGCATCCTGTCCTTTCCGTATCCTCGCTGAAGTAGGATTTCTTCGAGATCCTGCGCATGTGCTTCAGTGCGTGCCGCACATCTTCCTCGGTCAGGATGACATCGGAGCAGTCCAGGAAGTTTTTGTCTTCCCAGGCAGACCTGCTGGAGGGATCGACGATTTCGATCTTCTCTACGGAATAGAGCGGATATCGTTTGTCGGCCGCGTAAGTCGAAGCAGTTGTTGCCGCCGTGAATAGCGTGAGCAAGAGGATGCCGGCTTTGGTCATGGTGTGGGTAGAGACAGATTCCAATTTGCGCCCTGTGCCTCTGTCGGATTCTTTCTGCTGGCATCGGGATGCCGAAAGATTTCTCCCGGGGCGATCTGCATGGAATCTTGAAGCACGTCGACAAGCCACGAGAGCGATTGATTTTGAGCGGCAGTTGGTGAGGGAAAGATGCCAGCTTCCCCTCGCAATTCTTCCGGTGACAAGTTTCTGTGCCGGGTTTCTGGCTTGAAACCTTCCGGCAGCCTTGCCCTGCCAACCATCTCGATTCCTATGGCTTCCATGTTGCTCGGATACCGGTCGCCAGGTGCCTTGCGCATTTCAATGCGATGCATCGCCGTGGCTCCCACTTTCTCAGGAAAGTCGCGCAACTTGCACGTCCGCATCACCAGGCATCTCGCCTTCAGCGGCCCCACATGATTCGTACGCTGATAAATCGCCGCAGTCTGATAGATGGTCCCATCCGTATCGATGAGAAAGTGCGCGCCATTCGCCTTCGGCCGCTTGTAGCTGTTCAGTGAGGATGCCGATGTGTCGGCATCGGTTTGATGAACGACGATGCCGGTGATCGCACCGGTCCGCCTGCCTCTTTCGATTTCGGGGCTGCGAGCACTTCTGACTCGCGCGTGATTGATCATTCCGTTCGCGTCAATTTCGACAAGCATGCGGGTCCTCCTGAAAATAATTATTTAGTTATCGATTTCCACCAAGGCGTGTCTTTCCATCAATTCACGGCCCAGATCACGGCTTCGCGGCGCATGCTACAGCAGGGAATTCAGTGACGGTTGTCAACTTATTCCGATCGATTTCCACAAAGTCCGCCGGCCTGCAGGGTTCACTGCTTCGTCCAAGAATGGCGCGACGACAAGCCGGTCGGCTTGTCGGTTTTCTCCCCGAATCCGCAAACACGAAGGAGCAGTACTTTGGAATACCGTCAACTAGGTAAATCGGGCCTCAAGGTCCCCGTGTTGAGCTTTGGCACCGGCACCTTCGGAGGCAAGGGCGAGTTATTCAGCGCCTGGGGGAGTACCGACGTGGCCGAGGCGCGCAACTTGATCGACATCTGCATCGATGCCGGCGTCAACATGTTCGACAGCGCCGACGTCTACTCGGGCGGCGCCGCCGAATCGGTGCTCGGCGAGGCGATCAAGGGCCGGCCGCGCGACCGGCTGCTGATCTCGACCAAGGCCACCTTCCGCAGCGGCGAAGGGCCGAACGACGTGGGCTCGTCGCGCCACCATCTCGTGCAGGCCGTCGATGGCGCGCTCAAGCGCTTGGGCACGGACTACATCGACCTCTACCAGCTGCACGGCTTCGACGCGAGCACACCGGTGGAAGAAACGCTTTCGACGCTCGACAACCTCGTGCGCGCGGGCAAGCTGCGCTACATCGGCGTGTCGAACTTCTCGGGCTGGCACCTGATGAAATCGCTGGCCACTTCGGAGCGCTACGGCCTCGCGCGCTATGTCGCGAACCAGGCTTACTACTCGCTGGTCGGCCGCGACTACGAATGGGAGCTGATGCCTCTCGCGCAAGACCAGGGCGTGGGTGCCGTGGTGTGGAGCCCGCTCGGATGGGGGCGGCTCACGGGCAAGATCCGCCGCGGCCAGCCGCTGCCCGCCAAAAGCCGCCTGCACGCGACAGCGGACATGGGCCCGCCGGTGCCGGATGAACTGCTTTACCGCGTGGTCGAGGCGTTGGAAAAGGTTGGCGCCGAAGTGGGCAAGACCGTGCCGCAGGTCGCGCTGAACTGGCTGCTGCAGCGACCGACGGTGTCGAGCGTGGTGGTGGGCGCGCGCGACGAGGCGCAGTTGCGCCAGAACCTCGGCGCCGTGGGCTGGAACCTCACACCCGCGCAGGTTGCGGAACTCGACGCGGCCAGCGCGACGACGCGGGCTTATCCGTACTGGCATCAGCAGGGCTTTCTTGAGCGCAATCCGAATCCGGTCTAGGCCGGCATGAGGCCCCGTATGCGTCGTGTGGTGATCATCGGCGGCGGGGCGATCGGCTCCGCCATCGCCTATTTCCTGACCCGGGACCCGAAGGAGGAGCCCTTCGAGGTCACGGTGGTCGAGCGCGACTTCTCTTACAAGCAGGCGTCCTCGGCCTTGTCCGCGAGCTCGATACGGCAGCAGTTCTCGACCGCCATCAACATCGAGATGTCGCTCTACGGCATCGACTTTTTCCGCGCGCTCGGCGAGACCCTGCGCGTGGGCGATGACGTGCCCGACATAGGCCTGGTCGAGCCCGGCTACCTGTACCTGGCCTCGCCGGCCGGCGTCGAGGTGCTGCGCGAGAATCATGCGATGCAGAAGGCGCACGCGGTGGACGTGGCGCTGATGACGCCCGGCGAACTGAAGGCGCGCTTTCCATGGATTTCGACCGAGGGCATTGCGCTCGCTTCGCTGGGCCTCTCGGGCGAGGGCTGGTACGACGGCTACAGCCTGCTGCAGGCCTTTCGCAAGAGGGCCGCCTCTCAAGGCACGCGTTATGTGCAGGCCCATGCAACGGGTTTGCGCCGCAACGGCCGCGCCGTGACGGGCGTGCAGCTGGGCGGCGGCGAGACCCTGGAAGCCGAGGTTGTCGTCAACGCCGCGGGCGCATGGGCCGCCCAGGTCGCCGGGTGGGCCGGCATCGATCTTCCGGTGCGCGGCCGCCGCCGCAGCGTGTTCAGCTTCTCGTGCCCCGAGACATTGCCGGGCTGCCCGCTGGTGATCGACACCTCCGGCATCTGGCTGCGCCCCGAAGGCCGTCAGTTCATCTGCGGCTTCGCGCCGCCCGAGGACCAGGACCACGACGACGTTCCGCTCGACGTCGAGTTCGAAGCCTTCGACAGCTTCATCTGGCCGTCATTGGCCGAGCGCGTGCCGGCCTTCGAGGCCATTCGCATGACCGGTGCGTGGGCCGGCTACTACGAGATGAACGTGTTCGACCACAACGCCATCCTCGGCCTGCACCCGGAGTGCGACAACCTGTACTTCGCCAATGGCTTCTCGGGCCATGGGCTGCAACAGTGCCCGGCCGCAGGGCGCGGCATTGCGGAACTGATCCGCTTCGGCGAGTACCGCAGCCTCGATCTATCGCCGGTGTCTTTCGCGCGCATCCTGGAGAACCGGCCGCTGCTGGAGAAGAACGTGATCTAGGCGGAGCCCGGGGGAGGGCGTACGATCTTCCGCAAAAGAGGTGCCCCATGACCGCACAGACGCTGATCGATACCGCCCGCGCGCTCGTCGCCGGCGACAAGGGCCTGCTCGCGATGGACGAGAGCAACGCCACCTGCAACAAGCGCTTTGCCGCGCTCGGCATCCCGCAAACCGAGGCGGCGCGGCGCGAATGGCGCGAACTGATCGTCACCGCGCCGGGCCTGGCCGACAGCATCAGCGGCGCGATCCTGTTCGACGAGACGATCCGCCAGCAGACCCATGCAGGTGTGCCCTTCGCGAAGGCGTTGTCCGACGCTGGCATCGTCCCCGGCATCAAGGTCGACACCGGAGCGAAGCCGCTGGCCGGACATCCGGGCGAAACCGTTACCGAAGGCCTCGACGGCCTGCGCGAGCGCCTCGCCGAATACGCTGGCATGGGTGCGCGCTTTGCCAAGTGGCGCGGCGTGATCGCCATCGGCGACGGCTTGCCGACGCGCGCATGCATCGACGTCAACGCGCATGCCCTGGCACGCTATGCGGCGCTGTGCCAGGAGGCCGGGCTGGTGCCCATCGTCGAGCCGGAGGTGCTGATGGACGGTGGCCATGCCTTGGCGCAATGTGCCGAGGTGACCGAAGAGGTGCTGCACCGGACCTTCGCCGAGTTGCGCGCGCAGGGTGTGCTGCTCGAAGGCATGCTGCTGAAGCCGAACATGGTGCTGCCTGGGCTGAAGGCGCCCACGCAGGATTCGGTCGAAGCGGTGGCCGAGGCTACGGTCGCCTGCCTGCTGCGCACAGTGCCCGCCGCTGTGCCCGGCGTGGCGTTTCTCTCGGGTGGCCAGCCGGCGCAGCTGGCTTCCGCCCGCCTCAATGAAATGAACGCCCGGTTCAGGCCGCGCGTGCCGTGGGCGCTGGCCTTCTCTTTCTCCCGTGCGGTGCAGCAGCCCGCGCTCGACGCATGGAAGGGCGATGCCGCCAACGCGTCCGCTGCGCAGCAGGCGCTGGTGCTTCGCACCCGATCCAACCAGGCCGCGCGCCGCGGGGCACTGGCCACAACGCCTTAATCGGCCTTAGCTGGCCTTGGCCGCCTTCACCAGTGAAGGCGTAGCCCGGTAGCTCTCGGGGAACAGCTTCTTCAGCTCGTCGATCTTCGGCATGTCGTTGATCGCGATGTAGGGCTGGCTCGGGTGCAGCGTCAGGTAGTCCTGGTGATAGTCCTCGGCCGCGTAGAAGGGTTTGGCCATCTCGACGGTGGTGGCCAGCGGCTTGCCGAAGGCCTTGGCCTGGTTCAGCTGCGCGATGTAGGCGCTGGCAATGCGGGCCTGCTCGGCGTTCTCGGCGAACACGGTGGAGCGGTATTGCGTGCCGGTGTCGGGACCCTGCCGATTGAGCTCGGTCGGGTCGTGCGCCACCGAGAAGTAGATCTGCAGCAGCTTGCCGTAGCTGATCTGCTGCGGGTCGTAGGTGATGCGCACCGATTCGGCATGGCCGGTGCGCCCGGAGCCGACCTCGTCGTAGCGCGCCGTCTTCGCATCGCCGCCGGCATAGCCCGACACCGCATTGCTCACGCCCTTGACGCGCTGGAACACGCCCTGCACGCCCCAGAAGCAGCCACCGGCGAACACGGCGGTTTCGGTCTTGGCGGCCGGCGGCGCCACGAGGTCGGCCGTGGGCGCGGGCACGCGGCGGGCGGTTTCGGCGAACGAGGGCACCGCGTACCAGACCAGGGCGGCAGCCGCCAGCGTGCCGGCAGTGAGTGCAAGGGATTTCATGAGGGTTCCTTGAGAGAGCTTTCAGTGGCTGGGAAACCGGCCGACGCGACATTGACGCCGAATCTGCCGGGCGTCAATGGCGGTTGCGAAGGCGCTTACTTCTTCATCTCGTCCTTGTCCATGCTGTCCTTTTTCATGGCGTCCTTCTTCATGCCGTCCTTCGACATCGAATCCTTGGCCATCGAGTCCTTCTTCATGCCGTCCTTCGACATGGCGTCTTTCTTCATGCCGTCCTTGGCCATGCCGTCTTTCACCATTTCGTCTGCGGCGAATGCCGAGGCGCCGGCGAAGGCCATGCAGGTTGCGAGCAGGGTTGCGGTGAGCTTGTTCATTTGGAATTTTCCTAGTGGTTGATGAAGTTTCGTTTTCAGGATCGGCTCGGTTCAATGAACACGGCCTCGCGCTTTCTTCGGCAGTCGAGCGGCTTCAGCAGCCCCTCAGCTCCCTCCGAACCAGTTGTAGCCCTGGTCTTCCCAGTAGCCGCCGGAATAGGTGTTGGTGACGAACATCGCCTTGATGTGCTTCGGGTTCTTGTAGCCAAGCTTCGTCGGCATGCGCAGCTTCATCGGAAAGCCGTACTTGGGCGGCAGGGGCTGTCCGTCGTAGGTGAGCGTCAGCAAGGTCTGCGGATGCAGCGCGGTGGGCATGTCGATGCTGGTGTAGTAGTCGTCGGCGCACCTGAAGCCGACGTACTTGGCAGTGGTGTCGGCGCCGATGTGGCGCAGGAAGTCGGCAAAGCGCACGCCGCCCCATTTGCCGATGGCGCTCCAGCCTTCCACGCAGATGTGGCGGGTGATCTGGTCTTGCTGCGGCATGGCGCGCAGTTCGGTGAGCGTCCAGGCGTGCTTGTCGGCAACCATGCCGGTCACTTCGAGCTTGTAGCTGGCCTCGTCCACCTCGCGCACCTCGTCCTCGCCGTAGTAGGCGTTGAAGGGGAAGGGGCGCGTGATCTCTGCTTCCGAGTAGGTCGGCGCAAGCTGCGTCGGGCTGAAGATCAGGCCCTGCGCCTTGTCGTTGAAGCGCGAGATCTTCGTGAGCGCGGCTTCCACCTGCGCGTTGTCGCTGAGGCTGCAACCCGTGAGCAGCGAGAGGCCGCCGAGCGTCAGCGAGCGCTGCAGGAAGGCGCGGCGCGAGGGCTGGTCGAGCTGCTTCGCGATCAGTGTGCGGGCTTCGCGCAGCACGGCGTCACCGTCGATGCCGCTCAGGGTGGGGGCTTTGAAGATCTTCACGTCACTTTCCTGCGCTGTGTTGCGTAAGTTGCGCGGTCTCTTCGTGGGACACCGCGGAACCGGCTTTGCCGGGCCGCTGGTGTTGCCCCCGGAAGGGGGTTGACGGAGCGACACGAAGTGCGCGAAGGCTGG
>NZ_AKIW01000172.1 GCF_000282635.1 Variovorax sp. CF313
TAATGGTCCGCCATGCGCTCCATGCTCCGCGGCTCGAACAATTCCGCTGCATAGCGCAGGCTCACCCGCACGCGGCCATCGGCGTCCTCTGTGGTTTCCAGCGTCAGTTCGAACTGCGCCGCCTGCGCCCCCAGGTCGCACTCGGTCAACGTCAGGCCGGGTATACCCTGCAGCGCAGCAGCGTCACCCCGCTGATGGTTGAACAGCACCTGGAACAGCGGGTTCGCACCAGGAACGCGTTCCGGCTGCAGCGCTTCCACCAGTTGCTCGAAAGGCAAGTCCTGATGCGCCTGCGCGCCGAGGGCCGCGTCTTTCGCGCGGGCCAGCACCTGCGACAGACTTTCGCGGCCGTCCAGCACGTTGCGCAGCACTTGCGTATTGACGAAGAAGCCGATGACGTTCTCGGTCTCCGCCCGGTGCCGGTTGGCAATGGGCACGCCTACGCGAACGTCCGGCTCGCCGGTGTAGCGGTTCAGCAGCACCTGGAAGCCTGCAAGCAGGCCCATGAACAGCGTCGCGCCCTGGGCCTGCAAGCGCTTGTGCAGCTTGCGAACCAGATCGTTCGGCAGTTCGAAGCCGTGCCGTACCGCGGTGTAGCGGCCATCCGCGTTGCGTGCGCGGTCGGTGGGCAGTTGCAGCACGGGCTGACCGGTGCCGAGGTGCTGCTTCCAGTACGCCAGCTGGCGATCCCGCTCGCCGGCCTCCAGCCAGTCGCGCTGCCATGCGGCGTAGTCGGCGTACTGGATCGGCAGCGGCGGCAGTGCTGCGGTCGCGCCTTGCATGTGCGCGCCGTACTGGGCGACGAACTCGTCGACCACGACCTGCATCGACCAGCCGTCGGACACGATGTGGTGCATCACCACGACGAGCATGTGTTCCTCGGGCGCCAGGCGGATCAGGCCAACACGCAGCAGTGGCCCTTCGGCCAGGTCGAAGGGCGTGTGGCTCAGGCGCGAGGCTTCTTCGTTGCTGCGCGCTTCGCGCTCTCGCTCGTTGCGCAGCGCCGAGAGATCGACCACCGCGATGTCGAGCGGAGCGGCTTCTCGGATCACCTGCTCGGCCAGGCCTTGCGCGTCGGTGCGGAACACGGTGCGCAGCGACTCGTGGCGCTGCACCAGCGCGTCGAAGCTCGCGCGCACGGCGCTCACGTCGAGCGGGCCCGCCAGCTTCAGCGCGCCGCTGATGTGGTACGCCGTGCTCTGCGGGTCGAACTGCCACAGGAACCATTGGCGCATCTGCGCATGGGACAGCGCCAGCGTGCCGGCACGCTGCGCCGCCGTCAGCACGGGGATCGCTTGCGTTTCCGAAGGCTGGCCGCCCTGCACGGCGCGCGCGATGCGAGACAGGCTCTGGTGTTCGAACACCTGACGCGGGTTCAGCGGCACGCCGGCCCTGGCCGCGCGCGCGGTCACCTTGAGGCTCAGGATGGAATCGCCGCCGAGCTCGAAGTAGTTGTCATGGCGGCCGACCTTCTCGACCTGCAGGACTTCGGCCCAGATGGCTGCGAGGGCCTGTTCGACTTCGCCTTCGGGCGCTTCGTACGCCCTGTCGCTGCTGAACTCGGGCGCAGGCAGCGCCTTGCGGTCCACCTTGCCGTTGGCGTTCAGCGGCAGTGCATCGAGCACCA
>NZ_AKIW01000173.1 GCF_000282635.1 Variovorax sp. CF313
GCGACATATGAGCTCCGTCATCACTGCTCCGAGCGCTGCGGCGCTCGTCAAGCTCCCCGGCTTCTGGCAGCGCGCGCTGAAGCACCGCAGCTTCGTCATCGGCGGCGTGCTGGCCGCGCTGCTGCTCGTCGCCGCCCTGGTCTCCTTCGTGTGGACGCCGTGGTCGCCGTATGCGATGGACATGGCGAACAAGATGCAGGCGCCCTCCGCATCGCATTGGCTCGGAACCGACGCGTTCGGCCGCGACGTGGCTTCGCTTCTGCTGGTCGGCGCGCGCGCATCGATCCTTGTCGGCGTGATCGCAGTCGGCATCGGCCTCGTGGTCGGTACGGCGCTGGGCCTGCTGGCTGCCGCCAAGCGCGGCTGGGTCGAAGAAGCGGTGATGCGGCTGTCGGACTTCACGCTGGCCTTCCCCGCGATCCTCTCGGCCATCATGATGACGGCGGTGTTCGGCGCCGGCATCGTCAACGCGATCATCGCGATCGGCATCTACAACATCCCGACCTTCGCGCGCATCACGCGCGCCTCGGCCAACGCCATCTGGTCGCGCGAGTACGTGGCCGCCGCGCGCGCCTGCGGCAAGGGCAGCTTCGCGATCACGATGCAGCACGTGCTGCCGAACATCTCGGCCGTGCTGATCGTGCAGATCACGATCCGCTTCGCCATCGCGATCCTTGCAGAGGCCGCCCTCTCCTACCTGGGCCTGGGCACGCAGCCGCCGCAACCCTCGTGGGGCCGCATGCTCAGCGAAGCACAGACCCTCATGTTCCAGCAGCCGCTGCTGGCCGTCTTCCCCGGCATGGCGATCGCCTTCGCTGTGCTCGGGCTGAACCTCCTGGGCGACGGGTTGCGCGACTTGCTCGACCCGCGCCTGGCCAGAGCCCGGTAAGCGCCATGCCCCTCCTCGAAGTCAACAACCTCCAGATCGGCCTGCAGACCCAGCGCGGGCCGGCGCAGGCCGTGCGCGGTATCTCGTTCTCGCTGGAGCGCGGCGAAACGCTGGGCATCGTCGGCGAATCGGGCTGCGGCAAGTCGATCACCGTGATGTCACTGATGGGCCTGCTGCCGTCGAGCGCCAAGGTCACGGGCAGCATCAAGCTCGACGGGCAGGAACTCGTCGGCCTGCCCGAGAAGCAGATGTGCCAGATCCGCGGCAACCGCATCGGCATGATCTTCCAGGAGCCGATGACGGCGCTGAACCCGGTGCACACGATTGCGCGCCAGGTGGGCGAGCCTCTGCGGCTGCACCGCGGCCTGGCCAAGGAACAGGCCCGCAAGGAGGCGTTGAGCCTGCTCGACCGCGTGGGCATCCCCGACGCGGCCTCGCGCCTCGATGCCTATCCGCACCAGTTCTCCGGCGGCCAGCGCCAGCGCATCGGCATCGCGATGGCGCTCGCCT